>CAWUSW010000070.1:0-34523 GCA_963925675.1 uncultured Pseudomonadales bacterium
CTCAACAAAATACTCAAGTACCGCCACTTCACCAGAAAAGCTTTCACCGTACTGGATCAGGTAATCACGACGCGCATAATCTGGCTGACCTGGGTCAGAGATGTTTGCAATTGACTCATCACGATAGGAAGCTCCTGCTGCCGCCCTGATAGGACCTGCACCAAAACCTTCGAAGACTTCACCAGAGACAACAAATTCGAACATATCCTGTTCAACTGTTGTGTCTTCAAGCAGACGACCCCAGGCATAACTCTGACCACCAGATTCATTGATTATGCCAGGCTGGAGAATATTAATCGGTTTACAATCAGTAAGCAGCGCCGGATCTTTAATAAAGCCGGGAGGAATGCCGTCACGAATGAAACGACAAACCGGATTACCATTGCCATCATCTACTGCATCCACCGCAAAACCAAAGCTTTCCAGACGCAGATTATCATTGACCAATTGAGTCCTTTCGGATTCGCCGTACTGGTAGTAGGTATCCCATGTCCAGGTAGTGTCACCGAAACGGCCACTTAGACCCAATGAAAAACGAGTCAGGTCAGTGGTTGTCTCATTGTAGGTGTTAATTTCACCTGAGTAGTTCTTGTTAAAGAAACAAGGAACACCAAATGCCTGCAATGGGCATGGATCAGAACCCGCAGCCTGCAAACGGTTCAGATAGAAGTTATCCGGCGCCAGAAAACCAAAAGTGGTATCCAGACTACCCTGTGGAGCAAAGGTATCTACGCTGCCCATTGAACCTTCAATGAAAAAGGTCATGTCATCACTGATTTCATGAGTATAGGCCGAATAAAACACTTCACGCTCTACAGGAGAACGCATATTGGTGTATTGATAGTTTGGCCGACCTTCGCCACCCTGATCATATTCATTGGGAGTATCCCAAGCCCGGTAGGCAGTACAGCTATCATCAGTACAGGTAGTATTGGTGATGCCGAAAATCGGACGACCACTAACCTGCTGGCTGTTACTACCAACGCGGTCTTTAATCAAATAACGCGGACCATTAACACCATCATTGGTCCATGCATCGTTTGTAACAACGGCTACGTTATCAGCACACCAGTCACGGGCTTCCATACAGCTGCCAATACCGCCGGCATCCTGACCTTCAAAGCCAAAAATGAAATGACCGTTTTCACCAATTTGTGATCCCCATGCGAAGCCGATATGAACATCTTCACCATCGTCTTCACCGGAAACACCTTAGTCGACCTGAATCTTGCCGCCTTCCAGATCACGATCAAGCAGGATGTTTGTTACACCACCAATCGCACCAGAACCGTAAGAGGCAGAAGCGCCACCAGTTACCACTTCCATACGATCAATCAGTACTGAAGGGATAAAGTTAAGGTCAACACCATCGCCCTGGTTAGTAGGAACATGGCGACGTGAGTCAACCAGAGTCAGGGTACGTGAACCAAAGAAAGGGTTCAGACCACGAAGGTTGGCAATGTTAGAGCCATTAAAAAAGTTGCCGCCTGCATTAGCCGTTGGTGTGTTGTTACCTACGTTTGAAGGCAGGCTGGCCATTGCATCACCCAGGTTAACTATACCGAGGTTGTCTAATAAAGCTGAATCAACAACTGTTGAGGGCTGGGCATTACTGAAATCGTCGGAACGAATTCGAGTACCGGTTACCGTGATTTCTTCGAGAGCTACGTCTTCTTCGTCGTCCTGGGCCAGAGCGATATTGCTAATACCTGAGCCAAGCGCTAGAGATGCTGCAATTGACAAGGCTAACTTCTTCTTGCTAATGGTATGGAATGGACTAAATTTCATTCTATTCTCCCCTTGATGATTATGAATGAATTAATTTTGTTTTAACAAAATTGTAGTCACGGGGCGTCCATTAAAAAATGGCTTCTTTCCGTGGATCTCTACATTACATTTTTACTACTTTCTTCCATATTAAAGAATTTACAAAATACAGATTCTTTAATTGAAAGCTTTGCGATTGTCACATCAAAAACTAGGAAAAACAGGCCTTTAGAGGAAATATAGACTTGAGACTTTAGGGAAAAACATCAGGTTTATAGGGACTTACAACGCTAAAATATGCATCACTCATGCAGCTTTAACAGCACAAGTGCGTGTTTGCATGACCCTTGCATAAGCAATAGGGCATGGAGGCAAGCTTTGTATAAACAATCAAAATAAGGAGGCGAGCGTTTTCTGATCTATTTCCTCACCGGCCCTGGCCTTGCCGAGCTGCTCCAGCAGAATAAATTTTATTCTTCCCTGCTCTGCTTTTTTATCCCTGCTCATCAGAGAAATAAAGGTCTCCGCACTCATCTCGGCAGGAGGAAATACCGGCAATTGAGCACGCTGAATGATGTCTTTTACCCGCTCAAAATCCTGTTTACTGATTAACTCCAGCCGGCAGGAAAGGTCCGCCGCCATAACCATACCTGTAGCGACGGCCTCACCATGTAACCAGTTACCATAACCCATTGCCGTTTCTATGGCATGACCAAACGTATGTCCAAGATTGAGAATTGCGCGGATTCCTGCTTCCCGTTCATCTATGGCAACAATGGCGGCCTTATCCTCACAACTGGTACAAATTGCATAGGCCAGTGATTCCTTATCCCTTGCCAGGATTTTCTCAATATTCGCATCCAGCCAATTTAAAAATGGCAGATTATTGATAAGTCCATATTTAATCACCTCTGCAAGCCCGGCCTTGAGCTCACGATCTGGCAGAGTTTCCAGAGTCGAGGTATCAGCCAGGACACAATTAGGCTGATAAAATGCACCAACCATATTCTTGCCCAACGGTCTGTTTACCCCTGTCTTGCCTCCCACTGAAGAATCCACCTGTGAAAGCAGCGTTGTAGGAACCTGTATGAAGTCAATGCCACGCTGGTAAGTTGCTGCTGCAAAACCCACCATATCGCCAATCACCCCGCCACCCAAGGCGACAAGGGTTGCAGAGCGGCTAAACCTTTCTTCCAGGAGTCGATCATAAATCAGGCTTACAGTATCCAGCGTTTTGTATTTTTCTCCATCGGGCAAGATGATGTTGATGGGCCTATACGCAGATAAGGTTTCAGACAGCGTTTCAAGGTAAAGCGGTGCAACGGTGTCATTTGTAATAATACAAACCTGCTGACCGGAAATATGAGGCTCCAGCAATGATGCGTCTGATAACAAATCATCACCAATATGGATAGGGTAGCTTCTATCCCCCAATTCCACAGAAACAAGCTGCCGGCTCTGAGTGCTGGCAGATTTACTCTTCATGGGCTTCTTCCCCGAATAACTGTTTCACTATTTCACTGCTAACAGATTTAGGGCTGCGCCTGTTAGTCATCACCACATGATCGGCAATTTCTCTGTACAGCGGATCTCGAAGCGCCATTAATTCAGTAAGCTTTTCCGTTATATCGTCAACATTCTGGATTAAGGGCCTGCGCTGATCATGCCGTGTTCTCTCCTCTTGCTGACCAATAGTTGCCATCAGGTAAACAACAGTTCCCCGGCTTTGTAAATATTTCCTGTTCTCTGGCGCCAAGACGGCTCCGCCACCTGTGGCTAGCACTATATTCTTGCCCAGGGTCAGTTCTTCTATGACCTTTTTTTCCCGCTGCCGAAAACCATCCTCACCCTCCATATCAAAAATCCAGGAAATATTGGCACCAGTCCTTTCTTCGATTTGTTCGTCAGAGTCGACAAAATCCATTTTTAAACTGCGCGCAAGTTGTCGCCCTATGGTGGTTTTACCTGCTCCCATAGGTCCGATGAGGAAAATATTATCCAATGCTTTATTCATTTTTATATGGAGTTTTCAGCTGAAAAAGTTAACAAATGACAAACAAATAAATCCGACATACCATTCTACCCGATATGCCGGAAAACAATCCTGAGTTAATTTACCAAGATTACATTACTTCTTTGATGATAGAGGGTGTGATGAAAATCAAAAGTTCCGTTTTCGTTTCAGCGCTTTCAGTCCGCTTGAAGAGATTACCCACATAAGGTAAATCTACAAGTACTGGTGTCTTGGTCACTGTCGTTGTAATTTCTTCACGGAACACACCACCCAATACGATTGTATCGCCATCATTACTACCTTTTACTATCAGATACGACTTGGCACGTTAATTAATTTAAGTATTGATTTCAAGTAATTATCGCAATTTTTTACAAATTACATTAATTTTCTAGCGGGTTCACAATTGCGTGAAATCAGCCCTTATTATTATCCAAAGTTTGTTTCAGACCAATTAAACAGGGTTTCCAGAGGTAAAAAGGAGAATTACTTTACAAAAACCCCATATTCTCTGACATTGCCGACCAGTATTATGCCTTTATAGCTAAATCAGCCAGATTGCTAACCTAGAATGCTAAAAGTGTTTAAAATGGGTGGCTGTAACAAAACACCATCTGATTTGGCCTTTTAACTGCCCGGTGATGAATAAAACAAAGAAAATAGCGTACTTTCTAGCCTGGTCTGGCATCACCGTTTGCATTGGCGTGGTGATGGTGGCCGCCAGTATGTACCTGTATATTTCTCCCAAGCTGCCAGACAGGGAGACTTATACCAATCTGCGTTTGGAAAATCCCCTGCGCATTTACTCCTCCGATGACAAGCTTATCGCCGAGTTCGGCAGCCGTCGCAGCACTCCAATCAAATTTGATGAAATCCCCAAACAGATCATAGACGCTCTTGTTTCTACCGAAGACAAGCGCTTTTACAGCCACAGAGGTGTGGATCCTCTCGGCCTTCTAAGATCAGTCGTGGGCATTTTCACCGGCAATGACTGGGGCGGCGGCAGCACAATCACCATGCAGGTGACAAAAAACTTTTTCTTCGAAGGCGAATCTCCACATACCCGAAAATTTAAGGAAATTTTGCTTGCCCTGAAAATGGAGCGTGAGCTCACCAAGGAAGAAATCCTTGAGCTTTACCTGAATAAAACTTTTTTTGGAATATCCGCATACGGTATCGCTGCGGCAGCACAGCAATACTATGACAAAACTGTAAACGAACTGACCCTGGCAGAAGCCGCCACCATGATCGGGCTTTTGCCCAGACCCAATGCTTATAATCCCTTGTCATCCAGAGACGAGGCAAAATCGGTTCGTGAACGGGTTCTGTCGCGGATGCAGGATCAAGGCATGATTACGCAAAATGACTTTGACCAAGCCAATGCCGCAGCCAACACCGCTTTTCGCCATGGCCGGGAAACTGAGCTGGATGCACCTTATATAGCAGAAATGGTTCGTCAGGATATGATCAAGCTTTATGGAGACCTGGCGCTAACCGATGGTTTTGAAGTCTATACCACAATCAGCAGTACCATGCAGGGAACCGCAAATCTTGCCTTGCAGGGTGGTCTGGAAAATTACGACAGGCGTCACGGTTATCGTGGCCGGGAAAATCACCTGCGCCCGGCTGAAGATAGCTCTATAGACCACTGGCTTGATGTATTAAGAAGAACTCCAACAATTGCTTTCCAGTTACCCGCATTTGTTCAGTCAGTTGAAGAGCGCACAATTACGGCGATTTTGGCATCAGGGGATTCCATTACTATTGAATGGGATGGCATTCGCTGGGCAAAGCGATTTATCACCAACAGCACCTGGGGCTCCTCCCCGCGTTCTGCTGATGAAGTTGTCGATGCTGGCGACCTGATTCGAGTAATGCAGAATCAACAAGGTCAATGGATGCTTGGTCAGATCCCTGCAGTAAATGGCGGTCTTGTTTCTCTTGATCCAAATACCGGCGCCATCCTCTCCCTTGTCGGGGGATATGAGTTCAATGACCGCCGCAACAATGGCCAGTTTAACCGGGTAACACTGGCCACTCGTCAGCCAGGCTCAAACATCAAACCTTTTCTCTATGCTGCAGCTCTGGAAAACGGTTATACCGCAGCTTCACTTATCAATGACGCCCCTCTGGCTCGCAGTGATTACCGACCAGAAAATTTTAACGGCGATTTTATGGGGCCCATAAGACTCAAATATGCTCTCACCCAATCGAAAAACCTGGTGTCATTAAGACTTTACGATGCTTTGGGCTCTGACGTGGTACTGCCGTATATATCACGCTTCGGTTTTAATACCGATGACATCGATAAAAATGACCTGACTGTCGCTATCGGAACCCATGCTGTACATCCCCTGGAAGTTGCAACGGCTTATGCTGTTTTTGCCAACGGCGGTCACAAAGTTGAGCCCTTCCTGATTCAACGAATTGATAATTTTAATGACGGCGAGATGTTTCGTGCGCAACCTTATACTGTCTGCAATACCTGTGAAAACATGGCAGTAATTGACTCCCTTCTGGAAAGTAATCAGGTGCCGGAAATTCCAGCTGTCACACCAGCTCCGCGCATTATCGATGAACGGGTAAGCTATATTATGAATTCAATACTACGCTCAGTGATTACCAGTGGCAGTGGCCGGCCGGCTAATCGTGCAATGCCCGACAGAGAAGATATTCATGGCAAAACGGGCACGACCAACGACAATAAAGATCTCTGGTTTTCAGGGTTTAACGGTAATATTGTGACTACGGTATATGTCGGCTACGACCAGCCCGACACTTTAGGCAAGAGTGAGCAGGCCGCTACTGTCGCTCTACCCATATGGATAGATTTCATGAAACCGGTACTGGCAGATTTACCAAATGCCAGCATGAGCCAACCTGACGATCTGGAGTTCGTACGCATTAATCCCCAAACAGGTCTTAGGGCAAGCCCTGGTGAAGAGGGTGCGTTCTTTGAGGTTTTCAGGAAGGAAAACATACCTGACTTTGATGCTACCCAGACCGGTGAAAACAGTGCTGGGCAAGAAGGCGTAAATTCACCTTTCTAACAGGCTGATTATTTGCCTGGCTCTTTAAAGATAATTGCTTATAACTGATCAGTTATAAGTCGATAGCTCAATAATTAACTGGCTGCACTGAATAAGTAACAGCCAGCAAATATTGCACATCAGACCTTACGAGCACCACCGAAGCGTTTCTTGAAGCGGTCTACTCGTCCACCGGTATCAACAATTTTCTGCTTTCCGGTATAGAACGGGTGACACTGTGAACATACGTCAACACGGACGTCATCACTTAAGGTAGAGCGTGTCTGGATTACATTACCACAACCACAGGTAACGCTAATATCCTGATATTTAGGATGAATATCTGCTTTCATTGTCTATTTCTCCGAATATCGCTACCTGAAACTTTATGCAGTCAGGCACCATATTCATTATTTTTTGGCTTTTCTCGTATTCCCCGCAAATCATTTTCAGCAAGGAAAAAAGAGCGCGCATTCTAACAGAAACTGGTTTTAGCACAAGAGACCTTGCATCGATTATAGCGTCTTTGTAGAAATGTCCTGCTCAAACCAGACATAAGCCTTGAATGCTAAGTACCTGATTCTGGCAAGCAGACAATCTTCTGGACGGCCTCAGCCTTCATTTCAAAAAGGACCGGTGATTTTTAACGACTTCATCAAAGACCATCTGGAATAAATCCAGGATAAAATCACTATTGAGCGACTTATCACTCGCCAGCTGCCTCAGCCTTTCAAGCTTTTCCTGTTCACGAACCGGATCTACTGAGTCAAGCTGGTTTTTGGCTTTTAACTGACCCACTTTTGCAGTAACGGAAAAGCGCTCTGCTAGCAGATTTATCAGTTCATTATCGATACGATCTATTTCGTCGCGCAGTGCAAGCAGCTCATCTGGAACTTGTTGGCTTTGCATAAGGGGTCTTACTCCACAGACATGGCTTTAAAATGTGCAAAGTATAAACCAAGCTATCGGGAATCTCCTCTCCTGACTGTATTTTGCTATATTCTCTCTCAGCCCCCTTAATAGAGAAGAGGGACGAATTAATTCACCAGAGATGCTTTCCCGCTCTCTGACAGGAAACACCCATGCTTTTCCGCCAGCTCAGATTTAAAAAGTGACAAAAGACATATTCATACAGGTTGCCATCCCCTCGCCATTACGCCGGACCTTCGATTACAGGCCTCCCGCTAATTGTCCTGTGGAAAGCTTAAAGCCCGGGGTTCGCGTCCAGGTTCCCTTCGGCAACAGACGCATGATTGGCATAATTACCGGCTGCAGCAATGAGAGTGATTTTCCGGCCGGCAAAATTAAAGCTGCTGATAAATTGATTGATCAACTCCCGGTAATTGATGGCCACCTTATGTCCTTATACCTTTGGGCGGCAGACTATTACCAGTTTCCTGTCGGGCAAGCATTGCAAACCTCCCTGCCGGCCCAGATAAGAAAGGGGAAACCCGCAGAAGAAAAACAAATGCCGAGTTGGCAAGCAAGCGCTGCCGGTGAAAACCTGAATCAATCCACCTTGAAAAATGCCCCCAGACAGTTGCAGGTCCTGTCACTTATTATTGCCCGGAAAAAAATAACTGCCGCCGCGCTAAAGGAAAGCATCAGTGGTGAAGTTGTAGCCTGCCTGAAAACTCTGGCAGACAAGGGCCTCATTGAAGAAATCTCAACGCCTGTTAGCAGTAAAAATAATACCGGTGAAATTTACGGTGACGATGCCCCCCTGCAGTTAAATAAACAACAGCAGTCTGCTCTTACCGCCATCAGAAAGGACATTGAGCATTACAGCGTTTCTTTACTTGAAGGCGTTACCGGCAGCGGCAAGACTGAAATCTATCTGCAGGCAATCGCTGATGTACTTGAAAAAGGACTACAGGCTCTTGTGCTGGTCCCGGAAATCAGCCTGACTCCACAGACATTGCGGCGCTTTGAGTCAAGGTTTAATCGGGAAATTGCTGTTTTCCACTCTGGCCTCACCGGCACCCAGCGCTTGTCAGCCTGGTTGCGGGCCGGTAACGGAAAAGCGGATATTATTATCGGCACCCGTTCGGCAATTTTTACCCCGTTGGCCAGACCTGGCCTGATCATTGTTGATGAAGAACATGACGCATCCTATAAACAACAGGATGGCTTTCGCTATTCCGGCAGAGACCTGGCTATCTACCGGGCCAGGCAGCTGGATATCCCGGTTATTTTGGGCACAGCTACACCCAGCCTGGAAAGTTTGAATAATGCCCTGGCCGGACGCTTTCAATATCTGCAGCTCACTGAGCGTGCCGGGGACGCAAGCCATCCGGAATACCGTTTGTTGGATCTGAAAGGGCAGGAATTAACAGATGGATTTTCAAACTCGCTGATTGACATGATTCGCTCCCACCTGGGTAGAAAAAATCAGGTACTTATATTTTTAAATCGTCGCGGCTTCGCCCCCATTTTGCTATGCCGGGACTGTGGCTGGATTGCTACCTGTCCCCGCTGTGACAGCAGTTATACCTTACACCGGAATCCTCCCCGGCTCAGCTGTCACCATTGTGAATCCCAGAAAGCGCTCGCACAAAAATGTGAGGAATGTAGTAGCACCGATCTGGCAGCCATGGGGCTGGGTACAGAAAAAACCGAGCAAACGGTGAGAGAGCTTTTCCCCGAAATTCCTGTCCATCGCATAGACAGGGATTCGACCCGCAACAGGGAAACCTTGCACGACATTATTGAAAAAGTGGACAGTGGTGATCCCTGTATTTTGGTAGGCACACAGATGCTGTCGAAAGGACATCATTTTCCCAATGTCACGCTGGTTGCAGTGCTGGATGCTGATGGCGGGCTATTCAGTGCAGACTTTCGCGGTCAGGAGCAAATGGGCCAATTACTGATCCAGGTTGCCGGCAGAGCGGGAAGAGGAGAAACACAGGGCGAAGTCGTCATCCAGACCTATAACAGTACTCACCCTACCTTGCAGGCATTGATCAGACATGGATACGGACCTTTCGCCAGGAAACTGCTTGAAGAAAGGCAGCTGGGCAGATTGCCTCCATTTAGCTATATGGCCTTAATTCGCGCAGAAGCAAGCTCCCAGCCCCTGCCCTTTAATTTTCTACAGGATGTGATCAATGCTGTGCAACACACTTTTCCGGATCTTTCTATAATAGGCCCAATGCCGTCACCGATGGAAAAACGGGCCGGCTTGTTTCGCATGCAACTAATCATTGAAGCGGATAAACGATCCACCATTCAAAAGTACCTTTCCCTGCTAATCCCGCTAATGGAAAACCATCCCGAGAAGAGAAAAGTGCGCTGGTCAGTCGATGTCGATCCACTGGACTTTACTTAAATTGCTTTGCAGGTAATTAACCAGGGCGCTTCTTCCTGAGACGCTTTTAAAGGATAATTCGAACTCTCCTGGAAAGATCAGTACATAGAGCAATAAATACAGCAGCCAATAGAACAGTAAAGTGAGAATATCGTTCACAGCTATTCTATAGAGGATATATGGCACAAGATTTCGCAAAAAAGAAAAAAGCCAGCAGCACTACCGCCCCAAAGAAACCTGTGCGCTCTGCTACACGCAACTCCTCTGACAACAGTAACCACTGGAGCTGGTTTTTTTCAGGGCTTTTCGGTGGCGTATTACTTTGCATGGTTGGCTATTTTTCTCTGACACAGCTGAACAATGGCGCCTCCATTTCCGAAGTGGCAATTCCCGGCCTGGGCAACGAAAACGAAGCAAGCGACTCCGCCACACAACTTGAGTTTTATGACTATCTGCCCCAGGCTGAAGTAGAGGTGAATGTTGTCCCCGTAGAACTTGCATCAAGCGCATTGGAAGATGAAAACAATCAAATAACCTATCTGTTACAGGCTGGCTCTTTTCTCGATCCTAATGATGCGGAGTCACTGCGAGCCCGTCTAATCCTGTTGAATCTCGACACCCGTATTCAGCCAGCTCCACTATCAGGCAGAACCTGGTATCGAGTTCAGGCCGGCCCCTTTGCTGGCCGTAATGCCGTAGAAAGCGCCGAGAACACATTGATTGAAAATAATATCGATCCCATCCGTATGCGCATACCAAGTCCCTGATTTTTCAGTCAGCACAGGTGTTTCCCCGCTTGATTTTCCGGCATTTGCCCCAATATGGTTTTAATCAGCCATAGATAGTATTTACTTAGCAACTTATTCAGGAGCCAGCATGGATCAATATAGAGGAACTACTATCTTGTCAGTACGCAGGAATGGTCAGGTAGTCGTTGGCGGCGATGGCCAGGTAAGCCAGGGCAATACCGTGATGAAAGGCAATGCGCGAAAAGTCAGACGCCTCTACAACGATAAGGTGATTGCAGGCTTTGCAGGTGGTACCGCAGATGCCTTCACCCTATTTGAGCGCTTTGAAGAACAACTCGAAAAACACTCTGGCAAACTAACCCGGGCAGCAGTGGAACTTGCCAAGCTTTGGCGTACCGAACGTGCACTGCGCAGGCTGGAGGCACTACTGGTGGTCGCCGACCAGGATACCTCCCTGATCATTACTGGCAATGGCGATGTGATTGAACCTGAAGACAGCCTGATGGCAATCGGTTCAGGCGGCAGCTTTGCGCAATCAGCCGCACGCGCTCTTCTGGATAATACAGAACTTGATGCCAGGGATGTTGTTGAAAAAAGTCTCAACATTGCCGCTGATATTTGCGTATACACAAACCATAATTTAACCATAGAAGTACTGGATAACTGATTTTTTATGACAGATTTTACCCCTAAAGAAATTGCCACCGAACTTGATAAACATATTATTGGGCAGCATGACGCGAAACGGGCAGTCGCTATAGCCCTGCGTAATCGCTGGCGCCGCATGCAGCTTCCTGAAGCCATGCGCCAGGAAATAACACCTAAAAATATTCTTATGATCGGACCCACAGGTGTGGGTAAAACTGAAATTGCACGCCGCCTGGCAAAACTGGCGGGCTCCCCATTTATCAAAATTGAAGCGACCAAGTTTACTGAAGTGGGTTATGTCGGCAGGGATGTGGAATCAATAATCAGGGATCTGGTCGATGCCGCGGTAAAGATGTTGCGCGAAGAGCAATTACAAAAAGTGTCCAGTCAGGCCGCCAATGCAGCTGAAGATCAGGTGCTGGATATTCTCTTGCCAGGCTCCTCTGATGACTCTGAAGAATCTTCAGGTTCACGCCAGGTATTTCGTAAAAAACTGCGCGAAGGAGATCTTGATGACAAGGAAATTGAAATCAAGGTAGCGGACAAGGTGGGCGTTGAAATTATGGCCCCCCCGGGCATGGAAGATATGTCCAGCCAACTAAGCAGCATGTTTTCAAATATGGGCGCTGGCCGCAGTAAGCCAAGACGCGTCAGTGTTAAATCTGCCTTGAAAATTCTGCAGGACGAGGAAGCTCAAAAACTGGTCAATGAAGATGAACTCAAAACCCGCGCCATTGAAATCACCGAACAGACTGCCATTGTTTTTATCGATGAAATTGACAAGGTTGCCACAAAAAATGAAGTACATGGCGGCGGCGTTTCCAGAGAGGGTGTGCAACGGGATTTACTGCCACTGATTGAAGGCTCAACCGTTTCCACTAAATACGGCTCTGTTAAAACAGACCACATTCTCTTTATTGCTTCAGGAGCCTTCCATCTTTCAAAACCATCGGATCTGATTCCTGAGCTACAAGGTCGCCTGCCTATTCGAGTCGAACTTGATGCCCTGAGTGCCGAAGATTTTGCACGAATTCTTACCGAACCTGATGCATCCTTGAGCAAACAATATGTTGCCCTGATGCAAACTGAAGGGCTTGAGCTTAAGTTCACCGACGGCGGTATCAAGCGTATATCTGAAATCGCCTGGCAAGTTAATGAACGCACTGAAAATATCGGTGCCCGGCGTTTGCACACGGTACTGGAAAGACTCCTTGAAGAAACATCTTTCAGCGCCAGGGAATTGGTCAGCGCGGGAAAAGGCTCTGTGCTTGTGGATGAAAAATTTGTCGATGCAAATCTGGGCGATCTTGCAGCGGATGATGATTTGAGTCGATTTATTCTTTAGTGCCTTTTATTTTTCCCAATAATTTTTTAGACGAGCGATAACAAGATGCAGCCTGATGATATTAAACTGCACCGTAAATCAGCCATACTGGAACTTAAGTATGATGATGGCGGCATTTATTCTTTACCTGCTGAATTCCTGCGTGTGAACTCACCCTCAGCAGAAGTAAGAGGTCATGGCCAGGGCCAGGAAGTACTGCAGACCGGGAAAAAGCGCGTCAAAATAGCTAACATTGACGCCATTGGAAACTATGCCATACGCCTGCATTTCGATGACGATCACAATACCGGAATCTACAGCTGGGAATACCTGAGGGAGTTGTGCCTGAATCAGGCTGCCTTATGGGACAGCTATCTTATGAAATTAGAAAAAGCCGGTGCGCGCAGGGAAAACCTGCCAGATGACGTACAGATCGTTAATATCATGCCAATTAATGATTAGAGCGAATCTTGTGCGCTTCTTATCTCCCCATCTACTTTTCCCAGAACACCTTTTCTCCGAATCTGTCGATACATCATCCCCATACGTTTCTAAACGGCATTGCAGTACAATAACCTTTTTAGAAGCCTATGAAATTTTCAGCAAAACATGAATAACGATAGTCAGGGTAAAACCACACATTTTGGATATCAGCAGGTTGCCTTAGAAGATAAGGCCGACCTGGTAGGTCAGGTCTTTCATTCTGTGGCCAGCAAGTATGACTTGATGAATGATGTGATGTCCCTTGGTACACACAGAATCATCAAGCGCTATACCGTTGAATTAAGCGCCCTCAGACCAGGCATGAGCGTTCTTGATCTCGCTGGAGGCACCGGCGATTTCAGTTTGCTTTTTTCTCCTCTGGTTGGAAAGCAGGGTCAGGTGATTCTCGCTGATATCAATGAATCAATGCTCCGGGTGGGGCGTGACAGAATTATTGATAAAGGCAAAAGTGGCAATATCAGTTATTCCCTGGCCAATGCAGAGAAGCTTCCTTTCAAGGAAAATACTTTTGACTGTATTTGCATTGCTTATGGCTTGAGAAATGTGACTGACAAGCAAGCTGCGCTGGCTTCGATGTTTGCCATGACCAAGCCTGGTGGCAGAGTGCTGGTGCTGGAGTTTTCCAAACCGGTTAATCCCCTGATTGGCAAAGCTTATGATCTATATTCAACTTTATGGCCCAAAGCTGGCCAGCTGATTACAGGTGACGGTGATAGCTATAAATATCTGGTTGAATCCATCCGCATGCACCCTGACCAGGAAACTCTGAAGCAGATGATGCTTGATGCTGGCTTTGAAAACTGTGAATACCATAATGTGATGGGCGGCATCTGCGCCATTCATGTCGGCCATAAAGCCCTTTAGAATTACTCAATGCCTGAATAGGCAAATACTATGCTTGCAAGCCTTTTTCACTCTGCCATTTTATCCAGCATGGAAACCTGCCTGAATCAGGTTTTGTCTATGGACACGCTTGCCCGAAAGAAACTTGAAGCCCTTTCTGGCAAAATATTGAGAGTGCATTGTGACTTACCAAATCTTGTGATTAATATCATGGTGTGTGATGACAGACTCGTCCTCTCCAGTAGCGAAGAGTTTAAAGCTGACACCATAATTCACGGCACTGCGACTGCCTTGGCAAAATTATTGGTCAAAAAGAAAAGCGCCGATTTACGCAAAGACGGTATCGTCATTACCGGCAATGTGGGCCTGCTTACCTCACTTCAGGAAATTCTGCAAAATATCGATCTCGACTGGGAATACCAGATCAGTAAATTAATTGGTGATCTACCAACCCAGGCATTGAGTGACAGTTTTTCTGCAGCAGGAAAATTTACCAGACAATCCCGGGATAATTTAAAAAAAGATATTGACGACTATCTGCATGAGGAAAAGAAAATATTTCCATCCGCGGTTGAACTCAAAAGCTTTTACCAGAGCGTTGATAAGCTGAGATTAAGAGTCGATCGTCTGGAGGCCAGGACGACAAGAATCAGCTCTCTTTCCGCAACCTGATTTTCAATCTCATACGCTTATTGTGCCAGGTTCTCGTAGATTCTTTGCTCAAAGCCCTGCAGCACTTCAACAGCCACCTGATCATAAAAAGGCAGATATTGCATCATCAAGACAGCACCGATGTTATTTTCCGCATCAATCCAGAACTCAGTATTAAAAATTCCTGCCCAGGCCAGAGAGCCTGGTGCCCTGGAGTTTCCTGACGGCTGCATGGTGACCTGAAAACCCAGTCCATAGCGGTCAACACCTGCACCTAGTGGAAAAGGTTCGCTAAGCCCGGGATTGGCAGCAGGCATCAAACGCACCGCCACATCACCGGTATGATTTCGGCCCATATCAGCAATAGTTTCTGCTGACACAATTCTTGCCCCATTTTCTGTGACCCCCTCATTGAGGAACAGACGAATAAAACGCGCATAATCCTGTGCAGTAGAAGACAGCCCAGCGTCTCCATTATGAGCCGAAGAGATCATCCCGGCTGGATTAGGCGTTTCAATCAGACTTGACCCATTCCAGGCATGTGTCGTCACAGCACGCGCGCTATTGCTTAACGGAATATCATAATAAGTCTCGTTCATCCCCAGTGGCTGAAGAATTCTTTCCTGCATAAATTTAAAAAGTTCCTTCCCGGAAACTGTTTCCACCAGATGTCCCAGCACCCGCGTGCTTTCACCGTAAGTCCATTCTTCCCCCGGCTCATGCAACAGCGGAAGTGTCGTGGCACTGGCAGCAAAATCACTGCCGAGGGCCTTGGTTAAAACAGGACTATCGAAGGAATATCCCAGACCCGAGGTATGAGTTAGCAAGTGACGAATGGTGATCAGTTTTTCTGCCGGCCTTGAGGAGTACTCTCCCGTCTCCAGATCGAACCGGGTAAACACTTCCCTGTTTGCCAGCATCGGCAGATATTTTTCAATAGGGTCATCCAGCGCAATTTTCCCTTCTTCCAACAGCATCATTACTGCAAGCGAAGTTATTGGCTTGGTCATCGAAGCTATGCGGAAAAAGGCATCCTTAGTCATTGCTTTGCTATTACCGGTATCCATAAGACCAAAGGCGCTGTGATAAACCACACCATCCCCATTGGTCACCAGCGCCACGACTCCTGGAATTCTGGAATTTTCTATGGACTGTGCCAAATAACGATCAAGTTCATATCTCCCTTCAAGGGAAAGTGTCTGCGCCTGTAGCACAGGACTGACCAGCAAGATAAAAATTAAAAGCCCTCTAAATATAATCATTTCCTGTTCCTTATCCTCTGCCCGCTTACTTTAGCTATGTTCTGCCACGCTGTTGATGCATTAACAGTTTTCTTAGTATGTTTATTGGACATAACAGCCTTTTGTTTTATTGAGCATAACAAGCATTTTACACACCCCCTGGATGCACACCAACCTAAGCAAGTCTGTTGATTTTACTGAGATTCTGAATAGTGATATTGTGGCCGCCCTTATTAAAAGCGGATCCATATTAGCGTTTTGAACAGCTTATTAAGACTACTTAAAATCTACCGGGTAGCGAATAAATATCGCCTGGGAGAATTGTTTAAAAGCTTCAGCCAGGCACGTCTGCTTTCAACAGTGCTGGGCTTACCCTTGCCTTGCGTATCTGGCCTGGCAAATATGACTCGTGGTGAACGACTGCGCCGGGCGCTGGAAGAACTTGGTCCTATCTTTATCAAGTTTGGCCAATTGTTGTCCACGCGACGTGACATGGTCCCTGAAGATATAGCAGATGACCTTGCTGGCCTGCAGGATAATGTTCCCCCTTTTGATGAACAGCAAGCCATCAATCTTATAGAAGAGGCCCTCAACGACAAGATTGAAAATCTGTTTAATGACTTTTCTGCCAGCCCTCTTGCCTCTGCCTCCGTTGCCCAGGTCCATGCTGCAAAACTTCCCTCAGGCGAAGAAATTGTCATCAAGGTAATTCGTCCCGGAATTCAGGAAATTATTACCCAGGATATTGCCCTGCTAAAAAGAATTGCTACTTTTGTGGAGAACAACATAGATCAGGGAAAACGCCTGAAGGTTGTTGAGGTGGTTCAGGATTATGAATACATCATCCATGATGAACTTAATCTTATGTCGGAAGGCGCAAATGCCACACAGCTAAAACGGAATTTTGAAAATTCTTATTTGTTATATGTCCCAAAAGTGTACTGGGATTACTGTCGACTCAATGTACTGGTGATGGAACGTATCTATGGCATCCCCGTGAGTCAGATAGAAGAACTTAAAGGAGCCGGTATCGATCTGAAATTACTTGCCGAGCGCGGTGTCGAAATATTCTTCACGCAAGTATTTGATCACAGCTTTTTTCACGCCGACATGCACCCCGGCAACGTCTTTGTTTCCAGAGAGCATCCTGATCAACCACAATACATCGCACTTGATTGCGCCATCATTGGCACACTCAGCAAAGATGACCAGTATTATCTAGCGCGAAACTTATTGGCAATTTTTAAAAGGGACTATCGCAGGGTGGCAGAGTTACATGTGGAATGTGGCTGGGTACCCCCTGACACGCCGATCAATGCCTTTGAATCCACTATGCGCAGCGTCTGTGAACCCATTTTTCAGAAACCCCTGAAAGATATTTCATTTGGCATGCTGCTGTTGCAACTGTTTCGCACTGCCCGTCGTTTTAATATGGAAGTGCAGCCCTCTCTGGTGCTGTTGCAAAAAACACTGCTCAATATTGAAGGGCTGGGCAAGCAGCTTTATCCTGAACTCGACCTCTGGGAAAATGCGCTTCCTTTTCTCGAAAACTGGCAACGCAAACGCCTGTCACCCATTAACAACCTGAAAAAAATCACTGAAAAAATTCCGCAGTGGCTGGAACAACTCCCGCAAATACCTGAATTGATTTATGAATCCTTGCAGGAATTAAAAACCTTACGCAGTCACCGGGAAAATCAGTACAAAGAAAAAGAAGCCCTTGAGGCCAGGAGAAACAAGGCAAGATCGCGACGTTATCTGGGTTTTGGCATTGTTGCACTGGCAGCTGCGGCCATCTCACTCCACCCCAGAGTAGCCCCCATGCTGGATAATATGTCGGCTACCACACTGATACTGGTAACTGCCGGCATTGCCTTACTTGTTCTGTGGCGAGAATAAACAGGTCGATAGCTATATGCTATTGCCTGTTTTATTTGTCTACGCATCCCTTGAATTCTGACTTCAGGCCCCAAAATAGAGTATTCTTGGCTCCTGAAATTGGCGAGTTTTAAACCATGAGTACTGACTGGTTAGACCAGATAAAGTGGAATAGTGATGGCCTGATTCCTGCCACAGCCCAGGACTGGGAAAGTGGCCGTATTCTTATGCAGGCCTGGGTAAACAGAGCAGCGTTATCCCTGGCAGTGAAGGAAAACCGGGCAATTTACTGGTCGCGCTCAAGACAAAAGCTCTGGCGCAAAGGTGAGGATTCTGGTCACATGCAGGTCTTACATGGCATCTATCTGGATTGCGACTATGACAGTCTGGTATTTAGTGTTGAACAGCTAGGTGGTATTGCCTGTCATACCGGAAGAGAAAGCTGTTATTTTTTGAAGCTTGAAAATGATCAATGGGTCGAAAATGAGCCCGTTATCAAGAATCCAGACGAAATATATCGTTAACGCTGACAAACAGAGACCATAATGACTGACACCCTGCAGAGACTGGCTGCCATTATTGAAGAGCGAAAATCAGCTGATCCTGATTCATCCTATGTGGCTCAACTGCATCACAAGGGCCTGGAAAAAATTCTGGCAAAAGTTGCAGAAGAGGCTGATGAAACAATCGAAGCTGCCAGGGAAGCAGAACAGGATGGCAATATAGAGCATATAATCTATGAAACTGCCGATTTGTGGTTTCATACCCTGGTTATGCTGGCAAAACTGGGTACTGGCCCCGAGGCTGTACTGACAGAGCTCGACAGACGTTTCGGCGTCAGCGGCCTGGATGAAAAAGCCTCACGCGAGCAGAGTTAAACAAAGGATCCATCTGCTACAATGGCAACCCATTGCCGTTAATGGGCTACTTGTTGCCTTTAACATGCAGAAAAAAAAAGAATTTTTATAGGAGGTTATCATGGGGCTTGGCGGAATTAGCATCACACAACTACTTATTATCCTGGGGATTGTGATCCTGGTGTTTGGCACCAAAAAACTAAAAAATATAGGCTCTGATCTGGGAGGCGCACTAAAGGGATTTAAAAGTGCCATAAAAGAAGATGAAGAAACTACCCAGAATGAGCAAGCAAAAATCGAAGAAGAGAATGATACCTTCGATGTAAAAGCAGAAAAGGTTGATGAATCAGCTGAAGAAAAACAGGCATAGCTTTTTTCTTTAATGGTCAGAATCCTTCACTAACACTCACAAATCCATAATCTGCATATATGCAGGCAAATTCGGTTTCAAATGTTTGATCCCAGCTTTTTTGAATTGATAATTATCTGCGTCGTTGCCCTTGTGGTACTCGGCCCTGACCGCTTGCCTGGCGCAATTAAAACGCTCGGCCTGTGGATTGGCAGATTGCGCAGAAGTTTCAACAGCATTAAACGTGAAATAGAACAGGAAGTGGGTGCCGATGAAATCCGCCGTCAACTTCGTAATGAAGATATTATGGCAAAATTCAAAAATACAAAAAGCCAGATTACTGAATCCATAGACTCGGTTAAAAACCAAGCTGAATCCATCAAGAATGATCTGAACCTGAAAAAACAATTATCTGATGTGACTGATAATTTAAAAGGCGACAGTAGCAGTACTGATGAAAGCCCTGATAGCATTGATCCTCTAGAAAAACTGGCTAGCAGCGATCCCGCAGCAAGAATTATTAAGCCTGTAACACCAGAACAACCAGCAAAACCAGAACAATCAAATAGTCCAGTAAGCACAAACTCACAACCCCCTGCTTCAACAAAGGCCGATGAGACTGGAAAACCCGACAAGACTAACGAATAGAAATTATCAGCAATGGCCGAAACCGAAAACCCAGATCTCGAAGACCCCAAAGAACAGCCGTTAATTTCTCATCTGATCGAGCTGAGAGACAGACTGGTACGTTGCTTTGTGTTAATTCTCGTGCTGTTCCTTTGCATTTTCCCGTTCGGCAATGATCTTTATATTTTCGTATCCAAACCATTGATTGATGTGTTGCCTGAAGGATCGAATATGATCGCAACCGGTGTGACATCACCGTTCATGATTCCATTCAAAACCTCAATTTATGCCGCTATATTTTTAGCCGTTCCGTTTATTCTGCATCAGGCCTGGGCTTTTATATCACCAGGTTTGTATAGAAACGAAATACGCGTAACCATGCCGATTCTGCTATCCAGTGTGGTGCTTTTTTATCTGGGTATAGCCTTTGCCTACTTCCTGGTTTTTAACTACGTGTTTGCCTTTTTTGTAAATAGTGCGCCAGAAACCGTAGCAGTGATGACAGACATCACTCAATATCTAGATTTCGTCTTATCGCTATTTCTGGTCTTCGGCCTGGTATTTGAAATCCCCATTGCCACCTTGCTGCTGATTTTTTCCGGAGTGACTACCCCAAAGAAACTGGTGGAAAAACGGCCTTACATTATCATCGGCTGCTTTGTCGCTGGCATGTTTCTGACACCTCAGGACCCTCTCTCTCAAGCCTTTGTCGCAATCCCGATGTGGATGCTGTTTGAAGTTGGTGTAATTGCAGGAAGGATTCTTCACAAAGAGGCCAAGGGCGAAACTGAGGAAGAGACTGAGGAGTCAGAATCTTCTGACCAGGACCCTAAATAGGCAAAGCTCTAGCTTTTCAAGATAAAAGTAACCGGGCCATCGTTGGTCAGTGTTACTTTCATATCAGCAGCAAACTCACCCGTAGCCACGTCAGCATGGTGCTTTTCGGCTTGCTCAACAAAATAGCAATAAAGTATTTTGGCTTCCTCGGGAGGCTTGGCACTGGAAAAACCGGGGCGCAGTCCTCGCCCGGTATCCGCTGCCAGAGTAAACTGCGATACCACTAAAACACCCCCGCCTATATCACTGACACTGAGATTCATTTTGTCTTCAGCATCAGAGAATATTCGGTAGGCCAGTACTTTTTTTAATAATCTGTCTGCATCCTCATTTGTATCGTTTTTTTCGATACCGAGAAATACCAACACCCCCTGGCCAATTTCACCAGACAAGCTTCCATTAATTTCAACTTTTGCGGATGTAACTCGTTGAATTAATGCCAACATAATTTTTCACTCGAGGACACTCTGATAAGGCTTATCTGAGCTCACTGCCACGACTTTGACGCTTGCGCTCATTTTCTGTCAGGTACTGCTTACGGATACGAATATGATTCGGTGTGATTTCAACCAATTCGTCTCTCTCAATAAATTCCATGGCCTGTTCAAGGCTATGTTTTACTGGAGGAGTAAGCAGTATGTTCTCATCAGTGCCCGAGGCTCTGATGTTGTTCAATTGTTTCCCTTTGGTGGGATTCACTGCCAGATCATTTTCGCGACTGTGCAACCCTATAACCATGCCCTCATAAACTTCACTATTGGGCTCTATAAACAGCCGGCCTCTTTCCTGTAAAGTGAAGAGTGAATAACCTAGCGTCTTACCTTTCACCATGGAAATTAGCACACCATTATTACGTGTTGCTATATCACCTTTTTTAATCGGTCCAAACTCATCAAATACATGAGTCATGATTCCTGAACCCGACGTCATACCCAGAAACTGTGTCCTGAAACCAATCAGCCCACGCGTAGGCACATTGAATGTAACCCGCGTACGTCCCCTGCCATCTGACGACATATCCAGCATTTCTGCCTTGCGCAGTCCCAGCTCTTCAATCACTGAGCCCTGATGTTCTTCTTCAACATCCACCACCAGGTTTTCGTAAGGCTCGAGCATCACACCATCGACTTCTTTAATCACCACTTCCGGGCGTGACACGGCAAGTTCAAAACCTTCTCTGCGCATGGTCTCGATCAACACTGATAGATGCAACTCGCCCCTGCCGGACACTTTAAATTTATCGACACTGTCACCAGGCTCAACGCGCAGGGCAACATTATGAATTAATTCCCGCTCCAGCCTCTCCTTGATATTTCGAGTGGTGACGTATTTGCCATCCTGCCCTGCAAAAGGAGAGTCATTGACCTGGAAGGTCATACTGATAGTTGGCTCATCAACGGTAAGCGGTGGAAGCGCTTCCGGTGTATCAGGGTCACAAAGCGTGTCACTGATATTCAATTCTGGTATTCCGGTTACACAAATAATATCGCCGGCTGAAGCTTCCAGTGCATCTATCTGCTCTAGCCCCATGTAAGTTTTTACCTGACCAATTTTAGCTTTTCTGCTCTTGCCCTCATGGTCAATCACCACGACCGGCATATTGGTTTTTACCTTACCCCTGGTAATGCGTCCGACACCAATAACTCCCACATAGGAGCTGTAATCAAGGGCACTGATCTGAAGCTGCAGTGGACCATCCGGATTAACATCGGGAGCGGGGACTTCCTCTACAATCAGCTTAAACAAGCTGTCCATGTTGTCTTCCAGTTTGTCGGCTTCCAAACCGGCTCTTCCTTCCAGGGCAGAGGCATAAATAATCGGGAAATCGAGCTGCTCTTCTGTGGCACCCAGACGGTCAAATAAGTCGAAGACTTCGTTAAGCACCCAATCAGGACGTGCGCCATCTCGATCTATCTTGTTAATCACCACAATGGGACGCAGGCCGCGAGCAAACGCTTTCTGGGTGACAAAACGTGTTTGCGGCATTGGTCCTTCCACGGCATCAACAAGCAAGAGAACGCTGTCTACCATAGACAAAACACGCTCCACTTCACCACCAAAATCCGCATGCCCCGGGGTATCGACAATATTGATGCGGAAATCTTCCCAGGTCACGGCAGTATTTTTAGCCAGGATGGTAATCCCACGCTCTTTTTCCTGATCATTGGAGTCCATAACCCGCTTAACTTCAGGCCCGCGGGTGCTCAGAGTCCCCGATTGCTGCAGTAATTTATCGACGAGTGTAGTTTTGCCGTGGTCAACATGGGCGATGATGGCTATATTGCGGATTTTTTCTATCAATGGAATTTCCAGGGTTTTGCGAAAAGCGGCGATTATACAGGTTCTTTCTGTGTTGGTAAGGAATTAGTTCACTGATTGAAAACCAGAATGTTCGGGGCCAGTTCAGCACTATAACTGTGCTAATAGAAAGTAGGCATTTATTCGGGCATATAGACACCGACATTGGCAAAGCCCTGGTCCATCAAATAGGATGCATGTAACTTGCTCATGATGCCTTTTCCGCAATACAGCGAATAAGCAATCTCCGCTGGCAAGCTCGGAAATACGGAGTTCAATTTATAAAAAGGCACATTTTCTACTGAATTACCCTCCAGCTTCAATGGATCTCTTTCTTCCTCGTCTGGGTGCCTTATATCGAGTACAACCTCCCCCGCTGACAAAGCCTGGACAATTCGGAGCTCGTTGTTGTCTTTACGGGTATCCAGTTGAATTTTATCAATCCTTTCCTTTACTGAATCGGCTACCGCTTTATCCAATACGGAAAAATCGAAACGATCTTCCTGGGCTTTTAGTCTGGGCATTCTGGCCCGAGTGGTTGGCTTGTTAGAAATAACACCACAATACTCTGGAATTACCGCCGAGAATTCCTCAGTGCCAATTATTCGTGCAATATCGACTATTTCCTGTTTTTCCATCATCGCCAGCGGCCGCAGGATCAAAATATCTGTCACCTTGTCGATGATTGCCAGGTTAGCCAGCGTTTGACTGCTCACCTGGGCGATACTTTCTCCGGTAACCATGGCCTCCAGTTTCATCCGTTGCGCTACCTGAGTGGCGGCTCGCAACATCATACGTTTGAGCACTACTCCCATTTGCGAGCTGTCTACTTTCTTCAGGATTTCTGCGACAACTTCTTCAAATGGCACCGTGATAAAGCTCACTGGATGGGTCGAACCAAAACGCATCCACAAGTACAAGGCGACTTCCTTAACTGCAATTTCATGCTCTCTTCCACCCAGATTAAAAAAACAAAAGTGGGTTTTGAGCCCTCTTTTTATTGACATATAACTGGACACTGAAGAATCAAAACCCCCTGATATCAATGACAAAACGCCATCCTGAGTCCCTAATGGAAAACCACTCAGCCCTGGAAAGTTTTCTTCCACCACAAAGAGCTTGTCTTTACGAATTTCCAGTTTCACTAATACTTCAGGATTGGAAAGACTAACGCCTGCTGTCTTTCTATTGGTACTCAAGCCACTGCCAACAAATTTTTCAACATCCATGGAGGTAAAGTCATGCTTGCCTATTCTTCGACAGCGCACTGCAAAGGTTTTTCCAATCAGTCTGTTCTGGAATATTGGCAAGGTATGTAAAAGAACCTCATCTAGAGTGTTGACCTTGAAAACCTGCACGCGCTCAAAAAAACAAATGCCTTGAGTGCTGGCCAGGACCTGTTCAACCTGGGGCTGTAAATGGTTAGCAGTGGCCGGGACTTCTACATCAAGATGATCCCAATTAGCCTTTATCAGGATTTCTTCAGAAAGCCTGAGCAGTAATTTGGCGAGATTTATCCTTAACTGCTTGGCAAATCGAGTTCGAACCGGACGACTTTTAATGGTCATTTCCGGGGAATATTTAACCAGGTAATTCATAAAGTACGCTTATGTAATTATAGAAAACCTAAAAGTCGAAAAATTATATAGAAAACTGTATCTGGCGTCTCAATAACGCCCGCCTAAAAACGCACTGAAAGAGGGCGAGAAGATGTTCTTTTTTGGGTCAATCGCACCATTATTGCGCATTATGCGTTCAGGTCTGCTATTATTTTCATGTAATTCAATTGCTTATATATTGGTTCGGTAATTGCTTTATATTTAAAAAATGACAAATAATTGACTTCTTTGCAAATAGTTAAGAATTCGCATGTAGAAAATACTGCTTGGCTGGTCAATTGAGACTATGGATTAATGAACCCGGCACCACCCTCACACAGGCTTGCTCTGAAATTGAATACTGAAAACCTGAATACCAGCCTTCTGGATAACTTGACCACTGCCGTTGTTTTGCTGAACAAGGACCTGAAGGTAATTTATATCAATCCGGCAGCGGAAGCTTTACTTGAAACCAGTGACAAGCACAGCCACAACCTGTACATCGGCGAAATTCTGCTGAATGAAAAACAAATCATAAAACCGCTGAAAAGTGTCATGGATAATGGCATCACATATATTTCTCGCAAAGTCAGACTGCTAAAAAACAACACCAGCAGTATGACAGTGGATTATTCCGCCAGCCGAGTTCTTTACCAAAATGAAACATTCATCATGCTGGAACTTCAGGAACTTGACAGGTCCTATAACATTTCCCGTAAAGAGATGCTTATTTCCAATCATGAAACAACTCTTGGACTGGTGCGCGGACTGGGTCATGAAATTAAAAATCCTCTGGGTGGTATTCGTGGTGCCGCTCAACTATTGGCTGACGAACTCCCTAGTAAAGAATTGAAAGATTACACCAACGTCATTATTGAAGAAGCAGACCGCCTGGTTGGCCTGATAGATCGCCTGACCGGACAGTACAAAAAACCTGCCTTACAAAAAATAAATATTCACGAAATACTTGAAAGAGTTTATAACCTGGTAATTGCTGAAACCAGAGGATCTATCAAGCTGAGTAAGGATTACGATCCCAGTATTCCAGAAATAACCGGTGATCTTGGCCAACTTATTCAAGCAGTACTGAATATCGTCAGAAACGCCATGCAGGCACTAACTGAATCGGAGAAAGAAATAGGTAACCCGGAAATAATTTTGCGAACCCGAACAGTCAACCATTCAACGATTGGCTCGATGATGCACAAACTCGTCGCAAAAATTGAAATCATTGATAACGGACCCGGCATAGATCCTGACATTATAGAAAATATTTTTTATCCACTAATTAGTGGCAGACCCACCGGCACAGGTCTGGGACTTTCCTTGTCTCAGAATATTCTAAAAAACCATAATGGCTTAATTGAGTGTGAAAGCCGGAATGGAAAAACATGCTTCACTATCTCTTTACCCTTATCAAATGAACATGAGGTTAATGAGATTGGAGCCAAAGCATTTGAGGAAAAAGCATAATGGCAACCAGGAACCTACTTTGGATTATTGATGACGACAAATCTATTCGCTGGGTACTGGAAAAAGCGCTCGATAAAGCCGGCTTTGACACTGAAAGTTTTGAAGGTGGCGATGGCTTGCTGGAAAGGCTCAAATCTTCACAACCCGATGCCATCATTAGTGATATTCGTATGCCGGGGATAGATGGCCTTGAATTGTTGGAACACATTCAGGAAGCCTTTCCAAAAATTCCGGTAATCATAATGACCGCACATTCCGACCTGAGCAGTGCCGTTAAGTCCTACAAACGTGGTGCTTTTGAATATCTGCCAAAACCTTTCGATGTAAATGAAGCTGTCGCTGTTGCACGTCGAGCCGTAGAGCATGCCAGCGATCATAAAAGCAGCTTCAGTGAAATTCCTGAAATCGAAACAAAAGAAATTATTGGCGAGGCTCCCGCCATGCAGGAAGTCTTTCGAGCCATAGGGCGTCTTTCGCATTCAAACATAACTGTTTTGATAAAAGGCGAATCAGGAACAGGTAAAGAACTGGTAGCACAGGCTCTTCACAAGCATAGCCCGCGCGCAGAGAAACCTTATATTGCTTTAAATGTCGCAGCAATTCCCAAAGATCTTATCGAGTCTGAATTATTTGGTCATGAAAAAGGCGCATTCACTGGTGCAACACAATTACGCATTGGTCGTTTTGAACAAGCAGATGGCGGAACATTATTTCTCGACGAAATTGGCGATATGCCTATGGAAACTCAAACTCGCTTGCTCAGAGTACTTTCTGATGGCGAATTTTATCGTGTCGGTGGATTAACCCCAATCCGAACCGATGTTCGAGTCATTACTGCCACACATCAGAAACTTGAAGAAAGAGTAAAAGAGCATTTATTTAGAGAAGATCTCTATCATCGCCTCAATGTTATTCCCATCCATTTGCCGAAACTGTCAGATCGTCGTGAAGACATACCAGCCTTAATGGAACATTGTCTTGCTCGAGCGGCCCAGCAAATGGGTATAGATAAGAAAGAATTGCGCTCGGAAACTACGCAGTACCTTAGCGGCCTTCCCTGGCAGGGCAATGTCAGACAGTTGGAAAATTTTTGCAGCTGGATAACCGTGATGGCAGCAGGGCGTGAAATATTTATTAATGATCTGCCGGATGAATTCCTCAATCCCAATAACCAGGAAACTGTTACCGACAACTGGGTACAAAGCCTCACAAACTGGGCAGACCATGAACTCAGCCTGGGTCACTCCGGCATACTCCAGCAAGCAACACCACTATTTGAAAAATGCATGATCGATGTTGCCCTCAAACATAGTGGCGGCCGTAAAAGAGATGCCTCTGAACTTCTGGGCTGGGGAAGAAACACGCTGACGCGCAAGATCAAGGAACTGGGATTGGAAAGCTCAAGTGATGAGAATGCTGAATAGAAGTATTTTGCTGAATATTTGAAAAATTTTATCTGCGCTATTAATCAGGCACATTAAAGCTTTTGTTTACTCCTTAAAATTCAAGGAGTACCCTTTCCTTTAATGAAAATTTTTTATAGTCCAGAGCGCATAATTTAAAACTTTTAGTGTCATGTCGCGAACAAAACTGATTTTTCTTTCAATAATAATGGTTGGCATTACTTCTGCCAGCAGCTTTTTTATCGTCTATACAATCAAGCAATCTCAGTTAAAAGAAAACAGTGAATTATTTGCCATAGCATTCACTGAAAAATTCTTTTCTAGTTGGGACTTCGATTTTTTTCTTGAAAGCTGCTCAACTGGGTATTGCAACAAACTTCCGGAAACAGATTTCCTGGCGATGATTAATAATATGAAAAGAATTGGAACCCTCAAGGAAATTTCTGCAATTCAAGGCAATTTCATTCGCTCCTACATCCGGTGCTTCTACAAGTAAGAGTTTGTATTCATCAGGAGAAAGAACATAACTGGCATTGTTGTTTTCCAACCCCAGCTTGCTTACTTGTTCTGCCAGAATGCTGGCCTTTTCTTCAAAGTTAGGGATTGGAAAGTCTTTGCATAGCAAGAGTTTTGGCTTGTCATTAGTTTGTATGACATGAGCAAGAGTTATATTTTCCGCAGAAATAGATAACCCGACCAGCCCTGACCCGCTCTTATTTTTGTTAAAAAAGTTTAGCAAACTCTTTCCTATTCCCTATATTTCTAAACCCAGATAAAACATACTCTTTCAGCATTTATGGGCGCTTTTTTCAGGCCACAATTGTATGCGGCCTAATGCATTGAAAGAATGGGAAAAACTCCTCTATTCTCCCAGCTGCCCCTGTTTCACAGCATAAAATCAGTGACACATGCAGTGACACATTATGGACTTAGCCGTTTTACCTCGAATATTTCCTAAATACAAGTATTATCTTATTATTTTATATAGGTTTTTTTATGTTTAACCTTGTTTTTTACGAGCCGGAAATACCCCCTAACACTGGCAATGCCATCCGCTTGTGCAGCAACACAGATTGTGTTCTGCATTTAATAGAACCTCTGGGCTTCACTTTGGATGACAAACGCCTGCGCAGAGCCGGTCTCGATTACGGGGAATACAGCGAAGTCAGGACATACAAGAACTGGCAACACTTCATTGAGAGTTGTGCTCCCGGGCGCATGTTTGCGATCAGCACCAAGGGCGACCGCTTATACACCGAAGCAAGCTTCCAGGCCTCTGATTACCTGGTTTTTGGGCCTGAAACGCGCGGTCTACCTGATGAAATAAGAATGGCACCGGAGATGACCAGCGTCCTGAGAATCCCCATGCTGCCTCATAGCCGCAGTCTGAACCTGTCAAACTCAGCGGCGATTATTATCTATGAAGCCTGGCGCCAGAACGGATTTAAAGGGGCCTAGGATTTTGAGGACAAAAAAAAGGCTGCTGGTCAATTGACCAACAGCCCCGCATTTCAGATAGCTGAAAAACTAAAAGGTAGCTAAATCAGTGTGAATCAGCTTCTTTTGTATCGGCTGAATCGGCACTTGCCGCTGGAGCATCACCTGCCAGCTTTTCTTCCTGCTGCTGCTTGGCCTGCATATAGATGCTTTCAAAGTTAATCGGCGCCAGCAATAAGGCAGGAAAGCTGCCACGCGTTACCAATGCATCAATGGCTTCCCGGCCATAGGGGAAAAGCACATTAGGGCATGTAATAGTAAGTACTTGCTCTAGCTGCTCACCTTCAATTCCGAGGATTTCAAAAATACCTGCCTGTTGAATCTCGACAAGGAAAACTGTCTTGTCGTCCTGTTTAACATCCGCAGTCAAGCGCAGAACAACCTCATACAAGCCTTCTTCAATTTTGTTGCTGCGATTGTTAATACTGAAGTTAACCTGGGGACTGTACTGCTGACGGAATACATTGGGCGTGTCAGGTGCTTCAAAACTTACGTCTTTTACATACACTCGCTGTACGCCAAATCGATGACCTTCCTGTGCTGCCTGGTCGCCAGCTGGTGCTGGCGCTGTGGCCGGATTTTGCTGCTGTTCGTCGTTCTCTGCCATTGTCTGCCCTTACCTTATTCAGTGCGGATTCTTGTTATCCGATTATTTCTGTCTATTGTCCTATTACATTCAGCTTTAGCTCACCTGACCTGACACAGGCAATTACTTGACTGCCGGCAGGCCCTGAGCTTGCCATTCTGCCATGCCACCACTCATGCGTGAAACCGATGTAAACCCGTTCTCTTCAAGCGTCTTGATTGCATCTCCAGACTGGCTTCCCAACTGGCACACAACAACCAAAGGCTTTTCCTTGAATTTATTCAGCTCTGCCAGGCGGTCTTTGATTTTTGCCGACGGGATATTTATCGCGTCAACAATATGCCCACCATCAAAGGCTTTTTTATCCCTGATATCGAGAATAACGCCGTGCTCCCGATTAACCAGCATCACGGTTTGTTGGGGGCTCAACGCATCCCCGGCTTTAGCATTCAGGTAATACAATAAGGTAATTACCAGGGCCAGCCAGAGTCCGGACAGGATCCAGTGATTGATGAAAAACTCAGTAAATTGTGCCATTAGAAGGTTAAAACTGCCAATTCCAAAGACGCCGGAGTATACACGCCAAGCTCTTGTAAGTCAGTTAACTTTTCCCTGTAAATAGCGATTTCTTTACCAGATGGCGCTCGCAAGAAAAGTGAGAATTGGTGATAATGGCTACTTACTTTCTGTCTTACTTCTTCAGGGTTTTTAATGACGTCTTCTGCCGGAACTACCCTTCTGCTTATTTTGGACGGTTGGGGTCATAGTGACTCAAACACACACAACGCCATCAGCCAGGCCAACACGCCGGTTTGGGACAGGCTGATAGAAGAATATCCCCACACCCTGATCCAGACTTCAGGACTTCAGGTTGGGCTCCCAGAGGGGCAAATGGGGAATTCAGAAGTCGGTCATATGAACCTTGGTGCGGGCAGAGTTGTCTATCAGAGCCTTACCCGCATCGACAAAGACATTGCCGACGGCGGCTTCTTTAATAATCCCACCTTATGCCAGGCCGCCGATGATGTGATAGCACAGGATTCTGCCCTGCATATCATTGGACTGCTCTCTCCGGGTGGCATCCACAGCCATGAGAATCAGATTGCCGCCATGGTGGATCTTGCCTATCAACGCGGTTGCCGGAAGATTTACCTGCATGCCCTGCTCGATGGTCGCGATACACCACCGCGCAGTGCGGCAGCTTCCATCAAAAAATTCGAGGATAAATTTGCTGAATTAAATTGCGGCCAGATCGCGACAATTGCCGGTCGTTTTTTCGGCATGGATAGAGATCAGCGTTGGGACCGGGTAGAAAAAGCCTTTAACCCCATCTGTCATGGTAAAGCTGAATATGAAAACGAGTCAGCTTCTGCGGCTCTGGAAGCAGCCTACGCTCGTGACGAAAATGATGAATTTGTGCAGCCCACTGTTATTACAAATGGCACCGGGGCTGTTTCAATAAAAGATAATGATGCAATCATCTTTATGAATTTCCGTGCCGACCGTTCTCGAGAACTAACGCGCGTATTTACCGATAAAGAGTTTCAGGATTTCAACCGTGGCGCGCTCCCCTCTCTTAGCCGCTTCGTGATGCTGACACAGTACTCAGAAGATATAGATGCCGATTGCGCTTACCCGCCTGAAAAACTCGCCAACGTTCTGGGTGAATACCTGTCTGCCCAGCACAAAACCCAGCTGCGTATCGCTGAAACTGAAAAATATGCACATGTCACTTTCTTTTTCAGTGGCGGCAGGGAATCGGAATATGACGGAGAACAGCGCATATTAATTCCTTCCCCTAAAGTCGACACCTATGACCTGATGCCTGAAATGAGCGCGCATGAAGTAACCGACAAACTGGTCAGCGCCATAAAGAATAGGGAATTTGATACCATCATTTGCAACTATGCTAACGGCGACATGGTTGGACATACCGGCATCTGGGAAGCGGCCCTTAAAGCAGCAGAGGTGGTTGATGAGTGCCTGCAACGCATTACTGACGCCATACTGGAAGTAGATGGCAACTGTCTGATTACTGCAGATCATGGCAACCTCGAGCAAATGATGGACGAAACCACCGGACAAGCTTTGACCTCCCATACCAATGGCCCGGTACCATTAATTTATGTGGGCAAGCGCAACCTTTCTTTAAAAGACGGCGGCTCTCTTTGCGATATAGCGCCAAGTATCCTTTCTTTAATGGCCCTACCCCAGCCCAAAGAAATGACCGGCAAATCTCTCATCACAAACAATTAATGAAACGCATCACATTGCAGAATAATTTACTGCTATCAGCTATTTTTCTTCTCTGCAGTACTTCTTTATCTGCCCAAAATACATCCCCTGAAGAACCTTCCGAAGCGGCGCTGGCTTCAATCAACAAGGCCATTGCAGAAGTTCAGCAAGAGATAGCAAGCAGAAATTCTGAACGCACATCAACTTACCAGACTCTGGAAAAAACAGAAAAAGAGTCAGGCGCTTTACGCTCACAAATCACGGCTATAGAAACAAGCATCAATCAAAATCAGGCTGAACTCTCACAGCATCAGACTAAAAGAGAACAATTGCTTGCTACAAAGCTCTCCCAACAGGAATTAATCAGCCAGTATTTACGCACGGCCTATCAAACCGGTCGTCAGGAATATTTCAAGTTATTACTTAACCAGGAAAATCCCGCTCTTGTTTCCCGAACCTTGCGCTACTATCAATACTTCAATGAGGCGCGCAATCAAAAAGTGGATGAATACACTGTAACCATCAACGAGATTACGATTGTTGAAACTCGCATTATGGAAAGTACCGCTGCCCTGAATAGCAATCGGGAGTTGCTCGACACTCAACAAAATACCATGCAGGCCAGCTTGATCAACAGACAAAGTCAACTTGATAAACTGGATGCACTGCTGACCAGCAGCAGCAGAAAACTGGAGGCGCTGGAAGCAGAACGCTCTGAAATGGAATTGTTGATAGAAGAACTGCGCCGCTCCATAAGCAATCTGTCGCTTGGTGATCAGCAGCAACCTTTTGCCAATATGAAAGGTCAGCTTCCCTGGCCAGTGGCCGGCGACTTCAAAAACCGCTGGGGAAGCAGTTATGGACTGGGTGACCTGAACTGGGAAGGAGTAACAATTAATGCCGCTTCAGGGGCAGATATAATAGCGGTCCATCGCGGCAGAGTAGTCTATTCAGACTGGTTTTCCAGCTCCGGCCTTCTCTTGATAATTGACCACGGGGATGGTTATATGAGCTTATATGCGCATAATCAGGAGCTTTACAGAGATGTCGGCGAATGGGTTAACGGTGGCGACATTATTGCCTCAGTAGGCAACACCGGTGGTCAGCAGGATTTTGGTTTATATTTTGAAATCCGCCATAACGGGGAATCTGAAAACCCTGCGGCATGGTGCCTGGCCAGCAACTAATTTAAAACACTTTGTATAAGGGCTTTTGGAAACACTGTTAAAAAGAACTCTTTTGACCTTCCAGACGTATGTATTATCAGAATTTATACTAAAAGCAATGCAACTTAATGATCGGCTTTCCTGTCTTAATAGACACCCTGGTATAAAAGCTAATCGCTTTAGACGTTAATTATTTGAGGTTCTGCAACACGTCCTGTTTTCCGGACTGGTAGAAATGACATTATGAACATATCCATATATTCGCCACTTTTGAAAAGAATCACTCTTGGCATTGTGACCGCCTGCCTGCTATGCCTTTCTTCGCTTACCGTGTTTGCGCAGGCTGATGAGAACGCTGACCAGCAGCTACTACTGCCTCTGGATGAAGTGCGTATTTTTACCGAAGTGTTAAACCGCATTCGCAGCGCCTATGTTGAACCCATTGACGATAAAACACTGTTGGAAAATGCCATCAAAGGGATGCTTGCAGGAATAGATCCACATTCCACCTACCTGGCATCAGATGACTATGATCAGCTACAGGAAAGTACCACCGGCGAATTCGGTGGTCTTGGTGTGGAAGTCGGCATTGAAGATGGTTTTATCAAGGTTATTGCGCCAATGGATGGATCCCCTGCAGCCATTGCCGGAGTCCAGGCTGGCGATCTGATAATCAAACTTGATGATACACCAGCCAGGGAAGTCACCCTGGGCGATACTGTCGACCTGATGCGTGGCGAGCCAGGTACCGATATTGTTCTGACAATTTTGCGCGAAGGGGTCAGCGATCCATTTGTAATTACCGTAACCAGAGAAATTATTCAGTCCCGTAGCGTCAGGTCCCGCATACTTGAACCTGGCTATGCTTATATTCGCATTGCTTCTTTTTCAGTAGATACTGGCACTGAAGTGAAGGATGCCCTGAAAAAATTACATGAAGAAAATACCTTAAAGGGTGTGGTGATGGATCTGCGTAACAACCCCGGCGGAGTATTGCAATCAGCCGTTGCTGTGGTTGATGCCTTTATCACTGATGGACTCATTGTTTATACCGAAGGACGAGTTGAAAACTCAGAGATGCGTTTCGAAGCATCTAATGAAGATCCAAGTCAGGGCGTACCGCTGGTTGTGCTAATAAATTCCGGCTCGGCGTCTGCTTCAGAAATTGTTGCCGGTGCTCTGCAGGATCATCAACGCGCAATAATAATGGGCACGTCCAGTTTTGGTAAAGGGTCGGTACAGACAGTCTTGCCGCTCACCAATGACCGCGCCATTAAATTAACCACTGCACTGTATTTCACGCCCAATGGCCGCTCAATTCAGGCCAAAGGCATTGCTCCCGACATCACCGTGGACAGGGGCCAGGTGACACGCATTCCAGACAGTCTGATTTCCTACCGTGAAGCCGACCTGACAGGCCACCTGGAAAATGGCAACGAAAGTGATGATGCAACAGAGGATAACGAAGAAGCCGCAGTAATAGCCGCAGAAACACAAGAGCCACCGGAAGTACTGGTACGTGACTATCAACTCAATGAGGCGGTGAATGTACTAAAAGGCCTCAACATTATCCGTCCACGGATTATGGCAGAATCAGAAACTCAGCTGATTGAAGATATAGAAGGGACTTCGGCGAGATAAG
>CAWUSW010000071.1:0-24507 GCA_963925675.1 uncultured Pseudomonadales bacterium
TCCCTTGCCACCACGCGGAACAATAACGGCCACATATTCAGGCATGGTGATGAGCTCTCCTACGGCAGAACGATCCGTGGTACCGACAACCTGAACGGCAGTTGCGGGTAAGCCTGTAGCTTCAAGCCCCTGGCGGATACAGTCAGCAATTGCCTGGTTAGAATGAAAAGCCTCGGAACCACCACGCAGAATCGTCGCATTGCCCGATTTCAGGCATAAGCTTGCGGCTTCAACAGTCACATTTGGTCTCGACTCATAAATAATGCCAATAACACCAAGCGGTACGCGCATACGGCCAACCTGGATACCACTGGGCATGTAACGCATGTCAGTGATTTCACCAATAGGGTCGGAGAGCGCGGCGACTTGTCGCAAGCCTTCCAGCATCGATTCAATTCTGGCGGGGGTTAACTCAAGTCGATCCAGCATTGCTGAATTCAGGCCCTTTTCTTCTCCGGCTTCAAGATCTTTGGCATTGGCCGCGGCCAGAGTATCCCGGGTGGAATCTATGGCATCCAGGGCAGCAAGTAGCGCAGCATTTTTTACACTGGTATCAGCTGCAGCCATAACACGAGACGCAGCCCTGGCATTTTGCCCGAGTTCCTGCATCTGTAATTTGATGATTTTTTCTGCCTCTGTCATTGCTTGGCTGGCTCAAGTATTCAAAAAACTCATTATACCTCACTTCGCTATTTCAGGTATTCAGGGCATAACTTAAGAACCCTCTGACTAATTATGAATAGTTTCAGCGTGATCTGGAGCGTGCAATCGCAAGGCGCAAAGCGAAGGCCAGGGCTGGCTGTCCCTGGCAAAGTTTGTAACGCGGCGAGTGTGCGCTCCTGACCGAGCCCTACGGGGCTTAAGGAGGTTTCCGTGCTCAGCGTTGCGCTTTCTCGACAGGTTCTCGACATGCCTTCAAAAACGCGCCTTGATCACGAAATCCTCTGTAAGCCTGAAGCTGTTCATAATTAGTCAGAGGGTCCTTAATTAAGAATATCGTGCAAAATCTTTGCATTTCCCTTGATCAGATTTTCCTTGTCAATGCGCCGCAACTTTTTGATGCGCGCTTCTATGACCGAAGCTTCACTGCGATCATGGGCTGCCATGGACCAGGCTTTTTTGAGCGGCCCTTTGCCCCGCAGGCTTTTTGCCCCTTTCATATTACCTTCATGCTCTGCTATACGCCTGCTGACATCAGTTGATATACCGGTGTAGAGTAAGCCTGCTTTTGTACGCAATATGTAAACAAACCAGTCAGATTTCATTTCATAATTACTCAGGGATTCCTTAACGAGCCAAAACACGCCTATTGGACAATTATCCCACGTTAGAGGCTTTTAACTGGAAATTTTCATCAATTAACTGTATAAATGCACCCCCTAAATTTTGCTGGACACAGCCCGACTTTTTCCAAAGGAAATTTCTTCAGATGCTCAAGATTCAGACTTTAAATCAAATCTCTGATAAGGGACTGGTTCGATTTCCAAAACAAGACTATCAGGTTGGACCGGATGTTCAGAATGCTGATGCCATCCTGGTGCGCAGTCAAAAACTATCCATGGAGAATATCAATAGCAACCTGAAAGCTGTCGCCCGCGCAGGGGCCGGTGTCAATAATATTCCCGTTGATAGCTATACCAAAGAAGGGATAGTCGTATTCAATACCCCTGGCGCCAATGCCAATGCCGTTAAAGAACTTGTGCTGTGTGGCCTGTTACTTTCTTCCCGGGGAATTTTACAAGGGATTAATTGGGTCAACAGCCTGTCTCCAGACATGGACAGCGCCGAAATGTCCAAACTTATAGAATCCGAGAAGAAAAACTTCAAAGGAATAGAACTCAAAGGTAAAACCCTGGGAATAGTTGGTCTTGGTGCAGTAGGCGCAATGGTTGCTGACGCAGCCATTCAAATGGGTATGAAAGTCCTTGGCTATGATCCGGCGATTTCTGTGAATGCTGCCTGGCGTCTTGCCAACCAAATCGAGAAACAGGAAAACCTGACATCCCTGATTTCCAGATCCGATTTTGTCACACTACACTTGCCTGTTCTGGAGTCCACACGCAATCTGATTGATCGCAAGATCATCAACTATTTTAAATCCGGAGCAGTTCTACTGAACTTTTCCAGAGATGCCATCGTGGATGAGGAAGCATTACTTGAGGCATTAAATAACGGACGACTTTCCAACTATGTCACTGACTTTCCCACTCAGGAATTATTAAAAAATAAAAAAACTATTTTGCTGCCTCATATTGGTGCCAGCACTGATGAAGCTGAAGAAAACTGCGCTATCATGGCAGTGGACCAGTTACGAAATTTTCTCGAACACGGCACAATTGAAAATTCAGTGAATTTCCCATCCTTAGCACTGGAAAAAACAGATAGCTTTCGCATAGCAATCATCAACCAGAATGTTCCCCGTATGCTCGGGCAGATTTTGTCAATTCTTGCCGACAAAGATATCAATGTTCTCGACATGCTGAACAAGAGCCGTAACGATATTGCCTACAACCTGATTGATATTGAAACCAAGCCATCAGAAGATACTCTGGATGAAATTCGCGCCATTGAAGATGTCATCAAGGTCTGGTTAATCTAAAATCCTCTTGTTGCCGTAAACAGTACTTGAACATATTTAACTCCACAATTTTAACCACAACGACAGACCCAAAAATTCATGAGCAACAATCAGGTTTATAACTTTGGTGCTGGACCGGCCATGCTGCCGATTCCGGTCATGCAACAGATCCAGGAAGAATTTCTCAACTACCGCGGAATGGGGGTTTCTGTTATTGAAATTTCTCATCGCTCCAAGGAGTTTGATGAAGTTATCAATCGCTGTGATGAATTGATCAAGGAAATTTCCGGGCTGCCTGATAATTACAGGATTCTCTATACGCATGGTGGCGCACGCATGCAGTTCTCTGCTGTACCAATGAACCTGCTGCCTCTGAAACCCGCCAACAAAGCCGTTTACAGCGAGACTGGAAATTTTTCCAAACAGGCCAACGTGGAGGCGGTACGCTACGGTAATATCATTGTCGCCAGCAGCGGGGAAGACTGCGATTATAAAAAGCTGCCACCACTGACACGTGACATGGTGCCGGATGACGCTTCATATGCCTATATCACCAGCAATAACACTATCTATGGCACACAGTACCAGAAATACCCGGAACTGGGCGACATTCCTCTGGTAGTGGATGCCACATCCGATATATTTTCCAGACCTGTAGATTTTTCCGGGATCGGTGTGATGTTTGCCAGCATGCAGAAAAATCTGGGGCCTGCGGGCACCGCTGTTACCATCGTGCGCGAAGATTTGATAGGCCATGCGATGGCACTTACCCCATCACTGCTTGATTATTCGGTTTACGAGAAATCACACTCTCTTTCAAACACCATCAATACCTTCGCCATTTACACTACATGTCTTGTTATGGAATGGCTGAAAAAAGAAGGTGGCCTTGACGCCATGGCAAAAATGAACGCAACTAAAGCCAACACTCTCTATCAGTTAATGGATAACAGTGACTTTTACACAGGTACAGCTGACGTCGGCGACCGTTCTCATATGAATGTCACTTTCGCATTACCTAATGAAGAGCTGACCCAAATATTTCTTGCTGAAGCCCTGGAAAATGGACTTTACGCATTGAAAGGCCATCGTGTTGTTGGCGGTATCAGGGCGTCAATCTATAACGCCATGCCATTGGCAGGTTGCCAGGCTCTAGCGGGACTTATGCAGGAATTTGAACGCACTCACGGCTGAGCAGAAAAAGCATTTATAGCAATAAATGCTTTAAAACCAGCCTATTGGCTTAGCTGGACAAGAGCAATATTGTGCTCAATAGTTTCGCGGGCTTTTCTATTGTCCTCATCAACCATGGTCATTGCCGCCTGATAGTCTGCCAATGCATCCTCTAACATCCGACCGACAAACTTGGCCGTGCCACGATTGTTCACTGCAGACCACTTATCTGAATCTATTGCCATAGCGGTTGAGCAGGCTGCAATTGCCTCTTCAACCTTATTCAGACTGGTAAGCACTGTGCAGTATGCATTCCAGGCATAGTATCGAGGTAGTTTTTCGTGACGCAGAGTCGTTCTATTAACTTTTTCAAGATAATTCTCTGCCGCAGTCAGCGCTGCATTTTTTCTGCCATCCATCAATAATTGTCGAATAGTTTCCACTTCATCTGGTTTCTGAAGCATCAATATTTGTGATGGAATGGATTTTGAATTCAAATTAGTGCCAGTACGCACTGGCTCTGCCTGCAGTACATGAATATTTAATACACATAATCCAAAAACTGATATCAGTGTAAAAAAAATCCTGCTTTTCATTGAGCCACCCCGCTTTCGCTGATCACTATAAAACTAACTGTTGCATTGTCCTATTGATGGATAAATCCGCAAACGACTTTGATAGAGAAAAGTATAATCCCGAAGGAGAAGAAATAACAATGTGACAGTTAACATCTTGATAATAAAAGAAAATTAATTTCAGAAAAAATTCAATCAGAAGCGAAAATTCTTGGTATATTTCAAGACGATTTCAGAGTTATTGGAGCTTAACTCGGAAAAGGTGCCTTCCGAATCAAAGTTATAGTTCACCACCACGTAAAGATCTTCGCCTGCCTGTGGATTCCAGCGTAAACGACTGTTTAAACCTACACCATTGGAAAAGTTGTCATATTGAATCAGGTTGATCCATGACCATTTGGAATTGAAGGCATAATTGGCATTGGCAGAAATAATACGGACATCAAATGCGCCGTCCGGAAGTTCAATGTCCTGATAATTATAATTCAGCCCCAAATTGATGTGCTCATTGGGTCGCCAGTCAGCACTTGCATTTATCTGCATGCGTTTACCATTGTAATAGTCGCCAATATTCAAACTAAAACCCGGTGCAAATTCACGCTGATTGGATATTCTGGCCTCCATCTGAAAACCGCTGAAGGTGTATTCACCCGCAGGAATTACAATCCCTGGACGGATGGTAAAATCATTTCTCAGTCCCTCCCTGTTACGAAAGCCGCCAACGCCAAGTTGGTCGCCACGATTGGTATTAAAGTTCAACATGCGCCAGAACCAGTTCTCGCTCTGCATTTCCTTGGTATCAAGGTAACGGGTATGCCTAAAGCGCATGAAGGAGAAAACATTGCGCAAATATTTGTGCCCTTTGAAAAAATATCGCCCTGAGCCGCCAAAATTGATGCTTTCTACACCCGTGCGATTTGCAAAACCAAGGGCAGGATTAAAATCATCACCAAAATATTCATAATTCATGTTACCGCCAAATCCATTATTCTGGGTTTCCATACTGGCCTGAAGACCAAAGGCTTTATCATCACCTGTCAGGCCTTCGGTGTCGGACTGCTGATACCAGAAATTTCCCCTCAGGCTGTGACTGTCGGAGAAGCGCGTATTCTGATAGCGAAAATCCATTCCGCCTACAGTGTTATCTGTTTCACTGGTAGGATCACCGTGAGTAAGAATCACACCAACGCTGGATTCGGACAAAATATTGGCAGCCGCCCTGCCGACGAAAACATTCTGGCTATCCAGGGCATCAAACTCACCCTGGTTTACTGCCAGACCACCGACGTTCCAGCGACCAACTCGTCCAGTCAGTTTGACACCGGCATCAATATCTACCGGAGTCCCGAATCTACTCAAGCCAATACGACGGGAATAAAAAGGAATACCGTTCTGGTTCAAACCACCAAAGCTGAATATATCCAGGTCCTGCAAAAAGAAATCACGCTTTTCAGGAAAGAAAAGTGAGAAGCGGCTAAGGTTTACCTGGCGATTGTCTACTTCAGTCGCCGAGAAATCCGTATTGAAGGTTACCGCACCGGTCAGGTTGGGGGTGATTTTATAAAACACATTCAGTGAAGGGTCAAAACGCTGATCAGTGATACCCGAAGTATAATCTTCGTTTCCTGCCAATGTGACAGAGGGGATGATGTCCAGGCCTTTGCCCTGCCGGATGCCCTGAATTCCTGAAACCAGACCGGTAGTCGTAGGATTTATTCGCCGATTAAATGAAGACCATGCCATATCTTCATTTTTTCGTGCAATGGTCCTGGCAATGGTAAATCCCCATTCTTCACTATCCGGATCAAAGTTCAAGGTGGTGAACGGAATTGCTACTTCAGCAGTCCAGCCCTGTTCATCCACACGAGATTCAACTTGCCAAATACCGGTCCAGTCGCGATTCAGATCATTGGGATTTTCATAAATACCCTCGCGTCTGATTCCGTTAGGGTTTACCTGAAAATGGTAACCAGTGCGTCCGTTATTAAATGTGTCCAGAATAAACTCAAAAGAATCATCACTGCCAAGGCCGCCGCCCTGAACAAGTTGGCGAGCTATAATTCTGTCAGCTTCACTGTCATTAAGGCGGGCACCGACGAAAAAATAATTATCGTTATAGGAAATATAGAATATTGAATCTTCACTGGGCTGACCATGATCTACCGGCTGGAACTGATGAAGATCAGAGATTACTGCTGCTGTTTTCCACACATCATCATCGAGCACACCATCGATTATCGGTGCGCGGGCAGTTCGTTTAACCTCTATTCTTTTACGAGCCGAGCTTGCATCAAGATTACCGCTAAACTCATTTCGAATATCAGCAGCAAACTCACTTTCCGGTACCTGAGAAAATGCATGTGGTACAAGCAAAAGCAGAACAACAAAAGTTATGTTTTTTGTGTTGAAAAAATATTTCATGAAGGGAAATTGATTGCACTTGAATTGGCGGCAGTATAACGGTGGCAACTTCTATGTAAAGTTAAACATCAACATTCGTTTCAAATTCCCCGGAATATTCACAATTTTTGTGAACTTACTTGAAATACGCACAATTCAGGCGTCAAAAGCACGAAATTAATCCAAAAAATTATACTCAGGAAGTATCCTAGAACTCAAAAAGAGGAACCGGGTTGAGCAAGAAATTCCTCTTCTTCAGCACAAGACTGTCTGCCAAGAATTGCATTTCGATGAGGATAACGACCAAAACGATCGATTATTTCTTTATGACGTAATTCGAAATCAAGATTATTTTCCAGACCTGGTCGGGAAAAAAGCACAACAGCCTGCTCATGAATTACTGTAGATTCACTGTGCATATACGGCATCATTAGAAATGCTTGCTGTGACACTTTCAGCTCTTCCAGAGCACCATGAGCGACCGCTTCCTGAGCCAGAACCAGGACTTGATTGTCCCAGGCAAATGCCTGTGCCTGATCACGGTAAATATTTCTGGAAAATTGATCGAGGATTATAATTTCTGCCAGGCGGCCCTGAGCATTGTCACGCCAGGAATACAATTCACCGCATGCAGCAGCCTGATGAAAGGATAAGTATCTTTCTTTTATTAACTGATCAAAGGCAGAATCTTTTTCAAACCAGGCTTTGGAAGGAATTTCTTCAAACCAGAATTTTATAATTTCTGAAGCTTGCATAAAAATCAGGAGGTATTGGAAGTTAATTAATAAATGATATGTAAATTACGACTCATGGTGCTCATACAGCCATTTCAGAAGATCATTCCACATTTTAGTGATTTGTTCATCTGCCGGCATGATGCCTGCGGAGGGTAATTCCATAGTAACAACGGGAATGCCCAGATTTAAGCCCGCATAGTTACCCAATGACCCTGGATAAACGCCAAGCAAGTGTAAATGCAACTCACCAATTCTTTCGGGCGGTTCAGGTGGACCATCATAATCCAGCAAATGGTAAGGGGCATGGACCGAAACAATGACATCAGGTTTATAGGAGTTTATCTGTTCAACAACCCACTGCACTTCAGGCTCACTTGCAGGATGGCTACCCGGAAAGCGCCTGGGATTTCGACTGGTGGTATTTGCCCAATATTCCTGGGCCAGATCAAGCCAGTCATCTGAGGGGAAATTGCGGTTTAGATCGACACCATTGGCATTCTGTCGAACTGCCTGACCATCAAGTAGGCCATCAGGGTTAACGCTTGGCGCAAAACGCCAGTGAAAATCGCGGTTATTGCTGCTTTCCAGTTGCTCCATCCATTTGAACATAATGGAAATAGAGGAATATTCATCACCGTGAATCCCCCCCATGATAAGAATTTTTGGTTTGTCTTCACTACTGCTTTCTGGCAGGAAATCCCTGACTGCGATAGGCCTGCTCTGTACTGTATAGGCACCGCCAAAAACCAGTGACTGGGCGAGGCAATCATCTACGGTGACACTTCCCAGTTTATTCCCAATCTCACGACATAAGGCCAGAACACTGCGTTGCTGGGCTTCCAATTGGGCAATTTGCAGATCTTCAGCAGCTGTATTTTCAGGCTTTCCTGACAAATCGACGGCTGAGTCTTCGTCAGTGGAAGATGGCATATCAGAATCAAGGAGAATTGTACTTAACTCTGATCCGGATTCTTCAGTAACACCAACGGCAATAACTTGCCTGCGGATTGCTGAAGAATCAGTGTTATCAGGCGCTGTATCCTGGTCACCAACAGCAGTCGATGAGCTAGCACCAGATGAGGAGGCCCCTGAAGGAAGATTTGTTAGCTGGGTACAGCCCGAAATCAGAAAACTCAGGGCAATCAAAGCGAGGGTCTTATTAATCAATGTTTACATCCACTCGACTGAGGTCCTGAGATTAAAGTAATGACGGGGCTAATATATGGCATTTCAGTGACAGGTGCTCGCCGTTACCTTCAAACACAATCTGCCAACCTTCTGGAGATTCGCGCCACAACTGTTCCTTCCATCCACGCCATTGGTAATTACTGCTTTTATAGTTCTGGTAATAACGTACTGTCACCAGTTCAGGCTGCTCAAAATCAGCATAAAAACTAATCTTGGAGGCTTCAACTTCGATCCAGTTTTTACCGTTATTAACCCGGCTTTTATAATCTGACCATTGCGTTTTATTACGCATGAAATCACTGAAGTCATCTGCATAGTAAGAAATAAATGCCGGATTATCCTTTGCTTCCCAGGATTGTCGCCAGCCTTCAAATGCCTGCGTAAGGGCCAATCTGCGATCATTTACACTTTCACTGGCAACCCATGAAAGGGGACTGTCAGAAAGCACCATGTGAGTAATTCCGGGTGTTATATATTTATTAATTTCATTAAAGCTTTCATTATCAATGACCACACAGCCATCACTATCCAGCAAGGGACGAGTTGTCACATCTTTGGGTAATCCATGGAGCCAGATTCCTGACCCGGTGCGGTGAGCCTTACGATCGATCACATTTGGATAATTAAGTGGAAAAGCACCCAGGCCATAAAAATCTATTAATTGTTCATCTGATAAAAATGATGTCAGGCGATACACCCCTACTGGCGTTTTCTTATCACCTTCTTTTTCCTTACCAAAACCATTCTTGCCTATGGAAACAGGGATTACCTGGCGCAATTCCATGCCGCCAAGCTCATTTCTTTCGAGAATATTCAGTTTCCCAAGCTTCAGGTCTACCCAGATTAAATAACGCTCTTCTCCGGCAAGCTTCAGTAAACCTGCTGGCAACATGGGGTCATAACTGCCACTGGCAGAACTGGAAGAATGGGAATCAGATGCATTGAACCTCAAGGATGGGCCGGAGCCAGCCTGTGAATAGGTAACCAAGGGTAAAAGCACCAGCATGACCGCACCAAGACATACACTTAGCCGTTTAATACTGTGCTCAAAAAACTCCCTAAAGGAGACCCTGTTTACCTTAGCTGGAGACACCTGAAGTATTCCTCATGTTTGGCAGATTTAATTGAGGGGCGCAAAGGATACCCAGCGTGATTGGCTAAATCAACCAAATAGTTCAATAATTTCAGGGTATTAAGTCGAAATTACCTGCCTGGGGCGGGTCTGGTAGCGCGATTTTGCTGCTGCGGACGAGTCGGCGTTTGGCGATCTGGTGCACGCTGAATTGTCGGTGATCTTCGCGGCTGGGTAGGATTTTGCGTCCTGAATTGCTCTCTTGTTTGACCGGTCGCGCGATTTTCCTCAAAGCGACGTCGTAATTCTTGCTGGCGATCTGGCGGGAGATCACGGAAACGTTCAAAGCGATTGCGTACCGCACGTTGACGCTCAGGTGGCATTTCCTGAAAACGGTTAAACCGATTCCTGATGCCTTCCCTCTGTTCCGGGGAGCGCTGAACCCAGCCCCTGAATTGCTGCTGTACCTCTCCCCTTTGCTCGGGTGTCAGTGACTGCCAGCGACGTGCGCCATTACTCAGGCGCTCCTGTCGGGAAGCTGGCAATGCATCCCATTGTGGCTGCATAGGCCCGAGGATACCTTGTAACTCGGAACTCAGGTCATCCCAGGCAATACCATCCTGTGCTATTGCTGTAAAAGGCAGCCAGCAAATCAGGAACAGTAATGACTTAAGGTTAAGCTTCATTTTTAATCATCTTCCTCTGTCACAGACAGAACGCGTTGTTGAGAAGAAAAAGTGTCTCCACTTTCATCTCCATCAAGATCAACGAAGGCTTCATTAGCAAGTATATCCGGACTAATCCATTCGCCTTCATGTGTTTCAAATTCCGCCAGAAACTCCAGCATATTTATAAATAAATATTGTGACTCGGCATCTGCTATAGCTCCGGTATTCTGATCACCGGATACCTGGCTATATCCCTGACTTGTGAAAACAGACAAAAGGCACAAGATGGTCCTACACCGAAGATTCATTCTCCTCCAGCCATTGGTAAAACTCGAGGTTTTCAAATAATTCCAGACTTTCAGCAGAGGTCAAAATATCAAGGTCTTCAATAGCTGTACCGTTGTCAGGAATATCGGGTTGCCCTGGATAGAACACGGAAACTACAAAAACCAGAACGCAGGCTGTAACCAGACCACCAAAAGGCGCCAGGAAAACTTTTGCGGGAGACTTCTTGCCATGCTCAAGCGCCGCATGTCGAATACTGTTCAAGCGGGACAGGGTCTGACCATCCATGCGCTCGCAACTTTGATCCAGTTCATTTCTGGCTTTCTCCAGAAATGCCTGCTCATCAAAATTTGTGCTGTCTTTTTTCATCTGCTTACTCATGCCAATGCTCGCCCAGGGTTGCACGCAAACTGTGAATTGCCCTTGAATAATGTGTCTTGACGCTGCCTTCCGCACAGGCCATGGCTTTTGCTGTCTCCTTCACATCAAAGCCTTCCCAGGCACGAAGCATAAAAGCCTGTTGTTGCCGTAATGGCAAAGACTGCAAAGCCTGTTCCAGCGCATCAATACTGCGACTGTTTTGTAATTCTATTTCCGGACTTCTGCCTGCTTCATCAGCAACGCTCTGGAATGGATCATCTTCCACTGCCGGGTCACTGCTAAGCCAGGACCTGAATCTGTTTCTTACTGTGTTGCGGCGATACCAATCCCTGATTCTGCTCTGGAGTATTCGATGAAACAGGGGCGGCCATTCATTTTCATTTTTACCGGCATATTTTTCCACCAGTTTGAACATGGCATCCTGGACAATATCAAAAGCGTCATCAGAATTACTGGTGGCAATCTGCGCAATGCGCAAAGCCCGCTTTTCCACTGAAGAAAGAAATCTTTCCAATGCGTGGTTTCTATCCAGCGCCTTTCTCCCGCTATCACTATGTCCCTGGAGATTATCATAGCCCAGCGCTATAAAACTGTCACTTTTGCCAAGCAGTGCTGCCATACCGGATCCAGGCCTGAATAATAAAATTGCTAATACTGCTAATAACGCAGCAATGGAGCATTGGTTGACAAAGAAGCATACATTTCATCAATAGAAAAAAACATCTATCTAATTGATTTTAAATGAAATAATGAATTCCCGCACCCTTCCCGCTTAATTCTGGCAGTAAATCCTGCTCAAACCAGGGCTTTACCTGTAGCCAGTGAGTATTTCGAGGAGAAGGATGGCCGAGAGGCAAAGTAAGAAGGTAGATAATCCTGACCGGCAAGAACGCACGCAGACAGCATTTTAGAACGCCTGGGCAGGCGCGTAATTCCGCGCATATTCACTGATCAATTACAAATTGGGAGGATCAGTAAAAATTCAGATGATTGGCAGTGCTGGAACCTCAAGGACAGGCACTGATTCAAGGCTCGTCCGGGATTGTTGCGCCAAATCAAGAACCCCTTCTACTCTGCCACTGAACCTGGCGTTCTGGTGGTTCGCTGATGACTGCCATAAAACTTTATCAAGACCGGGATAATGGAAGGTAAGCCTGCTTCCTTTCTTTCTGACCTCGTAAACAAGCGGTTGTCCCCAATCGGGATAAAGATAAAAACCATTGCCGTCAAATTCATTAATGTCCTTATCCACTAAAACAACAGTTCCCTGTTTAATTCCTTCTGCGGTGATCTGGTTTTTAACCCTATGGCAGGAAAGGGTCGCCGGGTCTTGTGTTGCCATCACCTTGAATATTGGCAGGCTAATAGGAATACCCGTGGCTATCTTCAATAAGCTGCGTCGGGAAGGCAACATAGAAAAGGCTTTTAAAGGCTGTTTTGACCTTTCTTTTGTGAAAAATGTCTGCACTTATAAAACCCTGTAGTAGGTAAATTGAGAGCGGTCTGGATTAGTTAATCGCTCTCCGGTTCCCACGATCATGCTTCTGGACATCCACTCATAGGGTCCATAGGGCGCCTCAAAAAAAGGGGTGAACCTGAAATACAGCTTGGTCTGACCGGGATTTTGAGGATCAGCCGAACGATGCAGATAGCCCTTGTTATTAATATAAATCCAGTGACCGTCATCACTTTCAAGCATGTAGTGAGTATTAACCTTGATCCCCTCACCAAGGTCCTTGAAGATGGCATAATCCGCCCCGCTGTAAGGCACCACCCTGCCATTTAGCAGAGGACCTTCCACGATACCGGTAGCAGGGGGCACATAACCTTTCCCGCCTCGCGGTCCCACGAAATCAATACGCTCTGCAAAATTCATTGTTACCGCAAAGGCATATTCCAGTTCCAGTCCGGGGATTTGCAATTCAGCCATTTAATTGTCCTCTGATTACCAACTCTATCTATTTTTTATCTGTTTTTTTACTACAGGATTTCGTGAAAATGAATAATGGTGTGGTCAGGATTATGGTGGCGCTCGCCGATACCGATAAATACCGTTTTAGCTAACCACTCATGTGGCCCGGACGGCGTGTCAAAATAGGGTGCCACCCTAAAATAAGGCCGACCATCTTCTGTAATATTGTGTTCATAACCCATCAGGTTCATATATATCCAGGTACCGTCGCTGGCCTGCATCATCATATGGGCATCCATCTGCTCATTACTGGCAAAATCAGCGCCACTTTGCGGGACTACCCTGCCCTGAAGTTTTGGACCCCATATTTCGCCGCCAGTAGCAGGCTCAAAAGTTCGGCTGCGCATAGGCCCCTGAAACTCAATATGCCCTCCACTTTCAATACGTACGGAAAAAGCATACTGGTGATTGATTACCGGGATTTCCAGTTGCGCCATTGTTTCCTCTCTTAACTCTATATTTCGTCGTCTTAGTCTATGTGAGTCTGTGCCCTGATTACAACTGGTCTGGTGGTGTCTCACCATTAAAAAATGAATTCAGATTTCCCAATACCCGCATACCCATACCAATACGGGTTTCCTCGGTGGCACTACCAAGGTGTGGCAGTAAAACTACATTTTCCAAATCAATGAGTTCCTGAGGCACAGTGGGTTCATTTTCAAAAACGTCCAGCCCGGCCCCGGCAATCAGGCCTTTTTTCAAAAACTTGATGAGTGCTTTTTCTTCAACAACATCACCCCGGGAGGTATTAATGAGATAGGAATTCGGCCTCATATAAGCCAGCGTTTTCTCATTAATCATATGTTTGGTCAGGGGGCTGCTGGGACAATGCACGGCAATAAAGTCTGACTTGCTCAGCAGCCAGGTCAGTTCCGTGCAGTATTCAGCCTGCAGGCGTCTGGAATCTATATCTGCAAGGGGTTTTCGATTGTGGTAAAGAATCCGCATGCCGAATCCAAAATGGGCTTTTTCCGCCATCGCCTGACCGATTCTACCCATTCCCACGATCCCCAGAGTCTTGCCAGTAATCATGGAACCCATCAAATGCGTTGGATACCAGCCTTTCCACTCCCCGGCTCGCACCTGCCGCTCTCCTTCACCGGCCCTGCGGGCCAGCATCAGCATCAGGGTCATTGCCAGATCAGCCGTGGCATCAGTAAGCACATCAGGAGTATTGGTGACGACCAGCCCTTTTGCCTTGGCGGCGTCTACCGCAATGTGGTTATAACCAACGCCGTAATTACCAATAATGCGCGTTTTACATTCGCCGGCTGAAAACAGATTTTCCGGCATGCTGTCCGTGACAGTTGGACAAATTGCATCATATTCCTGTAATGCTTGCCTTAATTGCTCTGCTGACAAAGCCTTGTCAGCAGTATTCAAGGTGACATCAAAATTTGAGGACATGGCGTTTTCCACGACTTCAGGCCATCGTCGTGTAATTAAAACCTTTGGCTTATTCAATATATAGACTCCAACATCAAGGTAAAATCGCGCTTTTCCGGCACAGGAAACAATGACAAGCATAGAAGAAATGATGGGAGAGGGAAACCCGATTAAATACTTGTACTAAATGCACTGTTTACAACGCCTTCAGAGATGTTATTTTTTTTCCGTTAATGGTAATCTCACTCAATTCGTACTTAAAACAATAAACAATCATCTCAGGGGATAATTATGGAATACAGAAAGTTGCTGGCTGTATGTTTCGTGTCAGTCATTGCCACCGGTTGTGATTCAGGCGCAGTTACCACAGCGTCGACATTTGCGACTGACAGTGCTGCCCAGGCAGCCGCAGCAGGTATTTCACATGGTGAGTATGTCGCCAGACTGGGCAACTGTGTTGCCTGTCATAGCATTCCGGAAGGAGAACCATTTGCCGGCGGACTGAAAATGGCCGTACCCATGCTGGGCAATCTCTACACAACAAATATTACGCCTGATCCAGCCACCGGTATCGGAAATTACAGCTTTGACGAATTTGATCAAGCCATGCGTTTTGGTGTCACCAAAGATGGACATCGCATGTATCCGGCAATGCCCTATCCCTCCTACGCAAAAATGTCGGAACAGGATATGCGCGCCCTCTATGACTTCTTCATGAATGAGGTAGAGCCGGTAAATCTGGCAAACCAGGCCTCTGACATTCCAGGCTGGAAAGATAATGCTCGCCTGGTAATGGGCATCTGGAACGTGCTCAACATGGATAGTGACCCATTTGAAGCAGACGCCAATCAGAATGATGAATGGAATCGTGGCGCTTACCTGACACAGGGACCGGGCCATTGTGGTGCTTGCCATACCCCGCGCGGTTTAATGATGCAGGAAAAAGGTCTTGATGAAGGTGATTCGGCCTTCTTATCCGGTGCGCCCCTTGATCACTGGAATGCATCCAGTCTGAATGGAGACATTAATAGCGGTCTTGGCCGCTGGTCAGAAGATGATCTGGCAGAATTCCTTGGTACTGGTCACAACCGTTTTGGTACAGCTTTCGGCACCATGGTGGAAGTGGTCAATAATAGTACTCAATACATGAGTGACACCGACCTGAACGCCATGGCTGTCTATTTAAAGTCACTGCCACCGGTTGCTGAAGTCAATGCTTCTGCATGGGCTTATGACGGCACTGAAACTGAAGAATTACTCAGCCTTGACTTCAGTGAAGCTGGATCACAGGATTACTATGAATATTGCTCTAACTGCCATGGCACCAATGGCATGGGATATTATCCATACCAGCCACCATTGGCCGGCAACCCGGTTATCATGGATGCAGATCCAAGCTCCCTGATCAATCTGACCCTGAATGGCTCTCTTCGTGTCATTGCTGCGCAGGGTCCTGATGTCAATGACATGCCCTATTTCAGGCAGCTTCTCAGTGACGAAGAAATTGCCGATGTCATCACTTACATCCGATCTTCATGGGGGCATAATGGTTCCGCAGTAAGCACTGCTCAGGTTAGCGAGATTCGTGAAGCCACGGACCCTACCAGAAATGATGATATTTACGTCTTGCGTATGAAATAAGCCATCGCAAAACAGCAAAGATTAAAAAAGAGTCGGCATGCCGGCTCTTTTTTTTGAGTCAACATTTATTAACAGCAGTTAAGTTATTATTCATCAATGATCGTTCAGGATAGTGTCGTTAATATCATGAAAATAATTCATGACTATCGGCACAAATAAATTCTCAACAAGGACCCGATATGAAAATCCTAAATCCCGGAATTCATCTGCAAAATTATTTATTCGCCTTGCTGCTATTCATGCCATTGATCGCATCAGCACAAAATCAATTCAACCTGAATGAGCTTGATGATGGTCAGTTAATCCTGAATTTAAGTGCAAGCGAACAGACCAGTGTGCAACAGGACACCCTGAATGTCCTGATGCAATATTCTGTACAGGGACGCGACAGCACTGAGCTTCAGGATGAAGTGAATCAAGCGATGCGTGAAGCCGTGGCTATACTGGAAAAAACCAACAATATTGAATTTTCAACGCAACAGTATCATGTCTATACGCTGCAGGAAGGACGCCCTACTCGCAACGACATCAACAACCCGGTTTGGCGGGCCCAACAAAGCGTGCAAATGAATAGCATGAACAGTGAAGCATTATTGGTGGTAAGCGCCAGACTGCAGGCCGCTGGCCTGACTGTTAGCAATCTCTACTACAGCCTATCCAGTGAGCGTTATGAAGAGATCTCAGATTCCCTGATGAATGCTGCATTATTGAAATTGCAGGCCAGAGCAGATGAAGCTGCAAGCACTATGAAAAAAAGCTCTGCTCAATTGGTAGAGGTAAATATCAATGGCGGCCAGAATTTTTTTGGTGCTCGCATGGCAATGGCCGAAAGCAGAAGCGTGGACTCTGCCGCGATGGCCGTTCCGGTAGCTGCACCTGGAGAATCCCAGGTAAACATGACGGTTAGCGCACGCGCCCTTTTGTCTCCCTGACGCCAATATTTATGAATGATGAAAATTATTATCTTGCCTGCGCAGTCAGGGAACTTGATCGGCTCGCTATTGAAGAGCACCACATCCCTGGATTTACCCTGATGCAGAGAGCGGGCCAGGCTGCCTTTACTGCCTTGCAGGACAGATGGCCTGAAACCCGACAACTTCTGTGTTTTTGCGGTAGTGGTAATAATGGCGGTGATGGTTATGTAATGGCAGCTTTGGCCAGAGCCAAAGGCATAGCTGCTTTAGTCATAGCCGTGGGAGATGTCAGTAAGTTAAAAGGAGATGCCCTCCTGGCCTACCAAATGGCTACAGATCAGGGGGTAGAAGTCGTTTCTTTTCCACTCTTTGGCATAGAAAAATTTCTGAAATACCAGAAACAGTGTGTAGTTGTCGATGCCATGCTGGGGACAGGTTTAAGCGGAAAAGTAACTGGTGATAGCCTCAGGGCAATTGAATTAATTAACGCAGCAACATTTCCAGTACTTGCTGTCGATATTCCTTCGGGACTATGTAGCGACACAGGGGAAATTCTCGGTGATGCTGTAAAAGCGGAGATGACCATGACTTATATTGGCCGCAAGCTTGGCCAGATTGTAAAGAAAGGACCGCAAACCTGCGGCGAAATTATCTTTGATGATCTGGGTGTGCCCGGAGAGATTTTCAAACTCGTCACCCCGGCCACACACTGATCATTTAATAACAGCTTAGTTATAAACCATTGGTTCTATCAAAGAAGGGATTCCCTTCATCATCTTCCATGTCCAGCAGGAATTTATTATTTTCCTGACAGACATAGTCCTGTAATTCCTGATCATCGTTCCAGTTTATATCCCACTGTACTGTCCAGGGCTCGGTATAGGCACCCGGATCATCAATAACAGCAACATAGTGCAACACTTCCTTGAAAGGTCTGGTTATATACTCAGTGGTATGCATTTGTTCGGTATGCATATGGCCATTGTAGTCAATCCAGGTTTTTTCATTGTAGCCGATAGTGTCTACCACCAGAGTATCCCCTTCCCAGTGACCAACGGAATGGCCAAAATAAGTAGGGTTCAGATCTTCCAGTGCCATTTGTTCACGACCGTCCATATGGATTTCGCGCCACACATGACCTCCACCCTCAAAAATTATAAGAATTCGGTCGCGGTCCTGAATAATCTCTGCCGGATAAGGCGTGCCCATGGAACGTGGACCACCTGGAGGCAGGCAAAATCCCTCTGGATCATACTTCACCAGGTTGGAGCGATTGTAAGCCCACATAGCTTGTGCCCAGGGTTGGAAAGGGGGCCGTTTACCTTCATCAAAGCCTTCCATTCTGGCGGCAATATTGGTGACATAAGGTAAATTCCAAACGCCGTTACCGCCCAGATCAACTGTGCCATCTGCCAATCTTGGCGTTGGTGTTCTGGGACGGTCTTCTTCACCACGTTGTGCCATAAGCATGTTAGAACCCAGCAACAGGCCCATCATGGTTAATGTTGTAAACAGTTTATTCATTACTTTCCCCTCTCTTAATGCTCGCATTACTTTCATTTCGCTTGTCTTTGAAATTATAAAAAAATCTTATTAATTCAGACTATTCCCAACGCCCAATAGTTTGGCCATCGGCAAATCTCGCACCAATAAACAAACCTCCGGGTGAACCATCTTTCATGGGATATGTTTTTATCATGACGTCCGCCCCGGGTGGAAAAGTAGAAGGTCGAATGCCCTGTCGCCCCAAATTGTTTGGACTGCCCCACTCCAGGCTCCATTCCACCGTTGTCCCGGTATCATCTTCTACCATTACTTGCACCCAGGTATGAGGATTGGTGAACTGGAATTCCTTGATGGTACCTGAAAACTCAACAACCTGCTGTTGATCAAACATCGCATTGGAATGATGGGAATACGCAGAGTACCCCACAAAAAAACTTCCTGCGATTACCAGCAAGAAGAACTGTTTAAACGCTTCACTAATTTTAATGTCTCTCATACTTTTCATATTATCCACCTTAATTATTGCCCTGGATTGATATCCATAATCTGGCCGTCTGGCCCTATGGTGTAGGTCCAGCCTGTATTTGGATCAATAGGATTACGATTGTTTTCATTGCAGGCGTAATCATAAACACGGGAACCTTCTTCAAGACGCCGATAGCGTTTCGTTACCACCCAGGGAGATGCCAACGCTTTTGCATCCTCAATAGTCATTTGTGCTTCCATCAGGCCTTCATCATTGATGGCCATTCGGGTAACAATGTGTGCTGCATCACTGAGAATCAGACCTGTCCTGTCAATGATGGTGTTACCACTTTCTGAGCTATGTAAGCTCAAGGTATCAAAAACCAGGGTATCCCCTTCCCAATGGCCTCTTGAATCTCCGGTATGGGTAGGCCAGCGATCTGCTGCTGATGGATGTTCCCTGCCATCAGTATAGATACGCAAAACATTCGGGCCATTTTCTGTCAATATCCAGACCTGTTTGTCCGTCACCGCAAACTCATATACATCAGGCAAATTCATCAAACGCGGATAACCCGTGGGAATTCCACAATAAGAATTTGGATCAGGAAAGACACCTGCATCTCGCAAATCCAGATTGGCCTGATATTTTGCCTCGAAGTCCTGATTATAGGGAGGGTGTTCACGCACACCTGGGGTAGTGGATCCGCCTTCTCCGGTTTTCGTGTCCAGATCAAAAATAGTCCCGCCATTCATGGCCCAGACACCACTCCAGTCAGGTGATTCCTGAGCGGAAACAGTGGAAATACCAAAGCAGCTGCAGCCCAATAATAATACCGCCAACCGGTTCTTAGTCTTGCTGGTCATCAGACCTGCCTCCCAAAGTATATTTTTATTACAAACACTGTTTTTTATATCACTGCCATTCACATGGAGTAAAGCAGGAAAGAGCCGAATCCTTTATATCTGCAAATTCTGCTCTATATAGTTATTCACTCTGCGCTCAAGAATATCCAGTGGCAGGGCCCCACCGCCCAGCACAACATCATGGAATTCCCGTATATCAAAGTCATCTCCCAGCGCTTCCCGGGCACTCGCGCGCAGCTCCAGGATTTTCAGCATACCTATCTTATAACTGGTCGCTTGACCGGGAATCACCAGATAACGGCGTATTTCTGCCACGATGGATTCGATGGGAGTAATAGTATGAGCCGCAAAATAGTTTATCGCTTCTTCCTCAGTCCAGCCCATGGCATGCATGCCGGTATCTACGACAAGACGCACTGCTCGCCACATTTCATTAGAGAGTCGGCCAATATTCTTATAGGGGTCTTCATAAGCCCCCATTTCCCAGGCCAGTTTTTCCGCATACAGGCCCCAGCCTTCCACATAGGCGGTATAAATGGTTTGCCGACGAAATTCCGGTACTGAGCTTAACTCAAGGCTGATGGCAATTTGCATGTGATGCCCAGGCAAACCTTCATGATAAGCCACAGACTCCAGCTGCGTAGTTGGGTTCGCCCCCATATCTGACATATGAACATAGTACACGCCAGGTATGGAACCATCCGGACTACTGGAAAAGTAATGAGCCGGCGCGCCATCCTGCTCCCTGAATGCTTCCACTCTTTTTACCACCAGGTCAGCTTTCGGCAGAATGCCAAAATACTGTGGTAGCAGAGTCTTGATGAAATCGTAATGCAGATTGGTCGCATCCAGGTAATCCTGTCGTCCTTCTTCAGTATTGGGATAGAAAAACTGTTCATCAGAGCTGACAAACTGGAAAAATCCCAGCATATCGCCATCAAATTCCACTTCGTCTTTGATAGCTTCCATGTCAGTCCATATACGCTCCACTTCATCAAGTCCTATCTGATGAATTTCTTCAGCGGTCAAATCTGTAGTGGTGTAGTAGGACAACAGTTGCTGGTAATAATTAACGCCGTTTGGAAGTGCCCATACTCCTTGTGGCTGCGCATCAGTATTTTCCAAATCCTGGCCTAGCCAGGCAATCAAGCCTGCATATGCCGGTTGCACACTTAGCAGCAAGGCCGATTGCACTTCACTCCGCAATAGCTCGGCTTCAGCCTCATCTATTTTTCCAGCCTCCACCAGCGCATTGATTTTAGTCTGACTGTCGCTCCACAGGGGTGATTCATTCTCCACAGTATTGAAGGGCACACCAGCCATCAGTTTCCTGGATTCCTCAATGACCATCTCATAGGCAAAGCGAGGCGCTCTCACACCCAGTTCTGCATTGGCTCTGGCATTGTCCAGTTCCTGATTCAGCGCCCTGCCGATTTCCCCAAGCCTGGCGATATAGTCTTCCATGTCCTGCACCGTATCCACGCGATGGTAATTAGCCATAAACACGGGGAAAAAAGAATGCATGCCATCCATTTGTTCAAAGATATAGTCATGGTCCGCAAAGGCATGAATATCCAGGGAACGCTGGTAAAGATATTTCCAGACATCCCAGGACGTTTTGCTTTCAAAATCCAGCGCATCATAGAAAAAATTATTTTCCATTTCTTCAATAGTGGCAGCATGCCAGTTCAGTTGTTCTTCAACTGCCTCATCATTGAACTGGTCCAACTGATCATAAAATTCCTTCCTTCCCAGTGCGGCCAACTCAATAGGACTGAATGCCAGGCGCTCTGCGTTTTTTTCGGCAAACCACTGGTTTAAGCGGTCAGATTCACTGCTTTGACCAGGCTGGATAGCCTCGTCAATCCGAGCTGCAACAGGCTCATTGTCGCCAGAGCAGGACAGCAGTAAAAAAATGCTTAGGGAAATTATAAAATGTCTCATCATTACCTGATTGAGGTTGGAATTGGAGATTGCATAGTTTTAGCTATTGAGCGGGAAGTTGATTGCAAAAGCATCAGTCTTCCAGGAAGCGTCTGGCCGCGTCGATATCACAGGCTTCACTACTGATACTCACATCAGGCCGGTAATTCCACTGGTAGCTGATGTTCACAGCTTGCGCAAGATAGTCAGGATCAGTCAGTGTGAATGCATAGGTAGCAGACAGGCCATCAGCATTCAGGGAAAGTCGTTCCAGCAATTTTTTATCTTTACCAGAGGCAACACTGAAGACATTTCCTATGGCATTTTCATCAAAATTGGTAGTTTCTATCACCAGAGTATCAGCCTCCCAGCGACCTGTTGAATGTCCCTGATAAAAGCGTACGTCTTGCTCCGGGTGATCGCGACCATCCATATACACAGTTCTGGCTGCGCCCATCCAGTCAGCATTAATCTCTATATTGCCATCAACCTCGAACAGTGAGTTAGCCGTTGGATACATCATTAACAGTGGTGAGGTTGCAGATATACATTCAGCTTGTGCAAAGGATTTTGAGACATCATAAGCATCAAAGGATGACTGTCCTGCCGCAGTAAGGTTCCAGTCAGAACTGCTGGCTACATAAGCAAACAGATTGGTCCGCTCCGGTACCCAGGTGCCCAATACAGACTCTGCAGGGCTTACTGACTGCCGTTGTTGCTGTCGCGCATAGGCAACCGAGACGAGAACCACAGAACCATCTTCACGGATCACCTCCCTGCCGAGTACTTCGTTATCCTTGCCTATATTATTTGGGCTGACATAGGCAACAATTCTGTCACCGGGCTGCAAGGACATCCTGTCGGTTCCCATAGGACCGATGAGAGAGGGCCCATCAATTTCAATATGTATATCGGTATCGCTTTCCGTTCTCAAGACTATGGAGCCATGGGGATTGGTGTAGTTGTATGCTACTACCTCACCCTGCAGGGTAATAATGGTATCCCCGTCATAGGTAAAGTTGCCATGGTGAGCGAATACAAGTTGGCAAGTTAAAAAAGGGGCGATAAACACTAGCAGATATTTAAATTTCATTAATGGGCTTCCCTATTTATCACTGTATTACCACTTTCATTATTATCACGTGCCACATGGCCCTTTTGTAAGCACTTGCCAATAAGCGTTTCAGATTCGCCACCCACATGTCCCGGCACCCAGGCTGAGTAAACATTAGCTGCATCTATCAAGTTGAAACCGGCATCAACAAAAGCATTCAACAGTTCAAAGGAACGTGACTCATCAGCCGTCCAGCCAAAAACATTGTCACCAAAATCCAGCCGGGCTACGTTCAGCGCAGATTTTTCCAGGGCTTTTTTCTGCATATTATTTTTACCTGACTATCTATTACGTTTAACAATGCATGACAATTAATTGAGGAACATTAGCATATTTTTTTTTATTAACGGGCTAATGCAACAAAGTGCATTGGAGCAAATCCAGAAACGCGTTATTAACGATACGTTAAATAATGTGCCTGGAGGCTTTGTCAGGAAAACACGGGATCATGATCACAGAGAAAAGGAAACAATTTATCTAAATTGGAATAGAGCAATTGGGGAGATTACGACTCAGACACTACAAACACGGCATCTCTCATCAGCTCGGCAGGAATCAGGTGTTTTATTTCTGCATGTAATTCTGGCAGCTTTGACCAATGCAGCCCTTGATGAAAGTGATGGGCAGTATGATAGCCAAGATTGCCGGTCATAATATTAAAAATCCGGTTCGTATTATTATAGGACGCCTGAAACTGATCATCAGTATCCAGCCCGGAATGATGATCAAAGGTAACCCAGGAAGTAAATAAAAGACTGATCACCATCGGCGCCACAAAAACCAATATTGCAGGTATGAATCTAAACCAGCACAACAAAACCAGCCCAACAAAAGTAAGCAGGGTATAAAGCAAAAACTCACGTTGCACCCTTTCAAATTTTTTGCCCACTTTAAAGCCTCTGAAATAGGCAGTTCCTGCAATCATTAAGGTATATTCCAGGGGGTTCATTGCTTCGCCGTTCTTACCTTGCCAGCCACTTTCATCTTGGCTCTGATCCAGAAAGTTTCTATGATGCCCCAACACATGATGCAATACCCACAGATTGGTAGTGGCACCAGTGTGCAGCGCATAGAAAAATTCAAGCAGGCGATTAAGGGGTTTCGAAAAAAATGTAGGCGTATGTTGATGATGATGATTCCACGCACATATCAGGCCTCTTGGAATAATCATGAGCAGCAAATAAGCAAACAGCCACCAAATATTATTCACTAAAAAATACACGGTGAAGTCGAGAAAACTAAAAGCAAGAACAAACAGAACTGGCAAGCGGTCAGCTGCATATCTAAACATAAAAGTACGTCGGCCTAGAAAGCCCCTGGATCTGAATTTTTTGGTTTCGTTTCTTGAAAAGGATCAAGCATGGGGGATTATAGTGATTTGATTGGTATTCACAAGTTAGCAGGAAGCCGTTTGGAAGAAGGACAAAAATTGGTGGGGCTGGGTGGGTAAACCAGCACGCTTTTTATGAAGCGCAGCTTCATGTGCTGGGAACGATTGCGATCTGTGATCGCAGGCCGGAAATGAAGGCAAGACTTACAGGAAACTTAACGATATAAGGACAAAAGGAGGGGGCGTGCGAAGGCTATAGTAGAAGTAGCGACCAGCCTATACCAGAAGGCTATCGGTGGTGATATGAGGGCTGCACAGTTCTATTTAAAGAC
>CAWUSW010000072.1:0-11811 GCA_963925675.1 uncultured Pseudomonadales bacterium
GTACTAAATGGAATTTTCTGCCTTTCCGCCCCGGCCTGGTAGGAGGACACTGCATTGGTGTTGACCCCTATTATTTAACTTATAAAGCCCAGGAAATTGGTTACCACCCTGAGGTCATCCTTGCCGGTCGACGCATCAATGACGAAATGGGAACCTACATCAGTGAGCGAGTGGTTAAGGAAATGACCCACAAAAGAATCCATGTTGTAGATGCAAATATTTTGGTGATGGGATTAACTTTTAAGGAAGACTGTCCCGACATTAGAAATACACGCGTCGTGGAACTGGTCAAGGGACTTGAAGATTATCATGCTAACGTTGATGTATATGACCCCTGGGCTGACTCAGAAAGCGCCCTGAAAGAGTACGGACTTGAAGTATTATCTGAGCCTGAAAAAAATAGCTATGATGCGGTTATTATTGCTGTAGCCCACGAATGTTTTAAAGAACTGGGTTTGGAAAAAATAAAAAACTTCTGCAAGAAAAACCATGTAATCTTTGATGTTAAATATATTTTTCCAATCACAGAAGAACTGACACGTCTCTGATTAATTCAGAGAAATCCTCAAAGGACTTGTTACATACACCAGCTCCCCTGTCTCAATCATTTGATACGCCACAAAAATATTAATAACACCTGATATTTCCGCAGCCTGGAAATCCATTTCCTTCACAATATCAAACAACTCTGTAGTACCCATTACACGTGACTCATTGGTAGCCTGAAGAGAATCCAGCTTTCCCGACCAGGGAATCAATTCGCCCTTACTCGTCAACTGATAAAGTGATCGTTTCCCTTGTAAGACAACAAGATGTGATACAAAGTCTTTGCCGACTTGGCTGAGTGATGGCGTAATTTTTATCCGAAAATTAATTTTTTCATCACTAGAAAATACACTTTCAAAATTAATGCTATCAGAAGTATAAGCTCCCACGCCCAGCTCACTGTTGATAAAATCAGACTGACTTGATGCATTTCCTAAAGTTCTGATCCGACTTTCCTGATTTGAAAAATATGCAGCAACCTGATGTTTAACAAGGTTTAAACTAGAAACCGCATCTGCACCTTCAACAGACTCCTGTTCTACACCACAGGCATATGGCCCACACTGTCTTTTCGGATCAGAAAAACGATACAACCTGTTTTCCACATCAAAATCTTCAGGAAATGCCATCATAGAAACAAAACGGGTATCCACACCGTAACCAGTCGAATAAGCTAGTGTTCCACCTTCTGCGTCCTCACGGCGGGAATGTACCAGGCCCAGGTTATGGCCAACTTCATGCGCAAGAACACTATCATCGAAACAATCTATATTGATTACTGAATAAGAAAAATTCTTGTGATAATCAGCTGACAAATCGCCCTGGGTTCCCTGCCCACCCAAGTTAGCAAGACCACAAAGGCCATTTTCTTCGCCTGTACGAAACAGCACGACAAGATCTCCACCATAAAATTCACGCATTCTGCTCAATTCTTTGAATGCATCATCTGATTGAAAAGTAAGTGTTGTTAGATCCTCAAAAAGGTCCTTCGAAGGAGCATAACTCACCTCATGTGCTCCTACCGGGCGTAGGAATATTCCGGTATTACTATCTTCAAAAATTTTATTAGCAACATTAAAGAGATGATTAACCCTTGTCTGTGTTTCCCCCAGATAAAGCTTGTCAATTTCCTCGGTATAGGCAACCAGAACATCAATGACAGCTCTGGGCTCGTTTAAATTGTCCAAGCCATTAAGAGCATCGCTACCCAGTAATTCCTCATTAAAATCACTAATGCCATCTTCATCACTATCTGTGACCACATCTCGATAAAGCTCGACAATGACATCACTTCTCATTTCATCGACTACCACAGTATTATAAACAAGTGGATGTGACTGCTCAGAAGTAATCACTGTGTACGATAATGTCTTTTCTTGTTGCTCAGAAAAATCACCAAGAAAACAACTTAAAACGGGTTGCAATTCGGTGGATTGAAGGATTTCACACCCTTCGGGTAAAACATCAAGATTGGTATTTTCCAGGACAAAAAAGATATCGCTATAAAGGCCAAGTTTCTTGTCCGTACTGCTATTGGTAAAAGTGAGCTCGAAAGTAAGATAGCTGCCGACAGCTGCCATTCGCTGTGAGACATTTTGTGAAATTAAAATTTTATCCGTATTGCTCTCTTTTACAGGCTCTTCTTCAACACTCACATCAAGCGGAACAATCGTGTCGGTGGTCGCCACATCATCTCTGACATATTCAAGTCGAGTGAAGGCACCAGAATATCGATCCTCACCGCTTTTAGTTCCGTACAACTGAAATATTCCAGAGGGGGATGTCAAAATAATATGGGCAGTCAGGTTACCTGCCGTGATAACCATCGTATAATCCAGGCCCGTATTGCTTATAGAGCCATACCAGCTTCGATCACCATTATTCGATACGCGCACTGCATCAATCTGAATCGAGTAAATAGAAGATCGATCAACTCGTAAGTCAAATTTATCTCCAACAGACATTTTCTGGAGAACTCCCACATCAAGGTAGCCGGTAGGGAGAGTTCCGGCCGGATCCAGGGACCATACACTCTGCGCATTTGCACCAGGGATAAAAACCAGACACAAAAAAACCATGGAAAAAAAATTCCCGGTAGTCGTATCTAGCTTGGTCTGTAATATTTTATGCAACACTTATTTCACGAAAATACTTTAACTAATCTATGTAAATTATTGAATTATATAAAAATAATTATATATATCCTCTGCATCCCTGCAAACCGCCTCCATGGATCACCAGTATACTCCTGTTTTGTGGGAAAAAATCCCTTTTTTTGATCAGCTCATAAATCCCGAACAACATTTTCCCTGAATATACTGGTTCCAGCGGGATATTATGCTGCTCTTCAAAGCGAGTAATAAAGCTCAATAGTTCATCTGTGACTTTTGCATAAGCCCCAAAATGGAATTCTTCGTTAATAGACCAGGCACATTGAGGTAATAAACCATAGTGATGCAAATTGTCTTTGACCTGATTTTTCAGATAATTGGCTCCCTTCAACACTTGAAAGCCCAGGACAGGAATACTTGAACGGGTAACTACCCCGGTGAGCATGGTCCCTGTGCCACATGCCATACAGACCAGGTCATAGTCCTGCTGTTTGTAACAATGCACAATTTCAGCGCACCCTCTTACACCTTCCCTGTTAGCACCGCCCTCCGGAATCAAGTAAAACTGTCCAAATCGTTGCTTTAAATCCAGAATGAAATCAGTGCTGTGTTTTTGTTTATATAGAGATCTGCTAATACTTTCCAGCTGCATCCCTGCGTTGTGAGCATCTGTAAGGCAAGCATTTAAGGGAGAATGTAATTCTCCACGAATCAAAGCAATTGTCTGGAAATCATACAATCGGCCAGCTTCGGCCAGTGCATGCAGGTGGTTCGACCATGCCCCGCCAAAACTCAGCAGAGTTGAATGCCCCTGTTCGCGGGCCTTGATGAGATTGTGTTTGAGCTTAAACCACTTATTACCAGAGATTATCGGGTGAACAAGGTCAGCACGAAGTACAGAAAGACTTATCCCCCTGTCTTCAAGCATGGGATCATTAATCTTTTGTACAGGAATATCAGGTAATTCAAATCCCGAGGTCAAATCCATATAGCTGCGCTACTTTGCTGGTGAAAAACCTGATTATCCCCTGCTACCCGCAAAACAGACAATGAATCCGTAGACGCATTAATTGAGTACCAGATAGCCCCTTCCTGACAGGCAATTTTTAACAACCCGCTGGCGTTCCTGCATTGCCCCCCCTGCACTACTTAGCGTGCCACTGGCCGCACCTATACCAGCGCCTCGTTTAGCGGTGTCACTGTTGCCAGCCGCTGCGCCGATGACGCCACCTACTACCGCGCCTGTTGCTGCGCCTGTTGCAACCTTTTTACCGGTAGCCACCTCATCAGCAAAGGCATAACAGTCCAATAAATCAGCTTCATACACCTCGGGATCAAGCCCCTTGGTATCGACAATAGGACGATTACCTGTAATTTCATCGACCTGACGGCAAGATGATAATAGGCATGCAAACACAATAATTAAATATGGATACTTCATGATTTCCTCCTGTAATGGGCCCCGTTGATAAAACGCAGCCACAAACAACAGGTTTACCCATCAAATGAAAGTCGGGCCGACGGTTCATTTTCAATTAAGCTGGAGGCAATAAAAGGGAAACGTAAATATTTATTTTAGAGGTTTTTAGAATGACAATAGGGAGAGAAAAGAAATGGCCCGGACGGGGCTCGAATTCACAATTTAATTTACTGTTTTTATTAAAACCAAAGTTCTAAAATATTTTTTCTACCACCAAAGATACCCCCAAAAATCTTAGTAAATATTTGAGGATAATTTGCTCGAGGGTAAATTTGTCCAAATGGGGCGGGGGTAATGGTAACTAATTGTTTTTATTGGAGAATAATGGCGGACCGGACGGGACTCGAACCCGCGACCTCCGGCGTGACAGGCCGGCATTCTAACCAGCTGAACTACCGGTCCGTAGAATGATAAAACTTGTACAATTATCGTAAATAACTGCTTTTACAAACAAGAACGCTTTGGTGGGTGAAGAGGGGTTCGAACCCCCGACATTCGCCTTGTAAGGGCGACGCTCTCCCAGCTGAGCTATTCACCCAAAGCGCTAAGGATGGGCATTTTACCCACTTATCCATGCATGTCAATAACACTAATCAGTCCTCTTTCAGACCATCAGGATTACTTGGTGGTGAAGCGGAAAGTCCCATCCCAGTCTGGCTCCAAATCCTGCTCCCTGAGGTCTGGAATCCTGTCTAAATACACGTCATAAATCTTTGTTTCCGGATCTCTAAGCTTCAGATTTTCAAACATTCTTTCCGCTTCATCCCAATCCTGATCCACGTATTGTTTATGAGCGCGATGATACTCATCCACCAGGCCCAATAGCTCTTCACTCGCCTCCTCTTCCAGACATAAGGGCTGGTAGATACGAATAGATTCTTCTTTACCTTTTACCTGGACCTTGTCGACCAGACGACAGAGGAAGCCCTGCAGATGATCAAAGGTTTCTTCCCCAATCAAAAGCTTTACCCCGTAGACTTTTGTAATACTCTCAAGACGGGATCCCAGATTCACGGCATCACCAAGCACAGTATAGGAGCGACGATAAGTAGATCCCATATCACCGACATTCATGAACCCCGAATTGATACCCACACCAATATTTACTTCTGGAAAGCCTCTTTCATGAAACTCGACTTTTAATTCTTCCACTTTTTCCAGCATTTTGAGCGCAGCCAGGACAGAATGAAGCCTGTGATCCGGATCATCTATGGGGGCGCCCCAAAATGCCATGACCATATCGCCCACGTATTTATCAATTGTGCCGTCGTAATCAAAAATAATTCCCGTAATCGGTGTAAAGAAATCATTCAGCAAGGTTTTCAAGTCTCCTGCAGAAAGTACTTCCGAAATGCTGGTAAAACCCCGGATATCTGAAAAGAGTACGCTGAGTTCTTTGCTTTCACCGTCAAAGTTATACTTATCTGGATTATCAAGCATCGCATCGATATGCGCCGGGGGAACATACTGATCAAACATGCCTTTAATAGCCCGCCGGCTAAGGCCCTCCTTGAGAAAGCCATAGGTAAGGTTTATCACCGTTATCAGCAAAATCAGGAAAAGAATCATGATCAGGGATATATCGAGATTGTAATCAGCCCACAGTTTGAAGTTAAGCGCTGTCACGCCCAACATAAAAGACAGACTGGACAACAACAGTAACGCAGGCCCCAACAAGGGATAAATGAAGGACAGAAATACCCCTGATACAATAATGGTCGCGACCACGGCCCCCTCTTCCCAATCCGGTTTTGAAGGAAATGGTTCATTCTGGGAAGCTCTTAATACCGATATTGCAGAATTTAATGTGTTGTCTGAATCGACACCCTGATCTGTATTGCTCAGGGTAAATGTCGGCGCTGCGGAAAGCAGTGCATTTAGGACATTTGCATGAACCTCAACACCTGGAAAAACCGCCTCCATAGGTGCTGATCGCAAGTCAAAAAGCCCGGTTGCAGTTGCACCCACAAGCGCAAGACTGTTAAACAGAGCTTCTTCCTCTTCAGTGGTGAGATTACCTTTAAGTACATCTCCAGCGCTGATATAGGTGTAAGGGCTACTCTTCCCCAGATTAGATGTCCCTGCATAGGGAATCAATACTTGTCCGATATTATCCGTGGGGATTGTTACTTGCCCGACATTAATGCCCGTGAGTCGATCATACTGCCCTGTAATGTCCACTTCTGTTTCAATCGCAAATGTCTCCTCGAAAAAGTACAGACGCATCATTTCCAGGGGTAAAGAAGGATAAAGGTTGTTTCCATAACGCATTATCAGCGGTGTTCTTCTAAGCACACCATCACTATCAGGAACCGTGTCAAAAAATCCGACACCGCTTGCTGCATTTTGCAAAATATCAACATTCCCCTCAAAGCCATCGGCTCTTCGAAAACTAATAGCTTGGGTTCTTTCCTCATCAAGTTGAATTATTGGTTTTGGCAGGTTTCCGTAACGCACCGTATCATCGGACTTGAAAGAGATACCCAGAACCACATCCATTAATTTCATTTGTTCAGCATAGTGCAGGTCTCCATCCAGCAATTCACTCCATTGTTCAAGTTGTGATACAGGAGGCAGGTCTTTCGCTAAATCAGTGCCACTGCTTTTCTCTCGCAACTCCAGCATAAGATTTCTTTCTGGTTCTGGAAAAAAGAAATCAAAGCCGATCACTATTACGCCATACTTATTTAACTCACGAACAAGGTCACCAAAATCAAAGCGAGACCAGGGCCAACGCCCATAGCTTTCAAGACTAGCTTGGTCAATATCAATTATTACAATCTTGTGCTCGGTTTCTTTCGGGGTTTCCAACATGTAGGTGAAACGCTGGTCATAAATGAGGTTATCCAGGCGATTAAAAAACCCCTGAATAGCAGGGTTATTACTGGTTTCTATGGTAAATAAAAGGATAGTCCCCAGCAGTCCGGCAAAAACCGGCAAGCGTGAGCCTTTGAGTAGCTCAAATTTCAGCCTTTTCAGGAATTTTGTAATTAAAGCAAGTACTTCCATCTATAAGGGTTCCGCAGATTTCCTGCATTATATGCGAAAGCACTGTACATAACAGTGACCAGTAGTTACCATCTCGGCCCGATTTCGGGGCTAAAATTGCCATACTAATGCACAAAATCGTATAGAAATTCGAACACAAACAATATGGATATATATAAACGCTTTACCTTTGAAGCTGCCCACCAACTCCCTAATGTACCGCAGGGACACAAGTGTGCCAGATTGCATGGACATTCCTATTCTATTGAGGTGCATGTTAGCGGCCAGCCGGATGAGCATCTGGGCTGGATAATGGATTTTTCTGAAATTTCTTCTGTGGTAGATCCGGTTATAAAGCAGTTGGACCATTACTATTTGAACGATATCCCGGGGCTGGAAAATCCAACCAGTGAAAATATAGCCCGTTGGTTGTGGCAGTCTCTGAAAGATGTGTTACCTGCCCTCTCCAAACTGGTCATCAGCGAAACCTGCACCAGTGGCTGTGTTTATACTGGAGACTAATTACTAGTCTCAAGGCTCAAGGCGAACAACAATGGCCCTGGGAGATGAGTGGTCAAGACTTTTTTAGCTGTTAGCTGTTTCAGGCAAGGCCCAGTTGATTGCCTGCTGGCCGGTTTTCTGAAGATAGTCATTTGTTTGAGAAAAATGTCTGCAGCCAAGAAAGCTCCGATGTGCAGATAAAGGTGAAGGGTGTGTCGACTGTAAAACCAGATGACGATGGCGATCAATAAATTGTCCTTTTTTCTGCGCATAACTCCCCCACAGCAGAAAAACCAGATGTTCCCTTTTTTCATTTAGCTCAGAAATAATCCTGTCAGTAAAACGCTCCCAGCCCTTTCCTTGATGAGATGCTGCCATGGCTTTTTCAACCGTGAGCACAGCGTTTAACAAGAGTACTCCCTGCCTTGCCCAGCTTTGCAGATAGCCATGTTGGGCTGTCTCAATACCGAGATCAGCTTTAATTTCCTTATAAATATTGACCAGTGACGGTGGCACTTTCACACCTGGTAACACAGAAAAGCATAAGCCATGTGCCTGACCGGGTCCGTGATAAGGGTCCTGACCAAGTATTACCACTTTCACCTGATCAAACGGCGTAGTGTTCATGGCATTGAAAATCAGGTCACTGGGAGGATAGACCTGTTTGCCAAGATGCTTTTCCTGCTTCAGGAAAGCGCGCAGATCCTGCATGTAATCCAGCTTAAATTCGGACTCCAGGTGTTTAAGCCAGGAAGCATCCAGTTGAAACTCTTTGCCCTGATCATCCGATTTGTTGGTCATGATGACATTACTTCAGATTAATCATTCACAGGCCGCATGTGGGGAAACAGAAGCACATCACGAATAGACGCTGAATCTGTGAACAACATAACAAGCCGATCAATACCAATGCCCTCACCTGCGGTGGGCGGCATGCCATATTCCAGTGCAGTAATGTAATCCAGATCAAAATGCATGGCTTCATTATCGCCGGCATCCTTCTCTGCTACCTGAGCCTTGAAGCGTTCTGCCTGATCTTCTGAATCATTGAGCTCTGAGAAGCCATTGGCAATTTCACGTCCGCCAATGAATAACTCAAAACGATCACTGATCTCCGGGTTGTCATCATTACGCCGCGCAAGGGGCGAAACTTCTGTGGGGTATTCAGTAATAAAGGTTGGCTGCTGCAGAGATTCCTCAACTTTAGCATCAAAGATTTCCAGTTGAACTTTTCCTGCACCCCAATGATCCTTGGCTTCAATACCCATTGTTTTAGCTAATGCACGCACGCTGTCTAAATCACTTAACTGTTCCTTTGTTACGCCTTCTACCTTGTCGACAATGGCATCCAGAATAGTCATTTTCGCAAAGGGTTTTTCAAAATCCAGCTCCACTCCCTGGTAAGTCACTGTCCCCGACCCAACGACTTCAAGAGCAATTTTGCGCAGCATCTGTTCAGTCAATTCCATCAGGTCATGGTAATCCGCATAGGCCTGATAAAATTCAAGCATGGTAAATTCCGGATTATGCCGGGTGGACAATCCTTCATTGCGGAAATTTCGATTAAGTTCATAAACTCGCTCAAAACCACCAACCACAAGACGCTTCAGATATAGCTCCGGGGCAATACGCAAATACATATCCTGATCCAGAGAGTTGTGATGTGTAACAAAAGGCCTTGCAACAGCGCCACCCGGTATTATCTGCATCATTGGCGTTTCTACTTCCATATATCGACGCTCATTCATAAAACTGCGAATAGCAGTGACAATTTTTGAACGCGCGATAAATGTAGCTCTGGACTCTTCATTGGCAATCAGGTCAAGATAACGCTGACGATAGCGAAGCTCTGTATCCGTCAATCCTTTATGCTTATCCGGTAAGGGCCGTAAAGATTTGGTCAATAAGCTAATATCCTTTACTCGAATGCTGAGCTCACCCTTATCTGTCCTGAAGACCAGACCTTGTGTACCGATAATATCACCCAGATCCCAGCTCTTGATTTCTGCTTTCTTCTCATCGGCAAACTCTTTGATATTGAGATACAGTTGAATCTGTCCACTCATATCCTGGATGACGATAAATGGGCCACGTTGCCTGATAATACGTCCAGCAACACATGCTTCTACTGCTAAAGCCGCTAATTCCTCTTTATCTTTATCGCCAAATTTTGCATGCAGGTCTGCCGCATAATCATTGCGTCTGAAATTATTCGGGAAGGCATTACCTTGCTCCCTGATTGCATTAAGTTTTTCACGCCGCTGGGCAATTAATTTATTTTCATCAATGCTTTCAATATTGCCAGCGCCGTTTTGATCTGATTCGCTCATTTATGATTCCGTTTTTAGGTTTATCTAAAATTCTGCTGCTAGTTTTCTGTGTGTCGGGCTAAAGACCCATTTTCAGGCTGGCTTCCATAAACTTGTCCAGATCGCCGTCCAGTACCGCCCCGGTATTACTGCTTTCCACGTTTGTCCGTAAATCCTTGATACGTGATGCGTCCAGTACATAGGAACGTATCTGGCTACCCCAGCCAATATCTGCCTTTTCATCTTCTATTTCCTGAAGACTTTCATTTTTCTTGAGCTCTTCCAGTTCATAGAGCTTGGCTTTCAATTGTTTGATCGCCATATCCTTGTTTTTATGTTGCGAGCGTTGATTCTGACACTGCACAACGATACCAGAAGGTTCATGAGTAAGTCTGACCGCTGAATCGGTTTTGTTAACATGTTGACCACCTGCGCCACTTGCACGGTAGGTATCCACCCTGACTTTACTCATGTCCAGTTCAATTTCAATATCATCATCCACTTCCGGAGAAACAAATACGGATGCAAAGGAGGTATGACGACGATTACCGGAGTCAAAAGGTGATTTTCGTACCAGCCGGTGAACACCAGTTTCTGTTCGTAACCAACCGAAGGCAAATTCGCCCTCAAAATGCAGCGTTGCACTTTTTATACCTGCCACATCACCAGCGGAGACTTCGACCAGCTCTGTTTTGAATTCTTTTTGTTCACCCCAGCGCAGATACATTCTAAGCAGCATTTCGGCCCAATCCTGAGCTTCGGTGCCACCTGAGCCTGCCTGGATATCAAGGTAGGAATTATGAGAATCTACAGGTCCGGAAAACATTCTGCGAAATTCCAGTTTTTCCAGGGAATCTACCGCTTCCTTTAAATCTGCTAGCGCTTCATTGAGAAGACCTTCATCACTTTCTTCACGAGCCAGTTCAATTAATTCCTGAGTGTCAGCAAAGGCTTTTTCCAACTTACGTATGGTAATGACCACCCTTTCCAGATCGACTCTTTCCTTTCCCAGAGCCTGCGCATATTCGGGCTTCTCCCATACAGTAGATTCCCCCAGCATAAGCTCTACCTCGACGAGCCTTTCCTCTTTAAAATCAAAGTCAAAGATACCCCCTGAGCACTGACAAGCGCTCCTGGCAATCCTTGATATTCTCGAGATCGATATTTACTTCTAACATGGGCAGCAGACCTGAAAAAAGGCGCTATTTTAACTGATAGTCTCTACCTTGCCTATTTATTGAAGGGAATGAAATAATCAGACTATTGCGAGTTAAGCAGTAATTAGAGTATTGAAGTCATATACTTCGGACTTCAGAAAAATGAATTCCTTAAATCTGGAGTACCTCCATCAATTTACCCTCTCCCGACTCTACACATCTCAACAATGCCGCGATTATCTGGGAAGAAAATGATCTGCCACATTCGCAGGATTTTGATGATATCTATTTCTCACAAGGGGACCCTGTTGCCGAGAGTCATCATGTCTTCATCCAGGGTAACAAGCTGGAAAAAAGAATCATTAATTTGGGTGATAAGCCTCTGGTCATCGGCGAGTGTGGTTTTGGGTTTGGTCTCAACTTTCTACTGACTTGCGAACGTTTCTGTCAGCTATCCCCGGAAAATGGGAAACTGCATTATCTAAGTTGCGAAATTCATCCTGTGCTTGTTAAAGACCTGCAACGCTTTTACCAGCAACTACCCTCAACCTTCCACCCAATCGCAGACCAGCTTCTGAAAATTTATCCTGAACAAGGTAAAGGTATTCACCGACTTAAATTTCAGTTTCAGACGCGTCACATCACTCTCGACTTGCTTTATGGCAATGCTGTTGATGCCTTCAATATTTTAAGCATCCCACCTGCTGGAGGCATAGATG
>CAWUSW010000073.1:0-76157 GCA_963925675.1 uncultured Pseudomonadales bacterium
GAGCTCTTTGTTTTGAGTGAAGCGCATTTTGAGCGCTATTTTGAAAATTCTCCCTATCGAAAAGGATCCTCACGCTAACCATGAAAAGCATACTATTTCTGGGATTATTAACAGTATTTGTCAGTTTTGGGCTTAATGCCCAGGAGCAACCAATTTACTCAGTGGATACGGCATGGCCGCAAGCCTTGCCAGATGACCTGATTCTTGGACAGGTTTCCGGTATTGCTGTTGCTGAAGTTGACACTATCTGGGTTCTGCACAGACCGAAAACGCTGAGTAGTGATGATCTGGCCAGAGTCCAGAATCCTCCGGCTTCACTATGTTGCAAGCCCGCACCAGCGGTGCTGCAGTTTAGCCAGCAGGGGGCTTTGATACAGGCATGGGGAGGCCCTGAATGGGATCAGGCCGCACAACAGTGGCAACAACCCCTTGAAGACTGGCCTGCGAATGAACACGGTATATTTGTAGATAGTCAGGGCTTTGTCTGGATTGGCGGTAATCAGGATGTTGGTGGACAACACATTGTCATCAAATTTACACCAGAAGGGCGTCACGTTTTAACTTTAGGCGTTCCTGGTGAAACTGGAGGCAGTAATGATACGGCCCGGCTGGGGCGACCTGCGGATATAGCCGTGGATACTGCCGCACAGGAAGTCTACATCGCTGATGGCTACCTGAACCGCCGCGTTATTGTTTTTGACAGCGAGACGGGGCAGTTCAAGAGGCACTGGGGGGCTTATGGTAATACACCCAATGATTTACCCTTGCCGCCTTACAGCAATGAAGAGGGGTACTCGTTGCCAGAGCAGTTTCTGGGGCCGGTACATGCTGTGGTGCTGGGTCCCGATGAGTTGGTATATGTGGCAGACAGAACAGGGAACCGGATCCAGGTTTTTCAAAAGGATGGCAGTTTCGTTCGGGAAAAACAGATTGCGCCTTTAACATTGGCCAATGGGTCGGCGTGGGATATTGCGATTTCACCATTGGATGATTACCGATGGTTGTTTGTCGTTGATGGTGCAAACCGCAGAATCTGGCGCCTTGAGCGCAGTACACTGGAGATAATGGGGAATTTTGGTCAAGGTGGACGGCAAGCCGGTCAATTTGACTGGGTGCATAATATTGCCGCCGACTCTGATGGGAATCTGTTTACTTCAGAAGTTAACAACGGCCGTCGAATCCAGAAATTTATTCCAGTGGAATGATTATTTATTTGCCAAACAATAAAGGGAGCTTTGCCAGGATTTCATAATTGCTAACAGAGTACCTTGCTGTTCGCTTATGAAAGCAGTCTGGGCAATACCGGTTTTCCAATCTTGGGTATCCGTAGACATTTAATAAACCGCGGTTTATTCTCTTGAGTGTAAAGGGGGGGTTAAACATGGTTAATAAGTTTGTCACAACATGCTTTTTGTTGTTTGTCTCGTGCATACTTCAAGCACAATCCAGTCAAGCACAATCCAGTCAAGCACAATCCAGTGACTTTGCCCGCAGGCCAGATGGAACTCCCGATATAAGTGGAATCTGGCAGGCGCTGAATAATGCTAACTGGAACCTTGAAGGACAAGCAGCCTCTCAGGGTCCGATAGAGGACTTGGGTGCCATTGGCGCCGTCCCTCCGGGGCAGAGTGTGGTGGCAGCTGGATCCATTCCGTATCAGTCTGATGCTGCAGAACAGCGAGCCCAAAATTTTAGTAATCGGCGCACCGATGATCCTGAAGCTAAGTGCTTTATGCCTGGCATTCCGCGCGCAACCTACATGCCCCAGCCTTTTCAGATTTTTCAAACTGATTCAGACATCATGATGGCTTATCAATTTGCTGGTGCTGTGCGGACGGTTTTTATGCGTGAGCATATGGAGGCCCCCATAGACAGCTGGATGGGTTGGTCAAATGGACACTGGCAAGGGGATACCCTTGTTATTGAAGTGTCAGGCTTAAATCCGAACTGGCTCGACCGTACAGGCAATTACTATTCAAATGCGGCGAAAATTACTGAGCGCTATACACCCTTAGGCCCGTTTCATCTTGATTATGAAGTGACTATTGAAGATCCTGATGTATTTGAAGAACCCTGGACGATAAACATGCCGCTGTATAGAAGAGTTGAGGAAAACGCTCGCCTGTATGAATTTAAATGTCCAGAATTTGCCGAGGACATTATGTACGGCCACCTGAGTAAAGAAACCTATTTCCGCAACCTGGGAATCGATATTAATGGAGGCAACGATGAGTAAATCAGACTCACTAAAAAGTGGAATTCTGGGTGGCTTATGCCTGATGTCCCTCTCTGTATGTTCTGTAAGTAGCTTTGCCCAGCAAGAAGGCTGGGAGATGCCGAGGACTTCCTGGGGTGATCCTGTGATACAGGGGAGCTGGACCAATTCAACGACAGTGCCTTTGCAACGCCCCCCCGAAATGGGGACAAAAGAGTTTTATACCCCGGCAGAGGTGAGAGAGATATTACGCCGGCAACTGGATACAGAATATGCAGAAACTGAAGCAGGCACGGCTGCGGATGTGCATTATCAGTTTGATGATTACGCGATGAATAAAACAGCAGACACCATAACTGCCAATCTGCGTACCTCTATAATTTTTGATCCCGCCAATGGCCGATTACCAGAACCTACAGAAGAATCACTTGCGAAATTGGCTGAATACACTGCATGGCGTGATGAACATCAATGGGAAAGTGCTAAAACTCGTGGTTTATCCGAAAGATGCCTTATCTGGGGGCAGGAAGGTCCCCCGATGCTGCCATTGGGATATAACAGTACTTATCAATTCATGCAGACAGAGGCTTATGTGATTCTCCAGCTGGAGATGATCCATGATGTTCGCATTATTCCACTTGATGGGGGAGACCCTATGGATAACAGTCTGCCTCAGTGGATGGGCAATTCCAGAGGTCATTGGGAAGGCGATACACTGGTCGTTGAAACAACGAACTTTTCCGGCAGAACTTTTGCCAATGGCATGAGAGGCGTGAACCTGAGCTCTGATAGCCATGTGGTAGAGCGTTTCACTCGAGTTTCCGATGAGCGGATAAACTATGAATTTACCATTAGCGATCCTGCCGTCTGGAAACAAAGCTGGTCAGGTACGTATCCATTTATGAGTATTGAGGGCCCCATGTTTGAATATGCATGCCATGAAGGTAATTATGGCATTGAGAATATTCTTAGTGGCAAGCGCCGTGAAGAGCTGGATGCTATTGAAGCAGCCCGACAGTAAACACTGGATTAGGGAGAAGAAAATGAAAAGAATTCTAGGTATGTTGATACTGGCAGCCAGCGTTCAGACTATGTATGTGAGTGCACATCACGCCTTTGCTCAGGAGTTCAGTGTTGACTTGCCTGTTGAGTTGAAAGGTATTGTGACAAAAGTTGAACTCATTAATCCGCATTCATGGATCCATATTGCCGTGACTAATGAGGATGGGGAAGAGATTAACTGGATGATTGAAGGGGGAAGCCCTAATTCTCTGTTCCGGCAAGGCGTAACAAAAAACACCATCCCTATCGGTGCTGAGCTGGAGGTATTTGGTTATCAGGCTCGCGACCGGAGTAACAAGGCAGTGGGGCGGGATATTTCTTTCGCTGATGGAACGCCTTTGTTTTTCAGAGGGACTCAGGTGCCTGAATAAGACAGTTAAATAATTCAGATAATGAAGTCTTGTAGCTCATGACCCTCCTGAGTAATCTTCAGATACCAGCCCTTTTTATCCCAATCACCTAATACGATTCGCAAGCCAGACCTTCCTGATAAATCCAGTGCATGAATGTCTGGTCTGTGGGTATGGCCATGGATAAGTATTTTTTGCTGATGATCAGATAGCACTTTAATGACCTCTTCGGGGCTAACATCCATGATGTCTTCAGCTTTGTTAGAGCTCATGGATTTACTTGTAGCACGTGCCTCATTGGCAAATGCTTGCCTTTCTGACAGTGGTCTGGAAAGGAAGTCGTTCTGCCATTGTGGGTTTCTGACCATCGTACGAAATGCCATATAGTCATTATCACGGGTGCAAAGTGAGTCACCATGCATGAGGAGGTATTCCTGGTCAAAGCAGGAGAGGACATAAGGCTCATGGATCAAACTGGCATGACAGCTGTTACAGAATTTTTCGCCAAGTAAGAAATCCCGATTTCCATGCATGATATGGAGTTTGGTGCCTGAATCTGCAAGTAAGGCGAGTGCATTTGCGACTTGCCCGGAAAAAGTATCGGGATCATCGTCCCCAATCCAGAGATTAAAGAAATCCCCCAATATATACAGATCGCTTGCTGATTTTGCCTTGGTATTTAGAAATAACCTGAAGGCCTCAAAAATATCAGGCCTTTCAGGTGATAGATGCAGGTCTGATATGCACAGGATGCTATCAGGTTTAGTCATCGCTTATTGTCACGGAATTAATAACAATATCTTCCTTGGGTACATCCTGGTGTCCCATCATTGAGCCGGTTTCACATTCTTTAAGAGTGTTAACTATATCCATGCCGTCTGTGACTTTAGCAAATACCGCATATCCCCATCCCTGAGGTGTCTTGCCACTATGGTTCAGAAAGGTATTGTCAGCGACATTGATAAAGAACTGAGCGGTCGCAGAATGGGGTTCACCGGTTCTTGCCATGGCAACAGTGCCAGCGTCATTGGTGAGTCCGTTATCAGCTTCATTTACAATAGCCTCTCCAGACTCTTTCTGGCGCATTCCTGGTTCAAAGCCGCCACCCTGGATCATGAAGTTATTGATGACTCTATGGAAAATAGTGCCGTCATAATGACCTGATTTGGCATGTTCGAGAAAGTTTATGGCGCTCACAGGGGCCTTGTCATGGTCCAGTTCAAGTGTAATGTCGCCAGCTGAAGTGTGAAGAACAATCATGTTGATTCCTTGGTCTGTCTTTTTTGTTTTTAAAAAGTAATCGTTTGTAGTTAGTGAAAATGAGACCGGCTATAATACGGTCTTTGAGCCCTATTATAAAGTCGAAGCCTTAATGAGTGAGTCAGATAGTACAAGTAGCACAAGCCCGTCAAATTTTATCCAGCAGATTATTCGCCAAGATCTGGAGAACAATAAAAACGAGGGCAGAGTGCAAACTCGATTTCCCCCGGAACCTAATGGTTATCTCCATATAGGTCATGCCAAATCAATCTGCCTGAATTTTGGTACCGCCAGCGAGTTTTCCGGGCTGTGTAATTTGCGTTTTGATGACACGAACCCTGAAAAAGAAGATCTGGAATATGTTGATTCCATAAAAGAAAGTATCCGCTGGCTGGGATTTGACTGGGAAGACCGGGAGTACTACGCCTCTAATTATTTCGATCAACTGTATGAATTTGGCGTTGAACTGATCAATAAGGGTAAGGCCTATGTGTGCAGTCTTACTCAGGATGAAGCCAGGCACTTCAGAGGAACCTTGACTGAACCCGGTAAGAACAGCCCGGAACGAGACCGTTCGATTGCAGAAAATATAGACCTGTTTGCGCGCATGAAAGCCGGAGAATTTGAAGATGGGGCCTATACACTGCGTGCCAAAATAGACATGCAATCACCGAATATGAATATGCGGGACCCCGTGCTTTACAGAATCAGGCGTTTGCATCACCACCAGACCGGTGATAAGTGGTGCATTTATCCAATGTATGACTACACCCATTGTATTTCTGATGCTCTGGAAGATATTACGCATTCACTTTGTACTCTTGAATTTGAAGATCATCGCCCCTTGTATGATTGGGTGCTTGATCAGCTGGATATAGCCTCTCACCCGCAACAAATAGAGTTTGCCAGGCTGAATATCAACTACACAGTCATGAGCAAACGTAAGCTCAAACAGTTGGTGGATGAAAAGCTGGTAAATGGCTGGGATGATCCCAGAATGCCAACCCTTGATGGCATGCGTCGACGTGGTTATACCCCGGGATCTATTCGTAATTTCTGTGACATGGTAGGGGTAACAAAGTCCAATAGCGTAGTTGATGTAGGCATGCTGGAGCATAGCTTGCGCGATGACCTGGATAAAAGTTCACCTCGTGCCATGTGTGTTTTGCGCCCTCTGAAAGTAGTGATAGTAAATGTCGAGGAAGGGCATAAGGATGAGTTAATTTTATCTCGCCACCCGAAAGACGATGAGATGGGAGAAAGAAAGATCCCTTTTAGCAAGACAGTTTATATCGATCACACTGACTTTGAAGAAGTGCCACCACCAGGATTCAAACGCCTGATCCCGGGGGGTGAAGTGCGCTTGCGGGGTTGCTATGTGATCAAATGTGAAGAAGTGATCAAGGACTCAGCAGGTAAAGTGGTAGAGCTTAGATGCTCCATAGATATAGCAACTCTGGGTGCTAAACCTGAAGGACGTAAAGTGAAAGGGGTTGTTCACTGGGTGCCAGCTGAGGAATCAATAGAAGTCGAAATCAGGCTCTATGACAGACTGTTTAATCACGAGGCTCCCGATGCCGCCGACGGCGATTATCGTGATTTTATTAACCCGGATTCTCTGGAAGTATTAAGCGGCTGCCGGGCAGAACCCAGTTTACGCGATGCTTTGCCTGAAGAGCGTTTCCAATTTGAGAGAGAAGGTTATTTTTGCGTGGATAGAATTAATTCTACAAAAGAGCATCCGGTTTTCAATCTTACAGTAGGACTCAGGGATACCTGGGCTAAACAAAATCGTTAGCACTTTTAATGACCACCATGCTAATTATTAACTTTTCCCTGAACCCAGGCAGATATAAATCGTGTTACAAATTTACAACACTCTAAGCCAGAAGAAAGAAACATTTACCCCAATCGAGCCTGGCAAGATTCGAATGTATGTGTGTGGTATCACCACATATGACTATTGCCATTTGGGCCATGGCCGCATGCTGGTAGTGTTCGATGTTATCGTCCGATTTCTGAGGTCATCTGGCTACGATGTTACCTATGTCAGAAATATAACTGACATTGATGACAAGATTATCAACCGGGCTAATGAAGAAGGGATCCCCTTCGATGAATTAACCGCAAAATTTATCGATATCATGCATGAAGATGAACGTGCTCTGTATATTTTGCCTCCGGATATTGAGCCCAGAGCGACCGAGCATATGGCTGAAATTATTCACATGATTGAGGCATTAGTGAAAAAGGGCTTTGCCTATCCGGCAGTCAATGGTGATGTCTATTATTCCGTAAAGCAGTTTCCTGGTTACACAAAGCTCAGTCATAGAAATCTGGATGAGATGATGTCAGGTGCACGGGTTGATGTAGAAGATGCAAAACATGATCCCAGGGATTTTGCTCTATGGAAAGCAGCAAAGGCAGGCGAGCCTGGCTGGGACTCGCCATGGGGCTTTGGTCGCCCGGGATGGCATATCGAATGTTCAGCAATGTCTACTTGCTGCCTGGGGGATACTTTTGACATTCATGGTGGTGGCAGTGATTTGATATTTCCGCATCATGAAAATGAAATCGCGCAATCTGAAGGGGCAACCGGAAAAGAGTTTGCACGGCTGTGGATTCATAATGGGGCATTGAGAATCGATAATGAGAAAATGTCCAAATCCCTGAATAATTTCTCTACGATCAGAGACGTGCTGGAGGATTATCCGCCGGAAGTGATCAGGTATTTCCTTGTCTCCAGTCATTATAGAAGCCCGGTCAATTATTCCACAGATAACCTGAAGCAAGCTTATAGCGCACTTGCACGTCTTTATAACGCCCTGAAAGGACTTGATCATGAGGGCGTGACACCGGCTCAAGGGACTGAATTTGAGTCAAGATTCCAGTCTGCTATGGAAGATGATTTTAATACCCCTGAAGCGCTTAGCGTAATGTTTGACCTGGCAAGGGAGCTAAACCGGCTTAAACTGGAAGATCAGACAATGAGCATGGCTATTGCAGCGCTTCTGGTAAAATTGGGGAACATTCTGGGAGTCATGCAGCAAGCACCGGAAGAATTCCTGCAAGAGGGTGGTGAGGGTGTTGATCCTGCCTATGTGGATGAGGTGATTGTAAGGCGAAATCAAGCCAGAAGTGATAAAAATTGGCAGTTGGCTGATGAAATACGGGATGAGCTGAAAGCGTTAAATGTCATCCTTGAGGATAAGGATGGCAAAACGGGATGGCGGATAGAACGGGATTAGTATCAGGCTTTTGTCGGATTATATTGACGCAGTAAGCCAGCATGAGTATCATGCCGTGCTTTTCGTAAGTAGCGGAAATCGGGGTATAGCGCAGTCTGGTAGCGCGCCTGCTTTGGGAGCAGGATGTCGGGAGTTCGAATCTCTCTACCCCGACCATTTTTTTGCCTGTACTGGGCTTTTCCAGTAATGTGTGAAACCAGATGAGAGCGCCCGTAGCTCATTTGGATAGAGCATCGGCCTTCTAAGCCGAGGGTAGCAGGTTCGAGTCCTGCCGGGCGTGCCATTTCATTGATTGAAAAGGCAGTATGAAAGTAAAAATCAGGGTAAAACCTGTTTTACTCAAAATATAGTTTTATGGTGGCCGTAGCTCAGTTGGTAGAGCCCCTGACTGTGACTCAGGTTGTCGTGGGTTCGAGCCCCATCGGTCACCCCATTTAACTTGTATATATCGAGAACAAAAAAAAAGCCCTGCATTGCGGGGCTTTTTTTTTTGTAAACAAAGTTAAAAACAATATTTCCCTGAATTCTCCGCCAGTTATCGAGCCTGGCGAATTGAGATTAGTGGTCTTCCAGGCAGAAACAACACTCAGCTTTTATTCTTTTTCCTGCAAATACTACTGGAAGAAACGCCAAGCAGTGATGCAGCTCTAACTTGACTGCCCTGGTTTAATTTGACGGCATGCTCCACAATCAAACCCTCGATAGATGCTGTTAAATCTTTTAAAGATAATGACTCCATATTAGCGTTTTCAGAAAAAGATAATTCGGTGCTTATTAAAAATTGCTGAATTTCCTTACTAATCGGTGTAAAAGACTCTCTTTCCTTGGTAAATGGCAGTTTCATTAGTAAAGAAAAAAGTGACTCATCTTTTTCAGTCTGCAATATCATCATTAAGTAATAAGAAATAAATACAGGAAAAACAATTGATGCATTTATTTTTATTCCAGATTGCATAAGTAAAATAAGTACTAAAGCAATTAAGAGCAGTGGAAATATTGAAAGGAGGAGAACTTTAGCTCGTCTGGCATCAATTTTATTTTTATTTTTTGACCCTAAAGTGAGCAAAATTATCGTTGATAATATTGTTGAAATTAGGAAAAACTGTACTAACCAATAAAATTGACCAGGTTCTCTTGTGTATGAATATGAAATAAATTCAAACCCGGAAATAAGAAGGTTTGAACCAAGCATTAGAATAACTAGAAATATACAAAAAGCGGTTAGTCCTTTGTAAGTACGATTTATGGAAATTATACTTAACCCGGAGATTTTCAAAGCTTGTGAAAAAATACCGGACATGCCTACGAAACATGATACGTAGTAGAGTTTCATTAACAATAAGTTGGGGGTTAAAAGTTTGGTGTAAGTGCCAAACTCTATAAAGCTGATTCCAATTAAACTTAAAAGCAGTAATCCCAAGGGTTTACTTTCTCTTACGATTGAAACTTTATCAGCTCTGAAAAAAATCCAGGCTAGAAGTAGAAATGCAGTTAATGAAGGTAGAGCAAACCAGATATTGTTTGTCATGATTATTAATTCCATTTATTTTCTGCTACCACTGGATACCACCCTGGAAGCTGGAAAGTCCACTACCACCCCCCATAAGCAAAATTTTATCACCAATAACAGGCTTTGCAATATGTAAACCCAGTGGAATTGTGCAGGTTGCTGTGTTTCCATATTTTCTATATGTAATCGGAACCTTGGATTCCGGTATGTCCGCTATTTTTCATAAGGATGATACGGACTTTTTCCCGACTTGGTGGCATACCAAAAGATCGACATCTTCAGAACTCCAGTCAAGGTAGTGATAACAATTTGATATCATGCCAAGATGGATTTGATCTATGGCTTCTGTGATCCCTTTCATTAACATTTGTCCTTCAACTTTGCCATTTTCCAAATATCGATAATAGCAATATTCTGCGTACTCCCCTCTGGAGTCAAAAAGTAAATTTTTTATGCCGGAATCGCCATCTTTTCTGGTAAGCACTACTGCACTCCCAGCATCACCAACAGTCATTATGCCAAGTCGGTCTCTTAAATAATTCACAGGCATTTCTTTAATATTCTGTAGAAAGTGCTTCACGGATTTACTGGCAAGCTCCCCAGAGCAAACAAGAGCAGAGTCTATTGCTCCAGATACAATCATTGAGTCAGCAACAGAGATGCCGGAGATTAAGCCCTGGCATGCATTAGTCACATCCATACAGACACCTCGCGAACCAAGATTATTTTGTACTACATGAGCGGTCCCCGGCTCCATAAAGTCTTTCTCAATACCGCAATAAATGACCATGGAAATATGCTCAGGATTTATGCCAGCTTCTTCTAGTGCATTTATAGAAGCTTCCGTGGCTAAATCAGATGGCATTGTGCCATCAGCTGCGAGTCTTCTCTCTTCAACGCCTATTCGTGTATCAACCCAGTCAATTGGTAAACCAAATCGAGTGTCAGCCTGTATTTCTTCCATCAAACTTTTTGAGGTGACAATTTGGTGGGGGTAATGAAACTCCAACACCAGAAATTTTCGACTTTCCATTGATCACCATTATTACTGACTCCCTTCTTGTGGCGCCTTCCTAATATACTGATAAATATAGATTATTTAGAAATTTTATTTTTGAAATTAAATGTATGGTAGCCTTTTTTGATCTTGCAAAAAAGAAATTCCCGCTTTCTGGAATAATCATTTGACCCTTTCTTGATGTGTTGATATTTGTGCTGATGGTAAATGTTGAAACAGTTGATTTTATTAATCGTTGGGGCTTTAACAAGCTCACAAATATAGAAATGTATCAACAATTGGATTTGCAGGGTTGGCAGGGATAGTGAAAAAGTATGATAAGTAATACATCTTCAGTCAAAGTCACAGTGGAAATTAACCAGGAAACGATTTTGGAAGAACTGATGGCGCATTTGTGCCTGATGAAGAATAATATTCCATCAAATTTTGTTGCTTCTGATGACTTATTGCCAGATTTTTCAATTCATGAAGGCGAATTATCGCTTATTGAACCTGATTTTTTTGGTTCTTGAGGTTCTGATCAAACCAGTGAATAAAGGTAGTCAGGAATTACGCTGATACCTGTCTCTTAGTGATTCGTACAAAAGATGCTGGAAGTCCTCATGTTCTGTGTCCAGTGCAGACATTACCTCAACCAGATGCTCGTTATCTTCTCTGCCATCCCAGAGCTTGCTGTACGTACCTTCCTTGTAGCCATTATCCTGGCGAAAAAAGTTAAGCACATTTTTGCCTACATACTGGCAAAACAGCTCATTCCAGTCCATTTTGCAGTCAGCCAGTAAGGCTTCAAATAGAACCACACTGATTCTTTCTGCGCAGGCCAGACCGATACACAGCTCTATTTTCTTAAGTGTATCCATCTCATTGATATTAAAGTCTTTATTGTCGAAATTGATGATATTTTTTTCTGTAGTTAATGCCAACAAGTCCTGTAAGGCAGCTTCCTGATCTCCATTTCTTTCTAAAAGCAGGTGTGAAAGCATGAAATGCCATATATCCACCAGTTCCATCTGTAATTGCTCAAGATCGCATTCCTGTTTTTTCCACCACTTCCAGCCATGATGCTCAATGGCTTCAGCACCTTCCACGACAACAGCCCTGAGATAGGGGTAGGCGGCGTCAACCCATTGAGGATTCACTTTGGCATTCATATTAGCCTGCAAATCGAGCATGACTTGGGCATGAGACTCTTTCAACATTTTGGTAATCCTTATCTTTTGTCGCTTGTTTGGCTAGCGAGCCGTTACCGGCTGGACTGAAGGCTAATTAGACTATCAATGGCACAATGATGTTCTGGTTCGCCCCAGTATTTTACAAGTAATCTGCGATCGGTTTTGGTTAATAAAGCCAGCTTTTTATACCCCAGAGTATTCCAGTATTCCCGGGGGCTACCTAGTTTGATCAATGCTTTATTAATATCGCCTGGGCTTTTCACCCCAGTGCTTTTGATTTTAACCAGATCGCCAGACACTGCAGTTTGATATAAATCGCTAAGTGATTCTTCAGAATAAGCAGACTCTTGCTTCAGTCGGGCTCTCAGCGTGATGAGGCTTTGTCGATATGCAAGCAGCTTGGGATATTGCCTTTTACTGAGTGCTAAAGCCTCGAGGAAGCAACCTGAATCTCTTAGCGTCTTGATTTCTTCGGACCAGGTCAGGTTTTTTTGCGGTGCATGTTCGATTTCATTAACGACCCGGATTCCTTCAGAAGTAGGATCGGCCATCAAGTCACTTTCAAGAGGGGCCAAAGTGTTGGTATTTTCTGCTATTTCCAGTGTTTTTCTCAGATGATTTTTGTGGAGATAAAAAATCACCAGAGCAGTAAAAGCAACAGTTAACAGTATCAGTATGAAAGAAACCATGCTGTGGGTATCAAGGAAAAAACGTTCAGGAATTCTATCAGGGGGCGACGACATGGTCGAGCTGGGGATGGCTTTTCATTAATTATTGGCGAAAGCCGACATCCTGAGCTATTTTGAAACTGGGCACAGGGATGTGTCTGCTTCCGGAAGCATTACAGTGGCTTTTTCAACATGCGGATATATATTGGCTAAATTGAAAAAGAGACAGCACCAGGCGCCTTTTTTTTAGTATAATGGAAAGCTGTATTTTCCCCTACTGTAGTCCTTTCATGACACCTGCAATATCAATCAAAGACCTCTACAAGACCTATGATAATGGTTTCGAAGCACTGAAGGGTATAAGCCTGGATGTTGCTGAAGGGGACTTTTTCGCCTTACTTGGCGCCAATGGCGCGGGTAAATCAACGACTATTGGTGTGCTTTCTACCCTGGTAAGGAAAACAGCTGGTAGCGTGCAGGTTTTTGGTAAAAACGTTGATAGCAACAGTTATGAAACCAAACTGGATCTGGGCGTTGTCCCTCAGGAAGTCAATTTTAATCATTTTGAAAAGGTTTTTGACATTGTCGTGACTCAGGGAGGCTATTACGGGCTCCCCGTTAAACTTGCCAAGGAACGGGCTGAAGAGTACCTGGTTCAACTTGGTTTGTGGGATAAGCATGACCAGCAGGCCAGAAATCTATCCGGCGGTATGAAGCGCCGCCTGTTAATCGCCAGGGCACTTGTGCATGAGCCTCGTTTATTACTGCTTGATGAGCCAACTGCCGGCGTAGATATCGAATTAAGACGCTCAACCTGGGAATTCCTCCAGGAAATCAACAGGGCAGGGACAACCATCATCCTGACTACCCATTATCTGGAAGAAGCAGAAACTCTTTGCAGAAATATTGCCATGATTGATAAGGGCGAAATTATTGAAAATACCAGTATGAAGTCTTTACTTAGAAAGCTGCATCAGGAGAACTTCCTTTTTGATCTGCGTGAGGAAATTAATACAGCCCCGACATTAAAGGGATTTTCATGTCATTTAGTTGACCCGGCAATTCTGGAAGTATCTGTGGATAGTCATCAGGATCTTAATGATGTTTTCAAGGAGCTGCAGGCATTGAATATTCAGGTTAAAAGTATGCGTAATAAATCAAACAGACTGGAACAACTTTTTATCTCCCTGTTGAACAAACCTGGGCAGGAATCGTGATGCACAGTTTACCGCTCGATTATAAAGTGACAGCGTTTAAAACGCTGGTTTGGAAAGAGATAAGACGATTCCTGCGCATCTGGGTACAGACACTGGTGCCTCCGGTTATTACCATTTCTTTGTATTTTGTCATTTTCGGCAACTTGATTGGCAGAAGAATAGGGGAGATGAACGGTTATACCTATATGGAATTCATCGTTCCCGGATTGATCATGATGGCAGTGATAAACAATTCATATGCCAATGTAGTGTCTTCTTTTTTCAGTCAAAAATATCAGCGCAGTATTGAGGAGTTGCTGGTTTCTCCCATGCCCAATTATGTCATTCTGTCAGGCTTTGTAATCGGCGGGGTCACGAGAGGGCTTGCCGTAGGTGTTGTTGCCACAATCATGTCATTGTTTTTTAGCGGTTTGCATATGCACAATATTTTTATCACTATTTTGGTTGTACTAATGTCATCCATTGTTTTTTCACTGGGCGGTTTTATCAATGCTATCTTTGCCAATAAATTTGATGACATCACGATTATTCCTACCTTTGTATTAACACCCCTTATTTATCTGGGTGGTGTTTTTTATTCTGTAGATTTACTGCCTGACTTTTGGCGTCTGATCTCTCAGCTGAATCCTATTTTTTACATGGTCAATGCCTTCAGGTACGGCATTCTCGGTGTTTCTGATGTAAATGTAGTTTTCGCTTTTCTGATGCTGGTACTTTTCACCATTACCTTGTTTGTCTTTGCCTTGTTTTTGTTGCATAGAGGCAAGGGCCTGAGACACTGATTTTTCAGGGTGCATGATATGACGCTTAACCCACTGGGAAGTTCAACAAGGTATCCGCAAAATTATCAGCCGAAACTGCTGCATAAGATTCCCCGTTTGGATAATAGAACTACACTGGGAATTGCTGATAAAAACTTGCCGTTTTCTGGTGCAGATATCTGGAATGCCTACGAATTGTCCTGTCTGGATAAATTGGGAAAGCCACAAATTTTTCTTGGTCGTTTTGTGTTTCCCGCTGACACTCCCAATTTAATTGAATCCAAATCACTGAAGTTATATTTGAATTCCCTGAATCAGGAGAAATTTGATTCAGTCGATAAGCTGAAACACACGATTCAAGCAGATCTATCGCAAGTGGCTGGTGGGTCGGTTCTTGTTATTTTGCAGACACCTGAAGAGCTTGCGATACCAGAATTACCGGCGGGTATTTGTCTGGATGACCTGGATGTTGAAATCAATGATTTTACGGTAAATCCTGAATTGCTCAGAACAACGGATGAATCCTTGTTTGATGAAATTACAGATGAAGTTTTGTTTACTAATTTGTTTCGTTCCAATTGTCCAATTACCAATCAGCCCGATTGGGCAACAATCACTGTTTGTTACCATGGAAAAAAAATCCCTCATCAGTCCTTGTTGAAATACCTGGTTTCTTATCGGCAGCACAATGATTATCATGAAAACTGTGTTGAACGTATTTTTTGCGATCTTGTCGCTGCCTTCAGCCCATTATCATTAACAGTGGAAGCCAACTTTTTAAGGCGTGGCGGTCTGGATATCAATCCTGTCAGAACCACAGAAAGCGGCTTGAATTACCAGGCTTTCCCACGCTACTTACGTCAATAATTATAAATAGCAGGTATATTCATTGGACGCTTTAGACGCACTACAAAACAGAACAGCATCTCCACGTTTAATAGAACCTGCTCCATCAGAGCAGGAATTACAGGAAATCTATAAAGCCGGCTTGCGTGCTCCCGATCATGGCATGCTCAGGCCATGGAAATTCCTTGTTGTCAGTGGTGAGGCGCGAGCAAAGCTTGGTCAGATCTTTGCGGATAACCTTAATCCGGGAAGTGAGGAAGAAAAAGCCAAGATGCTCAATTCACCACTACGGGCGCCACTTATCATCGTTGCTGTGACTGAGTTCAAGGAGCACCCCAAAGTACCTGATGTCGAGCAGGTATGTGCTACGGCAGCCGCCGTACAAAATATGTCTGTTGCTATCCATGCCTTGGGCTATTCTTCAATCTGGCGTACTGGTAAGGCGGCATTTAGTGCCGGTATTAAGGAAGCCCTGGGCTTTAAAGCAGCAGATGAAATAGTGGGTTATTTATATGTTGGAACACCGACTCTGGCGCAAAGGCCGGTTCCTGAAAACAATATTGAGGATTATGTGAAAGTCTGGAGTTAGCACAGTTCCTGAATTGACCCTTGAGTTTGGAGAGTGCTTACTATAAAGTGCGGCACTTTAAATTTTCCAAAATTTATAGAATTAGGTGAGGTGTCCGAGAGGCCGATGGAGCACGCTTGGAAAGCGTGTAACGGGTTAAACCGTTCGAGGGTTCGAATCCCTCTCTCACCGCCAAAATAAAAAACCCAGCTCTGAGCTGGGTTTTTTATACTTCATATTTAACATTCAACAATATTAAAACATCGAGCCGCCTTCAACCACAGGAGTACCATCCTCTCGTGTAGGATGGTTACCCCCACCCTCCATAAGCAAACCGTAAACACCAGCCTTACGAGCAGGATTGCCATGAACAGTAATGATTTCGCCTGGTTTGAAAGTATCCGAGCTGTAACCTTGTCGTTGTAGATGAACAACAGCGGCGCCACCGTAGCTTAGATCCCAGTTACGCAGAACACCGTTTTCATCTTCAGCCTCGAGAGTGAGGTATGGATGTGGATTGATAAATGCCCATTCCTTGACCGTTCCGGTAAGTTCAAGCATCTGCTCTTCATGGTAAATACCGCGTGTACTGTGATGTGCAAATACTTGGCTTGTCAGGCATAAAGTAAAACCTGCCAGGGCAATAAAGAGTCGTTTTGATAAAGTCATATTAATTTACTCCTGGTTTTCAATATTTGATTCGTTCAGCTTCGGGATCTTCCGGATATTTGGAAATTTCAAACATTAGGCTGCGCCTGGCCCCATCAAGCTCACAGGTCCATGCATCGCCCATTGAGGTTGCTGGCGTGGAACGGACATTAAAGGTCCAGGGCTCTTTCAGGAAAAAAGTATCGACAGTACTTACATCCAGCACAAGGTCATCACCATCGCGCGAAAAGCGTTCTGTCAGTTCCTTCTGGGTAGAAGAGGGAATGCGAAAGTCTGCATTCAAACCCTGGGGGTCGAAGGTGAATTTATTAGTCGTAACGACAAGTGCACCGTCTTCATATTTTCCAATGGCATGGCCAAAGTAGAGAAATTCGTTGATGGCGGGCACTGAATGTCCGTGCCCCTCTAGCCAGATTGTACGCACGACATCATCTTTCCCGTAGTAGATGCGTACGCGATCCTCCAGTTGTTCCAGTCGATAGTTATAGGGATCGGTATACATGTGCGGGATAGGCATGGGGGCGCAATCATATTTGGGTTGCGCCATTTCATCAAAGGCTGCCTGATAAGCCAGGGCCCTGTCGGTGAGTTTGGGGTCATCTTCCAGCAGAGTCATGCAGCCCAGGAAACGGCCGCCGGGACACTGCCCAAAAGTCCATAAACCATCAAGGTCAGGAATATCATCTGACGCTGCCTGTGAATATCCAGCCAGTGGCAACAAACAGGTAAATCCTGCAATTCTAATAAGAGTGTTCATACGCATTGATAGCAATTTCATTCCCCCTTTTGCTTTCCCCAATGGAATGCTTTGATGATGATTGTCCATTAAAGTGGATTGTTTATAGACCTAGCTCAAACAGTCTCTTTAAAAGACACTCCTTGAGTATAAAAGCCCCCATATCAATTGGCTACTGTTTGCACATTTATTTCACAGCCATAAATCTCTCTGCTTGTCATGATCTATGGTGTGTCCCGGCAAATATAACTACACTTGTCACATGTGCGGCCGATTCCAGATACTGAAAAACAAGAAATCGAAAAAATTGCTGAACAAGCTGGATGTAGATGAGTCTGAGATCCTATTTTCTAGAGATAAGGCGCCAGGCAGCAGAATTTCGATTATCCAGCGAGTAAAAGACAGGAATGTCGTGACTCAGGCGATCTGGTGGCTGTTAATTGATCCTGACACGGGTAAACCCAATTACAAGTACGCCTCTTTTAATTCCCGTTCAGACCAGTTGAGCAGTCCACGTGCCATTGCTTATGAACCCTTTCGGGAATCACGCTGTATTATTCCGGCAACAGCCTTCATTGAAGGAAAAGGGGACAAACGGACCTATCACAAGATTGAATTGGAAAATGAGGCTATCGCTTTCGGGGGCTTACACAGAGAGACCATTCATAAAGTCACCGGTGAAGTCATTCACAGTGCCTCAATTATTACATTGCCACCATTACCTGAATGGGAGGCAATACACCCTAAATCCATGCCTCTGATACTTCCTATGAATGATGAGGCAATAATTAATCAATGGCTTGCACCGTCTTTTCATCAGGTCGAGGCTTTTAGTAAACTTTTGCAGCCAACACTGCGTGCCACCCAGGTTCTTACGCCCATTGAAAAGCCCAGTTTATGGAATGAACAGGGGGATAGTTTCACGCTTTCTGCGACTTGATTTTATAGAAATCCAGGGCAAAAAAAGGCCGGGATTTCAAGTCCCGGCCAAAGCTATCGCCGCTCAAGGTTCAATCAGTTTTTCACCTATTTATCTCCTCTAAAAATTTACGCTTTAATGGTATCTATCCTGCCAAGCCTTCCATCCCACCCACCCGTCAAAGACAACTGACTTGCTTAGCCGGTCTTGTCCAGAGGCAAGGCTGCAATTTCCTGCTGGGCCTGTTCCAGCCACCATTGCATATGAGGATTTGACAGTAAAAAGTCCATATACAGATTGCTCTTCCAGCTTAATTCAGCTCCATAAGACCTGAGAGAAACGGCAACCGGTGCGAGAAAGCAGTCAACTATTGAAAACTGCCCGAACAGGTAATCGCCACCATCGCCATATTTGCGCCGACAGCAATACATGATGGCATCAAGCCTGGCTATTTCCCGTTCCAGAATTTCATCGGGTTTCATTCTTACTGACAATAAACAATTCATCGGCCATTCGCGTTTAAAATGCTGGAAGTCGCTATGTAACTCGGCACAAACAGAGCGGGCAGCCGCTTTCTTTTTTATATGGCTGGGCCAGCCGCGATTCTCAAGAAATGTCTCTGAAATGTATTCACAAATGGGTAATGAATCCCAAACCTTTATCTCGTTATGGATGAGCACAGGCACCTTGAGAGAAGGCGAGAAGACGCCAAGTTTTTCCGCGCTATCAGCCTTGAAGAGATCAATTGCTATTTCGGTATAAGGCACTTCAAACTCCTGCAACATCAACCAGGGTCTGAGTGAGCTGGGCGAGAAATTTTTGTTCCCGGTAATCAAATGCAAGTCGCTCATGGCGTTCGTCCTTCCTAAAAATTATTGGTGATCTGAGTTGTTGTTTGGATCAATCATCGTTACGGGTTAGCCGGTCATTGCCAGCGGATATTATTTTCAATACAACCCGACGATCAAAAAAGTTATCTTCAAGAGAATCGGCTTGGCTTACTGGCCGACTTTCTCCATAAGCGCTGGTCTGTAATGCACGCTTGGAAAGTCCAAGGCTGTTCAGCTTTTTCTCCACTGCCTGGACACGTTGCTGGGAAAGTCCAAAGTTTACGTCAGAATCACCACGTCGGTCAGCGTGCCCTGTAATACCAATGACAGCTTCAGGCAGGGTATTTACCAAGGTAATGAATTGAGCAAGTTTTTCCTCATACAAGGGTTCGATGCTGGTTGAACCGGTTTTAAAATGCAGAGAAAGTTCTGCGTCATTGCAACAGGCGGTCACCGAAGGATTGTTATTAATGGAGCGATCTTGCCCTGAAAAACTCGCGTTGCGCACACGTGCCGCTTGCGACTCACGGCTGGCTACCTGATAACGCGCTTCCAGAGCACGGTATTGGGCTTGCAGAGCGATTAAATCCTGCCCTTGTTGGTTAAGAGCAGTATTGAGTAATTCATTTTCTTTTTTGGCAATGGTCTTGTCACTCACCCAGCCGCCAAATGCCGCTGTCGCAATAGCGCCTATAGGACCGCCCAGCAAGCCGCCAATGAGGGCACCGCCAATCACACCGGTACTTTCATGCTTCATGCGTTGCTCTTCACTGAGGCTCAGAGCAGGCTCGAGTGCTGCCTGGGATAAAGTATTAATGGTGATGAATGCCACACCGCCAATAAGCTTGAGGATTGATCTGCTATGCTTCATGTAGTTCTCCTGATATACGATAAGTCATGGTTGCTTTCGAAATCTAATAAGCCTTCGTTTCTGTTGAATTCAGTGTTTCGATGCTTGGAGGCTATTTAAAGATCAATCTGTAGCTTTTCAGTGAGTGAAAAAAGGCGCAGAGCTGATAAATTATGGCAGGATTATGGCAATTCGATTTTTGCTGTCTTTTGCCCTGCAAGTAATCAAGTAATTCAGGTATAGTCCCTAAAAATCAATGCCTTAGCTGTTTTAGCCTAATTTTAGACAAGAGCCGAGAAGAGCACGGAAAATCCTATGAGTAGACGCATTGCGATAGTTGAGGATGAGGCCGCCATCCGTGAAAATTATGCCGATGTCTTGCGCAAGCAGGGTTATGAAGTCTCAACGTATTCGAACCGAAAAAAAGCTGAGGAGGCCTTTTCAATGCGCCTCCCTGATCTGGCTATTATCGATATCGGTCTGGAAGAGGAAATCGACGGTGGCTTTACCTTGTGCCAGTCACTGCGAAAGACGTCGCTTACCTTGCCGATTATTTTTCTGACTGCCAGGGACAACGATATTGATACTGTCAGTGGCCTGCGCATGGGCGCAGATGATTACCTGACCAAGGACATCAGTCTGCCGCATCTGACCGCCAGAATTGCAGCGTTATTTCGACGCCAGGATGCAATGGATCAGCCCACTTCCCCGGAGAGTTTGCTGGAACGAGGGGATCTGGTGATGGACCTGAGCAGGCTGACAGTTAACTGGAAGCAACAAGCTGTGTTGCTCACGGTGACTGAATTCTGGATGCTGCATGCATTGGTTAAATTTCCAGGGCATGTCAAAAGCCGGGATGCGCTGATGAAAGAATCAAAAATTTTTGTTGATAACAGCACGATTACTTCCCATGTAAAACGCATGCGCAAGAAATTTATTGTGAGTGATGCGGACTTTGACTGTATCGATACGGTCTATGGTATGGGTTATCGCTGGACCACGCCTTGATACGATCGATCTTGTAAAATTACCAAATAAACACGGCTATTGATAAATTATGACTGCTTTTTTCAAGCCATTATTTAGTTTGCGTATCAAGCTGCTGATGTTATCCAGTTTGCTGCTGGTTATTCCCTGGCTTGGCTATAGTTATATTCTGGAAATGGAACAGTATCTAAGCCGGGGACAGGAACAAACGGTGCTGGGTACAGCTCGAGCGTTGGCAACGGCGCTGAGTGAACGACCTGAGTTGTTTAATGAAGGCTCCTATAGCCGGGAACAAAGCCGGGCACAGGATAGTCAGGATTTGTATGTTTACCCGGTGTTTCAGCCCTTGTCTATCGAGGATGGGAACTTGCTGGACTGGCGCGATTACCGGCAGTATGAGCAGCATTATCAGGAGTCCAGTCTGATTCCCAATCCAGAAAATCAACTCAGCAGTTTTCAGCCAGAAGACCAGCGCACTGATCCCTTGAGTTTTCGCCTGATGCTGGGTGAACATAATGATGGTCTTTATATCTACTTCCGAGTGATTGATGACAATGTTGTTTTACGCAGCAGGGAAGGTCTGCGGGTTGATCGTAGCGATTCTTTACGCATATCCCTGTTAAATCGTGACGGCGGCTTTGAGCGTTATGTCATCGCTCCCTATGCTGACGAGATTGTTTATCCTTTTCGTATCGGCTCTGATGTCACAGACTTTTCAGCCCTGGAATATGAGTCGCGCATCAGCGGGCGCTGGAGTCGAATCCCGGAAGGCTATGAAATGGAATTACGCTTCCCGCTTGAAATGATTGGCAGCAAACTGGGCTTGGCGATTTTTGATGTAGATAGTCAGGAGTCGCGTTCAGTGACCGCTATTGTGTCCACTTCCGGCATCGATAATCCTCTGCAACTGGGTACCTTGCGACGGCCAACACCTGAGATAGACCGGATTGTCGCCGGTATGGGACATACCAATTCCCGAGTCCAGGTGGTTGACCGCAGTCAGCGCGTACTGCTGAGTGTTGGCGATATTCAAACGGCCACTGGTCTGGTGCTGGATGAAGTAAACGACAACAGTGGTTTGCTCAGCTGGCTTGAAAATAATATCCTGCACCCGCTCTATTACAGGGTGATTACTCGTCCAACAACAGACTTTGTTGACGACCTGTATAAGGGCGGAGTTGTCGATGGCGATCACCTGATTCCTGCGCTTACTGGTCAGGCCACCACACGCTATCGTTCTATTGATAATGACAATACGCGCATACTTGAAGCGGCTTATCCTATCGTTGCCAGTGGACAGGTGCTGGGTGCTGTTGTGGTAGATCAGAACATGAATGGTATTCGCACCTTTCGTAACCAGGCTCTGGAAACGCTTTTTGATACGATGCTGGGAATTTTGCTGCTGACTATGGCAGCACTGTTTATATTTGCTACGAGTCTGTCGAGCCGCATTCGCGGGCTGAGAAATCAGGCAGAAAAAATTGTTGATGATTCAGGACGAATCAACAATACCATTGCCGCGTCACGCAGCGCCGATGAGATTGGTGATTTGTCGCGCTCTTTTGCCAGTATCGTTGATCGTTTAAGTCAGTACACCCATTACCTTGAAAACATGTCCTCACGTTTATCTCACGAACTTAGAACCCCGGTGACAATAGTTCGTTCTTCTCTGGAAAACCTGAGTTTGGTGAGCCAGGAGAAAGAAGCGCAGATTTATATCCAGCGTGCAGAAGAGGGTATAACCCGTCTCAATCTGATCCTCACCAATATGAGTGAAGCGGCAAGACTGGAACAGATACTGCAATCTTCAGATAAGGAAGAAATGGATTTGAGTCGAGTGATTGATGCTTGCGTGCAGGAATACCAGCAAATTTATCCTACCATTGAGTTTGAAAGTAAAATCAGCTTGTCGCCAATCCGTATACTGGGCAATGCGGATTATATAGCCCAGCTGATGGATAAACTTATTGCCAATGCGGTGGAGTTTTCCACTCCTGAAAAATCCGTTCGTGTCGCCTGCTATGCAGACAATGGTGAAGCGGTGGTGAGCATAGCAAACTCGGGTCCCTATCTTGATCACACCATGAAGGACAGAATTTTTGACTCAATGGTCAGTGTCAGGCCGGAAAGTAAAAATAAACAGCCACATTTGGGCATGGGCCTGCATATCGCTAGAATGGTTGCCGAGTTTCATCAGGGTTATATTGTTGCGGATAATTTAATTGAAGAGGAAGGGGTGATAGTGGTACTAAGAATTCCCTTACGCCAATAATTTTTTTATTCAGACATTATCGCACTGAGATTGTCCGGGTGCCGCCACTTATTACTCCACAACCGGCCTAGAAAGACGATGCTAATCCCCAGTACCATTAATACAAATCCTATCCAGGACACTTTCGGCCCGTAATTAAAAACCTTGATGACAAAATACTGGGCAATAAGCATCGCCCAGTGCAGGGAAACAGATGCCCACATAATCCACTTGGTATCACCTGCACCTCGTAGTACGCCGGAAGCCACTTGCAGCACGCCTTCACATAAGACATAACAGCTCAGGCCCACCATCATGTAGCGGGACAGGGAGCGGATTTCTTCGGCCTGATCATCAAAGAAAATAAACAGCTCCACAAGCGGGCCACGAAAGAGCAGAAAGCAGGTTGCCAGAAATAGCGAATAAGCAATGCCAAGAATATAACCCGCACTGGTAACTTCGTTGGTCTGCGTCATATCGCCGGCACCGACAAAACGGCCGATGAGACTCATTACGGCAATGTTAAGTCCCAGCAGGGGCACGAAGGAAAGAATGTCCCAGTTAAAGATGATGGTGGCAGAAGCGGCTTCGGCAATGCCATAGGACTGAAACATCAACAGGAATAAATTAAAGGCAGCGATATTCAAAAACATTTCCATACCGGAAGGAAAGCCCAGGCGCAGATAGCGGCGCGTAATAGCGCGGTCAAAACCAAAAGATTTCAGTGTGTCGAATTTTTCCCGGTTTTCACGACTTAAGTAAAACAACAGGTAGATAACAATGGCGAATCCTGTACTGATGATCGACCCCCAGGCGGCACCGGCAATGCCCATGGCAGGCAGTCCCAGATGACCAAAGACCAGCGCCCAGGTGAGGGGAATGTTGAGCACAATACCGAGCAGGTCACAGATCATTACTACACGGGTGAGACCTATGCCGGAAAAAAATGACGACAGACAAACCTTGATTAGGGCCAACACACTGCCAATCATCAGGATAGTGAAATAGGTTTCTTCAAGCGCGACTAGTGCAGGAGCATGTCCCATACCGGCAAACATGGGACGCAATAGAAAGGTCAGGATTATGAGCAGGGGAATCAGGGCAATGGACATCAGAATGCCCTGGGAAATCACTTTCGTGCATTTGTGCAAGTGGCCAGCACCAAGATACTGAGCGACCAGCGCGTTGGCATAGGCCAGAATGCCATTGAAGAGAGAGATGGCAAAGTAAAAGGCGACGCCTCCGCCAAGTGCTGCAGCCATATGGGTTGGGCTGAGCTGAGCCAGAAACCAGCGGTCGGTGAAAATCATGACGGCAAAGGCACCCTGAGAGACCACCATAGGCAGTGCCATCTTGAGCAAGACGGTCAGCGTTTTGGGGTTGTAATGCCAGTCTTTAAGGAACACTTTATCGTTTATGCGAAGTTATGCTTCGCAGCCTTGTTTCAGGGGATGGGGGAGGGGAATTTTAGGGAGAGATGAAGCTTGAGGCAAGAGACGAAACAAGAGACAAGAGGCAAGAGACAAGAGACAAGCGAAAAGGAAAAAAGTCGGAAGCGCAGGCGTCATCGGGCAGGGGACTTATTCATCATCGGCATTAAAGCGGAGAAGGATCGCTTGCCAGTTTTTCCCGTTGATGGGGGGCGTTAAAATCCAGTAGCGGGCCAATGGGAATGATCAGGGTGGGATTCACGGTGTCATGGCTACCGTAATAGTGTGCCTTGTTGTATTCGATATCGACGGTGTCGGCAATACCAGGTAACTGGTAGATGTCGCGGGTATAGCCCCAGAGATCGGGGTAATCCCGAATGCGTTTGAGGGCACATTTAAAATGACTCACATAGACTGAATCAAATCGCACCAGGGTGGGAAATAGTCTGACATCAGCTTCAGTAAGTTTGTCGCCGCAAAGAAAGCGTCTGGAACCTAATTTTTCTTCCAGCTGGTCGAGTGTTTCGAACAGGGGGATTACGGCTTCTTCATAGGCTTCCTGAGTGGTAGCAAAGCCTGATCTGTACACGCCATTATTCACATTAGGGTAAATCCATTCGTTGAGGGCATCAATTTCATCCCGCAGCGCTACCGGGTATAAATCCAGAGTACTGGCTTGAGTCGCTTTTTCCTTTACCAATAAATCATCAAATTCGCTATTGAGCATGCGCATGATTTCTGCCGATTCATTACTGACAATGGTCTGTCTGTGTTTGTCCCAGAGCACAGGGACGGTAGCCCTGTCAGCATAGTCAGGATCAACCAGGCGGTAGAGTTCGTAGAGGTGGTCAATATATTCATCATCGTCACCTGCGGCCAGAAAGATCCGGCCCTGCTCTGGTTCAAAGGTCCAGCTTTCCGGTCCCATATAGGAATTTGAATTGGACACAGAGATCATTTCTTCAAGCTGTTTCAGTTTGCGCGTGATCAAGGTGCGATGGGCCCAGGGACAGGCCATGGAGATGAACAGATGGTAGCGTCCAGGTTCCGCAGTGAATCCGCCTATGCCAGTGGCGCCAGGTGACCCATCTCTGGTGATCCAGTGGCGAAACAGTGAGTCATGACGGACAAAGCGACCCTTTGAGGCCTGCGTGTCATACCACTGGTTTTCCCAGGCTTTATCCGTTTTGATGGTGGCTTTTTTCATGCGCGGTATTCAAACACCTCGTCTGCATGGCTCAAAGAAAGGCAGCTGCCTGATTCACTTGTTTCTGTGCGGCCTATTATCTGGGCATCAATGTTAAAGCCCTTGGCCACGCCAATGACGGTATCAGCCTGATCAGCGGTGCAATAAACTTCCATGCGGTGGCCCATGTTAAAGACCTTGTACATTTCCTTCCAGTCGGTTTTTGAGGCGGCTTGAATCGCTTTAAATACCGGCGGGGTAGGAAACAGATTATCCTTGATGAAATGAATGCCCTGGCCAAACTTCATGCATTTGGTCTGGGCGCCCCCTGAGCAATGAATCAGCCCCTGGATCAGTCCGGGATGCTCATCAAGTAATTTGTAGATTATCGGCGCATAAGTTCGGGTGGGACTCAGTATGGCTTCACCGACAGTCATGGTGGATTCCGGTAAAGGGTCCTCCAGTTTATAGGGGCCACAGTACATCAGTTCTTTTGATACATTGGAATCATAGGATTCAGGGTAGTGCTCGGCATAGTAATGGCTAAGCATATCGTGGCGAGCGCTGGTCAGACCATTACTGCCGATACCGCTGTTTTCCTTGTCTTCATAGCTGGACTGTCCGGTGGATGAAAGCCCGACGATGACCAGGCCAGGGGTGATTTGATCGCCAGTAATTACGTCTTTCTTTTTCATTACGGAAACCGCGACACTGTCCACCACGATAGTGCCAGTTAAATCACCGACATCCGCCGTTTCACCACCACCACTGTAGATATTTACGCCAAACTCCCGTAACTGGGCGAGAAAGTTCTCGCTGCCCTGAATAAGAGCGCCGACCACTTCACCAGGGCAGTTGAGTGCATTGCGATTCACCGTATTGGAAAGCAGAATACGGCCATTAACCCCCACACACAGCAGATCATCCAGGTTCATCACAATGGAGTCCTGGGAGATGCCATGAAATACCTGGGTATCGCCGCTTTCCTTGTAGGCCAGATAGGCAATGATGGATTTTGTGCCACTGCCATCCGCGTGGATGACATTGCATTGTTCCGGATTCCCGGTCAGATAATCTTCGGTGATTTTGCAAAAGGCATTACGAAATAAACCATGGTCAAGGTTATCGACCACGTTGTGGACTTCTGTTTTGTCAGAGGATACGCCTCGCGCCTGGTAACGACTGGCATTATCCGTGTTTTCAAGTTTCTCAGCTACATGATAACCGCTACGATCCTGAGCAATGATCAGCCCGCGAAATTCAAGCTGGCGCATCGCTTTGGCTATGGTATTGGTGGCTAGCTGGTAATCGGAGGCCAGGCTTCGAATACTGGGCAGTTTATCGCCAGCCTGAAGATCGCCGGTATTTATCTGGAAATGCACCTGATCAATGATTTGCTGAAAGACGGGGGCCGCGGAATCTGGGTCTATTTCTAATTTCATGGAATACCACTCGCTAATCTGTATCACAGTCATGATACAGAGAGCTTGTGGCTTTCACAAGATGAAAAGCGCTGCTTACTCAATGGGCATACGAGCAGGACGATCCGCCGGAATATGCTGGTCAATGGCGGTGAGGATGATGGCAGCCATGGCGTAATCGGCCATGATGGCGGAAAGCTCCAGTGCGCCTTGTTGCCCAAACAGTGACACAGCCTCGGCCCAGGTCTCGGCGCTCAAGCGATGATCACGCAGAATTTCTCTACCATAGCGAATGATCAGACTGACTTCCTGTGGCAGGCCATTGACGGCCCTGTGGTGTTTTATGACATCGATAGTAGATTGAGGCACCCCTTCTGCCAGTGCCAGGGGCTCATGGGCTGCCCACTCATATTGCTGGTCAAATTCTCTGGCAGCCACCAGAATGGCGGTTTCGATATGGGCGCGTCCGATGATGCTTTCATAACGCAAGTATTGGTTGATCAGATCCATGCCCTCAGCTACCAAAGGCATATGCACTGAAAAAGCTGCCGGGCCATAGATTGGGCCGGGATTGTCGAGGCCCACAACCTTGTCATAGATGCGTTTGCCATACTCATCCATGGTATCGGGATTAGCAGGGGTGAGCCTGCTTAGAGTGTTAACGTGTACATCAGATGGGAGTGTATCCTGGGCCATCAATGTTGTGGATCCCAGTACAAGCCCCAGAGTAATGCCAAATAATGTGTATTTCATATAGCCCGCCTTGGTTTGTTGTTTGTCAATTGCATAGTGGTTATTGGCTCTATAGTAACCAAAGTAGTGCGGGGAAGTCTCCTGAAATAGAGGCGCTGCATGACAGGGCTAAGTGTGAGCCAGCTCACACTTTGGCGGACTTGGATTCTAAGTGTTTTAGATAGGAATAATTCCCGTTGCTAGTACTTATCAATAACATTTTTATTAGAAAAGTTCATATTAGATTTACACAACTAAGAATTTATTTACAATTACTGAGATTTTTAAGATGAAAATATCCAAGCAACTAATCCTTTTTCTAATAGTATTAACCGGCATGGTGAGTGTGAATTCTTACGCTGGAAAAGATGAGAAGGTCTTTGTTTGCCATAAGACACAGAGTAATAATGACGAAAACGGACAGAAAGTCGTCCTCCTTTTTGTTTCGAAAAAAGCAGCCGATGTTCATGAGGAGCTTCATGGCGACACAATAGGTTCTGAAGATTGTGCTCTTACTCCTCCTTATGATTAATAATTCGAATTGATATAATAGAAGAGCCGGGTTTATTAACCCGGCTTTTTTTTCTGTAAAAATTGCAATCATATTCCAATGATTAATCTGGCAATTATCCAGCACTTACTCGAGCTGGCGGTGCCGGTTGAAAGCATGCGCCTGGCGATGGGCGGTAGTATCAATCAGTCCTATCTGATCACGCTCACTGACCAGCGCGAAATTTTTGTTAAAAGCCATCGGCGCCAGAGTATTCCCGGCATGTATGCCGCCGAATTCAAGGCGCTGCAGTTATTGTCACACCCCAAGGCATTGTTGGTTCCGAACCCCCTGTATCAGAACGAAGACTTCCTGGTGATGGACGCATTTCAGCAAGGGCCTGCCGCCAGTGACTGGCAGGAACAGATGGGGCGCGGCCTGGCGTCTTTGCACCATGCCACCCTGCAACGGCAATGCGGTTTCGACATGGACACTTACCTGGGCACATTCAAACAAACTAACCTGTGGCAGGATGACTGGATTGGCTTCTGGCGTGATCAACGCCTCACTGCTCAGTTTGCTTTATTGATGGAGCACTTATCGGTTCATGATCCGCTGCTGAAAGCCGCAGATAAACTCATGGCTCGGCTTGATGACCTGCTTGCCTGTGATCCGGAGCCCGCTGTGCTACTTCATGGCGATCTCTGGTCAGGCAATGCCGCGTCCAATGCAAAAGGTGAACCGGTGATCTTTGACCCGGCCAGTTACTATGGCCAGCGGGAAGCGGAATTTGGCATGATGCGTTTATTTGGCGGTTTTGGGCCAGAGTGTGAAGCTGCCTATCAGGAGGTGTGGCCATTCCAGCCGGGCCATGAGCGCCGTGTCGAAGTGTATAAGCTTTACCATCAGCTAAATCACCTGAACCTATTTGGCCCCCATGCTTATTACAATGGCTCTCTGCATACCATCCAGGGCTTGATTTGAGAAGGCATATACCAGGCATATATTTACGATTATCCCGCCAGCGTCTCCAATACCCGTTCCCGGGTAAATGGATACATGGTCATGCGTTTCCCCGTTGCATCAAAAAATGCATTGGCAATGGCGGCCGCAGCAGCAGCCATCACTTCTTCACCAGCGCCGGAAGAGGCTTCATCCAGGCGCTGGACGATCACCGGCGTAACCTGCGGGCACTGTTCAAAGCGCAGGATGGGATAAGAGCCCCAGTCCAGAGAGGTCACATTGGTTTTGTTGAAGGTCACTTCTTCCAGCAGCATGCGACTTGCTGTTTGCACAAGCTGGCCAATAATCTGGTTTTCTACATTTGACGTATTGACCACTAAACCGGCATCGATAGCGCCGTAAAGGTGAAGGATCTTTACCTCGCCACTTTCTTTGTTTACTTCAATCTCGGCCACCGCGCCACCATGGGAGGCCAGGTGAGTGCCAACCCCAATGCCTCTGCCTTGAACGATATTCGCCGTTGACAAATCATTGGCAGGCGGGCGTGCTTGCCAATTGGCGGCTTCAGCAGCAGCATTTAACACGCCAAGCCAGTGATACTCGCTGATGTTCTGCTGGCGAAATTGCCAGGGGTCCATGCGCAGCTGAAAGGCGAGATCATCAATGGCCTGCTCGGAGACGAAGGCAAAGGATAAATCTACGGGAGAACGAAGCCAGGCTCCCTTCAGATAATCCAGTCCCGGGACGTGATGATTTAACAGATAACGATTAGGAATATCATACATGCCGCCCAGAGTGCGCGGATTGATCTGCTGGGCCGGAAAGGGCGGCCACTCTGCGGCAGTGGTACCTTTTGCTGTTTGTTCACTGGTTTCAATGAGGCTCCAGTGATGTTGCCAGCCTTCATACTCATAACTGATCAGCTTGCCTTCGCTATCGGCAGATACCCTGGCTTTACCAATATGAGCGGGGCCATAGGTGTCCCAGCCATGTTCATCCCAGCGCATGAACTGCACCCGCACCGGGCGCTTGACCATGCTCGACATCAGTGCCGCAGCCTGGGCCACATCATCCCAGCAACTGTGACCGAAGGTGCCAGCCGCTTCATGGTATTGCACGCGCACCTGTTCTGGTGACAAGCCCAGCAGGTTGGCGATGCTGGTGCGAGTGTTGTATACATCCTGTGAAGAACACATGATCAGCGCTGCATTATCAGTAACCTCTGCCAGGGCGCAGTTGGGGGCAAAAGGCACATGTGCCTGGTAGGGGCCGGTAGCATGGAACTGTGTTTTTATCGGGGCATTTTCGAAGGCAGCGACATCGCCTTCCTCCAGGGCAACGCGTTCATTGGTAGCGCCATTTTCCATCTGGCTAAACAGATTTTCATTGGTGGGCAGGTTTTCAGGTAAGTCCCAATTTACTTCCAGTTGATTAGCGGCTTTCACGGCGTCCCATTCGCGCTGCGCAAGCACGCCAATAAAGTTATTCATTCTGACAACCCTGGCACCGGGAATATGACTGATGGAATCCTCATTAACACTGATGACCTGCACGCCGTCCTTGTAAGCACCCTGGCCGCGCGGGCGAACAATTCTGCCATGCAGCATGTCGGGCAGACGCAGGTGCTGAATATACTGATAAGTGCCGGTAACCTTCAGAGGCATATCAAGACGCGGAAAAGGGGTGGCGACCAGTGTGTAATCTTCAGGATTTTTCACGGGCGCATTCCCGGTAAAAGCCAGGTTAAAAAGTTTATCGCCTATTAATTCCCCATAAGTAAGATTGCTGTTAGCACTGCCATTACTAATATTCCCGTTCTCTACAGTCAGGTTCTCAGCAGGGACCTGCAGTCGTTCTGCGGCCATTTGGATTAAGGCCTGTCTGGCTTCTGCCGCTGCTCGCTTCACTTGTGGTCCGCCAACCCTGATGGCTGAACTGGAATAGGTGCCGCCCTGATTCGGTGTGACATGAGTGTCCAGGCCGGCCGTTCTGACCTGGTCCATGGATAAATCCAGCTCTTCTGCCGCAACCTGTAATAATGCTGTAGAACAGCCCTGACCCAATTCAGCAAAACCGATAAAAACCGTGGCGCTGTTGTCTTGATGGATGGCGATCCAGCTGTCGATTTGCTCGGGGTCGGGCGGGCCAGCCATTTGCGCGGTACTGGATTTTATAAAGCCAAAATTAATGACCAGCACGCCACCGGCTTTTAACAAGTCTCTGCGTTTTATTGGCAACAAGGTATGTTTGTTTTTCATGCCTGCTCCTCCTTGTTGGCAGGAGAAACTATTGCAGCTGAGCGCATCACGGCTGAGGCTTTTTTTATAGCGCTGATTATTTTTGGATAGGTGCCGCAGCGACATAAATGGCCATTCATGGCACGACGGATTTCTGTTTCACTGGGATTGGGATTTTCCAGTAACAGTTCGGTGCCCTTGATGATCATGCCGTTATAACAATAGCCGCATTGCAATGCCTGTTCTTCAATCAGGGCATCCTGCAAAGGCATGCGTTGGGGAATTTGTTGTTGGCCGGTAGCCGCGGCATAAAATGCCGTGATGCCTTCCAGCGTTGTAATGGTTTTGTTCGCCAGTGCGGATATGGGTGTGACGCAAGCCCGGGTTTCCACCCCATCAACAAGCACAGAGCAGGAGCCGCATTGGGCCAGGCCGCAACCGAAGCGAGGACCTTTTAGCTGTAATTCATCGCTCAGTACATACAACAAAGGGGTATCTGCCGAAGCATCAACCTCAATGTCTATACCGTTAATGTTTAATTGCGTCATGTGAGACTCTCCGCTGATTCAGACAGGGATACTAATATGAATAGGGCTTGAGTTCATCCTTGTGGTGAATGAAATTATTTACAGGCTAAAAATGATAAGAAAGGGCAAGGACAAGCCTGCGGCCAACAGGGCATAGGGCAGTTGTGTGCGGACATGATCCAGATGATTGCAGCCGGATGCCAATGAGGCGAGTACGGTGGAGTCTGAAATCGGCGAGCAATGGTCACCAAAAACTCCCCCGCCAAGCACAGCAGCCAGCAGTAAGGACGGAGACAGGTCACTAGTAATGGCCACCGGAATAGCCACCGGAAGCAAAATACCAAAGGTGCCCCAGGAGGTACCCGTGGTGAATGAAATAATGCCGGCGGTGATGAATACCACCGGGGCAATTCCCCACAAAGGCAAGGTGTCGGAAATAAGTCCGGCAATAAATGGTCCAGTTCCCAGCGCCTGCATGCTACTGCCCAGAGAAAAGGCCAGCAGTATTATGGAGACAGCAGGAAGCAATTCCCCCATGCCTTTAAAACAAATTTCTGTCAGCTCAGGAAGGGAATATTTTTTGTCTATACTTAACAAAAGCAGGGCAGTAATGATGGCCAGTACTACGGCATACAGGACAGAGCTGGATCCGGAACCGGCAATCATGTTGCCCTTGCCGGTATAAAGCATGAAGCCGGTAAAGCTGATAATCAGGGTAAGAATAGGGACAATAAAGTAACGTGCCTTTCCTGGCTGATGCTTGGGCAAATAATCAGTATGTGTCTCTATCGCTTTCTCGTGGCTGGCCAGGGTAAACATCACCTTATTGGTCCAGCAGGTATAAAAAACGATCAATAGAGTAAAGATTGCATACATATTCAGGGGAATACTGCCAAGCATCACTGCCATCGGGTTTTCCAGACCATATCCGTCCAGTAATCCAAGGATATAGGCGCCCCAGCCGTTGAGTAAAATCAGTACACTCACTGGCGAGCAGGTGGAATCAATAATATAGGCCAGGCGGGCGCGGCTCATTTTGAAGCGATCAAACAGGCTCTGTGCAAAAATTCCCGAGGCCAGCACGCTCAGGTAGCTTTCGATGAAAATGACGATGCCGAGCAGAGTTGTCAGAATGCCGGTAGAACGAGCTGATCTGGCAATATTGCGGGTCAGCAGAATCTCAACGAAGGCTATAACCCCGCCGCTGTTCCTGACCAGGGCAAGCAAAGCGCCAATAAGCAGGCTAAACAGCAAGATTTCGGTATTGCCGCTTGAGCTGAATATTCCCGTTATGCGAGCAATGCTGCCGGTGAAAGCCGACAAGGGATTAAATGAGGCGAGGAGAAATTCAGCACTGAAAAGCGCGACTGTTAATGCCAGGATAACTTCCCGCTTCCAGATGGCTACCACGACAGCCAGTAAGGGAGGAAGGGTGGTAAACCAATCCATAGAACATCCAATCGGGGTTTGTTTTAAACAGGGTGTGCAGGGTACATTACCTGCTTAATTTGTTAAGTACAATGAGGGGCTCTGTGCACGGTAGAGGAGGGTGCTATAGTTGATGATCTGCAGGTTTTTCCTGTTTCAGAAAGGAGGGAGACAGGCAATTACTCAACTGACTAAAGGGAGTAATTCGATAAGGTCATCGTTGCTGACCTGAAAGCCATTATTGCTATACCAGTCACGCAGAGTGCGTGAGTCACCTTTGATTTCACCCGTCAGTCGAATGATATTGCTGTCGCGGCAATATTGAATAACTTCCTGGAGAAGTGATGTGCCTAGGCCACGGTGTCGATAATTTTGTGAGATTTCGATCATTTTCAACTCATAGGATGAGTAGGTATCAGAGTCAAACATGTCGATGACATTTTCGACTCTTTTTCTCCGAGGGCGAACTTTTTTCAGACGCGCATAACCGATGGGTGCTGCATTATCAAATACGCGGAAGAGTAGTTTCTCCCCCGTACAGATTGGTGGCAAAATATTTATAGTTGCCTTGTTAGCGAGCCCGGTGTTCATGGTCTACTTGTACTCTTTGCCTTATATTTATAGTATATTAAACCAACTAATTCAGATAGTTATATCAATTAATTAAAGTAAATTATTAATAAAATAAGTTTTTTACCCTCTATAAGTGAATGCTAATGCAGCTAATTATCGAAAAGTGTGACTCAGTAGACATTTCCATGCTTGATGGATACTTAAATATCAAAGATTTACAGGTGTTCCTTGACAAGGAAAGCATCCCTGAAAACTACTCAGGTTTAATATTGCACTGCGCAGAGGGTGGGCTTTCAATCAGTTGTTCTGGAAATAAGCCTGCCTCTCCCACACAAATCAATTTTAGTAGTGACTCCCTGCAGTATCGGCTCAATACGTCAAAACGTTCTGAGGGATTATTAAAAGCCGTAGGCCTGGATAAGTACTCCTTACCTCTTCACATTCTTGACGGAACCGCCGGGCTTGGCACCGATGCCTATATCATGGCGGCCATGGGCTGTCAGGTAAGTATGCTGGAAAAATCACCGATAATGGCAGCCTTGCTCAATGATGGGCTTAAGCGGGGGATAAATTCCGCCGATCCACGTCAGAAATCATACCTGCAGAGAATGACGCTGTATTTCACTGATGTCATAAGCTACTTAAGCGGAATAGAACAATCAGCAATAAAACCGGATGTGATTTATCTGGACCCAATGTTTCCTGCCAGAGAAAAGTCTGCCAAGGTTAAGAAGGATATGGCACTGATGCAGAAACTTTTGCCTGCCAATGACAATGTCGAGGAAATGCTTGATATCGCATTACGTACTGCCGGTAAAAGAGTGGTGCTGAAAAGGCCGGGAAAGGCTAATGCAAAAGCAATGAAAGGGGCCAGCCCCAGGCCTGAATTTCAGGTGCCCGGCAAGGCTTGTCATTTTCAGGTGTATTTAACGGCCTAGCCTGGTAGTAATGACGGTGTTTATTTATTGCCGAGCCAAGGTTTCAGGCAAGAATTCGCCCCAGGATAGATTCGAATATTCGAGACAATCTCTCCAGATCTTCAACGAGTACTTCTTCATTCACTTTATGAATACTTTTGTTACACGGCCCCACTTCCACCACTTGTGTACCAGTGGGGGCAATAAAGCGGCCGTCACTGGTACCGCCACCTGTTGAAAGTTCAGTTTCCAAGCCAGTGACTTCCTTGATGGCTTCTTTTACCGCTCCGGTGAGTACCCCTTCCGAGGTAATAAATGGATTTCCGGATAACTGCCATTCCAGAGAATAATCAGAATAATGCCGGTTGAGTAATACTTCTGTCTTTTCCTGAAGCTGCTCTGCACTTAGTTCTGAAGAAAAGCGAAAATTAAACAAAGCCGTCATCTCTCCGGGAATAACATTATTGGTGCCTTCGCCAGCATGGATATTAGATATCTGGAAGCTGGTCGGAGGAAAATATTCATTTCCCTGGTCCCATTCAACTTCACACAAGGCTGCCAGGGCGGGCATAAATTGGTGTATCGGGTTGCAGGCTAAATCAGGATAGGCCACATGGCCTTCCGTGCCATGCACGGTCAAGATGCCATTGAGCGAGCCGCGTCGGCCATTTCTGATGACATCGCCGAGCATCACGCTGCTGGAGGGTTCGCCAACGATGCAATAATCAATTTTCTCGTCTCGGCCTTGCAGTACTTCAATGACACGTCGAGTACCATCCAGCGCCACGCTTTCCTCATCACTGGTAACGAGAAAGGCAATGCTGCCAGAAAAATCAGGGTTGTCAGTAATAAAACGTTCACATGCTGTCAGCATGGCGGCAAGGCTGCCTTTCATATCAGCAGCCCCTCTGCCAAAAAGTCGGCCATCGCGCACTTCAGGCTTGAAAGGATCAGATTGCCATTGCTCAAGATTCCCCGGTGGCACTACATCGGTATGCCCGGCAAAACAAAGCAGTGGCGAGCTATCACCACGCCTTGCCCAGAAATTGGAGACCTCGCCAAAGGGCAGTGACTCAATGGTAAAGCCCAGTTTTTCCAGACGCGCACAAAGCAATGCCTGGCAGTCACCATCAGCAGGACTGATTGATGACCTGCTGATCAAGTCGCAGGTGAGTTCCAGTGTTGCTGTCATAGTTGTCTGCTCATGGACAGGTTAATTATGGGAGTGCAGTTCAGCATTTAATTCTATTGAGGTCTTGTTGGTCCGACATTCGACAACTCCGCTTGTGGAGTTGCGGATGAATAATAAATCGTCTTTGTTAGAAAACTCCCGCGCTTTGACAACTTCAACAGGATTTAACTCGCTGTCCATAACCGTGACCTTGGTGTTCGCAGTAATGTAGAGGCCAGCTTCAATAATGCACCGGTCACCAAGAGGGAAGCCAAGACCTGCGTTGGCGCCAATCAGGCAGTTTTTGCCGATTGAGATTACTTCAGTACCGCCGCCAGAAAGTGTGCCCATGATGCTGCAGCCGCCGCCCAGGTCGCTGTGTTCTCCGACAAAAACACCCGCGGAAATGCGACCTTCAATCATGGCTGCGCCTTCGGTTCCGGCATTAAAGTTTATAAAGCCTTCGTGCATAATTGTTGTACCTTCGCCAATGTATGCACCCAGCCTGACTCTGGCAGTATCCGCAATACGAACACCGGTTGGAACGACATAATTTGTCATTTTCGGAAATTTGTCGACAGACAACACGTCAATTGTTTCATTCTTCAAACGAGCTTCCATCTGCCTGATGGCAAGCTCATCTATCGCCATGGCACCCCGGTTTGTCCATGCCACATTAGGCAGCAATCCAAACATGCCGTCCAGATTGACCTGGTGTGGTTTTACCAGACGATGGGAAAGAAGATGCAATTTCAGATATACCTCTGGCACGGTCTGTGGTTTTTCATCACTTTCCAGTATTACGGCGACAAGTGGTTCATGGTGTTCCTGAAGGATGCCCAAAAGTTTGGACACATCTTGATCCTTGATTTGCGTGGCGAGCAAGGATACCTGTACAGAGGGTATTTCCGTTGTCAGATTGCCGCCTTCATAATTCAGAGCTTTGAGGAGCGGCGCGATTAAATCTAGCGAAGGATTGAGCCAGGGGTCGGGGTAATACACTTCCAGATAGTTTCCAGAAGAATCCTTGGTGCCTACACCCAATGCAAAACTAAACATGGCGAAATATTCCTGTATTTAATGAATGGATCAATTATCTTTTTTAAAATATAAAGTCGAAAAAAAGTCAAATTATAGCAGGGTTTTATATTCTGCTTCTTTAAAACCAAGAATCTTTATTTTGCCGGAGATAAGAACAGGCCGTTTAATAATTGAAGGATTATCCTGCATGATGCCAATGGCCTTTGATTCATTAATATTACTTTTGACACTTTCATCCAGCTTACGCCAGGTAGTGCTGCGCCGGTTAAGCAATGCTTCAAAGCCAAAATCTTTGCACCAAAGCTGGAGCGTTGCAGCATCAATCCCGGCATTTCTATAATCGTGAAAAGAATAATCGACACCATTGTTTTCAAGCCAGTCTTTGGCTTTCTTGATAGTGTCACAGTTACTAATACCGTAAAGCGTTGTCATAGATGCTTCCTTTATTGTTAGTCATTCCTGTGAATTAGCGAGCAATTTCTGCATCCAGGCGTTTCTTGATTTCATCCTGGAGTAATTGCCCGATGTGACCATCCTCGATGGGATTGTTGTCACTGTCGGTGATAAAAAACACATCTTCTACATTTTCACCAAGCGTGGTGATCTTCGCATTGTGTAAGGTGATATTCATTTCAACAAAAATACCGGCGACTTTTGCCAGCAGGCCTGGCCGGTCAGGACATAATACTTCCAAAACGGAGTGGGGAGTATGTTGATGATTGCTCAGTGTAGTTTCGGTACTGCTGGTAAATTGCCGGTGCGCTCTGGAAGCGCGTTGTTTCTCAGCAGGTTTAATAGCTGAGGAGGAGCTGACATAGTCGTTAAGTGTTTTATTGATTTCTTCCATACGCTGAGGATTTTTTCCGATGGGCTGACCATTGCTTTCAAGCACCATAAAAGAGGTCATGGAAAAATCGCTGTCAGTGGTATAGATGCGAGCATCCTGAATATTTAAATTCAAACGATCCAGAGCCGTAGCAATATTGGCAAACAGAAAGTGTGAATTTTGTTTATAAATAAAAATCTGGGTAGCTCCTTCATTGCGATTCTCTGTGTTGTTCTTGATAAGAATGAGCGGGTCGACATTACTTTTATGACTGGCGATAGCGACAGTTTGCCAGGCAATATCTTTTGGTTTTTCGTGTAGAAAATAATCTTCGCTGGGACTGTTCCATACATCCCTGGCTTGCTTGCCAGAAAATCCTGAAGATTCCAGTAATTCAATCGCTGCAAGCTGGTTTTCCTTGATCAGTTCAGCTTTGCCCACGGTATCTTCCAGTCCCTGACTGAGCGCACGCTTGGTTAGCTGATACAGGCTTCTTAAAAGAGAAGCGCGCCAGGTATTCCAGAGAGTTGAATTGGTGCCGTTGATGTCGGCAACCGTGAGCACGTACAGGTAATCAAGTCTGGTTTGGTCGCCAACATTGAGGGCAAATTTTTTCACTACTTCGGGATCCTGAATATCTTCACGTTGGGCAACACTGGACATAGTGAGGTGATGCTCTACCAGCCAGCCGACGAGGTCAGTATCCCATTTTCCAAGGCGATGTCTGCGGCAAAACGATTCTGCATCTTTTCTACCCAGAACGGAATGGTCACCGCCGCGCCCTTTGGCAATATCATGGTAAAGCCCGACGATATAGAGTAATTCAATTTTAGGCAGTCGATGAAACAAGGCAGCAGCAACTGGAAAATTTTCTTCAGCGAGAGGCAGTCTGAAGCGACGCATGTTTTCCATCACCTGAAGAGTGTGATCATCTACGGTATAGATGTGGAACAGGTCGTGTTGCATCTGGCCGATAATGCGCCCAAATTCAGGCAGGTATGCAGCGAGAATCCTGTAGCGTTTCATTTGCCGAAGGCGTCCTACCATCAGGTAAGGCGAGCGCAGGAGCTCCATAAACATGGAGATATTGCGTATATCACGTCGGTATTCATTATCAATCAGATGACGACTATTTCTTATCAGCCTGATTGTTTTTGCACGAATGCCTAAATTATTTTTGTTTTGAGCCAGCAGCACAAAAATTTCAATCAGAGCAAAAGGGGTTCTTTCGAAAACTCTTTTATTGGTGACTTCAATGTAGTTATTTCTGATCTGGAAGCGATTATTGATTGGCTTTATTTTGGCTCTTTCCTTTGAGCGTATTATTTCCTCGTCAAATAATTGCAGCAATACATCATTGAGCTCTCGAAGCGTCTGGACATTGCGGTAATACTCTTTCATCAGCTTTTCTATGGCGAGGCTACTCTTGTCATCCTTGTAGCCAAAGATTTCTGCCAGAGTTCGCTGATGCTCAAACAATAACCTGTCTTCCCTGCGACCATTGATCATGTGCAGGCCGTATCGAACCTTCCAAAGAAAATCTCTTCCCTTGATCAGGTCCTTGTATTCATTTTCTTCAAGAAAATTTCGTTCCACCAGATCAAGGAAGTCAGATGCGCCGAAATGGCGTTTTGATATCCAGCCAATAGTCTGAATATCACGGAGTCCGCCTGGGGCTTCTTTCAGGTTTGGTTCCAGTGCGTATTCGACATCATTCTGTTTTCGGTGGCGGTTGATTTGTTCTTCTTTTTTTGCTTTAAAAAATTTTTCGGGTTTCCAGACTTTTTTTCTGTCAATTTGAGATATCACTGTGTCGAGTAATTCGGGATTACCAAACAGAGTTCTGGATTCTATAAGGGCCGTTGCAACGGTAATGTCGCGCGCGGCTTCCTGTTGATTTTCTTTGATAGAGCGAACACTTTGTCCAATTTCCAGATCGATGTCCCAGAGAAATGTCAGGAAATGTTCAATATCGGTTTTATATTTTGCCTTGTCATCTTTTGCCAGCAGTATCTGAATATCAATATCAGAATAGGGGTGTAATTCCGCTCTGCCATAGCCACCTACAGCAATCAGGCTGATGTCGTTTGCGTCTTTCCAGTCATATTGTTCCCAGGCAAAACGTAATAGCTGGTCAATAAACCAGGCTTGATCCTGAATAATCTCTTCAATATTTTTTTTCTGCGCAAAGTTCTCGTCAAGAATGACACGAGCGTTTTTTACCGCTTCCCGATAGCAGGTAATTGGTGAACTGCTGCTGACCAGATTTTTGCTGAATTCTGCAAAATTGAAAAGTTTTTTTCGGGTTCGAGTAAGAGGAGTCTTCTGCGTCGCTGTATCCAATTTAAAACTGCTCTTCCTTGCGGCGTGTTAAAACCTCGCAGCCATCCGGAGTTACTGCGAGTGTGTGCTCCCACTGGGCTGAAAGACGACGGTCTCTTGTTGTTACTGTCCAGCCATCTTTGCGGGAGAGTTTGGCATGTCTGGTGCCGGCATTGATCATGGGCTCAATAGTAAAAGTCATTCCTTCTTGAATTTTTAAGCCTGAATTGGGACTGCCATAGTGAAGTACCTGTGGCTCTTCATGAAATATACGCCCGATACCATGTCCGCAATATTCCCTGACGACCGAATAGTGATTGGACTCTGCATACTGCTGTATGACATGGCCAATATCTCCCAGTGTGATTCCCGGGCGTACAATATCAATCGCCTTGTAAAGACATTCCTGGGTAATTCTCACCAGTTTTTCGGCATGAGGGGCGACATCGCCGATCAGGAACATCTTGCTGGTGTCCCCATGAAGACCATCTTTAATGACGGTAATATCAATATTAATGATGTCTCCCTGCTTGAGTAACTGAGTATCACTGGGTATGCCATGACAAATGACATAATTGACTGAGGTGCAGATGGATTTAGGAAAACCATTGTAGTTTAGTGGCGCAGGGATCGCCTGTTGCACATTGACTATATAGTCATGGCATATCCGATCGAGCTCCCCGGTACTGATTCCGGGAGCCACGTGGGGTTCTATCATTTCCAGCACTTCAGCCGCGAGCCGGCCAGCTTCGCGCATAAGGACAATTTCTTCAGCAGTTTTGATTGTTACAGGCATGATGAGTATGGGGCAAAAAACCGCTATTTTATTTGAAAGGGAGGCACAAAGGAATTAACCATTGAGATTAGAGGGCACTTTAAGCGATATATTTTTTCTGCTGGCCTGGTCGGGAAGAACTTTGCTATCAAATTGAACGACTTAGACTGCTGGATATTGAGAGATAATCTTTAAGTTGCCCGACCTTTATGGTATAAAGCCGCACGTTTTTCCCAGATGGGAGAGGCTTGAGCAGGATAATCCTGTCAATTTAACTAAACTAAAACTGTCACACATACATCAACACTTTGAACCGGGTGCCACAAATCTGTTAACTATCAATTAGTTATCAAATAGTTATCAAATAGTTGCTATTTGATTACCAGCAGATTGCAGGTTGGTTTCGAAGGATGTATGGAGGCTTAACCCAAGGACATAATATGACCTCTGTAAGCATGAAAGAAATGTTGCAGGCTGGTGTGCATTTTGGACACCAAAGCCGCTACTGGAACCCGAAAATGGATCAATATATTTTTGGGGCTCGCAATAAAATCCATATCATCAATCTTGAACACACCTTGCCAGCACTTAATCAGGCCCTTGATCAGGTTCGACGCATGGCAGAGCGCAAGCAAAAAGTACTTTTTGTAGGTACCAAGCGCGCGGCAAGCAAAATCATAAAAGCTGAAGCCACTCGTGCTTCCATGCCCTATGTAGATAACCGCTGGCCGGGCGGTATGTTAACTAATTATAAAACCATCCGTGCTTCCGTTAAAAAATTGAAAGACCTCGAAATTCAGTCTACGGATGGCACCTTTGAAAGGTTGACCAAAAAAGAAGCACTGATGCGTCGCCGTGCACAGGAAAAACTGGAAAAAAGCATCGGCGGTATTAAAGATATGGGCGGTTTGCCAGATGTACTTTTCGTAATCGATGTGGATCATGAGCGTATTGCCATCACTGAAGCGAATAAACTGGGTATTCCCGTTATAGGTATTGTGGACACCAACAGCAATCCAGATGGCATTGATGTTGTTATCCCGGGAAATGACGACGCCATTCGTGCTATTAGTCTTTATGTCACTGCTTTGGCAGATGCCTGTATAGAAGGCCATGGTAAAGCGTTATCGGATGCACAAGCGAAGAAAGGCGAATTCGTTGAATTAGACGAAAATGATGCTGATTCGAAAATCAAGGTAAAAGGTAAAGCCAAAACTACGGCTAAAGTGGAAGAAAAGGCTGATGAAACTGCAGAAAAGCATGAAGCAGTAGCAGACGTCGCTGAACCACAAGCTGCAGAAGTAAAAGCAGAAGCTGTTGAGGAAAGCGCGGCAAAAGCCGAAGAGCCTGCAACTGAAGCAGAAGAGCCTGCAACTGAAGCGAAAGAAAAAGCTGCACCCAAGGCTAAAGCCAAAGCTGAGCCTAAAGAAAAAGCGGCGCCTAAAGCCAAAGCGAAAGCTAAAGCTAAAGCTGAACCAAAAGCTGAAGCGAAAACCAAAGCCAAGGCCAAGGCAAAAGCAAAAGCTGAATAGCTCAGCTGGCAGCTAAGCGGCGGATTAATCCAGGAGATGCACTAATCGGTCTCCTGGAAAACAATTTCAGGTATATGTGAGGGAGCCAATTATGGCGGAAATTACAACTTTATTAGTTAAAGAATTACGTGAACGTACCGGTTTGGGCATGATGGATTGCAAAAAAGCTCTCCAGGCTGCACAAGGCGATATCGAGAAAGCCATTGAGGATTTGCGCAAGGACAGTGGTCTGAAGGCAGCGAAAAAAGCCGGTAGAATTGCAGCAGAAGGCCTTGTGTTGACAAAAATTTCTGATGATGGCTCTTATGGCGTGATGGTTGAAGTAAATAGTGAAACCGATTTTGCTGCTCGAGAAGAAAACTTTGTCGATTTTGCTGATACTGTTCTGGAAACGGTATTTTCGAAAAAAGAGACCGATATTGATTCATTACTGGCATCCGGTCTTGAGCAATCCAGGCTTGCGCTGGTACAGAAAATCGGTGAAAACATTGGTGTACGACGAGCTGTTATGCAGGAAATAGAGGGCGCAACAGTTGGTTCATATGTACATTCAAATAACAAAATTGCGGTCCTGGTTACTCTGCGAGGCGGAGATGAAGACCTGGCAAGAGACGTGGCAATGCACGTTGCTGCAGTAAGCCCGCTGGTGGTTACAGCTGAAGATGTACCCGCTGAAGTATTGAGCAAGGAAAGTGAAATATATACGGCTCAAGCGGCTGAAAGTGGCAAGCCTGCGGATATTGTTGAAAAAATGGTCAGTGGCCGACTCAGAAAGTTTGTAGAGGAAGTGAGTCTTCTGGAGCAAGCCTTTGTTAAAGATCCTGATATTAAAATTGGCAAGCTTGTTAAAGATGCTGGTGCAGAAGTGCTTTCTTTTGTGCGCTTTGAAGTAGGTGAAGGCATCGAAAAGAAAGAAGAAGATTTTGCCGCAGAAGTGGCAGCGCAATTGCAGCGAAAAGACTAGGAAGCTTCATTCGACCAAGGCAGCAATACTGAATAACGGCAACCAATAATAAGATCAACCGGGGCTTTACCAATGGGAACAAAAATCCGCAAGTATGACAGGATACTGTTAAAGCTAAGTGGTGAGGCTCTTACAGGTAATGCCGATTTTGGTATTGACCCAAAAGTTCTCGACAGGATGGCCATGGAAATTGGTCAGTTGGTAGAGATTGGCGTGCAGGTAGGTCTTGTGATTGGCGGTGGCAACCTGTTTCGTGGCGCTGCATTAAGTGCAGCGGGCATGGAAAGGGTTACCGGCGACCATATGGGAATGCTCGCAACAGTGATGAATGGACTGGCGATGCGTGATGCGCTGGAACGCGCCGGCATTTCTACAAGAGTAATGTCAGCCATTCCCATGAGTGGTGTTGTAGAACATTATGATCGACGCACGGCTATCCGCCATCTCGAGGCTGGTGATGTGGTGATTTTCTCAGCCGGCACAGGTAATCCATTTTTTACTACTGATTCAGCCGCTTGTTTACGCGGTATCGAAATCAATGCAGATCTGGTCCTTAAAGCAACTAAAGTAGATGGTGTATATTCTGCTGATCCGGTGATAGACCCCAATGCACAAAAGTATGATCGCCTTACTTTTGATGAAGTACTGGATAAAAAACTTGGCGTAATGGACCTGACGGCAATATGCCTGAGTCGCGATCACAATCTGCCAGTACGGGTTTTTGATATGAATAAAGCGGAAGCACTGTTTAGTATTATAGTGGGTAAAGAAGAAGGTACCTTGATAGAGAGGGGAGAATAAGATGATAGAGGACATTATTACTGATGCTGGAGAGCGTATGGAGAAAAGCCTGCACAGTCTGGAGAAAGCTTTTAACAAGATAAGAACCGGGCGAGCACATCCGGGTATTTTGGACAGTGTGATGGTTCCTTATTACGGTAATGATACTCCGATTCAACAGGTTGCCAATGTTACTATTGAAGATTCCAGGACAATTGCAGTAACTCCCTGGGAAAAAAACATGATGTCCGAAATAGAAAGGGCAATCATGAAATCAGACCTTGGGCTTAATCCGTCCAATAATGGCGATGTAATCAGATTGCCAATGCCAGCTCTGACTGAAGAAACACGTAAGGAATATACGCGACAGGCCAAGCAGGAAGCAGAAAACGGTCGCATTGCTGTGCGTAATATTCGCCGAGATGCAAATACGCATACCAAGGATCTTTTGAAAGAAAAAGAAATCAGTGAAGATGAAGAAAGAAAAGCTGAGCAGACAATACAGAAATTAACAGACAGTTATATTGAAAAAATCGATGCAAAATACGCTGAGAAGGAAACAGATCTGTTAACGATCTGATTACTGGCATACCATATCATATGACCCCTTCGAAACGAATTTCTTCCAGGGATAACACTAACCGGAAAGAAAACCTGCCCCGTCATATTGCAGTGATTATGGATGGAAATAATCGCTGGTCCAAGCAACACAAAAAAAATGGTGTCTCCGGTCATCGAGCCGGAGCAATAACTGCCAGAAATCTCGTAGATTCCTGCCTCAAGAAAAAAATAGAAATCCTCACCCTGTTTGTTTTCAGTAGCGAAAACTGGTTACGCCCGGAAAAAGAAGTAAATAGCCTGATGGCGCTTTTTTTGAATGTGTTACAGAAAAATGAAATTAATAAACTTCACAAAAAAAATATCAGGATAAGGTTTATTGGCAGTAGAGAAAGGTTTACCAGTAAACTTCTTAAATTAATGTTGGATGCTGAAGCTCTGACAGAAAAAAACACCAGCATGACCGTTGTCGTAGCCGCAGATTATGGTGGTCATTGGGATATGACAAACGCCGCTCAATTAATCGCCGAGAAAATAGAGTCGGGGGAATTAACGTCGAAGGATGTAACTGAAGCGCTAGTTGAGAAACATATTGCTATTGCAGATCTGCCGATGCCTGATTTATGTATCCGCACCGGTGGTGAACAGAGAATAAGTAATTTTTTGTTATGGCAATTTGCCTATACGGAATTATATTTTACCGATACTTACTGGCCTGATTTTGATGAAGAAGAGTTTGCAAACGCCTTAAATGATTTTGCAGGTAGACAGCGGCGCTTTGGTAAGGTCAGTGATCAGGTGGAGTCCGCTCAATAATGTTATGGCAGAGAGTTGTGACATCATTTGCATTGCTGGCCTTAATTCTGAGTGCCGTTTTTATCCTGCCTGCTTCACTATTCTATCTTTTCATACTGCTTGTCATGGGTATAGCTGCATGGGAATGGTCGTCACTTGCAGGAATGTCAAACACTATATATAGAGCGCTTTACGTCACAGTTCTTCTTGCAGCTATGGTTGCCAGCACGCATAAAGCCGCCCCAATCAATCTTTTTTTTAGTATGGCAATTGTTTGTTGGTTAATGGCATTGCTATTTATTTGCATCTACCCGGCTGGACAAATTTTCTGGAGTAAGAAGGCGACATTGATTGTTGCGGGTTTGCCATTGTTTATCCCAGGCTGGTTGGCTTTTTTTGTTCTCAGAAATCAAAGCAATCATGAATTCCATATCTTGTTGTTGTTTTTTCTTGTAGCAGCTGCGGATATCGGCGCTTATTTTGCGGGTCGCACTTTTGGCAAATACAAATTAGCGGTGAGAGTGAGTCCGAATAAAACCTGGGAAGGCTTCGCTGGTGGCGTACTGGCATGTACGCTTCTGATAGTAATCGCTGTTTTACTTTTTTCTGAACAATTGCCTGAAATGAATTCAATACGCTGGTTCAAACTTGTGATTATGGGATTGCTGATTGCTGCATTCAGTGTTGTAGGTGATTTGTTTGAAAGTATGGTTAAACGTAATCGTGATGTGAAAGACAGTGGTACGATTTTGCCTGGTCATGGTGGCATACTTGATCGTATCGATGGCCTGACAGCTGCGGCACCGCTGTATGCGATGTGTTTAATTCAGCTTGGTGCTGAATTCTTATGACGGTAATACAGTCCGTTTCCATTCTCGGCTCCACTGGTTCTATTGGCGTGAATACTTTAAACGTAATAGAGCAGAATCCGGAGCGTTATCGTGTATTTGCTCTTTCTGCGAATACGAATGTTGAATTACTTCTTCAACAATGCCACCAATATCAGCCAGATTATGCTGTTATGTATGATGACGGGGCTGCTAAAAAACTGGCATCTGCCTTAGCTGATTCAAACACCAAGGTTTTAAGCGGAATAGAAGGGCTTAAGACTATAGCCAGTCATGAAAAGGCCGATTGTGTGATGGCTGCCATTGTTGGCGGTATTGGGCTGGCACCTACATTTGCCGCCGTGAAGGCCGGTAAGAGAATATTATTGGCCAACAAGGAATCTCTGGTTATGGCTGGCGATTTGTTTATGGATAGCGTCAGGGAATCTAACGCCAGATTGTTACCTATAGATAGTGAACACAATGCAATGTTTCAATGTTTGCCTGTCAATAAGCAGGGGCAATTTGAAAATACGGCTGAGCAGGGCTTTAGTAAAATTGTTCTAACTGCGTCTGGCGGTCCATTTCTAAACGCAAGTCCAGAAACGCTGGTTAATGTCACCCCTGAACAGGCATGTGCACATCCGAACTGGGCAATGGGGCCAAAGATTTCGGTAGATTCAGCTACCATGGTGAATAAGGCACTGGAGTTGATAGAAGCCTGTTTTTTGTTTGGCCTTGATGAGTCTTGCATAGAAATCATGATTCATCCCCAGTCTATTATTCATTCAATGGTGTATTACAACGATGGTTCGGTATTGGCGCAAATGGGTAACCCGGACATGCGCACCCCTATTTCCCTGGGTCTGGCATGGCCAGAAAGAATACCGGCAGGAGTCGCAGAACTGGATCTGGCCGAAATCTCCAGACTTGATTTTCTACGGCCTGATCTGGAGCGCTTTCCCTGTCTTAAATTAGGTAGACAAGTAGCGAAAACCGGGGATTCTGCCCCCATAATTTTCAATGCTGCCAATGAAGTCGCAGTGGCGGCTTTTTTGGCTCGCACGCTCAGATTTGATCAAATACCTGCTATCATAGACGCCGCCTTACAGATGCAGTCAGTCACCAGAGTCAGATCACTGGATGAGGTGCTGGAAGTGGATCATATAGCACGCAATATAGCGGCTGGATTGGTCAAGGATTTCACGGGTAACATTACGGGCAACATTACGTGAAAAATAGTTAAATGGTCTTCAGTCTTCTAACAACAAGACTCTATGCTATGGATAATTTGACCCTATGTTGTTGTCATATTTCGTATAGCAAACAATGTATTGCAAATAATTAAATGGAAATGATCGGTAGTTTTGTTTTTGATGTAATCGCGATGCTGGTTACTCTGGGGATTCTCGTTACTTTTCATGAGTACGGGCACTTCTGGGTGGCAAGAAAATGCGGCGTGAAAGTTGAAAAGTTTTCTATCGGTTTTGGCAGACCCTTGTTGCGCTGGCGCGGGAAAAAGAAGGTTTTTGGTTCAGCATCAGATTCGTCAGCAAATGCTCAGACTGCTGAAGCCAATGCAGATGAAGAAGAAGGAACCGAGTTTGTTATAGCCGCATTGCCACTGGGTGGCTATGTAAAAATGCTTGGCGAGCAAGACAGCGAGATCCCTGAACACCAAAAACAATTCGCTTTTAATCACAAAACATTATCACAAAGAGCCGCTATAGTTGCTGCAGGACCCGCGGCAAATTTTCTACTCGCTATTTTACTTTACTGGGTAATGTTCATGAATGGCGTTTCAGATTTTGCGCCGATAGTCGGCAATATTGAAAGTACCTCACCAGCGGGTTCTGCTGGCATGGAATATGGCGATGAAATCATTGCTGTAGATAACAAAGAAACTCGTACCTGGCAGGAAGTCAGAAAGCAGCTACTTGATCGTCTCGGTGAAAGTGGTGACTTGCAAATGACGCTGTTAAAAGAAGGTTCAACACAAACACAGGAAATAAGCATACCTTTGCAATCCTGGCTACTAGGCGCAACTGAACCTGATGTAGTGGGCTCTCTTGGAATGACGCCTGTGTTTATGGATATCCCTCCGCGGATTGGTGAACTGCTGTCTGGAGGCAGAGCGCTGGAAGCCGGTTTCGAAACGGGTGACCTGGTCCTGGCTGCTGATGAACAGCTTGTTTCTAGCTGGGAAAAGTGGATTGGTGTAATTCGGGAGAATCCGGAAAAGGATTTAACTATAGCTGTTGAAAGAAGAGGGCAGATTATTGATTTGATTCTACGCCCGGGTATTCGAACAGATGAAAATAATAATCCTCAACTTGATAGCCAGGGCAGAACACAGGGCTATATCGGCGCAGGAGTAGAGCTTCCGGTTCTGGCTGAAGATATGATTCGTGACATTCAGTTTTCACCTGTTGCAGCATTAGGTGAAGCCGTCAGTGAAACCTGGGAAAACAGTATTTTTGTTTTGGTCGCAATCAAGAAAATGATTATTGGCCTGATGTCGATAAACAACATCAGTGGACCAATTACCATTGCCAAGATTGCCGGAGACTCGGCCAGTGATGGCCTGGAGTATTTTATTGGTTTTCTTGCCATTCTCAGTATTAGTCTGGGAGTGATGAATCTTTTGCCTATTCCGGTATTGGACGGTGGGCATCTTTTTTACTACGCCATTGAAGCTGTAACACGCAAACCATTGCCAGAGTACGTGCAGGAAATGGGGATGCGTTTCGGTTTATTGATAATCGCAGGCATCATGATTATTGCTTTCTACAATGATATAAACCGTCTGTTTTAAGGCTGAATATGACCCTTAAGTACAAAATAAAATTTTTGTCATGCCTTCTTGTGCTTTCAGTGCTGCCAGCTTTGGCGACAGCCCAGTTAGCTCCTCCTCCTGCTGGCCCCCAGACGTTTACTGTTTCTGATATACGCCTGGAAGGGTTACAGCGTATGTCTGCAACCAATGTATTTGCCTTGCTGAATATCAATGTTGGCGACGAACTGAGCTCTTTTGATTTTGCCAATATCATCCGCGATATTGCTGCTTCTGAAAACTTTGATGATGTTGAGCTATTACGCGAAGGCAATGTACTGATTATCCGCCTGAATGAGAGACCTACGATTAGTGATCTTCAGTTGGATGGAAATAAATTGATACCCACCGAAGCACTGCTGGAAAATATGGAAAATGCAGGGCTGGCTATTGGTCAGGTGTTTCAACCTTCGACCCTGGATGGTATGCGTCTGGCCTTGCAGGAGCAATATGTTGGACAGGGAAGGTATGGTGCCAGTGTTGAGGCCGAAGTGGTTGAACAGGCACGCAACAGAGTAGCCCTCAATATTAATATTAACGAGGGTGAAGCATCGAAAATTATTCATATCAATGTTGTTGGCAATACTGTTTTCAGCGATGAGGAATTACTTGATTTTTTTGAGCTGAGTACTTCCAACTGGCTCTCATGGATACGCAAGGATGATCAGTATGCACGTGAGAAAATTGATGGCGATATTGAACGCCTTACTTCCTATTATATGGATCAGGGATATATCAATTTTGAAATCACCTCAACCCAGGTGTCAATTACACCTGCAAAAGATGAAGTTTATATCACCATCAATATTTCAGAAGGGAATGTTTATACAATTAATGAAGTTGAGCTTGCCGGCGACCTGGTTGATTCTGAAACATTACTGAGGCTGATGATCCAGTTACGCGAAGGACAGGTTTTTTCACAGCAACTTGTCACTACTACTTCCGAGTTTATGACTCAACTGCTTGGAAACCGGGGATACTTTTTTGCTGAAGTGGAAGGGGTTCCTTCCATTAATGAAGAAGATCAAACCGTTGATGTTACTTTCTTTGTTCTCCCGGGTAACAGAACCTATGTTAACCGAATTAGTTTTTACGGAAATACCAATACCGCTGACGAAGTGCTGCGACGGGAAATGCGCCAAATGGAAGGCGCACCTGCATCCAATATTGCCCTTGAACAATCCAAAGTACGTCTTGAACAATTAGGCTACTTTGCTGAAGTTGAGTATGAAACGGCTGAAGTGCCCGGCACCTCTGACCAGATTGATGTGGATTTTTCGGTAGCTGAACAATTGTCAGGCCAGATCGGTGGCAGTATTGGTTATGGTCAGGTTCAGGGTCTGGTTTTATCAGCTAATCTGCAGCAATCGAATTTCCTGGGTACCGGCAAAAGTATTGGCGTTGGCGTTAATACCAGTCTTTTCCAAACCAATTATCAGTTTAATTATTTTGACCCTTACTACACTATAGATGGTGTCAGTCGCGGCTTTGGGATGTCCTACACACAATCTGATTATGCTGAGCTGAATCTGGCCTCTTACAGTACAAATCAATTGAGCACCAGTGTGACTTATGGCTATCCTCTGGGAGAAACCCAAAGGCTTTCTTTCAACTTTGGCTTTACCAATACCACTATTGATGAGGGCTATGGGCCGGTTCAGGAAATAAAATCCAGCCCGGACCTCATTCCCGGGATAAATGATTACATTGTCGTGCCAGCGCGGGGGCAATCATTCTTCAACCCAAATACAGGGCAGATTTTTCCAATTGCCGATGCCGTAACGGCTCCAATTGCTGATCTGCCATTTACTGCCTTTAACCAGAATCAGGGTTTCCTGGATCGTGACGGTAACAAGTTTAATAATTTCAACCTGTCAATTACCTGGAGCCAATCTACGCTTAACCGCGGGATGTTTCCAACAAATGGTCAAACACAAAGTTTGTCGCTGGAGATGGCTATTCCTGGCAGCGAGCTGGCCTTTTACCGGCTACGCTATTTATTTGAAAAGTATATTCCTGTTTATGGTGAATGGATCGTTCATCTGCGGACAGATCTTGGTTATGGTGATGGCTATGGATCAACCGAACAGTTGCCATTTTTTCAGCACTTTTATGCAGGCGGACTTGGTACTGTGCGCGGCTTTGAAAGAAATACTCTTGGCCCAAGAGCAACTTTTCCGGAACGCTATAGAGTAAGTAATACTCAATTCGTACGTGATGCCAATGGCAATATCGCCCAGGACCCCTTTGGCGATCCTGTTTTGGATATGAGATCAGGGGTTGCCTATGTGCTTGAACAGGCACTGGATGTAGAAGGATTTCCATTATTTGATGAGTCAGGCTTGCCGGTCCTTAATCAGGTTATTGACTCAGAGTATTTATACACCGGGCAGTCATCTCCTTTTGGCGGTAATGTGCAGACAACGGGCACACTGGAAATGCTGTTTCCTCTGCCCTTTATTGAAGACAGAAGTCGTGTCCGTTCGGCATTTTTCGTAGACGCGGGAAATGTGTTTTCATCCTATTGTAGTCAAGAACAGGAAAATAGAAATAATTGCAGCGGTTTCGATATAGGTGAATTGCGTTACTCTGCAGGTCTTTCAGTAAGCTGGTTTTCCGGTGCTTTTGGAATTATGTCTTTCAGCCTTGCGAAACCCTTTAATACCACTGAAATAGATGAAACCGAGATTTTTCAGTTCACTCTGGGTAATACTTTCTAGGCCTATGGCAGTATCATTAACTATTCGAACCTATCCAAAAAACCCTGTAGAATGCGCGCTTAGGCGTTAAAGTCAAAGCTCAGAATTAAAAAAATTAGCCTTACCAGGAATTATTCCGGCAAAGCGCGAGTCTTAATTAATAATCGTTATTTTATCGTTGGAGAAACAAGTGAAAAATGTCATTAATGGTCTGGTTTTTGCGGCTGCCCTGATTCTGGGAGCCAATAGTTCTATTGCCCAGGAAGCAAGTGGATTAAAAATTGCTGTGCTGGACATGGCTACTGCTTTATTGAATTCAGAAGTGGCAAAAGATGTCGATGATGAATTGCAGCAGGAAACTGCCGGGGATCAGGATAAGGTCAGAAATCTGGCTGAACAAGCCCAGACCTTGCAGGAAAAGTTGCAGCAGGATGGCGAAGTGATGAGCGAAACCGAGCAACGTCGGATTGTCGGAGAGCTTCAGGAATTACAAAATCAGTATGAATTTCTGGTTGAGAAAATCCAGGCACTGATTAATCAAAGAAGACAGCAGTTTCAACAAACCTATGCTCCTAATCTCGTACAGGCCATAACGGAAGTTGTGGAAGAAGAAGGTTACGATATTGTGTTTCGTGCCGAGGCTGTTTTGCATTATGCCAATGCGATAAACATAACTGCCCGAGTCACTGAAAAACTGAATCAGCAGTAAGGGAAATTGAAAATATTGTTTCTGACATAATCATTTCTTGTGAAAGAGAATAATCAGGAATACTCACTTGCTTCATTGGCTGAGCTTCTGGGTCTCACTCTGGAAGGAGACCCGGACGCGTTGGTGTCCGGCATTGCAACATTGGCTAATGCCCAAGCCAGCGATTTAAGTTTTTACCATAACAGTGCCTACTTCAGTGACCTTCAAAAAACCAATGCTGCGGTTGTTATTCTTTCGCAAGATGCCGCCTCAGGATGTTCTGTTAATAAATTGCTGGCAGATAATCCCTACCTTGCCTATGCCAGAGCAAGTCGTTTATTTGAAGACAGGCCTGTCAGAGAAACACAAGTTCATACAACAGCCCTTATTCATGAAAGCGCCACGCTTGGGAATGATGTTTCCATTGGCCCTAATGTAGTTGTTGAGGCCAATGTCACAATAGGGGACAGGTGTGTCATTGGGGCTAATTCTGTTATAGGTAAAAATAGTGTGCTGGGCAGTGACGCTACTGTTTCGCCGAACGTCTCAATTTATTCTGATGTCAGTATTGGTTGTAATGCAATAATTCACTCTGGCGTGGTTATTGGCAGTGATGGCTTCGGTTTCGCCAGGGATGGAAATAAGCAGGTCAAAATAGCCCAGTTGGGCGGTGTCAGTATTGGTAATGACGTAGAAATAGGTGCCGGAAGTACAATTGACCGTGGCGCGCTTGAAAATACGTTCATCGGAGATGGCGTAAAAATTGATAATCAGGTGCAAATTGCGCATAACGTCAGAATTGGGGAAAACACAGTAATTTGTGGATGTAGTGCAATAGCTGGTAGTTCGAACATCGGTAAAAATTGTATTATTGCGGGTGCAGTTGGCGTTATAAATCATATAGATATCGCTGACGGGGTTACTGTTACAGCGATGTCACTGGTTAACAAATCCATTACCAGAAAAGGTGTGTACTCATCCGGTACTGGCTTGTCAGAAACCGCGCACTGGAAGAAAAATATTGTTCATTTTAAACATTTGGACAAGCTTAATAGCCGTTTAAAAGCTCTGGAATTAATCCAGAAGAAACGCAAAGAGAAAGATAAAAACTAGAATATAGATAACGAGATCGGTGCAGTAAATTCTGTTATTTACTTAAGCTAACAAGTATAAATAACAAAATAATAGGGTCTGGCTGTACTTAAACCCAGATACATTGAGTAACGCAGGAATTCATTATGATGGATGTAGGAGATATTAAGGAATACCTACCACAAAGGTACCCATTCCTGATGGTTGACCGCGTCGTGGAAATCGAGCTGGGAAAACGGATCAAGGCTTATAAAAATGTGACCGTCAATGAGGAGTTTTTTGAAGGGCATTTCCCACACAAGCCGATAATGCCTGGAGTGCTTATTATTGAGGCTCTTGCCCAGGCCGCCGGCGTACTTGGCTTTAAGTCACAGGAAAAAAAGCCTGAGGATGGTTATCTTTACTATTTTGTTGGTGCAGACAAAGTCAGGTTGAAACGTCCGGTAGTGCCTGGAGATCAGCTTATTCTTGAAGCGGAACTGGGCCCGGTTCGCCGCGGCATTTACAGGTTTGCATGTCGTGCCTCAGTTGATGGACAAACTGTTTGCGAAGCGACAATCCTTTGTGCTGAAAGGAAGGAATAATGAGTGGCGAATTGCCTATTCTCGATCCTACAGCAAAGATAGGTAAAGACGTCACTATAGGACCCTGGACGGTTATCGGGCCTGAAGTGGAAATTGGTGATGGATGCAAAATTTCCTCACATGTGGTCATAAAAAGTCACACCCGGATAGGAAAAAATAACCAGATTTTTCAATTCTCTTCTGTTGGAGAAGACCCTTCGGATAAAAAATATCATGGAGAAGTCAGCTGGCTGGAAATAGGGGATAACAATATTATCCGTGAAGGCGTAACGCTACACCGTGGCACAGAGTCCGGTGGTGGAATTACCCGTATTGGCTCCGACAACCTGTTTATGCCTTATACCCATGTTGCCCATGACTGCATCATTGGGAGTCATGTGATTTTTTCCAATAATGCTGCAGTCAGTGGTCATGTCATCGTGGAAGACTGGGCTATTCTGAGTGGTTATGCCGGGGTTTATCAGTTCCTCAGAATTGGTGCTCACAGTTTTGTTGGTGGTCTTACTCACATCAATATGGATGTGCCTGCTTATGTCATAGTAAAAGGAACGCCAGCAGTACCAAAAGGAATAAACATCACTGGTCTGGAGCGTCGCGGTTTTTCAGCAGATTCAATCAGGGCCATCAGGCAAGCCTATAAAATTGTCTATCGGCAGGGACTAAAAATTGATGAAGCGCTGCAGAAACTGGAAAGTCTTGCTAATGATCACGAAGAAGTGAGGCTGTTGATCAAGTCCATAGAGACTTCTCAAAAAGGTATTATTCGCTAGCATTACACTGTTGATTCAAGCGTCCTGTATTTGTTTGCAATCAAATTATGTCAGCAACATTCTGGCAGCTAATCAAGACTAGACTGGTTTCTTTGTATGGTAAAAGCCCTTCGAGTAGCGATCCTTGCTGGAGAAGCATCAGGTGACATACTGGGTGCGGGGCTGATGCGTTCCCTTTCTTCGCTTCACCCGAATATATCCTTTTCCGGTATTGGCGGGCCCGAAATGGAAAGTGCTGGTTTGGACTCCCGTGTGCCCATGGAACGCCTTTCAGTCATGGGACTTGTTGAACCACTGAAACGTCTGCCTGAACTTCTCGCTATACGTAAATCTTTTTATAAAACACTCAAGGATGATCCACCGGATGTTTTTATCGGTATAGATTCTCCTGACTTTAATCTTGATCTTGAAAAGAAACTCAAACTGCTCAATATTCCGACAGTTCATTATGTGAGCCCGTCTGTATGGGCATGGCGTCAGGGTAGAATTAATAAAATCAGGCAGGCTGTGAATCTGATGCTGACGCTGTTTCCTTTTGAAGAAGAGTTTTATCAGGACAATGGCGTGCCAGTTTGTTGTGTGGGCCATCCCCTGGCGGATGAATTACCGCTACAAGTTGATGTGGACAAGGCCAGGCTTGAATTGAGTTTTCCTGTAGATGGTAAAATCCTTGCCATACTCCCTGGCTCAAGAGAGGGAGAAGTATCAAGATTGGGGCCGGTATTTCTGGAAACGGCAAGCTTATGCCTTGAGAAATGGCCAGCTTTAAAAATAGTCATACCCAGTGCCAATGCCGCAAGACATAAGCAGTTAAGGGTGATGCTTGATACCTTCGGCTTGCATCAAGTGACTTTGGTCGAGGGGAATTCGAGAAAAGTTATGGCTGCGGCTGACTGCGTATTAATGGCATCAGGAACGGCTGCACTTGAAGGCATGTTATTGAAAAAACCAATGATTGTTGCTTATAAAATGGCCCCCTTATCCTATGCCATTATTTCCCGCATGCTTAAAGCGCCTTATGTTTCTCTGCCCAATCTTCTTGCGAACAAGGCTCTGGTACCGGAATTACTGCAGGATGCTGCAAACCCCGGGGAATTATTAGCTCAAATCAACCATTTATTGACTAGTGATGAGAATCGTCAGGAAGTAATAAGCACCTGGCAGTCCATCCATCAAAGCCTGCGACGTGATGCCAGTGATACCGCGGCAAAAGCTGTACTTAAATTATGCACAAACTGATCTTGCCGCGGGCACTGGATGAACACCTGTGTGTCCAGTTGATTGCCGGTGTTGATGAAGCCGGGAGAGGGCCGCTTGCTGGCGACGTTGTTGCCGCTGCGGTGATTCTGGATCCTGCTTTACATATTGAGGGATTAACAGATTCAAAAAAATTGACCGCTGCACAGCGCGAAAAATTATTTCCACTGATCAAACAACAAGCATTGTCATTTGCAATCGCCAGCGCCAGTGTTGAAGAGATTGATGCCCTGAATATTTTACAGGCGAGTTTGCTGGCAATGAAAAGAGCTGTAGCGGCACTGTCTGTTGATGCAGAGCTGGTCTACGTGGATGGCAATCGTTGCCCGGTATGGGAATATCAATCCCAGGCAGTGGTAAAAGGCGACAGTAAAATAGCGTCTATTGCCGCCGCATCGATTCTTGCTAAAGTTACCCGGGATCACGATTTGCAAAAATTGGATGAACATTATCCCGGCTATGGCTTCGCCAGGCATAAAGGCTATCCGACAAAACTTCACCTGGCGGCACTCAAGCTATTGGGGCCAAGCCCGGTGCACAGAAAATCCTTTGGGCCGGTGGCTCAATTACTTAAATAACAGTCATCAGGCTGTAATTGGTGTTTCAATCTGGTTACACTTTGGTGAACAACCCATAGTCAACATTGGCAGTCATTTATGGCCCAGGATGCAAATAATATTCAGAATGCAGAGGCACCTCCGGAAGGTATTAAGCCTCCTGCCAGCTTTGTTCACCTTCGTGTTCATTCAGAATATTCAGTAATCGACGGTATTGTCCGGGTTAAAGGCCTTATTGAACAAACTACAGCGCTCAACATGCCAGCTGTTGCCATCACCGATCATGTTAACTTTTACGCGCTGATTAAATTTTATACTGCAGCCAGCAGGGCTGGAATCAAGCCCATTTGTGGTTGTGATTTACTGGTTGCCGATGATGAAAACCCTGAAAACATTTCTGTCATTGTCCTGCTTGTCAAAAACATTATTGGTTACAAAAACCTCACAGAACTCATGTCCAGAGCGCATCTTGAGGGGCAATTTCGTGGTAATCCCTATATAAAACGCAGTTGGCTTAAGGCGAAATCTGAAGGCTTGATTGCGCTGTCCGGTGGCCGGGCTGGGGAAGTGGGAAAAGCCATTTTAAATGAAGATATGGACCTTGCTGAGCAATCATTGCAATTCCTGATGGGTGTATTTCCAGACAGTTTTTATCTGGAGTTGCAGCGCACAGGTCGGCCAGGAGAAGAGGAGTATATCCAGGGAGCCGTCACGCTCGCCGACAAATTAGGCGTGCCTGTTGTGGCGACCAATGATGTGCGCTTTCTGGAAAGAAATGAATTTGAAGCCCATGAAGCACGAGTATGTATTAACGAGCGTCGAACGCTGGATGACCCGAGGCGATCCCGGGTTTACTCAGAAGAGCAATATCTGCGTTCTGCCGAAGAAATGCAGGAGCTGTTTAGTGATATTCCTGAGGCGCTGGAAAATAGTGTTGAAATAGCTCGACGCTGCAGCCTGACAATGGAACTGGGAAAACCTTATTTGCCTAATTACCCCATCCCTGAGGGAATGAGTGTAGAACAATTTCTACGTCAGGAAAGTGAAGCGGGACTGAAACAGCGCCTGGCTGCAACCTTTGATACTCAAAGCAATGACTTTCCTGAAAAAGTCAGACAATACCAGGAGCGTCTGGATTTTGAGCTGAACATTATCGATCAAATGGGTTTCCCGGGTTACTTTCTTATCGTAATGGAATTTATTCAGTGGGCTAAAAATAATGATATTCCGGTAGGGCCAGGCAGGGGATCCGGTGCCGGCTCGCTGGTAGCTTATGTTCTCAAGATTACTGACCTTGATCCTCTGGAATATGACCTGCTGTTTGAGCGCTTTCTTAATCCTGAGCGTGTTTCGATGCCTGATTTTGACGTGGATTTCTGCATGGAAGGCAGGGATCGCGTTATTGAACATGTTGCTGATCTTTATGGCCAGGATGCCGTGTCGCAGATTATTACCTTTGGCACCATGGCGGCCAAGGCTGTGATCAGGGATGTTGGCAGGGTACAAGGCAAGTCATACGCATTGGCGGACAAACTGTCCAAGCTGGTGCCTTTTGAAGTAGGGATGACACTTAAAAAAGCCCTCGAGCAGGAAAAGCAGCTTGTCGAATTTATTGATGCAGACGAAGAAGCTGAAGAAATTATGGAGATGGCCTTCAAGCTGGAAGGCCTGATTCGAAATGTAGGCAAGCATGCGGGAGGCGTTGTCATTGCGCCTACAAAACTTACCGATTTCTCTCCCCTGTACTGTGACGAAAACGGCGCAAATCTGGTCACGCAGTTTGATAAGAATGATGTTGAAAGCGCTGGACTGGTGAAGTTCGATTTCCTTGGTTTAAGAACCCTGACGATCATTGATTGGGCAGTGAAGATGATTAACGCAGTGGGTGGCAATAGCCGTGGCGAAATGATCGAAATTAATACCATTCCTCTGGCTGATCCTGCCGTTTACAGGATGTTGGAACAAGGAGATACCACCGCAATTTTCCAGCTTGAATCCAGAGGAATGAAAGACCTGATCAAGCGTCTCAAGCCCAGTAACTTCGAAGACATTATTGCCCTTGTTGCTCTTTTTCGGCCGGAGCCCCTGGGCTCAGGGATGGTAGATGATTTTATAAACAGAAAGCATGGTCGTATGTCAGTCAGTTATCCTCACCCTGATCTCGAGCCAGTATTAGAGAACACATACGGTGTCATACTTTATCAGGAACAGGTGATGCAGATTGCCCAGGTCCTGGCTGACTATACTTTGGGTGGTGCAGATATGCTGCGTCGTGCCATGGGTAAAAAGAAGCCTGAGGAAATGCAAAAGCAGCGACTATTATTTCTTGAGGGAGCAGCTAACAAAAAAATTGATCCCAGGCAGGCTGAAACCATTTTTGATTTGATGGAAAAGTTTGCTGATTATGGTTTTAACAAATCCCATTCTGCGGCTTATGCCCTGGTGTCCTATCAAACTGCCTGGCTTAAATATTATTACCCGGCCCATTTCATGGCAGCGGTGTTGTCCGCTGATATGCAAAATACCGATAAAATCGTCATCCTGATCGAAGAATGTCGACGCATGGCGATACCGCTGATTTCTCCGGATGTGAACAGTGGGCATTTTTCTTTTACAGTTGATAAGCAGGGCCGAATTATTTATGGCCTGGGTGCCATCAAGGGGCTTGGCGAAGGGCCAATAGAAAACATCATCATGGTAAGAGAGAAGTCAGGTTCATTTAAAAATATTTTTGACTTTTGTGACCGCATAAATATGTCAGTGTTGAACAAACGCGCGATTGAAGCATTGATACGTTCAGGGGCGATGGACACTTTCGGTGCAGACAGAGCGGTACTTCTGGCCAGCATGAGTGAGGCGGTTAAAACTGCAGAACAAAGCGATCGCACGCAAGCCAGTGGTGTTGATGATATGTTTGGCGACCTGATCCCTTCAGAAAGTACTCAGGATGTTTATAGTAATTACCGTAAGGTGAAAGCATGGAGTGAGCAACGCCGCTTGCAGGAAGAAAAAGATTCACTGGGTTTATATTTATCCGGTCATCCTATAGAAGAGTATCTTCCTGAGATTCAATTGATGACAAAAAATCGGATTGTTAATCTCAAAGCTGACAAAAGTAATCAGATGGTGATTGGTCTCATCCATGACATGCGCATAATTAAAAGCAAAAGGGGAGACACTATTGCCATTCTTACCCTTGATGATAGAAGTGCGCGTATAGAAGTATCTCTTTTTGGCGAAGTGTATGAAAGTTGCCGGGAGATATTGAGCAAGGACATTGTCGTTTTTGTTGAAGGGGCGGTTAGTCTGGATGAGTATAGTGGCAACAGCTCTTTACAGATTCGTGCCCGTAAAATTATGAGCTTCAAGGATGCCAGACAACAGTATGTGCGCAATATCACCCTTGATTTGCAACAGGAGAATTTGCCTGTAGAATCGCTGCAAATTTTGCAGAATATCCTTGCTGAATACAATAATTCTGCGGATGGTAGCAATGTCCACGGTGCTGAAAATAATGAAGAAGGCGCTTGTGATGTGGTGGTCAATTATTCCCGGCAAGGCGTGACGGGAAGCATCTTGTTGGGCAAGCAGTGGCGTGTTCATGTTGAAGATGAGTTGCTGCACAAACTTAAGGAACAGTATGGGGCAGGGCAGATTAACCTGAATTATCGCTAGTATTTTAAAAACAATTTTTTAAGTAACTTACAAGGTAACAACAAGACACAACATGAATCCTGATTATCTAGATTTTGAGCAACCTATCGCTGATCTTGAAGTAAAAATCAATGAGCTGCGACTTGTCGGTGCAGACAATAAACTTAATATCAATGAAGAGATCGTCAAGCTTCAGGATAAAAGCCAAAAATTAACGCAAAAAATATTCTCTTCTCTCACCCCCTGGCAGGTGTCATTGCTGGCACGGCATCCTTTAAGACCTTATACAGAAGATTTTATTCAACATATCTTTACAGATTTTGATGAATTACATGGTGACCGCTATTTTGCAGATGACCAGGCCTTGATCGGCGGCGTTGCCCGGCTTGATGATATTCCTGTGATGATTATTGGCCATCAGAAAGGGCGCAGTACTAATGAGAAGGTAAAACGGAATTTTGGTATGCCGAAACCAGAGGGATACCGAAAAGCCCGACGCTTAATGCTGATGGCTGAGCGTTACAAAATGCCAGTGTTAACCTTTATCGATACGCCTGGCGCCTATCCTGGTATTGATTCGGAAGCACGTGGAATTAACGAGGCAATTGCAGAAAACCTGGCTGTCATGTCACGTCTGAAAACACCTATTATTGCCACCGTGACAGGTGAAGGCAATTCAGGGGGAGCCATTGCTATTGGCGTTTGTGATCATTTGAATATGCTGCAGTATTCCACCTATTTTGTTATTTCGCCGGAAGGTTGCGCGACAATTCTGTGGAAATCCTCTGATTATAAAGCTGATGCCGCGAAAGCGATGGGGGTAACTTCAGAGCGCCTCGAAGATCTTGGTATTGTTGACAGCACCATTGCAGAACCACTGGGTGGTGCTCATCGGGATATCAAGTTGATGTCTGAAAGAATCAAGGGAAAGCTGATTGAACAGATACAGCAGTTTAGTAATATGGATATTGATGCATTATTACAGCGTCGATATAAACGTCTTATGAGCCACGGCAGTTCACAATAGCTCATTTTAGTTCACCTGTGCTTACTTTAACTAAATGAATATGCCAGTGTGTCTGGCAAGGCGCATTTAACTATGGCCTTTTCTCCCCAACAGCTAATCTCCCAGCTACCAGAAGGTCAGTTTGCCTGTCTGCTTGGTTTCAGTGGCGGTCTGGATTCTCACGTCTTATTGCATAGCCTGTGTCAGTTAAGAGATTCTGCTGATACTCGAATAAACTTGAAAGCGATTCATGTACATCATGGCCTTAGTGCTTGTGCAGATCTATGGGCTGAGCATTGTCGTGCAGTTTGTGCAGCCTATAATGTTCCCCTGCAAGTATGCAAAGTGTCAGTAGAAAATTCAGGGCAGGGACTTGAAAATGCCGCGCGGAACGCCCGCTTGGGCGTTTTTCAGGAGAATTTAAGTGCCGATGAATACTTGCTGACAGCACATCATCTCGATGATCAGATGGAAACCATGCTGTTTCGCATGATGCGCGGGACCGGCTTGAGAGGCTTGTCCGGTATTTCCCTGGAGCGGCCATTGGGTAGAGGAAAGTTGCTACGGCCTCTCCTTGGTGTTGATCGCACAGCGCTAAAACAGTATGCCGAGCAGCAAGGTCTGGAATGGATTGAAGACGAAAGTAATGCGCACGAGGATTTTGATCGCAATTACCTGAGACAAAAAGTGATGCCCTTATTGTCTTCACGATGGCCTGGATATAGAAAAAACTGGCAACGCCTGGCTCAACTTGCCGGAGAAGGTCAAACCCTGCAACGAGAGCTGGGCATGCAGGATCTTGTCAAAGTCCAGAATGGCATCCATCGTCTGGATATTGCCTGCCTGCTGGAATTTTCCCCGCTGCGTCAACGTAACATTGTACGCCAGTGGTTTCTTTTCCTGGAGGAAAACCATGGGATTCCTGCGCCGGATTATTATGTTGTAGAAAGGCTGTTTGATGAACTGATTCCTGCAGCTGAAGATGGCGCGCCCATGCTGACATGGGAAAAAGCAGGGCTAAGGGTGGAAGTCAGACGTTATGCCTCTCGCATATACCTTGTGCTTCCTGAGCAGATCAGTACAGGCGCTGATAAAATATCCTGGGATACATCAGGTCCTCTGGTCTTGCCGGGTCACCTGGGGAATCTGTCCTTGATAGAAAGCAGTGAAGACGGCATTGCACTCATTCCCGGGGAAACCCTGGAAGTAGGCTTCAAACAGGGGGGTGAGACAGTTAAACCGGCTGGCCGGAAAACACGCCCGATGAAGAAAGTTCTGCCAGATTATGGCGTTCCACCCTGGTTGCGCGAAAAAACACCCTTTATTTATCGCCAGGGCGAATTGCTGGCAGTTGCCGACCTGTTTGTCTGTGATCAGCATCAGCTTGATATTAATCCAGAGAATGATAAAAAAATGTTCAAACTTCAGTGGCTCAGGTCAGATTTACATTGTGGCTATTAAGGCTATCTGATAACCTGCACTTCCATCAGAAACGCAGTATAAAACAACTGATGGACCATAAATGACACGGTTTATTTTTATCACAGGTGGTGTTGTATCCTCCCTTGGCAAAGGGATAACTTCCGCTTCTCTTGCCGCAATCCTCGAAGCTCGTGGTCTCAATGTGACCATGCTTAAACTTGACCCTTATATTAATGTTGATCCGGGCACTATGAGCCCATTCCAGCATGGAGAAGTGTTTGTCACCGAAGACGGTGCGGAAACCGATCTGGACCTTGGGCATTATGAGCGCTTTATCCGCAAGACCCTTTCGCAGAAAAACAACTTTACGGCAGGGCGCATTTACGAAGAAGTAATCAAGAAAGAGCGTCGCGGAGATTATCTTGGAGCCACCATTCAGGTTATTCCCCATATTACCGATGAAATAAAAGCGCGCGTCATTGATGGCGCCGGCGATGCTGATGTTGCTCTTGTGGAAATCGGCGGTACAGTGGGAGATATCGAGTCTCAGCCCTTCCTGGAAGCTGTAAGGCAATTAAAAGTAGAGCTTGGTTCTGAGCGCGCCTTGTTCCTGCATCTCACGCTGGTGCCTTATATCAGTACTGCTGGTGAAACCAAGACCAAGCCTACACAGCATAGTGTGCGCGATCTGCGCTCAATTGGTATTCAGCCGGATATCCTGGTGTGCCGTTCTGATCATGAGATCCCGGAATCTGCCCGCAAGAAAATCTCCCTGTTTACCAATGTTGAATTAGCTGCAGTGGTATCCCTTGAAGATACTGCCACGATTTATTCCGCCCCAATTCTTCTCCATAACACTGGTATCGATGAAATTATTTTGAATCGCTTCAGACTGGAGTGTCCGGTAGCGGATCTATCAGAATGGGAAAGCGTTGTCGAAGCAACCCTGAATCCTGATCGTGAAGTACATGTTGCGATGGTAGGAAAATATATGGAATTACTGGATGCCTATAAATCCCTGATTGAAGCGATTAAGCATGCAGGAATTCAAACGCGCACCCGGGTAAAAATGCGCTATATAGATGCGGAAACTATCGACAAAGAAGGTTTCTCAGTTCTTGAAGGTGTCGATGCCATCGTAGTTCCTGGCGGCTTCGGCGAAAGGGGCATTGAAGGCATGATCAGTACTGCTCAGTATGCCAGAGAACAAAAAATTCCCTATCTTGGTATCTGTCTTGGTTTGCATGTTGCGGTAATAGAGTATGCCCGTCATGTACTTAAGCTGCCAGGAGCGCACAGTACTGAATTTGAACGCAACACGTCTGATCCTGTCATTGCCATGATTACCGAGTGGCTAACCGCTGATGGTGATCTTGAAGTCAGAGATGAAAACTCGGATCTGGGCGGCACTATGCGTCTTGGCGGGCAGGAGTGTCGTCTGGAAGATGACTCTATTGCCAAAGCCTGTTACCAGAAAGATGTGATTGTTGAGCGCCACCGTCATCGCTATGAGGTGAATAATAATTATGTTGAGAAGCTGGAAAGCCACGGTATGCGATTTACGGGTAAATCTCTGGATGGCAACTTGATGGAAGTGCTCGAAGTAAAAGATCACCCCTGGTTTCTGGCCTGCCAGTTTCATCCGGAATTCACCTCAACACCCAGAGATGGACATCCGCTGTTCACCGGATTTATCAAGGCAGCGATCAGTCATAATGACGGACAGCAGGAATGCACAGACTCTTCGTCAGTAGCTGTCACCAGTTGACCCAGAGTCGATAAAAAATGACAACTACAATTAAAGTGGGTGATATCAATATAGCCAATAATGCCCCGATGGTGCTTATTGGTGGTTTGAATGTGCTGGAAGATGAGGCCCTTGCATTGGAAGTGGCTGATTGCTTTGACAGTGTGTGCAGATCGCTGTCGATTCCCTATATTTTTAAAGCCTCTTTTGATAAAGCAAACCGTTCTTCAATTAACTCCTATCGTGGGCCTGGCCTTGAACAGGGCATGAAAATCCTGACAAAAGTCAGGGAAACCTACAATGTCCCACTCATCACTGATGTCCATGAACCTTATCAGGTTGAAGCGGTGGCGGAAGTGGTAGATATTTTACAGTTACCGGCTTTTCTGTCACGTCAGACTGATCTGGTTGAGGCCATGGCCAAAACCGGCAAGGTAATCAATATCAAGAAAGCCCAGTTTCTTTCTCCAGCGGAGATGGGCAATATTTTGCAAAAATTCGAAGAAGCCGGGAATTCACAATTGATGCTGTGTGAGCGCGGCTCCAGCTTCGGTTATAACAACCTGGTGGTGGATATGCTGGGTTTCCCCGTTATGAAGGATTTCGGTTATCCATTAATTTTTGATGTCACTCACTCACTGCAATTGCCCGGTGGTCAGGCCAGTAGCGCAGGAGGGCGCCGCAAGGATGTTAGTTCTCTGGCACGTTCAGGTGTTGCACAAAAGATAGCAGGCGTTTTTATTGAAGCGCACCCTGACCCCGCCAAAGCCCTCTGCGACGGACCCTGTGCATTACCCATTGAAAAGCTGGAAGCTTTTCTGAGCCAGTTAAAAGCACTGGATGATCTGGTCAAGGCGCAGGAAGAAATTGATACAGCGTGAAGCAATTAATGCGCGCAACTACCTCAATAAAATCGTTTTTATTAACTCGGCAGTAAATTTCGAAGGTTTTAAATGACTCAAATCGCAAACATCAGGGCCCGTGAAGTACTTGATTCCCGTGGCAATCCAACTATTCAGGCAGACGTAACACTGCAAAGCGGAGAGACAGGTAGTGCCTATGCGCCATCTGGCGCCTCAACCGGGTCAAGGGAAGCGCTGGAATTAAGAGACAAGGATCCTGCACGTTATAACGGCAAGGGTGTCCTGAAAGCTGTAGCTGCAGCTAATAATGAAATCCAGGCGAAACTCAAGGGTATGGATGCACTGGATCAGAGTGCAGTCGATGATGCCATGATTGCTCTGGATGGTACCGATAACAAAGGTAATCTGGGCGCCAATTCCATTCTTGCCGTATCCCTGGCAACAGCTAAGGCTGCCGCATTAAGTCAACGGCAATCGCTGTATGCGTATATCGCCACTTTACCGCTGGCAAATGCTGACGGTGTTTTCAGTATGCCGGTACCCATGATGAATATTATTAATGGCGGGGAGCATGCAGATAACAATGTCGATATTCAGGAATTTATGATTCAACCTGTAGGCGCGAGCAGTTTTCGCGAAGCTCTGCGATACGGCGCTGAAATATTTCACGCCTTAAAGTCAGTACTCAATAGTAAAGGCTTGAACACGGCTGTGGGTGATGAGGGTGGTTTCGCCCCTGATCTACCTTCGAATGCCGCAGCCCTGGATGCCATTCTTGAGGCTGTGGAAACAACAGGCTTGAAAATGGAGCAGGATATTTGTCTTGCTCTGGATTGTGCGGCATCAGAATTCTACCGTGATGGTAAATACGATTTGAGTGGGGAAGGGCGAAAATTTTCCAGTGAAGAATTTGCCAGCTATCTTGCGGGCCTTTGTGATCAGTATCCGATTTTGTCTATTGAGGATGGCATGGATGAAAGTGACTGGAACGGTTGGGATATATTGACACAAAAACTGGGTGATAAAGCGCAGCTGGTGGGTGATGATTTGTTTGTAACCAATACTCGCATTTTAGAGCGTGGTATCAATGAGCATATCGCTAATTCAATTTTGATCAAGTTTAATCAGATTGGTACCTTGAGTGAAACGCTGGCAGCTATCAATATGGCTAAAACTGCTGGTTATACTGCTGTAATCTCCCATCGATCCGGAGAAACAGAAGATACCACTATTGCCGATCTGGCCGTTGCTACTGCCGCAGGCCAAATCAAGACCGGTTCTCTTTGTCGTTCCGATCGTGTCGCAAAATACAATCGTCTTTTGGTGATTGAAGAGGAGCTGGGAGCTTCAGCACTTTATAAGGGGCTGGCTGAGTTTAAGCGCTAAGCCACCGTTTTAGCTGAAGATGCCCAGTTTTAATCCGGGCATAATGGTTTAAGCTGGATAGACTGGATAGACTGGATAGACTGGATAGATTGAACAGGCTGGATAGGAAGCATGCGCATTCTTCAGGCATTATTAGTGATGATTATTCTGGGGCTACAGATACGGCTTTGGAGTGGCCCAGGTAGTCTTGCCGAAATATCACGTCTCAATGAGTCAATTACTGTTCAGGAAAGCGAAAATGCTGAATTGCAGAGTCGAAACCGCGAATTGCTGCACGAAGTTGATGAGTTAAAAACAGGGACCGATGCTATTGAAGAAATGGCGCGTCAGGAACTTGGTCTCATTAAAGATGGCGAAACCTTTTACATGATTGTGGATTCAGAAAAAAAACAGGAATCCAGTAGTGAGAGTTCATCCGAACAATAGATCCAGAAGTTAAAAGTTAAAAGCTACAATAGAAAGAATGTAGGAGGGGTTTTAACCCCGAATGAAGTGCAGCTAAAAGTTAATCTATATGCACAGCAGCATGCAAAACACAGGGTAAAGTAGTGGGCGAAAACGATAAGCCAGCCAGTTCAACAGGCCCTCGCTACTGGGCAGTCATTCCGGCTGCAGGCATTGGCAAACGCATACAAGCCAGTACTGCTAATAATACTCCCAAGCAATATCTCAAAATCCAGGGCCGTACAATCCTGGAACATACACTGCTGCGGCTGAAACAGATAAATAACCTGGCTGGCATAGTGTTGGTTCTTGGCGAGGATGATGACTGGTGGTTGCAGTTGGATGATTCTTTAAGAGGGGGAGTCATTACCGCAAAGGGTGGGGAGCAAAGGGCGAACTCAGTCTATAACGGATTGCTGGCATTGAAGGAAGTTGCAAGTGCAAAGGACTGGATACTGGTCCATGATGCAGTGAGGCCCTGTGTTGCCTTGCAAGATATAAATACTCTGTGTAATGAATTGAGTGATGGGGAGACAGGTGGATTGCTGGCCTCTCCGGTGCGGGAAACCCTGAAAAAGGTAAACAGTGATTTGATGATAGAAAGCACTGTTCCTCGCGAGGATTACTGGCTTGCAGCCACACCACAGATGTTTCCTTATGGTGTGCTCATGGAGGCGATTGAGAAAGCTCTGCAGGATAATATCCCTATAACCGATGAAGCTCATGCGATGGAATATGCGGGTTATGGGGTAAAGATAGTCCAAGGTAGTGCTGATAATATTAAAATTACTCATGTCGAAGATATTTTTATGGCGCAGCAGATTCTCAACAAGCAGGACAGGCAATGAGCAACTTAAGAATCGGTAATGGCATTGATGTTCATCGCTTTGCAGAACAAGCTGACAATGCTAACGCTATAACTCTGGGGGGCGTCTCTATTCCCCATGACTATTGTCTTGTGGCGCATTCAGACGGTGACGTGCTGATTCATGCGCTTATTGATGCCATTCTTGGCGCACTTGCGCTAGGGGATATTGGACAGCATTTTCCTGATACAGATGCCCGCTATAAAAATATCAGCAGCCTTGCCCTGCTTAAAGATGTGCTTGCCATGATGCAGGGTAAAAACTGGAAACTGGTCAATGCAGATATTACATTGGTTGCCCAGGCGCCAAAATTGTCGCCCTATATTCTCCAGATCAGAGAAAGCCTGAGTGCAGAATTAAGGGTAGATTCTGATCAGATCAGTATCAAGGCTACCACCAGTGAAGGACTCGGATTTACCGGTCGTCAGGAGGGCATTGCAGCTTACGCAACCGTTCTTCTGGAAAAATTTTAACCCCCCCCCTGCGTCGTACTCAATGATGACATATCAATTTGATTTTCCCTGTGCCTATAAGTCTGACAGGCAGCCAGCACTTTTCAGGCACTTGCCTGAAGACTTTTTAGTTGAAGAAGAGCTTGGTTTTGAACTCACAGGAACCGGTGATCACTTGTGGCTTCTGGTAGAAAAAACAGAAATGAATACCGTGGATGCGGCCAGAATTCTGGCAAAAATGACCAACAGTAAAATCCATGACATCGGCTATGCAGGACTCAAAGACAAGAGAGCTGTCACCCGGCAATGGTTCAGTGTAAAAAGCGCAGCTGATTTAGCTGAAGCCAAGGAGTCTATTGGCGGTTTAAAAGTACTGGCGCACAAGCGCAACGCGCGGAAATTGCGCAGAGGCAGTCATCGCAGTAATCACTTTGTGATAACGCTGAAAGACATTGAAATGGATGCGTCTGTAATCGCCAGCCTGTCCCGGAACATTAGCGTTAAAGGCGTGCCTAATTATTTTGGCCTGCAACGCTTCGGTAATTCGGGAAATAATATGCCCAAGGCAGAAGCATTGTTGGCAGGGAAGCTGGGTAAAATCCCCCGTTTTCAGCGTGGCCTTTACCTCTCCGCAGCAAGATCATATCTCTTCAACAGCGTGCTGGCAGCGCGTGTGAAGGATAATAACTGGGATCAGCTTGTGAATGGCGATGTCATGGCTCTGGCTGGGACCTCCAGTGTGTTTAAAGCGCAACAGGATGATGAGGCGTTACAGTCGCGCTTATCGTCCCTTGATATTCATCCTACCGGGCCTATGTGGGGAGCCGGTGAATTGACCAGTTCAAATGATGTACAGGAACTTGAAAATGCTAGCGCTGATAAATATCCGATACTGGCACAAGGACTTGCGGCTGCGGGCTTGAAACAGGAGCGCAGATCACTGCGCGTTATTCCTGAAAAACTCACTATTAGACCTGCTGGAGACCGGGAACTGGTGGTAGAATTCAGTTTGCCTTCAGGCACTTATGCAACGAGTGTATTACGAGAAATAGTGGTAGCACCTGGCTTATGAGTATATTGCTCTCCAATGATGACGGCGTCAGGGCACCTGGATTAACAGCGCTGGCATCCGTTCTGGAAAAAAAGTTCGACCTGCAGGTTATTGCGCCGACTTACGATCGCTCCGGTGTCAGTAATTGCCTTACCCTCGACCGTCCCTTACAGATTGAAGAATTAAGCAACCGCTATATCGGTGTCGATGGTACGCCCACTGATTGTATCCATCTGGGGACCTCCGGAATTTATTGCCCGATGCCGGAAAGGGTCATCTCAGGCATTAATTACGGCGCTAATATGGGTGATGATGTGTTGTATTCGGGAACAGTAGCCGCAGCAATGGAAGGTCGTTTCCTGGCTAAACCTGCAATTGCGGTTTCACTGGTGACGATGAAAAGATCTGAATCTGAAGTGGCTTTTCAAGTTGCAGCCAGTATATTTATAAAGCTGTTAGGCTTTATTGAAAACCTTGAATTACCCGAAAGAACGATTTTGAATGTCAATATTCCTGATCTTCCTGCAGAGCAAATTCAGGGTGTTAAATTCACCACACTGGGCAAACGCCTTAAAAGTGAAAGTCCGGTTCGCACAGAAAATCCACGGGGCAAAACTGTTTACTGGATTGGCAAGGCAGGTGGTCCGGTTGAGAACACCCCTGGGACAGATTTTCATGAAGTGGCAAATGGTTATATCTCTATCACACCAATCTTTGCGGATATGACCCACAGTGAAGCGCTTATAAGTCTTGCGGAAATTGGTACTGATGAGATTTCAGCAGCAATCAGTGATGGCGCGCTGAAGCACAACTTGGATAAAACTAAAAAGGGTACTACAACAGGTGAATAGCCTTAATCGTGAAGGTATCGGGATGACATCCCTGAGAACAAGGGAACGACTTGTTAACCGTCTAATCGAGCAGGGCATCCAGCGCATTGATGTACTGGAATCAATACGCACAACGCCAAGGCATTTATTTATTGATGAGGCTCTGTCCCATCGTGCCTATGAAGATTCCGCCTTGCCAATTGGTTTTAATCAGACTATCAGCCAGCCCTATATCGTTGCACGCATGACAGAAACGATTCTCAATGCTGCGCCCGATGATGCCGTGATACTTGAGATTGGGACTGGTTGCGGTTACCAGACAGCGATTCTGGCCCAGCACGTGAAGCACGTGTACAGCATAGAGCGAATTAGACCTTTGTTAGATAAAACCCGGGAAAGATTGCGTGAACTGGGAATACGCAATGTCAGTGTGAAGTGTGCCGATGGTAATCGTGGTTGGCCACAGCATGCGCCTTTTGACTGCATCATTACCACGGCGGCGGCCCAGGAAGTTCCCAAGGCGCTGCTGGAGCAGTTAAAGGAAGGGGGAGTGATGGTGATTCCGGTAGGCGGTCGGGAAACCCAGGAGCTGAAACTGTATACCAGGATAGACGGTGAAATTAAGGATGAAACACTGGAAGCTGTGCGCTTTGTGCCTTTACTGGGCGGAGTCGAGGGTTGAGATTCAAGCGATGCGCAAGCCCGGGGTATGACAATGAATAAACAACGAAGCTTATTGTTCCTGAAAGGCATGGCTATGGGCGCCGCAGACTCTGTGCCCGGGGTATCCGGCGGTACCATTGCGTTAATCACCAATATATATGAAGAGTTGGTGGCTTCAATCAAATCGCTTGGCTGGCATGCACTGGTGGTCTGCAAGCAAAAAGGCTTTAAAGCGGCCTGGGAATATATCAATGGCGGCTTTCTGTTGACCCTGTTTGCCGGCATTTTGACCTCACTGCTTTTGCTTGGCAGAATTATCCTGGCCTTGATGGAAAATTACCTGCCCTATTTACTGGCATTTTTTGCCGGTCTTGTTCTGGCTTCAATTCGTTTTGTGGCAAACAATATTTCCCGTTGGAATCCAGGTGTAGTTGCATTGTTTTTGATGGGTCTGGCACTGGCCATGTCTCTCGCCATCTTGCCTTTGGGTGAGGCAAGTGACAGCCTGGTTTATTATTTTTTCTGCGGGGCCATCGCTATTTGCGCCATGATTCTGCCGGGAATTTCAGGTGCTTTTATACTCGTTCTACTGGGTGCCTATGGCCCTGTGCTCGAAGCACTTACCCAATTTGATGTGCCGGTGATTTTAGTTTTTGCCCTGGGATGTCTCAGCGGTTTGATGCTTTTTACCCGATTGTTGTCGTGGATGCTGCAGCATTACCATGATGGCTCCATGGCAACATTAACGGGGATGCTTGCAGGATCATTATATTTGCTCTGGCCCTGGCGTCTGGGCACTGAGATGATTCTCAATGATCATGCTTTTACCCGCTATGAGCATGTGCTGCCGGAAACCTATGCGCAATCAACGGGTATTATGTTTTCCCCATATATCAGTCTTGGCTTGTTGATTGCCGGGCTGATGCTGGTTTTGTTGCTGGAAGTGCTGGCGGGAAACCTTAAGTTCGGGCACAAAGAATCAGCATAAGTTAGCTATTAAGTTAGATATACATACAGTCAGAGACAAAGAGAGATAGCTGTTAATGCTGAAGGCATACGCACGCTACACAACGCTGGTAATACTTAGCTTCTTTTTACTGATGGGGTGTCAAAGTCCCTATCAGTCGCCAGTGGCAGAAATAGACGAGCCCCGATTTCTTGATACTGACCGAATTCACCGGGTCAATGAAGGAGAAACCCTGTATGTAATCGCCTGGATTTATGATCTGGATTTTATCCACATAGCCAGGGTAAATAGCCTTTCGTCTCCTTATATTATTTTCCCCGGCCAGATTCTGAATGTAGATCCGCGCGCGCAGGCTGTTCAGCAAACCCGCAATACTGCCACGACTACAGCGAATACCGCCACAGGCAGGAATCAGGAACAGCCGCGGCAAACGTCTCAATCAAGGTCTCAAGCTACTGCTCAATCGAGAAGCCAAAGTAGTCCCGTCCAGATTAACCCGGTTACTGTTCGTCAGGGACCGGTCAATTGGGCCTGGCCAGCACAGGGAAACATAATCGGTCGCTTCTCTGAAAGCGGAGTAGAAAACAAGGGGATAAACATTGCTGGTCGTGAAGGCGATTCAGTGCTGGCTGCCGCTGCTGGCGAAGTCGTGTATGCAGGCAGTGGTCTCTTACTCTACGGAGAACTGGTTATTATTAAGCATAATGATCGTTTCCTCAGTGCCTATGCGCACAACAGTGCTTTGCTGGTTGCAGAAGGAGACAAGGTAAGCCGAGGTGAGAAAATTGCGGAACTTGGCTCCACAGGTGTTGATACTGAAATGCTACATTTTGAAATACGACTGGAAGGAAAGCCGGTGGATCCACTTGGCTATCTTCCTTCCCGTTCTTAAGCTGACTTTTTGTCGACAGAAATCGGACTTGGTGTATACTGAAATGGTGGAATGTATAGCGGAAAAATAATGAAAATTCATCGACTAACTATTAATAAACTATTAATAAACTATGATCAGACTTTGATTTAACAATAGTTCCAAAACCGATATTTAAAAGGACTTAAATATGAGACAAGGAAAGAAGTTACAATCCACAAACAATGACCAGACTTTCTGTGATGCAAATGCGCAACGCGAGCACAGTGAAGAAAGTGATGTAAAAGTAAACGATAAAAAAGTAAACGATAAAAAAGAAAGCGATACAAAAGTTGATGAAAGGTCTCTTTCACCAGAAAAGTCCACTTTAAAACAGTCACCACGTACCATAACGATTCCCCCGGTCGGCACAACCAACTCACCACCTGACAAAATAAAACATGCGCCATCAACGACGTTTTCTAACAATGTGATAGCCGCGAATTCGTCAAAAGAATGCTTTTCTGTTAAGAGCCAGCATTCGGATAAGGTCGCTGAAAGTAAAACGCTTTGCCAGGAAAATATAGATTGTGGGAGCACCTCATCTCCAGCAATGCTTGCTAGTAAGTCCCGACAAATAATGAATGGCGGCAAAGGTGTGACCAATATCAAGGCAGCCAGATCGCTGCCTGACTTTACCACCCTGTATTTAAATGAAATAGGCCGCAAAGATTTGCTCACGGCTGACGAAGAGTTCGCGCTGGCAAGAAAAGTTGTTTCCGGAGACCGGCAAAGCAAAAACCAGATGATAGAAGCAAATCTAAGGTTGGTCGTTACCATTGCCAAGCGTTATCTGAACAGGGGACTGGCATTACTGGATTTAATTGAAGAAGGAAATCTTGGGCTTATCAGGGCCGTAGAGAAATTTAATCCGGAATTAGGCTATCGCTTTTCGACTTACGCGACCTGGTGGATCAAGCAGAATATTGACCGGGCCGTGATGAATCAGTGTCGAACTATTCGCTTGCCAATACATGTGATGAAGGATCTTAATGCCTGTCTGAAAATAATCGGGGAATTAACAGAAGAGCTCGGTCGACATCCGCATATTGAAGAGATTGCCAGTAGGTCCGGTAAGCCTGGTAAGCAGATAAGAAAGCTTTTGCATCATAATATCCGTACCAGTTCGGCAGATGTGCCCATTGTCAGTGAGCAGGAAATTACCATGATGGATGTGCTTGCTGATAAGGATGAGAGTGATCCTGCTACAGAATTACAGCAGGGTGATTTTTTACTCAATCTCGAGCATTGGATAGATCAGCTTCCAGGCAAACAAAGTGAAATTCTGTGTCGTCGTTTTGGTTTGCGTGGCTACGAGTCAAGCACGCTGGAAGAAGTAGGTAGGGAAATAGGCCTGACCCGTGAACGAGTCAGGCAAATTCAGATAGAAGCGCTGAATAAATTAAGGCGCGTACTGGAAAAAGAAGGCTTGAGTCTGGAACTGCTTTTTAACCAGGGATAAGCAGGGTTAATGAGCTTTTAGTTAAAGAGCTTTTAGCCTATATCAGCCTCTGTCGAGATAATCACGCTTGTTGGTTTTAGTGGCCCATTCTTCAGCATCGGGCAGTGCTTCTTTCATTTCGGTGATGACTTCCCATTTCTCACTGAGCTCTTCATTAATCTCGAGAAAATCTTTTTGATCCTCAGGAAGCTCATCATCAGCATAGATAGCGTCGACCGGACATTCAGGTTCACACAGGGCGCAGTCGATGCACTCGTCTGGGTTAATAACCAGCATGTTGGGGCCTTCATAAAAACAGTCAACCGGGCAGACTTCCACACAATCAGTGTGCTTGCATTTGATACAGTTTTCACCCACGACAAAGGTCATTGTATTTCTCCTGAAAATTCCTGAGACCAGGCGGTACTCATTAATGTGAAAGGCGATATTTTACCTGATAGATCCCGGGTTAGTAAATGAATGCGATGGCGAATGAGAAGAAGGATGAGAAGAAGCTTGAGAGGATCAGGAATCAAGCAAGTTCTTTAGCTTGTACAGCATTTCAAGAGCCTGTCTGGGTGACAGCTCATCAGGGTTTATTTCCTCCAGGATATCCACCGCTGGATGAGCGGCTTGCGTTGTGAATAACTCGGCTTGTAAGGTATTTACTGATGCTGAAGAATTAATTCCCTGGCGATCATCCTGTTCAAGTTGCGTAAGCTTCTTTCTCGCCCTGTTAATCACTGTGGCAGGGATGCCGGCAAGTTGCGCCACCTGCAGGCCATAACTTTGATTGGCCGGACCAGGTTCAACGGCATGCAGGAAAACAATGCCCTTGTCATGTTCTGTGGCATTTAAATGCACATTCCTGATTCCTGAATACAGTTCAGGCAGTGCCGTGAGCTCAAAATAGTGGGTGGCGAACAAGGTGAAGGCTTTGACTTCGGCGGCAATATAAACCGCGCTGGCCCAGGCTAGCGACAGTCCATCAAAAGTACTGGTGCCACGTCCGATCTCATCCATCAGGACCAGGCTGGAGGCTGTAGCATTATGCAGGATATTCGCCGTCTCAGTCATCTCTACCATGAACGTTGAACGCCCACCGGCGAGATCATCAGAAGACCCTATGCGGGTAAAAATTCGGTCAACGGGACCAATTTTGGCTGACAGAGCCGGGATATAGGAACCTGTGTGAGCCAGCAAAACAATTAATGCCGTCTGGCGCATATAGGTTGATTTACCGCCCATATTGGGGCCGGTGATAATTAGCATGGTGCTGTCGTTGTCCAGATATATGCCATTGGCAACAAAGCTTTCTTCCATTACCTGTTCAACCACTGGAT
>CAWUSW010000074.1:0-33689 GCA_963925675.1 uncultured Pseudomonadales bacterium
GACAGCAATGGATCGATCTACCTTTCCTCTCCGACGCAGCAAGGTTCCTAATGCCATGTGGGTTTCCAGGGTTCCTTAATTAACTTCCAGGTCGTCCATAAAAAGATCAATGGCGTCATCTGGCTCATCATTGAGCAAATAATTTAAACCAATGAAATAATCCTTGGCAGGCAGATTCCTGTAAGGTCTTGAAGATTTTGGCGCAGAATTGAATCGGGCACGCCTGCCCAGACCCCAGCCAAGGCCTAACGCTACCAGCAAAAGCAGATAGAGAAATAAATCAGTCAAGCTGAATCCTTCCATAAGAAAATCAGGTGTAAACTTTATTTTCCATTTTGACGAACAGAAGTACCATCACTGGAACGCAATTTTTCCAACTGGGAACGAAGCTGCCTGATTTGAACTATATATTTAAGCTGCCTGAAAATACCCAGTCCTATAACAAGACCCAAAACACCGCCAAGTATAAATACGTAAATAATTAATTTACCAACACTCATCGCAGGTAATTCGAAGCCTAGCCATAAGCTCACTTCTACGGGATTGTTAACTGCAAAAAGAAACGCCAGCAAAACCATGCCAACAAAAACGAGGAATGTGATAAAACGTAATATACCTTTCATACAAATAAATTCTTGTAAAAAAAAACGGCAACTTCCGTTAACAAAAGCTGCCGTTTTTATAAGTCATCCAGAATTACTCTGCTTGCTGCAATTGTTCCTGCAAACTGATGTTAACCCGGTCTCTTAGCTCTTTACCGGGCTTGAAGTGAGGAACATATTTGCCACTCAACTCAACTGGTTCGCCAGTTTTAGGATTTCTGCCAACTCGAGGCGCCCGATAGTGCAGGGAAAAACTACCAAATCCCCTGATTTCTATACGGCCGCCTTCTGCAAGGACTTCAGACATATAAGAAATGATCGCCTTCACCGCCAATTCAACATCCTTTGCAGATAATTGAGTTTGCTTTGATACTATATGGTCTATCAGTTCTGATTTAGTCATGGTTCATCCTTCACTATAGTTAACAGACGGATTGCAGTCGTCATGCCAGTCAAACCCAGAATTATTCCTTTTCCATCTGGGACTTGAGCAAATCACCTACTGTCGTTGGAGCAGTTGATGTAACAATTTGTTTCTTATGCTCTTCAACGGCGCCTTTTTCTTCAGCAATCTCTCTGGCCTTGATGGATAAACTGATAACACGGTTTTTCCGATCAACACTGATAACGAGTAAATCAACCTCATCACCAACAGCAATTGCATTGCGCGCATCTTCGACTCTGTCACGGCTAATTTCAGAAGCTTTCAACACTCCTTCAACACCATCAGAGAGAACAACGATAGCTTCTTTGGCATCTACTTCTTTTACGGTGCCCTTAACTACACTGCCTTTTTCATTCTGTCCGGCAAAGTTGGCAAAAGGATCGTCAGAAAGCTGCTTGATACCAAGAGAAATTCTTTCGCGTTCAGGATCAACCGAAAGTATCACGGTATCCAGCTTGTCACCTTTCGTGTATTCACGAACTGCCTGCTCACCCGTTTCTTCCCAGCTGATGTCAGAGAGATGAACAAGACCATCAATTTCACCTTCAAGACCAATGAAAATACCGAAGTCAGTAATTGATTTGATATTCCCTGAAATCTTGTCGCCTTTCTTGAACTTATCGCCAAACACATCCCATGGATTCTGCTGGCACTGTTTCAGGCCAAGAGAAATACGGCGACGTTCCTGATCGATATCCAGAATCATGACTTCCACTTCATCACCAAGCTGTACAAGTTTGGATGGATGAATGTTCTTATTAGTCCAGTCCATTTCGCTAACATGAATAAGGCCTTCAACGCCCTCTTCCAGCTCAGCAAAACAACCATAATCAGTAAGATTGGTTACCACAGCTTTAACGCGGGTATTTTCTGGATAACGGTTTTTAATTTCTACCCATGGATCTTCACCAAGTTGCTTCAGACCAAGAGAAACGCGATTTCTCTCACGATCGAACTTGAGAATCTTCACATCAATTTCTTCACCCACATTAACGATTTCACTTGGGTGTTTAATGCGCTTCCATGACATGTCAGTGATATGAAGAAGACCATCAACACCGCCCAGATCTACAAAAGCACCATAATCGGTAAGGTTCTTAACAACACCTTTCGCAGTCTGACCTTCTTCAAGGTTAGCAAGCAACTCATCGCGTTCTGCCGTATTCACAGACTCAAGGACAGCACGGCGAGAAACTACTACATTGTTACGCTTCTGATCGAGTTTGATCAGTTTGAATTCAAGATCCTTGAACATCAGGTGATCCACTTCACGAACAGGACGTACATCCACAAGTGAACCAGGCAGGAAGGCACGAATAGTATTCACATCTACAGTAAAACCGCCTTTAACCTTACCGTTAATAACACCGATAACAGGCTCATCTTTCTCGAAGGCATCTTCCAGTACCATCCAGGTTTCTGCACGCTTGGCTTTCTCACGGGACAGTTTGGTTTCACCAAAACCGTCTTCAACAGCATCCAGTGCAACTTTGACTAAGTCGCCAATCTGAAGACTGAATTCGCCGTTATCGTCGAGAAATTCCTGGCGGGCTATAACCCCTTCGGATTTGAGGCCTGCATGGACTGTTACCCAGTCAGAATCTACCTCAACAATGGTCCCGGTGATGATTGAACCGGGTTTCATATCTATGTCTATTAAACTCTGTTCAAAGAGTTCTGCGAAGCTTTCGCTCATAATTTCTTCCTGATTGTTTCAGAATACAGGGGAAAGTTACTTGAACTGTCCAACCTGTTTCTGTTCTGCCGTACTCCAGCCGATACGGGTCAATTTATGTTTACCACTAGTGGCTTGTGCCTGGCTGGCACACAAAGCCTGTGGCGTTTTTACTGACTACCTGCTTACCTGTCGGTTTGCGATATACGCAATCCCATGGTTAAGCTGTAGCGTCTTACCTATTCTTTAACTTAACTCTCTTACCTATACTTGATATAACGTCGTCATACCGTTTACTTGCTGATTTCCGGTAATGCCAAACTGACTTGTGCAAGCACTGATTCCAGCACTTGCCCAATAGTCAGTGCCGTAGTATCTATCACTACAGCATCCTGGGCCGGCCTGAGCGGTGAAACTTGCCTGTTGGCATCGCGCTCATCTCGGCTTGCTATATCCTGCAAAAGGCCGCGCAGATTAACACCAACTCCCTTATTTATCAACTGCTTATATCGCCTTTGCGCTCTTTCTTCAGGACTCGCCGTAAGGTAAATTTTCAGGTCTGCAGAGGGGAAAACAACCGTGCCCATATCCCTGCCATCTGCGACAAGACCTGGTGGTTGGCAAAATTTTCTTTGCCGTTCCAGTAATACCTCTCTCAAGGGGCCAAGAGCGGCGACCTGGGAGGCTTTTTCTGCGGTCTCCTCAAGCCTCACCGTATGGGAAATCTCCTTGCCATTCAAACAGATAGAACCTTCAAATTCGGTAGAAAATTCCACCTTCATAGTACTGGCAAAATCACATATCCTACTGATTTCATTATGTAATATATTTAAATCTGCAATCCCGATGGCAACAATTCGATACAAGGCGCCACTATCTAGCAGATGCCAACCCAGATGTTTTGCCACCAATTGCGTAATGGTACCTTTGCCTGTGCCGCTGGGCCCATCAATGGTAACTACCGGGACATGATGACTCATTATTTAACCTGTTTGTTTCTGTTGTTATTCTTCTGCAGATTGCAGATTGATACCGACGTTTCGTGCAAGTTCGCTGAAGCCAGGAAATGAAGTAGCCACATTGTGGCAGTCATGGATACGAATTGGTGAGCTCGCTTTCAGGGCCGCCATGCTAAATGCCATGGCGATACGGTGATCTCCATGGCTATTCACTTCGCCGCCGCCTATCTCGCCGCCCTCGATTACAATTCCGTCTTCCCTGACACTATGTTGCACCCCTAATTCGGCCAAACCATCGGCCATTACCTGAATGCGATCACTCTCCTTAACGCGAAGCTCTTCTGCTTCGCTAAGCACTGTAGTGCCCTGGGCACATGCCGCGGCAATAAACAGAGCGGGAAATTCATCAATAGCCAAAGGAACCTGGTCCACAGGAATATTAATCCCGTGTAATGGTGCATACTTAACCCGAATATCTGCAACAGGCTCACCGCCAACTTCCCGTGCATTTTCCAGCGTGATATCAGCACCCATGGCTTGCAGAATAGTGATCACCCCGGTGCGAGTAGGATTAATACCGACATGACGCAGGAGAATGTCGGAGCCTTCACAAATACTCGCCCCTACCATGAAAAAAGCAGCAGAACTTATATCCGCTGGCACATCAATATGGCAAGCAGTTAAGGTACCGCCTCCACTAATACTTATACGGGGGCCTTCAGTACCTACTTCGTAGCCAAAACCACGCAACATACGCTCTGTGTGATCCCGGCAAGGGGCTGGTTCCATAATTTGCGAATTGCCATCTTTTGGATCGGTATAAAGAGAAGCCAGTAATAAACAGGATTTGATTTGAGCACTGGCGACAGGAAGTTCATAAATAATCGGGTGTAATCTACCCGCTGATATTTCTATCGGGGCAACCCCGCCATCCTGCAACACAATATTTGCCCCCATTTCGCTAAGCGGGTTGGCAACCCGCTTCATCGGGCGACCAGAAAGAGATTCATCTCCGGTTAAAACACTCGGAAAATTTTGTGCCGCCAGCAAGCCACACAATAAACGCATCGATGTCCCTGAGTTACCAAGATAGAGAGGCCCAGAAGGCTCTTTCAAGCCATGCAAACCAACTCCTTTCACTGTGGTTTTGCCATCAACAACATCATCTATTTCAACTCCCATTGCTCGAAAAGCCATCAATGTTGCCAGGCTATCCTCACCTTCCAGAAAACCTTCTACTGTGGTTATGCCTTCGGCGATAGAGCCAAGAATCATCGAGCGATGAGATATCGATTTATCACCAGGGACTCTGAAATCGCCGCTAAGGCAACCTCCTGGCTGTACTGTAAAAACAAGATCTGACATTTTAGTATTTACTTCTTTATTATTTCTTTAGGGGTGTGAAATTATTGATTATTCAGTTGTGCTAAAAAATAATGGCAGGTTTTATTTATTCGCCATGGGGAAATGTTCCAAAAATTTATCCCTGGATTTTTTTGCCCGTTTGAAGGTAGCCATTAATTCATTCGAATCACGATTTTTTATAGCAGCTCTCAAGCGTGAAAGATCTGTCATATATTTATCCAGAACTTCAATGGTGGCCTCACCATTGAGCATAAATATGTCATGCCACATTTGCGGATCGCTTGAGGCAATACGAGTAAAATCTCTGAATCCACCCGCAGCATAACGAAAAATTTCTTCACTCTGCCCTTGCTGAGACAAGGTATCAACCAATGCATAAGCCAGCAGATGGGGTAAGTGACTGGTGGCTGCAAGCACTTGATCATGATGCGCAACAGACATCTTAATCACTTCGGCACCCAAAGATTCCCAGAGTATCTGAACCAGTGATACGGCTGCCTGACTGGTCTCATCAAGAGGCGTCAGGATTACTTTTTTACCCTTATAAAGATCTTCCAAAGAAGCAGAGTAGCCACTATTTTCAGAACCCGCGATAGGATGTCCAGGCACGAAGTTTTCAGGCACTTTGCCATACACTCTGAAAACACTGTCAATAATAGCGCCTTTGACACTTGCCGCATCGGTAACCACTGTATCCTTACCGATAACCGGCTTCAGTTCTTGTAGCACCTTTTCTACCGTCAAACTTGGCACTGCAATAATTACCAGGTCGGCATCAACACATGCTTGTGCCACATCAGTGGCATAGTCGGTAATTATTCCATCAGCAAGCGCTTGTTGGAGTATGCTTTCATTACGGCCAACAGCAATAATCTCTCTGCAAAGCTTTTTAGTTTTTTCTACTTTAGCACTGGTATTCGCCTTGCTCTGCGGCACTGGAGCAGACAGACCGCGCGCAATCGAACCGCCAATCAAACCAAGACCAACAATGACTATTTTTAAATCAGCCAGCGATTTGTTCATGAGGCAGCTGCCGGATAAGAACCCAGCACTCTAAATTCCAATGAGTGTCGGGAAAGCTCATCAAATGCCGCACGAATATTGGCATCCTCCACGTGACCATCAATATCCACAAAAAAGGAATATGACCAGGCTTCTTTCCTGGAAGGTCTGGATTCGAGCTTGATGAGATTTACCTTATGATTCTTAAAAGGTTCCAGAGCATTAAATAAAGCACCTGGCTCATTGCGTGTAGAAATAATCAGTGAGGACTTATCATTGCCTGAAGGAAGCTGCGTATTATTTTTACAAATAATCGCAAATCGAGTGGTATTGTCATGCACATCTTCAATATTTTCATGCAGTACAGAAAGGCCATATATTTCAGCAGCAGTTTTGCCAGCTATAGCTGCAATGCTTGCGTCTCCAGCAGCTTGTCGTGCAGCTTCCGCATTACTTAATGCCGTCACCTTATCCAGCATCGGAAAGTTTTCTACCAACCAGTTTCGACATTGGCCCAGTGACTGCTGATGAGAAACGATACGCTTAATATCGTCGATCGATGTTCCCGGCTTTACCAACAGGCAATGCTGTATTCGTAGCATGACTTCACCACAAATATACAGGGGATACTCCCCAAAACAATCCAGAGTCTGAGTAATAGAACCTTCGGTTGAGTTTTCTACAGGAACCAGTCCAAACTGGCATTCGCCAGAATTCACACTAGCGAAAACAGCAGGAATATCATCCTTTGGAATACTGGTCGGCTGAAGACCAAAATATTTCTGTAATGCCGTATGAGAGTAAGTCCCTTCCGGTCCGAGATAAGCGACCCGGGAAGCGGAAGGAATATTATTCATCACTATCCTTGTCGTCTTCCTCGCTCTCTTTATCCCCTTCACTCTCTTTACTATCTATATCCTCTATTGCATCAGCACTTGCCTGCTGATCACCTGCAAGCCCGGCTTCTCCTGCAGATTCTTTATTTTCCGGAGCAGCAGTGGTACCTGAAGCAGTTTCAAGCAAGGCTTGATCTTCTTCAATTTCCTCAGGTTCTTCTACTCGTTCAACACCGACCAGGGATTCACCTTCCTTGAGCTTGATCAAACGCACACCCTGAGTAGCACGCCCTTGTGACGACACTTCATCGCAACGTGTACGCACAAGAGTACCCTTGTCACTTATCAGCATGATTTCATCGCCATCGAAAACCTGTACAGCACCGACCACGGCGCCGTTTCGCTCACTGGTCTGGATGCCAATGACCCCCTTACCGCCACGGCCTTTAGTCGGGAACTCGGTGACCACAGTACGTTTACCATAACCATTTTTACTTACTGCCAGTATTTGGCCTTCATCTTCAGGAATAATCATATCTACCATGTGGTGCTCACTTTCAAGGCGAATTCCGCGCACACCTTTTGCGGTTCGGCCCATGGCCCTGACATCACTTTCCCTGAATCGAACAACCTTGCCGGAACTGGAATAAAGCATTACATCTTTACTACCATCTGTTACCGCAGTTTTTAACAGCACATCGCCTTCTTCCAGTTCCAGTGCTCTAAGCCCTACACTGCGCTGTCTGGCAAAACTTATCAGAGGCGTTTTCTTAACAGTACCGCTGGCGGTAGCCATAAAAATGAATTTACCCTCTTCATATTCACGAATAGGTAACATGCTGGTAATGTTTTCACCCTCTTCAAGAGGCAAGATATTCACGATAGGTTTACCACGTGAAGTCCTGCTGGCCAGAGGAATCTGAAATACTTTTAACCAAAACACTTTGCCGGAACTGGTAAAACAAAGCAGTGTGTCATGACTGCTGGCCACCAGGAGATGTTCGACAAAATCTTCGTCTTTGACTGATGCAGCGGCCTTGCCTGTACCGCCACGTCGCTGAGCCTGGTAGTCAGTCAGTGGCTGACTCTTGGCATATCCGCCGCTGGAAATGGTAACAACCCTGTCTTCCTCTGTAATCAGATCCTCAACTGTAAGGTCATGATTTGAGCTGGTGATTTCAGTACGTCTCTCATCGCCATATTCTTTATTAACTTCTTCCAGCTCTTCGCGGATAACTTCCATCAAACGTTCGGAATTACCCAAAATTTCCAGATAGCCGGCAATTTGTTTAATAAGTTCCTGATAATCATTAATGAGCTTTTCATGCTCAAGCCCGGTTAAACGGTGCAGCCTTAACTCCAGGATTGCCTGTGCCTGTTCTGGTGATAACCAGTACTCCCCTTCATGGAGACCAAGATTTTCCGCCAGCCCATCGGGCCTGCAAGCATCAGGCCCGGCATCAGCCAGCATTGCCTCGACACTGGACGACTGCCAGCTACGCGCCAGGAGTTTTTCCTTGGCTTCTGCAGAGCTGGGTGAACTTTTAATAAGTTCGATGACTTCATCAATATTGGCCAGTGCAACCGCCAGGCCTTCCAGAATATGTCCTCTTTCTCGCGCTTTTCTAAGCAGGAATACCGTGCGGCGAGTGACCACTTCGCGACGGTGACGAATGAAAGCTTCCAGCATCTCTTTCAGATTTAATGTTTTTGGCTCACCATCAACAAGAGCAACCATGTTGATGCCAAACACTGCCTGCATCTGCGTTTGAGAATACAAATTATTCAGTACCACATCGGCAACTTCACCCTTGCGCAATTCGATCACTATGCGCATACCGTCCTTGTCAGACTCATCACGTAGTTCGGAGATACCTTCGAGCTTTTTCTCCTTGACCAATTCCGCGATGCGCTCAATGAGCCTCGCCTTGTTGAGCTGGTAAGGAATCTCGGTGACGATAATACTTTGTCTGCCGTTAGCCTTATCCTCGATATTGGTTTTTGAGCGAATATAGATTTTGCCCCGACCTGTTCGATAAGCCTGAACAATACCTGCTCTACCGCTGATCTGGGCTGCTGTAGGAAAATCAGGTCCGGTGATGTATTCCATCAGGTCATCAATTTCCAGGTCCGGATTAGCCATCAAGGCAAAGCAGCCACTGATAACTTCTCTGAGATTATGGGGAGGAATATTAGTTGCCATACCAACGGCAATACCTGATGAACCATTTACCAGTAAATTTGGAACCCTGGTAGGCATGACATCGGGAATCAACTCCGTGCCATCATAATTCTCGGAAAAATCGACCGTCTCTTTTTCCAGGTCAGCCAGCAACTCATGGGCAATCTTATCCATGCGAATTTCGGTATAACGCATGGCTGCTGCTGAATCACCATCAACAGAACCAAAGTTTCCCTGCCCGTCAACAAGGGTATAGCGCATGGAAAAATCCTGCGCCATTCTGACAATTGTTTCATAGACGGCTGAGTCACCATGGGGATGGTATTTACCAATCACATCACCCACTACACGTGCCGACTTTTTATAGGGCTTATTCCAGTCGTTGGAAAGCTCGCTCATAGCGAACAGAACACGCCGGTGTACCGGCTTAAGGCCATCCCGAACATCAGGCAATGCCCTGCCCACAATTACACTCATGGCGTAATCCAGGTAGGACTGCTTCATTTCACTTTCTATGGTGACCGTTTGAATTTGTTCGGGCTGATCTGTCATAAAACTTCTGTCCTGTTACTGTCTGGTTACTGTCTAGTCACTAGGCTATTTAATGCATTTTCCAGTTACACGGCTTAATTATGTGCAAACCTGGGCATGCTTGAAGTTAATCGTTGATTTATAACAACACTGAGACCAACGTCCTGTTGGGCTGCAAAATTCGATTTGATGTGAGATAAGCGTCTTTCTGAGGCTGAAGAAACTGCAATCAGATTCCAGAAATTTGAGTGAAAAAAGCCCCCGTTCTGACGAATGTCGAGAACGTTGAATCTCCTCCTTGTACACCCCGAATTTATAATGCTTTTTACCTGTTTTTTAGGGCTTTTTTAATGCGGAAAATCTTAGCATATAAAGCCCTCTACTGACAGCAAAACTACCCGTTTTCAGGAATAATCTGTATACTGCATTTTTTCGAAATAATTCATGGAAAATCATATAATTATGTCAAAGTCAGGAAGCTCATCCGAAGGGCTTGAAGCCGACTTTCTGATTCATCCGGAATGGCTTGTTCCAATGACCCAAAAAGGTCTGGTTATGACAGGCCAGAGCCTTGCCATTTTGCAGAATAAAATCGTTGCTATCGGGGACTCAGACACGCTGAAAAAGCAATACTCTCCCCGGCAAGAAATCACCCTTGAAAACCAGGTGCTAATACCAGGGCTAATCAATGCCCATGGTCACACTCCCATGTCACTTTTTCGCGGCTATGCCGATGACATGGCACTGCGCCCCTGGCTGGAGGAAAAAATCTGGCCGGCAGAAGCACAATGGGTTAGCGAAGAGTTTGTTCGCGATGGGGCAACACTGGCAATTGCAGAAATGCTCCGCAGTGGTACTACGTCATTTACAGACATGTACTTTTTCCCGGACGAAGTGGCAAAAGTCGCCCTTAAATCCAATATCAGGGCCATGCTGGCAGCGCCGGTACTCGATTTCCCCACGGTCTGGGCCCAGGATGCTGATGAATACATTCGCAAAGCCACTGAATTGAATGACCGCTACAAGAATAACAATCACATTGAGGTCGCTTTTGGCCCACATGCCCCCTATACCGTCTCGGATGAACCACTAAGGCATATTTCAACACTGGCAAACGAACTGGACATACCCATTCACATCCATATCCATGAAAATGCCCATGAGGTAGAAGAAGCAGTAAAAAATACTGGCATGCGCCCACTTGAACGACTTAATCAACTGGGTCTGCTATCGCAATTACTGCAATGCGTTCATGTAACCCAATTGGAAAATGAAGAAATTGAAACTCTGGCAAATGCCGGAGTAACCATTGTTCACTGCCCTGCCTCCAATAACAGTTTAGCCAGCGGTATGTGCAGGACGCAGGATATTCTCGATGCAGGCATCAACCTTTGTCTGGGCACAGATAGCGCAGCGTCCAACAATGAACTGAATATGATTAACGAAATGAGGATGGCTGCCTTGCAAGGTAAGAGCACTGCAGCTGATGCTGCAGCCACTTCTGCATGGGACGTCCTGGCCATGGCAACCATAAATGGTGCAAGGGCACTGGGCAAAGAAGACTGTCTGGGCACACTGGAAACAGGCAAGCTCGCTGATTGCGTAGCCATTGATCTCGCCCACCTCAATTCACAACCTGTTTATGATCCAATATCAACTTTGGTATACAGTGTGCAGGCTCAACAGGTCAGCCATGTCTGGGTAGACGGAAAACTGAATGTTGAAAATGGTCAATTAACAATGCTCGACCCTGCCGAGATCATCGCCACTGCGAAAAAATGGGCGCAGAAAATCGCTTAATTCCCGCTCCTTTTACCTATCAGATACGTATTATATTCAAACTGAGCAAACACTATTTTAGTAGAGAAAACACAATGACATCTGCCTCCTTCCAATCAGAAAATGTTGACCCCTCCGAGATTGCCAAGTTTGAAGCTTTGGCAAGTCGCTGGTGGGATCGCAATAGTGAGTTCAAACCTTTACACGACATTAATCCATTACGTATGGGTTTCATTGACGAGCAACTCAATTTGGCCGGTAGAAAAGTTCTCGATGTAGGTTGTGGCGGCGGAATTCTTACAGAAGCCATGGCTCACCGCGGTGCTGAAGTTTCAGGCATCGACATGGGCGAAGCCCCGCTGGCGGTTGCGAAACTTCACTTGCTGGAAAGCAATCTTGTTGTCGACTACCAACAGGCCAGCGCTGAAGATTATGCGCGCTCCAGGCAGTCTGCTTATTCGGTCATTACCTGCCTGGAAATGCTGGAGCATGTGCCTGATCCCGCTTCCGTGCTAAAAGCCTGCTATGAGATGCTTGAACCTGGCGGCCATCTATTTTTGTCCACCATAAACCGTAATCCAAAATCCTATCTGTTTGCCATCCTTGGTGCCGAGTATGTTTTACGTATGCTACCAAAAGGGACCCATGACTATGCAAAATTCATCAAGCCCTCCGAACTTTCTGCCATGGCCAGAGCGGCCGGCTTTGTATTGCAAAAAACCACAGGTATGACTTACAACCTCCTCACCCAGAAATACAAACTGGGTAACGACCTTGATGTTAATTACCTCATGTATCTGACCAAAGATTAAAATAAAAACTGGAACACCCATGGCAAACCGAATTATTAAAGCGGCTGAAGACAAAAGGTAACAGTGACAAAAACCGTATTATTTGATCTAGATGGCACCCTGCTAGACACCGAAAAGGATTTTACCCGGGTACTGAACAGCCAGCTCGCCAGCTACGGCTTTGCCCCTGTTCAGTCTATCCAGGTCCGTAACAGTGTCAGCAGCGGCGCGAGAGCACTAATCAAGCTTGGTTATAACATTGATGAATCTCACGAAAAATTTAGCGCCTACCTTGAAGAATTTCTGGATCGTTATGAAACCTGTATTTCTCACACAGAGTGCGATTTTTTCCCAGGTATAGCCAGTATGCTGGATGCTTTAAACAAGGCTGGCATCCCCTGGGGTATCGTCACTAACAAACCCAGTCGTTTTACCTTACCCCTGATCAAGAACTTTCCGATTCTGTCTTCCAGTGGTGTGGTGATTTGCGCAGATCATGTAAAAAACAGCAAACCGGACCCTGAAGGCATACTACTTGCCTGTGAGCGCATGGGGAGCAATCCCGTAGAGACTATCTATGTCGGAGACCACTTGAAGGATGTACAGGCTACAGCGGCGGCTGGTGCTACCAGCATTGCAGTCCGCTGGGGTTATATCCCGGATGAGTTGCCCATTGAAGACTGGCAGGCCGATCATCTCATCAACCACCCGGATGAAATCCTGGCCCAGGCCATCCGCTAATCAACAGCAACCCATGGGAGTAACACCCGTTGTTTAACTACGAGCCACCAGCAGATCTGCTGAAAGATAAAACTATTCTGGTTACTGGTGCCGGCTCTGGCATTGGTCGCGCCGCGTCATTGGCTTATGCAAAAGTTGGGGCTACTGTGATTCTTCTCGGCAGTAAAACCGGGAAACTCGAGACGGTCTACGATGAAATTGAAAAAGCTGGTGGTGCACAACCGGCAATAACTCCGCTTGACCTGGAAACGGCTGGCGAAGAACAATATCTTGAATTAATAACCAGCATCGACAATACCTTTGGCAAACTTGATGGCCTGCTGAATAATGCCGGTTTTCTTGGCCCCCTAATGCCTTTCCAGACGATGACCATGGCCCATTGGCAGAAAATAATGCAGATCAATCTGAATTCTGCTTTTGCCTTAACAAAGTTTTGCTTTCCTTTATTACAGCAAGGCGAAAACCCTTCAGTGGTATTTAGCTCTTCAACAACAGGCAGAAAAGCTTTCGCCTATTCCAGCGCATACACTGTGGCAAAACATGGTATTGAAACCCTTATGCAAGTCCTTTTCCTGGAACTGGAAAACACCAGCTCTATCCGGGTTAATACAGTAAATCCCGGCCCTTGCGCCACCGCCTTACGCCGCGCAGCATACCCCGCAGAAGATCCAACCACCCTACCCAAGCCCGAAGACCTGATGAGCGTCTATTTGTATCTAATGGGGAAAGACAGTCTGGGCGAAAATGGCAATCAGTTTTCTGCGCAGGAATAAAACAGTTACAAGTTTGTAGGAGGGACTTCAGTCCCGAAGAAAAAAGTTCTGTTCTTCGGGGTTAAAACCCCTCCTACAAACTTTTATCTACTTACCTGCCAGATTTAGGTCGGGTGTTTTTACGCGGAAAGGAGGCCGAGGATTTCTTCGCAGAAATACCTCTTCGCAATACCGGCTTTTTAGTCGGCCGGTATTTTAGTCCAGCAATATGATAAAGATCCCTGACTTCTTTACCACCAAGTTCACAATACCTGCCTACACTTATTTGACTGGGAATAAATATATTTCCAAAGCGCACTCTCTTCAGACGACTTACTCTCACGCCCTGGGATTCCCAGAGACGCCTGACTTCGCGATTACGACCTTCCAGAATTACTACGTGATACCAATGATTACTGTTCTCGCCGGCGAAATACTGAATGTCTGTAAAGCGAGCTTTTCCATCTTCAAGCATTACTCCCTCATGCATGGCCGCGATCATCTCGGGGCTTACATCTCCCAACACCCTGACAGCATATTCACGCTCGACTTCTGAAGATGGATGCATAAGGCGGTTCGCCAGCTCTCCATCAGTGGTGAACAGAAGTAGTCCGCTGGTATTAATATCAAGACGACCTATCACAACCCAGCGCGCATGATGCACTTCCGGGAGATTGTCAAAAACAGTTTTGCGCCCCTCCGGATCATCGCGCGTACATATCTCACCAATGGGTTTGTTGTAGAGCAGTATGCGTTGGGGAACTTCAATAGCAGTGTTGGCGGCCAGCTTCTTGCCATCAACCAGAATCTTGTCGTCAGGACCGACACGATCGCCTAATCCTGCGATGGCACCATTGACCTTAACACGCCCGGCACTGATCCAGGTTTCCATGACTCGCCGCGAACCATAACCGGCCCTAGCGAGTACTTTCTGTAGTTTTTCGTCCACGTAGATTTCTCACGAAATGTCCATTTAGCTCTGAGTACTCAGCCAGCCGGAGGGTTATCCTCGTCATCACCTGAACCTGAAACGTCTTCTTCAACGATTTCTCCACCAGTCTCAACAGAGCCTGCCGAAGTAGTTTCCTGATTCACATGTTCTGTTGTTTCTTCTTCACTTTCCTCATTGCCCCCTTCTATCTCAACAGAGGCGTCTTCAGGCTCGTCCAGATCCTCATCATCCCAGTCTTCTTCTGGCTCTTCTTCCTTGATGCCGAGGATTTCTTCAATAGGCCTTGTGCCAATGGCGGCAGCCATTTCCTCTTCCTCATCAGCTACATTGAAGTCGTCTTCCAGATCTTCAATATTTGGGTATTCAAGCACTCTGCTCTCTTGCACATCATCTTCCAGAGACAACTCCGGATCCAGCTCTTCCAGATCCCTGATCTCGGAAAGAGGCGGCAACTCTTCCAGGCTATTCAAATTAAAATAATCAAGAAACTGCTTCGTGCTTGCATACATTGCCGGTCTGCCCGGGACATCACGATGACCCACTACCCTTACCCAGTCCCGCTCAATCAAGGTTCTGATAATGTTGGTACTTACTGCAACACCACGAATTTTCTCAATTTCACCGCGTGTAATCGGTTGTCTGTAAGCAATAATGGAAATGGTTTCCAGTAAAGCGCGGGAATACCGCTGTGGTCTTTCGTCCCAGAGTTTTCCGACCCACTCACCAAATTCCTGCTTTACCTGAAAACGATAACCAGAGGCGACTTTCTTCAGTTCAAAGCCCCGCGTTTCACAATCCTCTTCGATTGCCTTAAGAGCCGCTTTCAGCTCTTCCGTTTCCGGCCTTTCTTTCTCGGGAAACACCTCCGCAATCTTGCTCATCGGCAGAGGCTTTCCGGCCGCCAGAAGCAAGCCTTCAATAATTTGTTTGGTAAACGGGTTTGTTTCAGTGTTTTGAGATTCTTCACTCATGATGTGCGTGCCTTAATATGTATCGGTCCAAAAGGTTCACTCTGCGCAATTTCAATCATTGCTTCCTTGATTAATTCCATGACTGCAAGAAAGGTCACAACTACTCCCATGCGTCCTTCATCTTTTCTGAGAAGCGATAACATCGGGACAAATTGATTGTCAGAAATACTTAACAGGATTTGTGACATTTTCTCGCGCGTGGAAAGACTGTCGCGCTGAATATGATGGTGTTCAAATAAATCTGATCGGCGCAATACTGTGGCAAAGGCCTGTAGAATTTCTTTTAAATCTATTTCCGGAAGCGGAACTTCTTTTTCCATTACAGGAGCTTCAGCACTGGCTAGATGGATATCACGTTCAAGACGCGGATATTCATCCAGAGATTCCGCCGCTTCCATAAAGCGTTCATATTCCTGTAATCGACGTATTAACTGTGCACGAGGATCTTCTTCTTCATCCTCTTCATCAGAGGTTCGCGGCAGGAGAATGCGTGACTTGATTTCTGCAAGCATGGCAGCCATCACCAGATATTCAGCCGCCAGTTCAAATTGAGCGGCTTCCATCAGTTCTACATAGGCAATGTACTGATCAGTGATTTCAGAAACATTGACATTCAAAATATCGATATTCTGTCGTTTGATCAGATAGAGCAAAAGGTCCAGCGGCCCTTCAAAAGCTTCGAGAAAAACTTCCAGTGCATCGGGCGGAATATACAGGTCTCTGGGCAAGTCTGTCATCGCCTGCCCGGCAACAAACGCAAAAGGCATTTCTTCTTGACCACCATTACTGTGTTCACGGGCTTCTACAAGAAGTCTGACCTTATTCACCAACTTAATATTTAAATCCTGCTCCGGCTGCACTTCATCATCATTTATGTCATCTTCAGCTTCAGCTGCTTCAACTTCCTGAGCAAGTGTTTGTGGACTGTCATTTTCAGAGGCAATGGCCAATTCATCCATAGCAGCAGAATTATTGTCCTGACCAGACAAATCCTGTTCGTTTATATCCTGCTCGGAATCGAGTTCATTGCTCATCGATTATTCAGTCCCATGGCCTGTCGCACATCAACCATTGTTTCTCTGGCAACTTCTCTGGCTTTTTCTGAACCTTCAGTGATGATTGATTTCACCATTGCCATATTATCTTCCAGTTGCCTGGCTTTTATTCGTATCGGCTCAATTTCATTAACCACCGCGTCAATTACTGGCTTCTTGCATTGGAGACAGCCAATACCGGCACTACGGCAGCCCTTCTGGACCCAATCCTTGGTATCCTCATCAGAATACACCAGATGGAATTCCCATACAGGGCATTTTTCTGGGTCACCAGGATCAGATAAACGCACTCTGGCGGGATCCGTCGGCATGGTTTTAATCTTCTGGTTTATTTCGTCATTTTCATCACGCAAAGAAATAATATTGTCGTAGGACTTTGACATTTTGCGGCCGTCAAGACCTGGCATTTTGGGGGCTTTAGTCAGCAGTGATTGTGGCTCTGCCAAAATCATCTTGCCGCTGCCTTCCAGATAGCCAAACAGTCTTTCCTGATCCCCAAGAGAGATGTTTTGTTGCTCTTTTAACAGTGCCTGGGCTCGTTCCAGCGCTTCATGATCGCCAGTTTCAAGATAGGATTTACGCAGGTTCTTGAAAAGGCTACCGGCCTTCTTACCCATTTTTTTAATACCTGACAGTGCATTTTCTTCAAAGTCTGGTTCACGGCCATAGAGATGGTTAAAACGGCGCGCCACCTCACGGGTTAATTCCACATGTGCCACCTGGTCAGCACCCACAGGAACATTACCTGCCTGGTAGATCAGAATATCTGCACTTTGCAAAAGTGGATAGCCGAGAAAGCCATAGGTACTTAGATCCTTGTCCTTAAGATTTTCCTGCATATCCTTGTAACTAGGCACACGCTCTAGCCAGCCCAAAGGCGTCATCATGGATAACAGCAAATGCAATTCGGCATGTTCTGGTACGCGGGACTGGATAAACAGTGTTGCCGCCTGGGGGTTCACACCCGCTGCCAGCCAGTCGACGACCATTTCCCAGATATTATTTTCAATAACCTGAGGATCATCATAATGAGTGGTCAAGGCATGCCAGTCAGCCACGAAAAGAAAGCACTCATATTCGTGCTGTAATTTAGTCCAGTTTTTAATAACACCGTGAAGATGTCCCAGATGCAGACGTCCGGTTGGACGCATGCCTGACAGCACTCTCAGCTGCGAATTGACTGAGCTCAATTGTTACTCCCTGGCTCTTATTATTAGCCGATGATTATACCTGTATTTGCTCAGGTATTGGCAGGGTTGAAGCGACTTAGTGCAATGATTTTAAAAAAAAAGTAAAAGAATAGAATGGCTGTGATTAACGGAAGGCACCAGCGTCGGCTTTCCCCTCTCGCAAGACCTGCGGCACTCCATCAACCAGGCTCACTACCGTAGTCGGCTCAAGCCCACAGAAGCCTGAATCAATTATCAGATCCACCTGATTCCCCATCACATCCCTGATTTCATCGATATCATCCATGGGTAATGAGGCGCCCGGCAGTATCAGGGTACTGCTTAACAGGGGTTCATTCAGCTCTTTCAGAAGTGCTGAAACCACAGGATGATCAGGAACCCTGATACCTATTGTTTTGCGCTTGGGATGCATCATAAGTCTGGGGACTTCCGAGGTTGCCCGTAAAATAAAGGTGTAGGCATCAGGGGTAAAAGCTTTCAATAAACGGTAGTCAGTATTGTTGACTCTGGCATAGGTCGCCAGCTCTGAAAGGTCCCGGCACATCAAGGTAAAATTATGCTTGTTGTCTAATTCCCTGATTCGAATAATACGCTGCAAGGCTGCCTTATCCTGGATATGGCAGCCAAGAGCATAGGCGGAGTCTGTTGGATAAATAATTACCCCGCCGCGCTTTAGTACATCCACCGCCTGTCTGATAAGACGTAACTGTGGATTCTCTGGATGTATTTCAAAAATCTGGGACAAAAGTCAAATTTCCTGAAGGGTCCTGATACTTTGACAATTAAAAAAAACGCAAGCCTAACACAGTGTTATTGGGAACAAGCAAATTTTTCCAATCGGGCTATAATGGGCTTTTCCCTTACCGGGTATAGTAAATTACCCTTTGAAAATAAAGTATGAAACAACTGATTGATTATATTCCCCTGATCGCATTCCTCATTGTTTATAAACTTGACGAACGCCTCATTAATATAGGTTCCTTTGAGTACACGCTGGGGGGAATTTTTAGTGCCACAGAAATGCTGGTGGCAAGCTCTATTTTGGTTTATGGCTCCATATTTCTGGTAAACGGGAAGCTTAGCCGATCACATTTATTTCTTTTGTCAGCCGTGGTGATTTTTTGTTCGTTCACGCTTATCTTCCGCGAAGAAGCTATCCTGAAATGGAAAGCACCGGTGGTGAACTGGATTTTTGCCTGTGTATTTATTGGCAGCCAATATTTCAACAAACAGAATATGGCACAGATAATGCTGGGGCATATAGTTGAGTTACCGGCAGAGAAATGGAAAACCCTGAATTTCGCCTGGGCCGGGGTATTTTTTGTCCTCGGTTGTACCAACCTCTTTGTCGCTTTTACCTTTCATGAGTACTGGGTGGACTTCAAGGTGTTTGGGAGTATGGCAATTCTCCTGCTGTTCTCAATTTTACAAATGGTTTATCTCTGGCCTTACATTGAGGAACAGGAAAAGAAAGCTCAGGAGCAGGAAAGCCAGGATCTTTCATGAAAATTATCATCAAGCAGCCAGGTTCGACTTAAAAATTTGAGATAAAAAAAAGCGGACATAATGTCCGCTTTTTTTGTGTAAGTAGATTTATCAGCTGCAAAGCTAATCAATAAGAGGAGACCTCAGATCAGGGAAGTTTTCATCAAGAATCATATTCCACTGATAAACCCGGTCTGATCTTTTTTCCAGCACCCCTTTGGCATCCCCTGCAATGTTAATTGAATTGATAGTGTCGCCAATTCTAATCTGCCGAATGATCTCTTTCCCTGAATGTATTAAACCAAAGACGGTGTGGGCACCGTTTAGATGAGGCGCAGCCATGTGCGTGATAAAAAACTGACTGCCATTGGTCACTGGTCCGGCATTGGCCATAGCAAGTATTCCCATCTGGTTAAGGCGCAAGCGGATTTCGTCTTCGAACTGGTAACCTGGTCCACCAGAACCATTTCCGGCAGGATCCCCACCCTGTGCCATAAAATCCTCTATGACACGATGAAAGGTCAAGCCATCGTAAAAACCACGACTGGCAAGATTGACAAAGCTGGCTACAGTAAGGGGGGCGACCTGGTGGTAAAGCAGAAACTCCATCGTTCCCCTGTCCGTCTCAACAATTGCATATACCTTTGTCGGATCTTTTGCTGCAGGCTCCTGGGCAATTGCACTGCTTCCGGCTATTACCGTCATGCAGCTGAGAAGGATTAATCCGAATTTTGCTAACACTTTATTTATCATTTCATGCTTTCCAGGGGTTTTAGTTTTAGTCATGACCTTGGCAACTATTTTTAATTCTGGGGCTATTATACTGAACCCTTGCCCTACATGGGAGCATCACTGCAGGGGAGATGATTTACCCTGCTGAAAGTAACGCATAATCTCCGTCACTAAAGGTTTCATGAAAAATGCCTGCTCAGGCATGATATCAACCTTGATCCCGCTTTCCTCTAACTGCCCTTTCACCACCGGCCCAATCGCAGCCACACAGCATTGATTCAGGCTTTTAATCATCTCATCCAGCAACCCATGCCTTTTCGCCACACTCTGCAGACGCCTGAACTGCGGCTGGGAAGTGAAGGCAATAACATCCACCGCATTTTCAATGAGAGCTCGAATCAGCGCTAATACTCGCTTTTCATCGGATTCATCGGCATACACATAGGGAGAGACAGTTTCAGCTCGTCCCTGACGACTCGCCAGGTAATTCACCAGCTTTACATTGGGATCTTCACCATACAGCTGAACTGCTACACGGCGACCTTTAAGGTCCATCGTTGTAAGCGAATCAATCACTCCGTCCGTGGTGGGTGAATTAGCCTGAACAGCATTTTTTATACCAATTTCGCGTAATGCACGTGCAGGCTTTGGACCTCGGCTTAACAATGACGTTTGCGACAAGGCATCTACCAATGCAGCTTTTAAAGCATGCCGCTCAGCCAGTGCCAGCAAACGCCTGACCCCTTCTCCAGTAAGAATGATGAATAAATCAGGAGGACTGTCGATAAATTGCTCAATCCAGCTCAGCACAGGACCTTCATCAGGCGCATCATGAATAGCGATCAGAGGGATACGCAGGACCTGTGCGCCTCTCTTTTCCAAAAGCTGCGCCATTGTGTCCAGTTGCCTGGATTCTGGTACTGCTATGCGTAGATTACCAAGCTTGTTATTTATCAATTCTGTTTTTGCCATTACTGGAGTATTCCTCTCGACAAAGCAAAACCTGATCCCAGGCCGTTATACAAAAATATTGAACCAAGGTGATCCGGCATAATAATGTTACCGTAAGTGTTACCAAATGATAATAATTAACGACAATATTTAAAAAGCCAGGTATTAAGGGGCCTAAATTAGCCGGTATTTACCAGGATCAGTAGTTATTACTGTCAAATATGGTAACAAAATCACATTATTTACTAAATAATTTGCATATATGTTACCCATAAAGGTAACACTGTGTTACCATAGCTCCGCGTTTTCACAAGAAGCGTGGTTAATCATCTAAATATTCTTAAAAGGAGACAACTGATGACCGTTAAAATTAAGAACTCAGAAACTATTGAAGAAGTTGTAGTAAGCACAATCAGTACTTTAGCGGTACTGGCTGTACCAGTCTTGATTATTCTCGCCTCTGCATAACATCGTTATGCTCTGGTGGAGTGATTTGGCTTTGCTCTCACCTTTCGCAGGTAGCATTAGAGTCTAAGTTAACAGTCCCCAAAATAGCCGCAGCCTGGAACCAGGTTCCCCCCTTAATCTTGCTAACAGGTTGCGACTAATTAAAATCTTACCAGCCCATCTTAATACTCTTCCCTAATCTTCTCTGTAGGTAATCCTGTCAACAAAATTACAGGGTCTGTGACGGGAATCCAGCTGCTCTTTGATAATCCCTTCCCAGGCAGTTTTACATGCGCCTGGAGAACCTGGCATACAGAACACTACCGTATTATTACTTAAACCCCCGAAAGCTCTGGACTGAATCGTAGAAGATCCAATTTCCTTGTAGGAAAGATAGCGAAACAATTCACCAAAACCATCAATAGCAGATTCCAAAAGCGGAGAAATTGCCACGACAGTATTGTCCCGCTTGGTAAACCCGGTCCCTCCTGTCAGCAAAACTGCATTGACTTTCACATCATCAATCAGGGTTTTAACCAAAGCCCTCAAGGCATCCACGTCATCCTTGCAGATATGCTTTTGATACAAGTTATGCCCCTGTGCTTTTAGTGCATCAACCAGGTATTGACCGGAAGTATCAGTGTCTTCAGTGCGGGTATCAGAAACAGTGACCACTGCTATTTGCAGTGGAAAGAATTCTTTTTGAGGTTTATTTCCAGCCATTTTTTTAACCCTGAGAAAATTTAATTAGATTCTATCGAAGCGCTGAGAGTGAATTTTCCTGCTTCGGGGCTAGGCAAATTCGAGCGAAAAAGCGGAGTTTGCAGATGCCGTAAATGAGCATTTTGAGCTCGAATTTAAAGACGCCCCGGGGCAGGAAAAACCCTCTCAGCCGCCGGTCATGTTCATAAAGCGGACTAGTTGTGGTTCATCCTTATCGTAAAAATAATGCCGCAGAGGTTTTAAATCCATAGCTTTGATAATGTGTTCCTTGAGGATCTCATCATTGCCTGGATTCTCCCTGAGCACTTTGCGCAGATCCATGGAGTGCTCATTGCCCAAACATAAAAGCAGTCGACCCTCGACGGTTAAGCGAACTCTGTTGCACGTGTCGCAAAAATTATGACTGACCGGAGAAATGAAGCCGACTCTGGTCTGATGAGAATCTACCTCGTAATAACGGGAAGGACCTGCCGTAGTCTCTTCGATAGCGCTCAGACTATAACGCTCACTAATTACATTTCTGACATCATCATTGCTAAAGGTGGTCTCAAGTCGATCATGGTCGGAAACCTCCCCTAAGGGCATTTCTTCGATATAGGCAATATTGATTCCCAGACCTATGGCATATTCGAGCAGGTCGAGAATTTCATGCTCGTTGCGTCCTCTCAGAATCACCGTATTTAATCGGATTCCTTCAAAGCCAACATCAACAGCAGCCTCAATTCCCCTGAGCACTTTATCCAGCTTGCCGGTGCGAGTCATGCGATGGAAGCTCTCGGCATCAAGACTGTCCAGGCTTATATTGATCCTGGTAACTCCGGCTGCCTTTAAGGGCGCTGCCAATTTTTCCAGCTGAGAACCATTCGTCGTCAACAGTAATTCATTCAATCCAGGCAAGCTGCCGATTTTCTCAATCAGGCTCATTACGTTTTTGCGTACCAGGGGTTCGCCGCCGGTGAGGCGTAATTTGTTAACGCCCAGCTCGGTAAAAGTTTTAGCAACCTGGTAGATTTCTTCCAGGGAAAGCACCTGCTTTCTTGGCAGAAATGTCATCTCTTCTGACATACAGTACACACAACGAAAGTCACAACGATCCGTTACAGACAAGCGTACATAATCGATATGCCGGCCATGTTTATCCACCAGCTTGGGGGCTTGTTGCTGCGCTTCTTCTTGAGGTTCTAACTGAGACATTTTTAGCTTACTTATTGAGAGACTCGTGAGAGACGTTTTAACACGCCTGGCTTGTCTATATCCTTGTTTTTCGTAAGGAAAGCCATCGCGTTCAGGACATCAATGATACAGGATTCCCGCTTTGAACGGAATGTAACACTGCTTTCCTGAAATAACCTTACCGGTAATGCCCGGGCCTGAATTACTTGATGATGTCAGGGCGACCTGGAGATTCAGCACCGTCGAGCCAGGCCTGCCCTTCCTGGTACAATTTTTCTATTTCAGGGCCTTTCAGCCCAGGCAAACCAGCTTTCGCCACGGCATAACCAATCTGGGACTGAAGATAGGCAAGATGCCGGTAACCTTCAGGAAATCCAGCAAGTATTTCAGCATCAAGGTTCAGGCTTTCATTGGGATTAACAACATCCAGACGGTCTTTCTCATAAATGGGCTGACGACGCACCATACCCCAGCGTCCTTCACGTTTTTCAAAGAAGTCGTAAAACCGCCCAGTGCATACCACATCTACCAGCACCTCATGAACCGGGGCCCTTTGACCTATCGTCATCTTGGTCTGCGCTACAGCCCTGTTACCTGATACATCACAGGTAAACCCGCCATGAAAATGGATAATGCTGACGCCTTTATCGAAACCTTCTCGTCGAGCCCTGATAAAGTCTGCGCTAGGCGCCTGAAACCAGGTCGCACACATGAAGCCATCTTCGTGCCAGCACTCGGCAAATCGCTCCCAGTTGCCTGAATCACTGAATATAGCCCAGTTATCTACCAATTCGTGAATTTCTCTTTTATCATCAATGACTTGCGTATTCATAAATTCCACTCCCGCATTCGTGCGGCCTGTATTTACCAGGCATACACATAGTGACACATTAGATTAATTATATTCTCTAACCAATTGTTTTGATAGCTTTTATAATACATCAAAACTATGATTAATTGCGCCTGTAAAATAGGCCTGGAGTAGGCATTTAACAGGATACTCCGGGCTAAATTCCGGCATAAAAATAACAACACAATTAGCAATTCCAGACTGCATGGCGCCTACAAATTTGCTATCTTAGCCGCCTGCAATTTTACGACCGGAGACACAGAAGTATGATTATAGATTGTCATGGCCATTACACTACTACGCCCCCTGAACTGGGTGATTATCGAGATGCTCAAAAACAGGCTCTTGCAAACGATCCTGCTCACCAGGGTGAAAAAGGGCTTATCGATATCACTGATGACCAGATCAGGGAAAGCCTGGAAAAAAACCAACTCAGACTGCAAAGAGAGCGTGGCAGTGATTGTACTATTTTTTCACCTCGGGCCTCCTGGATGGGACCTCACGTAGGCAATGAGTGGACCAGCAAGTACTGGACAGAACATACCAACGAATTAATCTACCGGGTCACGCAACTGTACCCTGATAATTTTATTGGCGCCTGCGCCCTGCCCCAGTCTCCCGGCACAGATATGAAAAATTCTGTAGCAGAACTGGAGCGCTGTATTAATGAATTTGATTTTGTCGGCTGCAACCTGAACCCAGACCCCTCAGGTGGAAAATTTGATTCCCCGCCATTGGGAGATCGCTACTGGTATCCGATTTACGAAAAAATGGCAGAACTGGACGTCCCTGCTATGATTCATGTCAGCGGCTCCTGTAATCCGGCTTTTCATTCAACCGGTTCCTATTATCTCAGCGCTGATACCACGGCCTTTATGCAATTAATGCAAAGTACTGTGTGTCAGGACTTCCCCACCATCAAGTTCATCATTCCCCATGGCGGTGGTGCAGTACCCTATCATTGGGGACGTTTTCGCGGATTGGCAGACATGCTAAAGCTGCCTCCTCTTGATGAACTACTGATGAATAATATTTACTTTGATACTTGCGTCTATCACCAGAAAGGCATTGATATGCTACTGAATGTAATAGACAACAAAAACATTCTTTTTGCATCTGAAATGGTCGGCGCCGTTCAGGGCATCGATCCGGAAAGCGGACATTATTTCGATGACACCAAACGCTATATCGATAACGCGAACATATCAGCCCAGGAAAAGGAGAATATCTTTGAACACAATATCAGAAAAGTTTTTCCTCGCCTGAAAGTGTAGATTGCAAAAGAGGCTTCGGCCTCTTTTTTGTTATCGAAGCACAAAGACAAACATCGGTGGAAACAAAACCAGCACCACTGGTTACAAGGCAGTTCCCTAAATTCGTTGAGACAATACACAGTTAATATTCAATAAGAGGAAAAATCATGTCATCACAAGACTCTTGCGTATCCATCGTCCCTTATTTCAAAGTACATGAAGGGAAACTGAAAGCCTTTAAAGGGCTTTGCGAACAGTTTGTCAGTCAAACCAGTGAAGAGGCAGGCTGCCTGTATTACGGCTTCTGTTTTAACGGAGATGAAGCACATTGCCGGGAAGGCTATGAAGGTGCCGAAAATGTACTCGCCCATTTAGAGAATGTCGGACAGCTGCTTGCCGAAGCACTTGAAATTTCTGATCTTACAAAGCTGGAAATACACGGTAATAAAGATGAGTTAGGCAAACTTTATGATCCTCTGGAAGAGATGAATCCCGATTACTTCATCCTCGAATATGGCTTTAGACGCTGAGTTATAAAATTAGCTGCGATACCTGATATGGAAAAAAAAGCCCCAGTAAAACAAACCCCGATTTGCTCAATTGTTTCCAGCACCTGCTTGCTGATTGGTTTAATTCTGGCACGATCAGTTGCAATCAAGATCGATCAGGGTGAAACTCTAGCTGAATACAGCAACCTGGGTATTTCGACTTCTTTTCTAGTCGCACTGTTATTAACCGGCCTGGTTACCGGACTCATTGGCCTGATCAGTGGAGAAAAGCCTTTTGCATTTCCACTTTTAGTGCTTTTGTTTAACAGTATGTTGTTTTTTGCAGTTATCTTACATCTTCCCAGGTAAGCCTGTTGCAGGAGAGTCATTATGAAAATCTACGGCGATCTGACTTCTGGCAATTGCTACAAGATCAAACTGTTATGCAACATTCTGAAGATAGGCCATGAGTGGGTGAACATGGATGTTATGGCGGGCGATGCGCGCACTGAAGACTTTCTTGAGAAAAACCCCAATGGCAAAATTCCTCTTCTGGCATTAGAGGATGGCCGCTTCCTCGCTGAATCCAACGCCATACTTTTTAACCTCGCCTATGGTTCAGAGCTTTTACCGATTGATATATTTTTGAAAAGCAAATTACTGGAATGGTTGTTTTTTGAGCGATACAGCCATGAACCTTACATTGCAGTCAGACGAACCATCAAAAAATATCTGGGCATGCCAGCTGAACGACAAGCCGAATTTGATGCCAAAGAAGCCGGCGGCAGCAAAGCTCTGGATATCATGGAAAAGCACCTTGGCCAGAATGAATATATTGTCGGGGAAGCTCTCAGTATTGCGGACATTTCACTTTATGGATATAGCCATGTAGCTGATGAAGCGGGCTATGACCTTAACAAGTATCCCGCCATACAGGCCTGGATTAACAGAATCCAGAATATTCCGGGTTATATTCCAATGCAATAAACGCAGAATTACAAAGATCTGCAGAGCAAAACATGGCAGAGCTGTTTTCATCATTTATCTGCCTTCTTATAAACACCTGCCCCCTTCCAGATTACAGAACAAGCTTCTTTGCCGCAGTCACCCTGATGTCTCTACGTTAGCGAAAAAGCGGTCCCTTCTGGCATAATGCCTCCCTATGAAAGCCCCAAGCCAGGTATTAATCAAATTAGCACTATTGCTGTCCGTGTTAGGCGCAGGCGTGGCAAGTCCATTTTCATTTGCTGATGAAATCAGCGTCGCCGTAACTGATAATTTTGATTTCACCCTAGAAGAACTGAAAAGAGAATTTGAAACACAAACGGGCCATCTGGTCACAGTAATTCCTGGGGCCAGCGCGCAACACTATGCCCGGATTCTTGACGGAGCAGCCTTCGACATGTTCCTTTCTGAGGACTCGATGCGCCCGGAAATTCTGGAAAATGAAGAGCTGATAATTCCCGGCACTCGTTTTACCTACGCCCGGGGCAGACTGGTACTCTGGAGCGTCAAGAATAGGCCCTTAACGCCGAAAGTATTGAGCGATAATGATTTCCAGTATCTGGCTATTGCGAACCCCCGTCTTGCTCCCTATGGCCGTGCTGCAAAAGAGTTTCTGGAAGCAATGGATTTGTGGGAAGCCTTGCAGGAAAAATTAGTTACAGGCGAAAACATCGGGCAAACCTATCAATTCGCCATCAGCGGCGATGTCGATATGGCGCTGATTGCATTTTCCCAGATCATTTACGGGAATTATCTCCAAGCGGGAAGTTACTGGCCGGTGCCAGAAAACTTGTATACGCCTATCGAACTTCAGGGAGGCTTGCTTAAGGACAGCCCGGCAGGAAAACAATTCCTTCAGTTTATAAGCAGTACACAAGGCCGGGAAATCATTCTCAGCAATGGATTTTTTGTGCCATGATGTTGAACGAAGCAGACATAATAGCCCTCTTTCTGACGCTGAAACTCGCTCTGGTTTCAACCCTTATTCTGCTATTGATCGGCACTCCCTTTGCCTGGTGGCTGGCCAAATCCCGTTGGCGTTATAAATTTTTGCTGGAAGCCCTGGTCGCCCTGCCCCTGGTTCTGCCTCCCACTGTATTGGGTTTTTATTTACTTGTGCTGCTTGGTGCCAATGGCCCCTTGAGCACTTTTGGAATCGCTCCTGTCGCATTTACCTTTAGCGGCCTGGTATTTGGCTCGGTGATCTACTCAATGCCTTTTGTCATCCAGCCACTTCACGATGCCTTTCTTTCAATAGGTAAACGTCCTATGGAAGTTGCCGCCACTCTTCGCGCATCACCCTGGGATCGTTTTTTCACCATCGCCCTGCCCCTTGCCAGACCTGGTTTTATTACCGCTTGCGTCCTGGGTTTCGCCCATACCATTGGTGAATTTGGCGTGGTGTTGATGATAGGGGGCAATATCCCCGGCCAGACGCAGGTGTTGTCCATTGCTATTTATGATCATGTCGAAAGTCTGGATTACACCAGTGCGCACTGGCTCTCGGGTGGCCTGATCGCCCTTTCTTTCCTCATGCTGGCAAGCGTGTATGCCACTAACAAGCGCTTCCGGGTATTCAGGCTATGAGTCTCGACATTCAATTTAATTTACAGCGTGCAGACTTTGCCATGCATGTCGATCTGAGCCTTCCCGCTACCGGGATCACCGCAATTTTTGGCCCTTCCGGTAGTGGTAAAACTACATTACTGCGGGCCATTGCCGGACTTGAACATATTCCCGGAGGTGAAATTTCATTCAAGGGGCAAGCATGGCAACAAGACACCACTTTTACACCTACTCACATGCGTTCTATTGCTTATGTGTTTCAGGAGCCCAGTCTGTTTGCCCATCTAAACGTGCGACAAAATCTTGAATATGGACTAAAGCGGATTGGCGAGAATCAGCGTCGTGTTTCTCTGGATAATGCAGTGGCCTTGCTGGATATAGAAAAGCTGCTGGAACGACAAGCCCATACCCTTTCCGGTGGCGAACAACAGCGGGTAGCTATAGCCAGAGCTCTGGCGGTAAGCCCCGAACTGCTGCTGATGGACGAACCCCTGTCATCACTGGATAACAAGCTGAAGGAAGAGATACTGCCTTATCTCGAATCCCTACATAAAGAACTGGATATCCCGATACTTTATGTCAGCCATGCCACAGATGAAGTCGCCAGACTGGCTGATACACTGGTCATTTTAAAATCAGGCGAAATCCTCGGCGCTGGCCCTATCCAGGAAATGCTGACCCGACTTGATTTACCTCTCTCGCACCGGAAGGATGCCGAGACGCTAATTCATGCAACCGTGACTTCCACAGACACAGAATTTGATTTAACCAGTATGGAGAGTGGAGGGCAGCTATTCACGGTATCCGGCAACACACTTGCACCAGGTACCATGGCGAGACTGCGTATTGCCGCTCAAGATGTCAGCATTACCCTCGACAAACAGACCGGCACGTCTATTCAGAATATTTTTCCGGCGACTGTTGTTGAATTGCAGGAAGAAAGTAATGCCCAGGTGATGATCAAACTTCAGCTCGGGGACAATCCGCTACTCGCCAGACTGACCCGCAAATCGGTTCAGGAATTATCTATTACACCGGGTATGCAAGTGTACGCCCAGATCAAAAGCGTCGCCGTCCTGGCCTGAACCTTTAACTATTCACTTTCCATTAGTAACGTTTAACTTCCGTCGGATGGCGCTGCGCTTATCCTACCTATAGCACTTTTCTACTTTCCACTTTCCACTTTCCACCTTTTTAGACAAAAAAAATGGAGGACCGAAGTCCTCCATTATTCTTTACAAAGATGAAGCTGGTTTTAGAAGCTCATTTGCAAGCCCAGGCCCCATTCTCTCGGTGCATCTACACCACTGAAATCAAACTGCCAGATACTGTCCATAAACCCTGAATTGAGGAACTTCTCTTCAGTGATGTTATTGACAAAAGCAGTAAGTTGCCAGTCAGCATTATTGGGCTGGTATACCGCACGGGCATTCCAGCGCCAGATATCACCGGCGGGTGAACTTCCACCACCATAAACATCCTGACGGAAGTTTGGAATGCTTGAACGCCAGAAATTACCAAAGTAGTTGCCAGAAAGACGCGTAGTCAGATCACCGTCAAACACATTCCAGTTGTAATCTGCATACAGCGCATAGGTCGCATCCGGCGCACCACCAAATTCGGTATTTTCCGTAAGCTGTGCACCTGGTTTCAGATTCACATACTTGGTATCCAGGAAGCCAAGATTAGCACCTACTTGCAATCTATCATTGATAAAGTAGGTCAATTCCAATTCTAAGCCTTTCGCTTCACCGTCTGATGCATTAGCGGTAAATACCTCAGTAATCGGGTCACCCGTTGCTCTGTCAACCGTTGAAAAAGCAGCCTGAATATCAACCCAGTCAGTCATGAAGTAGGTCGCATTAACCCGCAAGGTGCCATCAAGAAAATCTCCACGCAAACCAAATTCGACGTTTTCAATAGTCTCAGGCGTGAATGGAATCTGGTTAATACCCAGGGAATCAGCAATTGTACTTATACCACCGGAGTTAAAACCTTCCGTGTAGCTCGCATAAATCATAACATCGTCATTGATGTCGTAGCTGGTAGCGAATTTCCAGGTAGTCTTGCTGAAGTCAGATGGAACCAGAGATGATGGATCCACAGGAACTTTTACAGCCCCTTCTGGATTGGCAAAGCCTCTATCCCAAATCAGCGGACGTGCTTCTACCTGACCTGCAGCAACTGCATCCTGTACCAAGGTGTTCCAGTTTTTATTACTCTGCTCATGACGACGGAAACCGACGGTCACATCCCAGGCATCACTGAAGAAGTAGGTCAGCTCACCGAAAATTGCATCACCGGCTACTTCTGCTCTTGTACCACGGTCATGGGCTGGAGAGGCTGCATTGAAACCAACAACAGTTGCAAACAATGGTACCCATGAGTTGAATGCAGTACAGGGACGCGGCCAACCAGCAACAGTGTTCGGATCAAGTGACGCGTTAACAGATGGGAATTGGCCATTGCCGCTCTGAATTGAAGGGTTCAGATTCGGATCAGAAGAGCTGAAATCATAACCATAATCTGCGGGAGTCGCAGCACAGGTGGGGGAAGCCAGCACATCATCGTAGCTCAAGGTCTGCGGGATACCGGCATTAATAGTCTTACCAATCGGTGGGCCACCTATAGATCCACCTAGTCCACCACCCCAACCTTCTGGGAAGCTCCAATCGGAATGAGAGAACTCAGTAGCACGAGACATTCTCTCCTGATCCCAATCAAAATAACCCAGTACTGCCGAGAAATTATCAAAATCAAAGTTCACCTGAAACTCATGACTGGTAAAATCTCGCTCCGACGCATCATAATTGGTAAAGAAGTTAAATTGTGCGCCAGCGTAATCAGTCCATAGTTCATCATTGACAGTAGTATCGCCGTAGATATATTTGAAAGAAATAGTCTCATTAAGTTCATAATCGACGGTAAGGTTAGTCGAATTCAATTTGATTTGGTCAGGACTCGTTAGCTTCTTGGTATTTTGATAGTCATCCAATTGACCTCCTGGAAAACCACCTACCTGAGACAAATTGTTAAAACCTCTTCCACCTGCAGCCAGACTGGCAATATCATGCGCCTCGGCAATACCCACCTGCCAGCCAAAACGCTGTGCTACGCCGGGATTAATAAAGGTCTGCACACCAGCTGTCGTCTGTGTCTGATTATCTTGCTGCTGAATAAAACGAACACTCAATTTATCTGTAGGTGTCCAGAGTATGTCGCCGCGCACAGTCTGGTTTGCCAGCGCGCCATGTTTCTGCCCCGTGGTAACACTTTCCACATAACCGTCTTTATCATAGCTGGCTACGGTCCACTTCGTACGTAGTGTGTCACCAAGTGGAATATCCAGTGAGCCACTGACATCACGACGCTCAAAAGAGCCTGCCTGAATTACCAATCTACCGCCAAAATCTTCAGCAGGTTTTTTGGTGAATACCTGTATGGAACCACCGGTGGAGTCACGACCAACCAGGGTACCCTGCGGTCCACGCAATACTTCGACTCTATCCAGTTCAACAAATTGACGTTGCAGCAGTCCCACCTGGGAAACCTGCCATACACCGTCCACATAGGTACCCACATTTGGAATACCACGCATCTGGAAATTACCATTTGCTGTACCGCGGCCACTACCATAAATCAGGACGTTGGGGACATTTGCCGTCAAATCCTGAGTATTTTCAATATTCTGTACTTGCAAAGCTTCTGCGCTTAATGCTGTTACTGCCAGCGGTGTATCCTGGACACTGGTTTCCCGTCGTGTTGACGTGATAATGATTTCTTCAAGCGCCGGGGTATCTTGTGCAACAGCAACCTGTGCAATCAACCCTCCCTGAACCGCTAAAGCAGTGACCACTGCTACTTTTAATTTTTTGAGCTTCATCTAATTAATACCCCTATTTTTACTTATTTACTAATGGTTAATTTTCCTAATATTCAAGGGAAAAGTAAGTCAAGTATCCCCTGTCTAATCAATATCGTAACGCAACATATCATTAAATGAGTAACGAAAGAAACCACTAATTATGATTAATAAAATTGTGTTTATTTTCTGGCTTAACTGCAAATTTCGTAAGGATCTTCGTCCCACTAAAACACTTTTGCTATCATGGAAAAGCAAAGAAAAAAACTACATAATTATACAGGCTGAAATCGCACAGGTCAATCTCTAATTTAATCTACAATAAAGTCAAATAATACAATTAGTTATGAGAATTAACTAGACTGAAAATTGATAGCATTTGTTCACATTTGCGAATTTTCTACACAACTAGAATAAAAGTTCTGGTTCTTTTTCCTGTAAAACAATTAAATTGAATAGAACAATATGTTACAAGCTCTTTGTAAAGATATCTGGTTGTTTTGGTAATGAGGGGGCAAAAGGAGACATTTAGCCTATTTGTCCGATAATAGAGAAACCTGCTGCCTCTATTCTTGCTCTGGCATTTTCCTGAAAGGTAAACAATAAACCGCCAGATGTTTGCGGGTCCAGAAGGACAGGAAATAATGGGGAATGGAGTAACTCTTCTACCCAGGACACTTTTTTTACCAGCGCCTCATTCTGAGGCAGCAAGGAGGATCTCACCCCCCTCTCCAGCAGAGCTTGAACACCGGCCTGAACGGGGATTTTATCCAGCTCAATTTGCACGCCCAGATCAGAACCGGCTAACATTTCACTCAGATGACCTAACAGGCCAAAGCCGCTGATATCTGTACAACTATGCACCCCCGCCTGCGAAAGCACTGGTAATACCGCTTTGTTGGAGGTGTTCATTATCGACAGCGTTTCAGCCAGACAAACCCCGGGAGTATATCCATGCATATGGCCGGCAAGAATGATCCCCGTTCCCAGGGCCTTGTTTGTAGCCAGTAAATCGCCCTTCTGCGCGCCTTGTTTACTGAAATTGCTGCTGCCCGGGATGCCGTTAGCTGTGATGCACACGCTTAGCCCATGACCTTCTGCACTATGGCCTCCCAGTAAGGTGACACCTTCCTCCTGACAGGCGGAGCTGACCCCTTCCATAACCAATGTCAGTTCACGTGCCTGAATGATTCTGCCCGCAAAAGGCATGGTTAGAACAAGCTGTATCGAATGCGGGGCAGCATTCATCGCCAGCAAATCATTTAGTGCGTGAAATACTGCAATCCTGCCGAGAAGCCAGGGGTCATCAAAGGGCGCACTTAACAG
>CAWUSW010000075.1:0-11632 GCA_963925675.1 uncultured Pseudomonadales bacterium
AAATCCACTCAACGGGCTTTCTACAAAGCGGGAATATCAAAATGTCACTAAGCAACAGAATCGGAAAATTACTCAACTGTACTCTTGTTTTACCCTTATTAATCGCTGTGTTGTTATCCAACATTGCTATTGCCCAGCCCCGCCGAACGCCTCCTGCCCCGGTTCCTGATGCTGTTGTAATGCCCCGGCCAGATGCTGCGGAAGTGGCTCAGGCTGAAGCCGCACTGGCTTCCTTTTTAAGCAATCTGGGTACATCAGACAAAGCCCTGTTTACCCGTTACCCTTATCTTCTCGAAGTAAGCCCTCCCGGCATTAACACGGCCATTGTGCTGAACCTGAATCCGCGTTTTGAAGCCAGGCACCAGTCCAATCTTGAAGTAGCCAGCGCAGGCGATATTGATATTTTGTTCATGGGCGACTCGATCACTGACTGGTGGCGAACTGAAAGTGGCCGCTATGCGGGCAAGCCGGTATTTGATGAATATTTTGCCGACATGAAAGTCGCTAATTTCGGCATTGCCGGCGATACCACACAGGGCGTGCTCTATCGCCTGCAAAACGGTGAAGGAGAAGGCTATACCCCGAAAGCTGTAATGATGATGATAGGCACCAACAACGCACGCACCAATCTGGCAGGAGAAATTGCTGAAGGGGTTGGCGCCATCGTACTGGATCTGCAAAGCCGTTTTCCTGCGGCCAAAATACTTCTACTGGGTATTTTTCCTCGTAGTAGCGCTAATGACCCGCTGCGTGAAAAAATTGCGCAAATTAATTCAATCATCGCCAAGCTACATGACGGACAACAGGTGCACTATCTTGATATCGGCAATATTTTCCTGGAGGCCGATGGCAATATCTCCACCGAGATTATGAGTGATGGCCTGCATCCGACAACTCAGGGTTATAGATTATGGGCCGAGGCAATTATTGATCCCCTGCAACAATTGCTGGAATAAATAGGGGACAGACCACGTTTTTCCTGATTTGGTTTTCCTTCTCCCTTTTTACGTTTCAAAACGTGGTCTGTCCCCGGATCTTTATTACCCGCAGTCGAATGCTACAGAGTACCCGCCGATTCAGGTGCTTCGACAGGACTTGTATTGCCTTTCTTCGCCCCAAGAATTTTTCCGGCTTCAATAAACGGGTTGGTCAGGAAACGCCACAGTGTCCGGTGCGGATTCGCATCTCCGAGCTCTTCAAGCGAACTGCCGAATATTATATTTCCAAATTCACCAGGCTTGGGTACATACAGCGTCCCAAACAGCTTGTCCCAAATAATTAAACCACATGGTCTGCCCAGATTCTTGTTGCGGTGCTCAGGCCTCGCACTGTGATGAAACGGATGGTAAAACGGAGGATAAATAATATTATTGATTGTCTTGCCGAAGGAGAGCGGTATATGTGAATGCTCGAATCTCTGGAGAGTACCAATGACCGCCCTGAAGAACACCAAATAGGTGATTGCCATAGCACTGGCGTTGACTCCAGCCAGATACATCATACCGCCACCTAATATTCCGCCACCGAAATTCATATATAGAAGGCGAACAAATTGGTCGACCGGATGGGTACGGATAAACAGCGGGTGTAACACTTCGACGGAGTGATGTCCCTTATGGAATTCCCAGAAGAATGGTACATGGTGAGCCTGATAGTGCCAGGCGAAACGAGCGATATCAGCACCAAGGAGTATAAATATAATTTGCAGTACTACCGCGAGGCCACCTGCGGGCACCTGGAGAGTAGAAGGCCCGAATTTTTCAACCAGCCAGATCTGAACTAAACCTGCTCCCACGGCGAGCCCTGCGAACGCTACAAAGCGTAATACGTAGGCAAACGGTACGAAAGTCATATCGACTCTGAATGAGCGGTGCTTATAGATTTTTGCAGGAAACAGATGCTTGAGTGCGGCCCATACTGATAGTTTTTCACCGGGTTTACGCAGGTAAAAAGCAAAAATCACAATCCCGAGGATCATGAACCAGAAATAACCTTTGGCAGCATTGCCTAATGATGTTAGAGCAAACGACCAGAACGGCTGCTCTGTAGATGCTCCATGTGGCACTAAATAGGTCCAGATGGCCTGCATAGCCTGAACGAACAAGTTCTCAATAGTATCCATAGATTCACGCCCCCTTAAGTCTGCAGCCTTACACTCAAGTATCCTCAAGTTCTTACTAACTGCAGTTATATCTTATGCTGTTAAGTAAATACTGTAAGACGTCCAGAGAATCTGACAAATTTGAATCATCGACACAGATTCAAGAGATTCAAGAGATTCGAATATTCTATTCCAGAATACACTGACGGCGCGCGCCTGTAGGGTATGTATAACTTAATCAAGTAAGCCTGTCTAGAACAAAGTCCATAATAAGCTACATTCAAAAACATCAGGGGACAGACCACGTTTTACTGATTCGGTTTTCCTTCTCCCTTTTTACGTTTCAAAACGTGGTCTGTCCCCTCTTATTCTTAAGCCAGCGCTTTTATTTTTTTGAACAGGTGCTATGCTCGGCCTTAATAAAAAAAAATAATAGTCAGGGGGCTTTATGAAATATCCAGTCTGGTTCTTACGCTTACTATTCGCCGCGTGGATGATCCCCGCTGGTGTGAACCACTTCTTTCCACTCTTTCCACAACCCATGGGTAACCAGCCCTTGAGCATGGAGCTCATCCATGCCCTGCTCGACAGCCACCTGTTTGACCTGGTTAAAGCCGTGGAGCTGATCGCCGGTCTTGGATTGCTATTCGCCTTTTACACGCCACTGGCCCTGTTGATCTGCATGCCTGTTTCATTCGGCGTATTTTACTGGGATGCGCCACTGGAAGGCTGGACCTCTGGCGCCGCCATGTATGGCTACGCGGTGTTATTAGTCAATTCACTGCTGTGTCTGGCTTATTACAAAAGCTACAGCGCAATGTTCGCCTTGCGGGCGCAGGGTGAAAGCAGAAAACAACTGGTTCTTGGCGCACGTATTGTATTTGGTGCCTGGATGGTGATCTATGCCGCCAACGCCTTGTTCCTATCCCTGTGGCCTGTACCTGGCGGGAGTGAACCCCTAGCTGTCCAACTGATGACATCACTGAACAACTCGCACCTGATTGATGTGGCCCTGGTGATGCAATTGGTAGCGGGCGTATTGATCCTGGCGGGAGTCATGTTGCCCATGGCCTTATGTGTGCAAATGCCCATTACTACCTGCGCCCTGTACTGGGCCCTGATCCTGGATCACCAGCTTCTTGGCTCCATACTAACCCTTGCAACCTTTGCCCTGAACGGCCTGTTGATGTTGGCGTATTTACCCTATTACAAAGGCGTATTGGAGCGACGGGCCATTGCTGCAGGTGAAGCATCAGGGACATCCGAAAACTACGACGCATTGTTTATCAGCCCTGAAGGCCGTGCAGGAAAAGCAGCTTACATCCCGGCTCTGCTCACGATACTTGCTGTCTTTGCTTTCTATAACTACATCGGACTCGTTGGCACTTCGCAATTTTCCGTACTGATATTGCTATACCCGATGTTCACCTTGCTTGCCCAACGACTGCGTGACATGGGCCACAATCCCTGGCTATTGATTGTCTCGCTGGTACTCATGCTCCTCACCTTTGGCGTCTATTTCGACTACTTCAGTCTCGGTGCTGGCATTGATGGCGCAGTGACGTGGATAGCGCTGATTGTCACTGCAGCATTTTTGCTTTGGGCTTATGTAGGACCCGGTAAGACCTCGCAACTGGAATAGAATCAGGGGACAGACCACGTTTTTCATTCACTCTATTTGAGTTTAAAAACGTGGTCTGTCCCCTATTATTCTAATGTTCCGGCGTACCCCGCATGCCTTCTGCACAGGCAAATTCACGTAATTCATCATCCGGGTATTCCGCCTTTTTATAGGTGCGCACAATCTCCCATGGCTCGGTTAACGCCAGTGGATCCTTTGCCATTATACGGTCTTCAAGAATTCCGGGCTCAATGAAGCGCATACGTTCATGCACTGTCATTTGCTCACTGTGAGGAGACGAGCTGTCTATAAACGATTTATCTGACAGGGCAACAGTATCAACTACCAATGTGTCACCTTCCCAATGGCCAGTGGAATACCCCGCATAGGTAGGATCGTTCAGGATTTTTTCAGTGGCTTTACGTCCATCCAGATATACACGACGCAAGGCATCCTGATGCTCACTGAAAAACGTAATGCGTTGACCGCTCTGCAAAATTTCCATGCCATATCCCATACCCATCATGGCTGGCATACCAGGTGGCAGGCAGTTGTGAATATTGTCATATTCATAGGAGCCGGCTGTACGTGAAGCGGCAATCACTTCCCATTTAGCCGTGTATTGGGGGGTTAGTTTCGGATCATTAGGTCCACGGCCCAGGGAGCCGTCCGATGTTGGCGAAGAACGTGTTGGTGCCGGAAGCGGTCCATTTGATTGTGCAACGGGAGGTGCAGGAGGCGCAACAGTACCTGGACGAAATGGATAGTAAACACCTGAAAAATCCGGCGTGCTACCGGCTGGCGTAACAGAGGTATTCAGACTCAGCAGGCTGGGCTCATCAACAGTAAAATTGACTGCTCTGTTACTCAGTACAGCACCATCGGCCTTGGTTACCCGGGCAATAATCCCTACCAGGCTACCGTCTTTTGTGGGACTGGCATGAACTGTGACCGTTTCACCTGCCTGAAGACTGGTGCGGCTCCAGCCAGCACGGCCAAGCACTCCAGGGGCACGGCCTTCTACCGCCCATTCCACTTCTTCACCATTATCACCTGCAACAGTCATAATTAACCAGGTATGAGGATTGGACCAACGCCATTCAGACACAGTGCCAGTCAGCGTGATGATTTCATCTACCTGATAGGCCGAATTACTGTGATGGGAATAAGTTGGAATGGCATAAAAGCAAGAGAGCGCCAGAATAAGGATTTTGAATTGTTGTAGTTTCATTTCATTGACCTCTGGATGTCTGTTTTTCTTTAATTATTAAATATTGGTTTATATCCCGGGTTCTTGGAGGGCTGCTTTCGGCGGTGATCTCAACTGGTCAGTGCAACACACTTTATAATTATACAAAAAGTGGAGTGTTGCAACATGACTTATCGTCCCAGACTAAAATATTCAGATGCGATGAAGTCCTATATTTGGGACAGATATCAACAGGGAGATTCAATTTGGTCAATTGCGAGAGCATTTGACCGCCCGTCTTCATCTATTCACAAACAAATAGCAGTAACAGGTGGTATTCGACCACCAGCACGGGTGCGCCGCCAACAGTCATTGAGTCTTGAGGAACGTGAGGAAATATCGCGCGGGCTTGTTGCTGACCTTTCCATCCGAAGCATCGCTTCTCATCTAGATCGATCACCTTCAACTGTCAGTCGAGAAATTAATCGTAACGGTGGCCATCGGCAATATCGAGCTGCTCAAGCGGAGAAAAATGCCTGGGATAGAGCCTTGAGACCTAAAGCCTGTAAACTGGTCATGAATCGTCCACTCAGTCGAGTGGTGGAATTGAAGTTACGGAAAAAGTGGTCACCCGAACAAATTGCGGGGTGGTTAAAGCGAAAATATCCAGACAAAGGGTATAGTCAAGTGTCACACGAAACAATCTACCGCAGTTTGTTTATACAAGCCCGAGGAGCCCTAAAAAAGGAGCTTCAGGCATATCTGCGTTCGAAACGAAGTATCCGTCGTGGCAAAACATCCAGCCTAAAAGGCATTGGCTTAGGGGGTATGCCCAATGCCATCTCGATTCGGGAAAGACCTGCCTCTGTTGAAGATAGAGCGGTACCAGGCCACTGGGAAGGTGACCTCATTGAAGGCTCGAACAAGACTTTTATCGCGACTTTAGTAGAATGGCATTCTCGTTATGTGATGCTAGTAAAACTTAATGATAAACGTTCTGAAACTGTCGTTTCGGCTCTCATTAAACAGGCACACAAACTTCCTGAAGAACTTTATAAATCCTTGACCTGGGATCGGGGCAGTGAGATGACAAACCATCAAAGATTTACGCTTGAAACAAATATTAAAGTTTACTTTTGTGATCCACAAAGTCCCTGGCAGAGAGGAAGTAATGAGAATACCAATCGTTTGCTGCGACAGTACTTGCCGAAAAAAAACTGATCTATCTGTTCATTCACAAGCAGAGCTGAACAAGATAGCGAGAGAGTTAAATGAAAGGCCAAGAAAGACCTTGGAATACGAAACCCCGGCTGATAGATTTAACGCACGTGTTGCACTGACCGGTTGAGATCACAGTCGGAAGCAGGCCCTCGCAAAAATACCATATGCGAGTAGTTTTACTCCTAAATAGGATTATTTAACAATGTTAATTCCAGAATTCTCTGGGGGGCTGCTTTGGGTCGAAAGCAGGCACTGGAGATTATGGCATATATTGCTCCCCTGATAGTCTGCTTTGGTTTGTAAGCGAAAGCTGGTAAGGCTTGGGTGGCAGGGCTGCGTAGACATAGCATCTTTGAGTACTGACAAGCTAACTTATTGGACTTCCAAACCATAAGCTACCAGTAGCAACATGATAAATTGCAATTAAATTTTCACAATTTTGGCAGAGGGCTATATTGATAGTAAGTCGGGTGGCCAGCTAACCCTATAAAACGAGGCCGACTCAACGAGGCAAAAGTTACTGTAGAGCTTGGACCACCCGACTTTATTCTTAGCTTTGTGCGTTTTAACCCTTCTTAAACGGGGATGTGCCAGAACGCCTGCCTTGGACCGGAATCAGACCCTAGCAAAAACAGTCTCTGTGAAGCGGTTTAACACCAAAATCAGACTATTTAACAACGTTGATTCTAGAATATTCATAATGTCTGCATTGGGTTGTTAGCAATCTCTGGCGACATTTTCCCACTCAAAAAAAAACAGGGTGCCTTCTGGTACCCTGTCTTTTGTCCTGATTGTTTTAAAACCCGCCTAGTTACCTGAACCCAGGCGATACTTAAAGGTCAGACCCCAGCTAAGTGGCCGCCCACGAGTAACACCAAGAGCAGAACGCAGTGGTGCCTTCAGATTAACTGGAGCAGGTGGACCACCTTCCCAATAACCGCCACCAAAGCGACTGGCAAAGTTGCCATATTGCTTATCGTTCAGGTTATTGCCAAACAACGCCACTTCCCAGAGATCATCCGGACTGGTGTAGGAGAGCCTGGCATTGAGCAATCCATAGCCAGGTAATTCATAGCGTGAATCCAGAAACCATTCTGCCACTGGCACACCAAATGGACCGCCACCACAACCGGATGAACCAGCCCCGGTGGGCGCTTCAACACCACCTGGGTGAGTTTGCTGGGAACCCGTATATGCATAATTGACAGACAACTGCAGACCGCCATTATTTTTCATATCAAAATCCCAAATACCACCCACCTGATAACTTCTCTCCGCGGGAGATGGAAACAGATAAATACCATTGTTAACACATACATCGTTGACCTTGCTATCTATCCAGCCCGCACTGGCATTTAGTGAAAAGTTATCGCTAACGACCAGTTGGGTATCCAGCTCCACACCTTCAAAATCGATCTTGCCCTGATTGGCCAGCTGAATAGTGAATCCCACAGGAGAATTTGGATCAGAAACAGCCGTAGGATTCTGGCGGTCGCTGTATTCCATTTCAAAGTAGGTCAGGTTAAAACGTAATCTGCTGTCAAACAGCTCTGAGCGAAATCCTACCTCCTTGTTAATTACTTTTTCCGGAGGAATAGGTTTAATGAAATCGCCACTTTGTTCAGGACCGGGAATATTGTCGGCAATCGCATAGGAAAAAGAGCCCGCTCGATAAGCCTTGGATATTGTCCCATAGACCATTAAGTCATCCGTGATGTGATAATCAACCGTACCGCGCCAGTCAACTTCCGACCAGTCATCACTGGAGTTAACGGTAGTAGCACTGGTTCCCGGTGCTGGAGTAAAGTTGTCTGATGCATATTCAGTTTGCTCATAATCTTTTTCATCATAAGCAAAACGTGCACCGGCAGTAATATTGAAAGCCTCCGTTGCATGCCAGGTGCCATTGACAAACAGCCCCCAGGAATCAGATTTCTGGGTAGTGGCGGTATCACCAGTCCTGCGCCCACCGGTCCAGCCATTGCCATTAGGATTTTGATTCGTAGGGGTAAAAAATGGCAGTCCTGGTGCGCCAAAAATACTGGTGCCGGTGGCCTGCAGTAAATAGTTTCGCGGACTATCCGCGGTTTCATGGAAAAAACTCAGTCCGGAAACGAAGTCCACCGCTTCATCAAAGAGACTCGCGTTTAACTGAAGCTCCTGATAGAAAGTCCAGGATTCTGCTTCACTGGGACGACGCTCCATGCCCAGTAATTGCCAGTCGGTAATACCACTGCTTTCAAAGTCGGAATAACCACTGACCGAAGTCAGGCTCATGGTATCTGACAATTCCCAGTTAACCGTCATATCGTATTGGGTATAGGTATTCTCATTAATCTGTAGACATAGATCATCCCAATCTGGATCCGCATCATCGAGGAAGCAGAAATCCGGCATGGAGTAATCATCCAGCAGCAGGCGTGGGTCATTATTTTTCAGTCGCGGCTGTCCTGATGACTCCAGGAAATCGGACATCCAGTCTGCATAACCCCCTTCAAAACTGATGACATCACTGACACCATTGATGGGATCCACTGGAGACATATCAAAGGTCTCCAGATCCTGGGGATTACCATCAGATTCAGAATCCAGATGCATGACCCCGAAACTTACACTGACAGCATCACTGGGTTCCCAGGCAGCACGCAGACGTAGAATAAGGTTTTCAGAGCTCCCCAGTTCCTGTGGACCCCTGTCGACATAACCGTCCTGGCTCAAATAGGCCGCCTGCCCCCTGATTGCAAAAGTGTCACTCAGTGGTGTGTTAAACATGGCATTAACATCACTGCGGCCATAGTTACCACCAGTGAGCTGGATATATCCATCCTTTGTTTGAGTTGGTTGCTGCGAGAAAACACGAATTGCACCACCCAAGCTGTTACGACCAAACAAGGTACCTTGTGGCCCTCTTAATACTTCAACTCGCTCCAGATCCAGTACTTGCATATAGGGACCAGTCTGACGCGGTACAAAAACACCATCCAGATAAAAACCTACCCCTCGTTCTCCAGTGGCTCCGCCGCCCCCTGAAATACCGCGAATCTGATAGGTGGGAGAGACATTACCGGTTCCCCTGGAGCCTTTAATATCAAGGTTAGGTGAATTGGTCGCCAGATCCTCAATGGTCTGCACGCCTCTGGCTTCCATCATCGCATTGGAAAATGACAATACCGAAATGGGTGTGTCCTGCAGCGAGGTTTCCCGACGCTCTGCGGTGACTACTATTTCTTCCAGCACCTGAGCCTGTATTCCGGGTGCCACTACAGCAGCCAGACAGGCTACGCGCAATAACATCCCTTTTTTTCTAAATTGCTTTGTCCGTTTAAAATCCATGATGCTTCCCCTTAAGTGACTTATTAATTTTCTTGTTAATAGATAAAACCTGCTTACATCTCCTTTGGTTATTTTATGACTATAAATTTAAATATCATGACAAAATAAAAACGCGCCACTATCTGCGGTCAGGATAGAGATTAAAAATTTTCTCGCCGACCTTCAGCCTTTCGGTTTTCATTTCAAAATTATCCCCTTCACTGCGACGATGACCATAGGCAGTGACCGTATCACCCACATTAACTTTCTCATCATCCAGGCCAGCCCTGCGACTGCGTGCAGGAGGACTGAGCAAGACATTCCATTGCTGACCGTCTGCATCCTTGAGGATCAAGCTGTCATGGGGATTGCCAAAATCTACATCAATAACTTCTGCAGTAAGTATAAAAGCGGAATTTCCGTACCAGGACCAGCCATGATGGGCGCTGGCGAAAACAGCAGCGGAAGACAAGATAGCACCCAGCAACATTTTTATAACAGCTTTGTGAATGCTCATTCTTGCCTCCTTAAATAAATGTTTTCAGAATATGATACGGGGGACAAAAATTCAATTGAAAAACTTAGGGAAATCTCAAGTTGCAAGTCTCAAGTAGGCGACCTGCGGTTGCCTTGCCGAACATCGCTGCGCTCTTCCGCCCTACACTCTTGTACCTTGGACCTTGTACCTTGGACCTGAATTTTAAACATAAAAAAAGCCGGGACAAGCCCGACTTTCTTATCTTAATCAAACACTTAGTTATTTCGAGTAGCTTCCTCGACTTCGTCAACGTCTTCCGGCGCCACATCTGGTGGCGGTCCAAAAGGACTTGGTGCGTTCATCGCAATATGCGCTTCTGAAATCACATAGTGCCTGATGGCATTCGTAGCCGCCTCGTCCAGAACAGAGTCAAAACTGGTCATGCCGCGATCGGCAAGCGCACCCTGCAGCACAATATTGTTGAAGCCGTCTTCGGAATGCAGCATGGGAGATCTGCGCAGATCAGGGAATGAACTTCTTGCCATCCCGCCTACGTCATGACACATGGCACAGTTTTCACCATAGATTTGCGCACCCTGCGCGATTAACTCTGCAGAAGCTGTTTCAACTGGTGGTGCAAAAGGACGTTGGGTAAATTCGGTCTTTTCAGGCAGCTCTACCGTGCCACCTGTTTTATAGACCAGCAAGCGTGCATAGGTAGGCGCGTAATAGCCAAGGAAAGAAGGACCACCCACTACTTGCGCAACATACTGCTCGCCTTCATGGACATAAGTAATTGCACCGGCAAAGGTACGCGCCTGAGTATCCAGCAGTTTCAGTTCAGTGCCATCTTCGGCACTGTATACGCCCAGTGACTCACCACGGCCATTGCCTTTAAATAACAGACCACCAGCAGTGCTCAGCGTACCGCCAACGTCCAAGTCTTCAATAGCCCATACTTCTTCGGCGGCAACCGGGTCCCAGGCCACCAGTCGGGAGCGATTACCACGCACAATAGTATTATCCGGATCATCATAGGCATAATCACCGCCGGTGTATTCCATACCCAGATTGAAACGTCCTTCAATATTCTCGGGGGCATTGGTAAATGCCATACTGCTTTCCATGGCCGGGATATACAAAAGACCGGTGTCCTGACTAAAGGACATTGGGGCTGCACCATGAGCCCCGGCTGGGCCAGGTTGAATGATGGTTGCTGCTGTACGCTTGGTGTACTGAGCGTCTTCATTGATGATCGGTCTGCCAGTGGCCATGTCATAACCGGACGTCCAATTTTGCGGCACAAAATTATTGGCACGGATTAACTCACCGGTGTAGGCATCATTCATGTAGTAATAACCACTTTTGGCGGCCTGCATGACTACATGACGCATTTCCCCATCCACTTCAATGTCGGCAATAGTAATTTGCTGAACAGAATCAAAATCCCATTCTTCGGCTGGAATCTGCTGGTAATGCCAGACGTACTCTCCGCTATCTGCATCAACAGCTACGATGGAGTTCAGGAATAAATTGTCGCCGCCGCCGGGGCTCCGTACCAGTGGATTCCAGGGGGCACCGTTACCAACACCAAAAAGCAGCAGGTTGGTTTCTGCATCATAGGTAATACCGTCCCAGGTAGACCCACCACCACCGAGTTCCCACCAGTTACCATTCCAGGTTTCAGCGGCCATTCGCATGGCTTCATTT
>CAWUSW010000076.1:0-54038 GCA_963925675.1 uncultured Pseudomonadales bacterium
GCGAAGTATTCTTCAATGTGCCGGGTGCGGACGGCACGCAAGATGAGCCGGTGACCGCCAGTTTTGATGCCACTGCCTGGCGTCTGGATGAACCGGACCAGGTGGTTCGGGTGGCAGCTGATGATTTCAGAGGCGGATCGGTGGACGGTTCAGAACTGCTGCGGGCCAATGTGACAATTGATCCTTTTATTCAGGAAGAAACTTTTCTCACTGGCCTGGAGTTTTTGCCAAGCGATCGCAGTAATCTGCATGCAGTGATGTTCAGTCTGGCAAATAGTGGCCAGTGGCTGGGCACCTGGACACCCTGGTACGGTTATCGCAGTTTTCCGGAGAACAGTGGCGTCCGTCTTGCACCCGGGCAACAGATTCAGGCGGATTACCTGTTCTCGGGAGGCTATGCAGGGATTTCTCCGAATGGAAACCTGGGCTTGCATTTCGCCAGTACGCCACCGGCTCTACAAGTACAGGAAGTCTTGCTTGAAGTTAGTGGGAGCGGATCTCGCCTGCAGGCTGAGACCACGCTTGATAATGGCACAACTGTTATTGCCTTATGGCCTGAACACCCTGCCGGCACCCATTCTCTGGAAATTACCGCCCGCCTTCCTGATGGTCGCGTGGAAATCCTGTTGCTGGCACTGGATATCCCTCAACAGTGGCCCACCTCGTATATTCTGGAAACACCGGTCACCCTACCTGCGGGATCAAGGCTGAACGTCACAGCGAATTCCGGCAATATGCAAGCAACCGACTTGTCAGGAATACTTAGGGTTACTCTTAGTACTTATACTAAGTAGTTTGATCAAATCTTTTTGATATGAAAAACCTACTCCGCAGGTATAACTCCTTCTCCAAAGGCTATGTTTCCGGGAACTGAATCGCAATGCATGCCAGGGTCAGGAGCAATACCTTTAGGGCACTGGAACAAACCTGAATCCCCCCTGTCTCCAGCAGGACGTCCATCCCGCCGCGGATGAATCCCTATGCTCATCACCGTCCCTTGAGGAAAGCTTTCCCGGGTGATCCCGTGTTGTGTTGCTCTGGCCGCACTCTCCATCTGCACTACCCAAACAAGAGGCTCCCCTTCTTCATCCCGCACTAGTGCATTTCGATCTGTGTTCAAGGGAACAAAATGCATTTCAAAATGCGCTGCATTTGGAACAATACGGACAATTACTCCCGTAAAAACCTTGTACAGGCTGCCGTCATACATGGAATAAGAGTGGTGGGCTTTTACTGGGATAGCCAAAAATCCAATCGACATAATCCAAAAGCATTTAATAATCCCACTTATAAGTACGGAAATATTTTTCTTAATTGTCATTTCCCAATCTCCATCATCATCCCACTATTTTTTTTACTCAAAACCCAAATCAAGTTCTTCATCCGGCCCTTGCATATCCTGTTCAAAATTATCCTTCCAGATTTTAGCCCATGGACGATCGAACATATCTGGCACTTCATATTCAATAACCTGTCCTGGTGCAACCTGCGTAGCAAATCCATCTATCGGATATAGGCGTCTAGTACATTCAACATGACCAAGCCTTCCAGCTGTTTTCAATTCCTCACGAAAGCTCCTGTGCCATAAAATTCGGACCGGTTCTGCTAGAGCTTCTGGATCGTAAATAATAGTTTCCCAGTCCAAACCAATAAAATTGCCATCTTCATCATGGGCGGGTGTAAAGATCTCTATGGTCTCAAATTCATAACTGAATTCCCAACTTGAATGCTGAGTCCATGCCTGTACATTCGCCGTGCGTGTAATCAGAGCATCGCCATCCCAAAATCCAACTGTATCTCCATACCACTGTGGTATGTCCAAGCCAAGGGGAAATTCTCGATCGAGATGTACCGTGCGGGTAATATTCGCACTACCGCTACCCAATAACATAACTACTTCAGGGGTAACTATCACTCTGTCCGGCGTTGGCCCAGTGGCCCATTGGCGCATAAAACCTTCAGGCCAGCAGTTCGACGCTGACCACTGATGTGCGGCATTCACACCCTCATGATAAAGCTGACGGACCATGCGTTGTTGATAATCTGGCGTCAGTAAAGAGAGTAAAGTTGACGCCTGGTTTGCACGCATATAGTTCCAGACGCGCCTTCCTTCGGGAAGATATTCTCTGTACACACCATCCCACTTCGGCATGGTTTCATAAGTATGTTGTGTAGGACCTCCCCTAGAATTTGCGTCAGCACGAAGGGCTTTATAATGAGCCTCTGCACTAGTAAACGGATAGGGACTTACAATGTTTTCCCTAGGCCAATCCTCAGAACAATCTCCCCAGCGAGCAGAAAAAGGAGGATTATTGCCTATTCTAGGATCACTAGTCCCTGCCCCAGCTCCACCGCTGCGCATATCTGTAATTTGTCTGGGACTATTACAGCGCCAATAGCGTGGATCGAGCCAAGACTCACTATCCATATAAAAATCGGTACTGGTAAATAGGTCTATTCCCAGAGGTTCGACCCCCTCAGGAGACCTGCCATCCCATTGTGGCCCCTCGCCAAAACTTTGCAGTTCAGGAGGTGGGTTTTGTGAAGTGAAGGGTGCACCTCTAAGGCCTGTTATTTCTGGAGGTTTTAGTTGTGCAAACGCCAAAGAAATGTTGCTTGTTGCAAGAACAAAGAAAACAACATACTTGAAGCCATTTTTTCCGATTAAATTCATTGTTAACGACCCGTAAATATTAGCCTATTAATGTTTGACTGAAGATTCTTAATATTCAAAATTCTTAGAAATTCTAACCCATGCCTATGGCAGTTCAATAAAAATGCCAACAAATTATTTTCTGAAACTTGAAGTACATTAACTATCGAATTAACTATAAAAAGCAAATTATATTTTAGCAGCTCTCTGTAAACAGAAATAGACTTTAAAAAATAGAGCGTTTATCCTCAAAACCCTAGAATCTGATTGGCCTGAAACCTTTAAGAAAAAACATATTGATAGGTCAATTAATAACCAAAATAAGCTTCAAACAGGGGTATAAATAATGCAACTACTGGAAATGTTAAGCGCACAAGCTGGCTTTGTTAATTCTGAAGTTATCCCCTGGGTTTTGCGCCTAGTTATGATGGGGCTTGGTTTGTCCCTGACTATAGCCGACTTTAAGCGTGTGATTATTTTTCCAAAGGCCGCCACCATTGGTCTTGTCGCTCAGTTAGTAGGTTTACCCCTGGTCGCTTTCATTCTCGGCATGGCGTTCAATGCACCCCCTGCCATTGCTGTTGGCCTGGTAATACTGGCAGCATGCCCAAGTGGCGCTACTGCAAACGCCTATACATTTGCCTCGCGTGCCGATGTACCGCTTTGTGTAACACTCTCTGCAATTACCAGTGTTATTACAGTATTTACTATTCCATTTCTTATCAATCTAGCTCTACGTACTTTCTCACTAGATGGACAAATGGCGCAACTGCCAATATTAGGTATGTTAATTAATTTAATGACATTTACTCTGATCCCATTGATTCTGGGGATGCTGATTCGACATTTCTACAGTGCTTTTAGTGAAAAAGCGGTCGAACCTATTCGAAAAGTGGTGTTGTACGTCATGATGCTGGTCCTTTTGCTGGGTATTGTTTCAAGTTATGACGTTCTGCTGGAAAATTACAAAACTGTGGCCATTTTGGTCGTGACAATGAATTTAGTGACTATGGCGATGGGCTTTGGCCTGGCGAAGCTTTTCAAGTTGCCATTAACTCAGGTCATTACCATTACCTTTGAAGTCGGCGTGCAAAATCTGGCATTGTCTTTCGCCATCACTTTCAATATTTTACAACGCCCCGATCTTGCTGTTGCTGGCCTGGTATACGCGGTGGTTATGCCCGCCACTGCACTAGGCTTTGTTTCTCTCGCAAGACGCTTAATGACAAAAGAGAACGCGTATTCTGCTACTGCAGCATAATAATTAAACCTAGGACCTTTGCGAAAAACACGTTTTCAGCGAATTACAGGCATTATTCAAACTCATTAGACTTCACTCAAGACTCTTTGGTTTACTTTAGCCGGTAATTAATGAGAGACTTCGTCTGTAAATATTAAAGAAAAGTTCAGTAGTTTCTTGATCAAGAAGTAGCTATAAGTTCATAAAAAAGAGGAATCCTTATGTTTTCACAAAAAAAATTGAAATTAAGAGCGGCTATTCTTTTAGCCACTCCATTAACGTGCCTGGCTCCACTAGCCGCGCTGGCACAGCCGGGACAAGTGGAAGAAATCATGATTACCGCAGAGCGTCGGGAAACCAACCTTCAGGAAACACCTATGTCGGTAGCGGCGTTCACTGCTGAGACTCTTGAATTAAGTGGTCTTGAACAGGGTCGTGACCTAGGTATTATGGTGCCTAACGTAGTTCTGAATCCAGCAGGCGGCGGAGGCCCAGGTGGGGCTAGTCTCTATATCCGTGGTCTTCCAGGTGTAGGAATCTATATAGATGGCGTGTGGCAGGGTGGTGCAAGTTTCCTACAAAGCAATTTCGTTGAGCTGCAAAGTGTCGAGGTTTTGCGGGGGCCACAAGGTACTTTGTTTGGACGTAACACCAATGGTGGCGCAATCAATATCAAAACAAAAGGACCAGGTGATGAGTTTGCCGTCGTGGGAAGCATGACCGTAGGTGAATTCAATCGACGTGACGCAAGCGTTTCCGTAGACCTGCCAATATCGGACACACTTAAGACTAAATTCACGGCGGCGCGTTATTACAACGATGGCTTCCTAGAGAGCCAGACAGTAGCCCGCTCCTTTGGTGGTCAGGACGACACTATATTCCGTGCCGATATTCTCTGGGAACCAGTAGATAATTTCTCTCTACGGGCCACTCTCACAGATGAGCAAAAGGCCAGCAGCGACCCTCGGATAGTTCGGTTTAGCAACACACAGCACCCACGTTATCTCGGGTATAATATCCTGGCAGGTAACCCTGACTTCATTACCCCTAGTGTTGAGGCGGCTATAGGCCTCCCTCCGAAAAAGCTGGCTAATAATAGATTTACACCAGAAACTCATGAGCCTGGGTTCCCAGGTGGTCAACTCGGCCAATGGGAGACAATGTCAAATACCGCCAATGGTGGTGCAACACGTGACCTGCAGTACGCAACATTAACAGCGAACTGGGATATTAACGAAAATCTCTCGATCAAAGCCATTACGTCAAAATGGCAACAAGAACAGCGCCAGGTCACTGACTTTGATGGTTCTGAATTCAGCGTGACTACAGATGATTACTACACAGATCAGGAAAACACCACAACGGAAATTCAACTGAGCGGTAGTTTTATGGATGACAGGCTTACCTTTATCGGAGGATATTACAACTTCGAACAGGAAAGCAAGCAGCGCTTTTATCGTTGGGCCATGCAGGAGTTCTCGAACCCTGGAACAAGCGGGGGAGGAAACGATGACAGAGCCGCAATTGATTATGTCAAGGCATACGGAGCTCTGGTTGGAAATCCTTCTCTAGTAGGATTCAGACCATTAACCTTCATCAGCAGCGATGCACTCACAGGCAACGATGACTCGGATAAAGCGTTTTTTGGTAACCTAACCTATAGCGTAACTGACAAATTAGACGTGACTGTTGGAGCTCGAAGAACATCTGACGCGGGACAGGCAGCAACATATATAGAAACCGAAGCGTTCCGCCCAGCCACAGACCAGTTACCTATCCAGGGCAATCCCTTTGCCGGAACAGTTGAGACAGTTACCAAAGATCCCGACCTTGGCAACATTAATACCTACAAGTTTGCTGCAAGTTATCAGGTCAATGATGACATTTTCCTCTATACAAGTTGGGGTGAAGGCTTTACCTCTGGCGGTGTGACTATCAGTCCAAATTTCCCCAATCCTATTACTCTTGACCCGGAAATTATTGCAACGACTGAAGTTGGAATAAGATCCGACTGGCTGGATGGTAGTCTGCGTTTTAATGCAAACTATTTCCAATCCGAGTGGGATGGTTTGCGCGTTCAAATTCTGCCGGACGACCCCAACAATCCTGGTCAAAAACTACCTTTCCCGGTTGCTACCAGTGAAGGTGTAGCCGAAGCAGACGGGTGGGAATTTGAGCTTGTTTATGCTGCCACCGATAACTTGCTGATTACTGCAGGGCTAGGCCTGCTCGATGCAAAATACGTTAGTATTGGTGATCCGGATCCAAGCGGTGTCAACGGTATCCAACCTGGATCACCTTTTGCCTATGCGCCGGAAAAAAGTGCATCCCTATCGGTTCAGTATGACCATCCACTTTCAAGTGGCGCTAGCTTGCTATTTGTCGCTAACTACGGCTGGATGGGTGAGTATGTTCGTGATTCCGCCAACCAGCGCACGCCAAAAGATGCTAATGGAAATACCATCTTCGAGCCAGATTACGGCATCCTGAATGGTCGTATACGTTACTCACCACCTGGAGCCGAATGGAACCTTGAATTTTGGGGGCGCAATCTGACTGATGAGTTCTATATCAATGGCGGTTTCGATACCCGCACTGTTTGGGGTTATGACTTCACTGTAGTAGGCGTTTCACGCGAAGTCGGCATGAGTCTTGGCTTCCAGTTTTAACTACTGGCACCAAATACTCAGTCATTTAGATTAAAAAGACGGCCCAAATGGGCCGTCTTTTTTTATGTGTATATAGCATACATTTACAAAATAAATAACAACAAAAATAAGTAATATTATCAATTTAGGATACAATTTATAACAAACTGGTTATGGCTTGGAAGGGGCTTGCAATCTCTTTATAATATGCATACCTATACAATTAACAAAGACTTTTTTGTCAAGAAGATCGCATTACTATGGAACAACGAACTATCCCCGAGCTACGCTTTAATCATACGATGCTGCTCACCCCAAATCCGACTGATTTAGCCGCCTTCTACAAACAGGCACTTGGCATGGAAGTTAGACAACATGGTGATATGCATGTTTGTACAGGTACTGAGCGATGCATTGTTTTAGGTGAAGGAAAGACCAAGACACTTGGGTTTGCTGCATATGCCTGTAAAAATAACGAAGAGCTTGCGCACTTACGCGATAAAATTTCTGCTTCTGGCGGGGATATCGAAAAATCCCCCAGCCCGGTATTTGAAGACAATGCATTTGCTATACGCGACCCTGATGGCAACAGGTTTGTTTTTGGAACATTCCCCAAGAATAATAATTTTCCTGCTAAAGAGGGCTTGCCTGGACGTTTGCAACATGTCGCGTTTGCCTCAGACGAACCTGAAAAACTACTAAGCTTCTATACCAACACCATGGGTTTTCTGCTTGCAGATCGTGTAGAAGATGAAGACGGGGTTCTGCGTGCCTGTTTTTTTAATACTGATAGCGAACATCATAGTCTGGCAATATTTACTGCCGGGGAAAAACGTCTAGACCACCACTGCTTTGAAGCCATTGAATGGAATAGAATAAGAGATTGGGCAGATTACCTAGCCCAATTTGAGATCCCTCTGCAATGGGGTCCTGGCCGCCATGGCCCGGGTAATAATTTATTCTTTATGATTCGGGACCCAGAGGGTAACTGGCTCGAAATCTCAGCGGAACTCGAAATTATCACCCTCGACCGTCCTATTGGGCTTTGGGAGCATGAACAAAAAACCCTAAACTCATGGGGACAGGCTCTATTAAGAAGCTGAAGCTAAGAATGAAATAAATAATATTTAACAGAAAAACCCATATTTTTTATTGACCAAAAGAATTTTAAAAATATTTTTAAAGCTATAATTTCAGTTAATAATTTATGATTTGTAACATAGAAATAACAGTATTTAACGTAGCTGAATTCCCAGCGAACTTTAATAATGTATTTAACCGTTTCAAAGAATTTTTCGTTTGGAGCAATATTAAATAAACGCAATAGATAGGTTTTTAATTAAGGAGTGGGTACTCAGTGCCCGTATTGTATTTTATAGATTTAGGAGATTAACCTCAAGATGAGTCACCAAAACCTCGAAGAAGCCTTAAAGGCTGCCGGCAATGCAGCAAATATGTTGCGTAATTCTCAAATCGGACCCTACGCTTTCCCCGTAGTTCCTACTGAATTCACAAACTGGCGTGATGAACAACATGCATGGCAGGAAACATGTGCCCTTTTTGATCAGTCCCATCACATGACAGATCTTTATATTGAAGGGCCTGATGTGGTGAAACTGATTTCTGACTTAGGCATCAATAGCGTCAATAATTTTGTGCCAAATAAGGGTAAGCAATTTGTTGCCTGTAATCAGGATGGCTTTGTAATTGGTGATGCAGTTCTTTTTTATCTAGAAGAAAAAAAAATGAATCTGGTGGGACGCCCCTCCTCCCACAACTGGCTACAATATCACATTGACCAGGGTGGTTATGATGTAACATCAGTAAGGGATGACCGCTCTTTTGAGAATAAGAAAGGCCAAAGAATGGTCTACAGATATCAGGTACAGGGACCACACGCAGTGACTGTTATGGAAAAAGTCACAGGCAAACCAGCCCCAGATATCAGTTTCTTTAATATGGATGTATTTATCGTGGATGGCTGCGAAGTTCGCGCCATTAAACATGGCATGGTGGGACAGCCTGGCTGGGAAATATGGGGTCCCTGGGAAGATGGCGACAAGGTACGCAATGCCATACTAGAAGCTGGTCAGGAATATGGAATTCGGCAAGTAGGATCAAAGGCTTATTCTACTAGCGCCCTGGTGTCAGGCTGGATCCCTTCCCCCGTTCCAGCGATTTACACCGGCGATGATTTGAAAGCATATCGGGAATGGTTACCTGCAGACAGCTATGAGGGCATGTCATCACTGGGAGGAAGTTATTATTCCGATGATATTTCTGACTATTACCTGACTCCATATGATCTCGGTTATGGTCCTTTCGTCAAATTCGATCATGACTTCGTGGGCAGGGAAGCGCTTGAAAAAATCGCTGACAATCCGCCACGCAAAAAAGTCACCCTGGTCTGGAATGATGAAGATGTTGCAGACATGTTCAAATCCTTAAGTCATGATGTTGATGCATATAAATACTTCGACTTGCCTCTGGCAAACTATGCCACTATGCCCTTCGACAAAGTAATGAAAGATGGGAAAATGACTGGAGTGTCAACTTACACGGGATACACATACAACGAACGGGCAATGATTTCATTGGCAAGTATTGATGTAGAAAACAGCGAACCCGGTACTGAAGTCACTCTCTTTTGGGGTGAAGAAGACCGCGGGTCAACAAAACCGACTGTTGAGCGCCACACGCAAAAAGAAGTACGGGCAATAGTCGCACCAGCCCCTTTCGCAAAAGTAGCACGTGACTCCTATCGCCCCAAATAACCGACAAACATAGTCGGCTTAAGTGAAACGATAAGCGGAATGAATTTACTGCCCCCCCTATCATAGGACATGGTGGGGGGATCGGTATATCACTAGAGTAACTATTTGTTACTCACGATGATCCGCAACAATTTCTCCACCTTTTAATACCAGTTTTACATTCAATAAATTGAATATCAATTCCAGCGGATTGCCATCAATAAAAACGATGTCTGCCTGCTTACCAGGCTCAAGCGTTCCTATTTCATTTTCCATATCAATAAACGCCGCCGTATTAGGACCCATCAATTTGATAATATCCCGAGGTGAAAACATTAAATTTAGCGCCCTGAGCTCATGGGACAAGCCTTTTACCGGAGAGTAGTTGGTATCGGTTCCGAAACCGTAGACAACGCCAGCATCCCATAAGGTACGGCCATTGACAGCTTTCTCTCCAGCAGCATTTGAACCGGTCCCCAAAATACCTTCAGGCCAGGAATTGCCATCGCGGAAGGTGGGAATATTGTCATCGTTATAAACATCAAAGGTAGGTACGGCAAATCCAATGGTGGACAAAGTTTCAATATTGGCCTGGGCAACCACTCTAGCCTCTTCTGCCGTTAAAAAGCTGTCATGGGGTGTATGAACAAGCTTACCGGCTCCGGCTTCAACCGCCGCTAGCATGGCAGGGACAGTCACTGCATGTACCATTACTTCGAGGTCATATTTACCTGCTTCATCAACCAATATAGCAAGTATGTCTTTTTCATTGGGTGTTGTGCTGGCTTTGATTATTTCAACGCCGGCTTCGGCCAACTCCCGAACCCGCTCCCGCGCAGAGGCTTCAGTGCTGTATTGCCCGGGATCTGCTCGAGCTGAAGTAATGACACGGGGGCCAGTCAACTCTCCGGTATCAATACGTCTTTTCAATTCCATAATGCCAGGCAGTCGTCCGCCACCTTCCATTAATGTCGTATAGCCCGCATCCAGATACGCCTGCATATTCTGCGTAGACTGCTCGGTAAACCATGTTTGCGCATCACCGGATATGATGTGCCGATGCGCATCAATAAAACCCGGCATCACGGTCATGCCATTGGCATCTATTATCGGCACACCAGCAATATTTGCTGCGCCTTCCGAAACAGAAACAATGCGGCCAGCATCAATTACAACGGAACCTGAATCAATTACCCTGCCGGTGCCATCAATAATCCGGGCATTGGTAATCACCAGATCCTGGGCATTTGCAAAGCAGGAAAAGGCTGCAAAAATAATCAGCAATTTCTTCATTATGATTGTCTCCAATACTTGAATTGAAATAGAACCGCAGGGCAATCAAAGGCAGAAAAATCTACCAATCATTGCCAGCTTGAATTTGAATACGTTCGCCAGAATTTAAAACGCAAGAAAACAAACCTTATTGCCTTGTTATGGGAGTTTCATTTACCGGGGAGCTTCTAAGGAAAGATTCACCGGTTTCTGCGTTACACCCATTAGCAGGCAACTCAGAACCACATTTAATAATGCCAGCAGCGGCCATAGCACCGAAAGGGCGACCATCTCTAAGCGGATGAAGTGTTGCCGTCAATATTGTACCCACGGGAAAACTTTTTACAGTAACACCCTGCCGGGATATTCTCGCTGCCGGGCCTAATTCCACACCCCAGACAACTTCCTCACCTTTATCGTCATAGACCTGCTCACCTTGTTCATCGATCAGGGTGAACAGTATTTGTGCATGATTGGCGCCTGGAATAAAGCGAATCAATTTCCCGGTCACTGTCTTTTCCGCAACCGTATCGTACATAGCAAAGGAATGATGAGAATAAGCTGGCGACAGCATGCCGACAGAGATTAAGCCCGTTACACAGGCAATTGCACAATTTTTTATAATAATTCTTGGTAGCAAGTTCATGTTAACTCCTATTCCTTTCTAAATAAGACGAAATTAAGACCCTATTCGTCGGGGCTCTCAAAGTCCTGCTCGAAATAATTTTCCCAATTTTGCGCCCATGGGCGGCCAAAGTAATCAATAAAATCTTCATCAAAAAATGTCAGTTGCGTTGGCCTGCCATCAGGACCATTAATAATGGTACTTTGCACACGACATTCCGCATAGGTTAAACGACGCTGGGGATCATCAATATTTGCCGTCTTGTTCCAGGGTGTCACGGTGTGTAGCGGTTGAGTAAAGGCTTCCGGGTCATAAAACGTTGCTTCTACTATCAAGCCGCCATCCGATCCTGGCCTGATGATTTCAATGATTTCCATTGAATTACTAAACTCGAACATGGAGTGTGACAATGTCCACCCTTGTACATTAGCGGTCCAGATGACCAATGCATCATCATCCCAAAAGCCAATACTTTCCCCATACCACTGGGGAACTTCCTGAACATGCTCCCGGCCAAGCAACACCTTGCGGACAAAATTGGTGCCATTCATGCCACTGAGCTGAACTACATCCGGTGTCATCATCACTTCAATTTCACCAATTGAAAATTCAGCCCACCAGCGCATCATGCCTTCCGGATAACAGAATGCTGCCATCCACTGTGGCGAATTATTTACTCCTTCATGCAAGGCCATCTGAGTCATGCGTTGTTGGTATTCCGGGGTCAATAAGGACAACATCGTGGAGGTTTGCAGGTTGCGCCCATATATCCATTGTTCATCTCTGGCTCCGCGTCGATACCAGCCATCCCATTCCGGCAAATTTGCACGCGAATATTCTGTTACCTGGGCAGAGGCTTTCAGAGCAGCATAGTGCTCAGCAGCTGTCATATAGGGATAAGGGCTGACTATGTCGGCGATATCCCGGTCATGCTCGCAATCACCCCATTCACCGACTCTTTCCTGATTCCACATATCGGTAAGTTGTCGAGGAGTATTACAGCGCGTATAACGCGGGTCAGCCCAGTATTGCTCATCTAGATAAAAGTTCCGGGTGGTAAACAGATCCACGGGAAGTGGCGTGACCCCTGCAGGCGCTTGAGCTTGTGACTGTGCCATCGCTCCGGAGACAATAAAAAACAACAGGCCAATTGAAACTATTATTCTGAACATCTTCAAATCTTCTACTCCAATTTAACTAAAAGCAACCTTTTGATAAACTAAAAGCAACTTTTCCAGAATCCCGCTTACTAAGCAAGCTCTTCATCCTGAATCGGGTTTACAAGCGTCCCTACTGTACCAATAGATACTTCCACCACATCACCCGGAATCATCCATACCGGAGGTGTTCTTTTGAATCCTACCCCTCCAGGTGTGCCGGTAACAATAACATCGCCGGGAGATAGAGGGCTAAAGGTTGAAATATAATTAATCAGGGTAGCAACAGGCCAGATCATGTCAGAAATTGGCTGATCCTGAAGCACCTCATCATTAAGCTTTGTGATAACTCTCTGTTCTTCAAGGTTACCCACTTCATCCGGGGTAATCAGATAAGGACCAAACGCGCCGGTGCCCGGAAAGTTCTTGCCCGGGGTAAACTGGATATTGTGTTTTTGCCAGTCACGTATGGAGGCATCATTGAAACAGGCATAGCCTGTCACATAGTCCAGTGCGTCCTCTTCAGGAATATTGCGACCTGCCTTGCCAATCACCAGTGCCAGCTCACCCTCGTAATCCAGTTTAGTTGAAATACGGGGTCTTATGATGGGATCACCATGGGCAATCAAGGAATCCGCAAAACGTATAAAAATTGCAGGATGCTCTGCTTCAGCGCGTCCGGCTTCTTTTCGATGGCTATCATAATTAAGCCCAACACAGAAAATTTTACCTGGATCTACCACAACTGGTAAAAGCTGAATCTCTTCCTTGTTAAAGGTTTCACCGTCCACAAGTGAATTAAGAGCATTCATGGAAAGGGCTGCTTTCAGATCAGTGCCTTTTCCTTCTGAAGAAACAAGCTCAACAACCTTTTCTCCATCCAGCTTTCCTAAACTGACTACCTTGCTATCGGGACGATAAAAACTGACATATTTCATAATTTAACTACCTTGGAATAATTTCTTAATTTAAATCAAAACTGTTTAGTGGCATTCGTAAAAACACTATTAACAACCCGATCAGGAAAAGCAATAGCCCAGCTTCAGCAGTAGATCATTTCCTCAAAATCAGGCGCTCAATAATATCATAGGCTTGCAAAATAAAAGCATCTAGAATTGTTTGAAAGTCATCTTTAAAAAGATAAAAGAAATTTCACCAATCACCAGCGCTTGCTCTCAAGTTTGGTTTTAATTCAAGCCTGCCAGGTACGGAATAATCCTGGCAGCCTTACAAAATTTAGATAGCTTGTTTAGACGAATCAGAAATATTCGACCCTTTTTCCTTTATTTTTCCTTTACTTTAACGTCCTTTTCCAGAGTATTATCCAGTGATGATAAAAATTAACCCTGTTTTGTTCAAAAACCCAAGGCTACTTTTTTTAGCACTCGCATGTATTTTCCTGATTTCCTGTGGGGAGCAGGTTCAAGATGAAGCTGGTGAAGACACCCGGAACCTTTCCAGTAATTCTGGCGGTTCTGATGGCTCTGATGGTTCTGATGGTTCTGATAAAGAGTGGCTTAGTTATGGACTGGATCTGGCGGAAACCCGTTACAGCCCTCTTGATCAAATTAATGCCGATAATATCAATCAGCTTGGCCTGGCCTGGTCCTATGATGTGGGCCCGGGCGGCGGCGTACAGGAAGCAAGTCCGCTGGTCTGGAATGGGGCTTTGTATGGGATCACCAACTGGAGCATCGTGTTTGCCGTAGATGCCAGAACGGGCGATGAGTTATGGCGCTGGGACCCGGAAGTCAATCAGGCCACAGTTCGCTCCAAAACCTGCTGCGGAATCGTTCAACGCGGCGTAGCCTTGTATGAAGGCATGATCATCGCCCCTGTTCTGGACGGCAGACTGGTCGCTCTGGATGCCCAGACCGGCATACCTATTTGGGAATCACGGGTAGCCTACTCACAGGAAAACCACACCATTACCATGGCGCCACGAATTGCCAATGACAAAGTAATCATTGGCGCCGCTGGCGGGGAATTTCCTACACGGGGATTTTTCTCTGCATTCAATGCCCTTACCGGTGATCTGGCCTGGACCTTTTATACCGTACCTGGCAATCCTGCAGAACCCTTTGAAAATGAGGCCATGCGCATCGCGGCAGAAACCTGGGACGGCGAATGGTGGCGCTTTGGCGGAGGCGGCTCGGTGTGGGATTCCATTGCCTATGACCCTGACACCAATCTGGTCTTTGTCGGTACCGGTAATGGCGGCCCATGGCCAGAATCATTAAGGCAATCAGAAGGCAAAGATAATCTCTATGTCAGTTCTATTCTGGCGGTAAACGCAGATAGTGGTGAGCTGGCATGGTATTACCAGAACACCCCCGGCGATTCCTGGGATTATGACAGCACCCAGGGTTTCGTTCTGACTGAGCTGATGATTGACGGTCAAGAACGAAATGTGTTGATGCAGGCCAACAAAAATGGCTTTTATTATGTGCTCGATCGCGTCAGCGGAGAATTTATTTCTGCCAAACCTTTTGCCCGCCTTAACTGGGCCACTGGCATTGATGAAGTCACCGGACGTCCACGGGTTAATCCTGATGCCCATTATGATCATGACAATGGTGCCGCTACCATCTATCCATCCAACGGCGGCGCCCACAACTGGGCACCCATGTCCTTCAATCCTGATACCGGACTGGTCTATATCCCGGCATCAATGGGCGGCAACCGAACCTTTGTGGTGGATCCCGACTTCGACTTTAATCCCGCACAGATGAATACCGGTGTTCCCCGCCGAGGTCGAGCCGCCCCGGCACTGGTCGCCAATCCTAAAATTCCGGCCTCCATTGGGCCTGAAGGCGAAGGAGATATGTTGCTGGCCTGGGATCCGGTGGCACAAGAAGAACGCTGGCGCAAACCTTCCGGGGGCAGATCAGGTGGCGGCACGCTGACCACCGCCAGCAACCTTTTATTCCAGACTATTAATGATGGTAGATTGCTGGTTTATTCTGCGGACCTTGGTGAATTACTGCTGGAAATTGATTCCGGTCTCGCTGCCGGGATGGCGCCACCAATTACTTATATGATCGATCAGACTCAATACATTGCTTTCATGGGAGGCACTGGTCTGGGGGGTGACAATCCGATCAGGCCAAAATTGTTCACATTTTCTCTGGGCGGCACACAGGCGATTCCACAAACCCTGACAAGTGCAGATACCGGCGGGGACAGCGAAGCCGGAGCGCTTCTTTATAGACAAACCTGTCTACCCTGCCATGGCGAGGATGGACTGGGCGGACCTGCTGGTGGCGTTGCACTGGCTGACATTGCCACTAATCCTGCTGGAATTATTGCTGCGGTAAGCGCAGGTCAGGGCAAAGATATGCCGGCTTTCCAGCTGGCTCTGAGCAACACTCAGATTCGGGATGTGGCTAGCTACATCTCACAGGCATTATTTCAGAAATAATTTGTTGAACTAGCTAAAGGGAAAAATCTCATGACTAAACGAAATTTATTCACCGGATTGTTCTGTTCCGGCATGGTACTGGGCACATTGGTTTTTAGCGTACTGGATACTGAAGATCTTCAGGCGGCCCAGGCCAGCGCCCCACTTTCAGCTTGCGGTCCCAAAGACCAATTGAGCGCCGAGTTAGGCGCCAATGTGGGCACCAATGCCCGTTGTTTCGAGATACGTATGTACACGGCAGATCCCACCCGCGATGGCGTTGGTTCATTCAAGGGCGGCATCAATGAACTGCACCAGCGTTTTCGCGAAGAGGAAATCGAGCTGTTCACCAAACACGGCGCAGAAATTATTGGCACCTGGCAGGATGTGGAGCGACCCAGAACCTTGATCTGGATGTTGGCCTATCGTGATCGTGCCCACCGCGAAGAAGTATGGGCAGCATTCAATGCCGATCCGGATTGGGAAACCTTGCGCCTGAAATATTTCGTGCCGCTGGAACCAAGACAGGTTTTCATGATGAGTTCAACAGATTACTCACCACTGAAATAATCTAAATTGGGGTCAGAACAGGATTACTCTCTTAACAAAAGAAACCTGTTCTGACCCCGATTTCTTGTTACCTCTTATCTACCACTATTTCTCCCCCCTTAATGACCACCGACACATTGAGAAGGTTAAATATTATATCGAGAGGATCCCCATCCACTAAAACCAGATCGGCGATCTGCCCCTCTGAAATGCTGCCAAGTTTGTCTTCCATCTCAAGAAAAGCCGCAGTATTAGGTCCCATAAGCTTAATAATATCGCGCTCGGAAAACATGAGGTTCAGAGTTCGTAATTCATGTTTAAGTCCGTCACGGGGGTTATATCCGGTATCAGTACCAAATCCGAGCACAACACCGTTATCCCAGAGTGTTCGGGCGTTCACGACCTTCTCACCAGCAGCCGCATAACCACCTTCCAGAATACCCTCCGGCCATGGATTACCATCCCTGAATGTAGGTATATTGTCGTCATTGAAGGCGCCAAATGTAGGCACTGCAAATCCGGCCGTGGTCAGGTTCTCAATACCAGCATCAGCAACCATCTTTGCCTGTTCATCATTAATATAACCGCCGTGGGGAGTATGAACGAGCTTTCCTGCGCCTGTTTCCACAGCTGCCACCATTGTCGCCGGGCTACTGGAAGCATGCACCATAACGTCGAGACCATGCTTTTCAGCTTCCTTCACTATTTCTGTAACAAGCGCCTTTTCCTCAGGAACATTCATACGTACTTTAATTATTTCTACACCCGCCTCGGCCATTTTATTAACTTCGGCCCTGGCGCTTTCAGCAGTGACAAAATTTTGAGGATCAACGCGTCCTGAAGTAATAATTCTTGGTCCTATGATCTCTCGGGCTTCTATACGCCTTTTTAATTCAATAATACCAGGCACTGGTCCGCCCCCAGACATCAATGTTGTAAAACCAGCTTCCAAAAATTCCTGCATTCTTATTTCTGACTCCTCATCAAACCAGCGTTCAATATTCCTGCCAATAATATGGCGATGACCATCTATATAGCCTGGCAAAATAGTTCTGTTTCTAGCATCGATTACGTTTTCTCCTGTAATGAAAGTTGTTGAATCACTTACAGACACAATCAATCCATCCTCAATTACTATTGTCCCGTTTTCTATATTTGTACCGTTACCATCGATAATATGAGCATTTATAATAGTCATATTTTGAGCATGTGCCTGTGTACACATCAATATGCTTATTAACACCTGAAAACAATATTTCATTTTTTTTCCTTCTTATTGTCTATTGCAATCTTTTATCTAAAGTTGAAAGGACCATGTGTGAATAAATTGATAAATCCTATGCTAAAAAAAAGGGATAAATATATTATTTATCCCTTTTTTTAGTACTACCGTAATGTCAGAAACCATATTCCAGGGTTAAACCATAAGACCTGGGTGGGCCAACAGTATCGAGTGAAATACCAAGACCTGCCGAAACAAATCCGCCATCTATATAATGCTCATTAGTGATGTTTGTAGCCCAGGCCGCCAAACTCCATTCAGCGCCATTGTCTGTCTGTTTTTTGTAACGCGCCTGGAAATTAAGAAGGCCATAAGATGGCTCTGGGCCAACTTCCCTATGCCTGAATATTGAAGAATCTCTTTCATATTCATCCTTCCATCCATAGTCAGCGCGAAATGTCATTTCTCCATCGTTGCCAACAGCCATATCATATTGAGCGCCTATGGCATAACTCCACTCTGGAGCAAATGCAAAGGGAGCATCAAAGCTTAGAGACGAAACATCAGGATCACCAATTTCAATATATTCTGTTTTCAGGTAGCCGCCACTAAAGTTCAGGTTAAAAGAGTCCGTTACATACCAAAGAATTTCTGCTTCCACTCCAGACACTTCTGCAGAACCATCATCGGTATTAAATGGCGTTGGCAACTCGAGTCCTGTATTAGGATCAATCGGGTGACGACTAACTCTGAGATTGGTCCATTTACTGAAAAACACATTACTATTAAAGCGTATTGTGCGGTCCATAAAATACGACTTAATGCCGACTTCGGTGCTTTCTACAATTTCAGGGGCAAGCGTAAACAGCTGATCGAGGGCTGCCACATAGCTCACACCACCTTCAGAAAATCCTTCAGAGTAAGTACCGTAAAACATTATGTCTTCATTGAACTGATAACTCAGAGAAACCTTGGGAGTAAAGGAAGCTTTGATATGCACTTCATTAATACCAGGCCTGGCTGGAGGCACTTCTACTCCTGCCCACATATTACCCGGACCAATAACCGAGCCTTCAGTTGGCGACCGTATCGGGTTGCCAATAAATAATGCCGGCGCATCATTCAGACCAGGTCTGAACTGTGTATTGACCACATCCCGCCAGCTGTAACGAGCCCCCAAAGTTAACATCCACTGATCATTAATTGCCCAGTCGACTTCTCCGAAAACTGCCTTTTCTTCCTCTTCAGTCAAGCCCCACTGATGGTTTGCGCTGTTATTGAGAAAGCCAAGGGGACGGTAATTTGCTAGCGCATCGTCTCCAGTGCTGGCGCCGTAAGCTTTTACTCCATTAATCAAATCAACATTCAACTCTGGATTGCCATCGCCATTTGCATCAGGGAGATACCATTCTGTCATCCACCAGCGATACAAGCGTAGTTTGTTTTCAGCATCGGAATAATAACCGCCTAATAAAAAGCTCCCTCTGTCCTCCATAAAAGTCCCGGTTAAATGGAACTCCTGGGAAAATAACTGATCATCGTAATAGCGATTATCCCGGCAACATGCCACAAAATCCGCACCATCCTGCAAACTGAGTTGATGTGCAAATTCAGTACGATAAGCCGTTAATGATTCGAATTGCAGGTTATCGTTTATATCGTAATTAAGACGAAGGGTGATATCTTTGGCATCATTTTGTGAAGAATCGGATGGTTGCGATGCTTTAGTTTCCCATTCGCCTACCTCTCCACCCGGATAGTTAACTTCATAGTACTCAGGCGTAAAGGCAGGTGAAGGATAATTCCTTCCTGGCTGGCTCATTAGCCAATTAATAGCCTTGATGTGGGTATTATCGTACCAGGGAGCTTCACTTTGATTACTGAATCTTATCTGCCTGCCTTCCGTACCATGTTGCTCAGCTCTAAAGGCTGTAAGTCTTGCCGAGAATTCCGGGGTTGGAGTCCATAAAATATCGCCGCGCAAGTAGGTGTCATTCCTGTTGTCATAACGAGCGCCGGGTAAGTCATAGCTTGATACGCCTTTTAAATAACCCTCCCTCTCAAAACGGGCCGCAGTCCATTTGGTGGCAAGCTCATCTGTAAGTGGTATATCAACAGACAATTTCATATCTTTTCTATTGAAGTTGCCTGCCCCAATCTGCACAGAACTACCAAATTCATCTCCAGGTAATTCACTAATATATTGAATTGCTCCACCATTGGTATTTCTTCCGAACAAAGTTCCTTGCGGCCCACGCAATACCTCAACACGCTGCATTTCCACAAGATTCGTTTGCAACACTCCTCTTGAACCCTGCCAGATTCCATCCAGATAAATACCGACCCCAGGAACCCCCCTGATCCTCAATGAAGAATCCTGCTGTCCCAGGCTACCTGCACCAATAACCAGGTTAGGAACCATTATTCCAATATCTCTACCAGTAGTCATATTGCGAATTTCCAGATCTTCTCCACTAAAGGCAGAAATAGAAATAGCTAAATCCTGTGAAGATTCTTCGCGACGTCTTGCACTTACTACAATTTCTTCAATTCCAATCGTATTATCATCTGCCTGAGCCTGGGTCTCACTGACCAGATGGACGGGAGAATTTAGTAGACAAACAGCTGATAAAGCAGGCACAACATATCTATTTGATCTGAAGATATCTGCAATATATGAACTTAATTTATTAGTGTTAACGCCATGATTAGTCTTCAACATTTTCGCCCCTCCATAATTTAAATTATTATATTTTAAACTTTTTTACTTAACGTCCAAGTTTGTTTCCGTCAGCAAGAGTAGCCCCGACAAATGCTCCTCCAGGGCTTCCATTCAACATGGGGCGAACTTTAATAGTGACCCTGTCTCCAGGCTTGAATATTTTTGCGTTCCAGCCATTTCTGGAAAGAGTGCCAGGGCTTCCACCTTCTATACTCCACTCCACAGTTTCACCCTGCTCATCAACAACATTTAACTGCACCCAGGTATGTGGATTTGTCCACTGAAACTCTTTGACTACACCTTCCAGATCAATAACTTTTTCACTGTCGAAAGACGCTGTGGAATGATGAGAAAATGCTGCACATGAAAACATCGCCGTAAAAATCACAAGAAGACATTGCAACTCTTGCTTTATCTGCATACTGAATATTTTGTTCATAATCATTCCCTCAAATTGAATGCTAGCCAACACATTGTTTTCTACAAATCTTCCAGAGGCTCGCCGTCCGGGCCCAAGGTGACCGTATAGCCATCGCTCATCACAGGGTTACGATTATTTTCACCACATGAATAGTCATATACCCGGGCACCTACCGGAAGCTTTTCAAAATAGCTGGTTACTACCCATGCTTCTGTTAATGCCTGGGGATCAGAAATGGTCATTTCGACTTCAATAACGCCATCCACTTTCCTCATGCGGGTAATCGCGGTCATTTCATTGCTCAGAACCAGACCCGTTCTATCCAGTATTGTGCCTTCATTTTTTACGGATATTGTCGAGAAAACCAGCGTATCTCCTTCCCAATGACCTACCGAATCTCCGGTAAAAAGGGGCCATATCTCATCTTCTGGCGGATGATCACGACCGTCTGTATATATTCTCATGACATTTGGGCCATTTTCAGAAAGTATCCAGGTTTCTTCAGGTCGAACTACAAATTCATAGACATCAGGAAGATTGAATATGCGAGGAAAGCCAGCAGGTATTCCACAAGGAGTGATTGGGTCCGGGAAAAGGCCTTGAGCTACTAACGCAAGATTGGCAAGATACTTTTCCTCCCACTCTTCGCTATAAGGAGGAAATTCTCTTGCGCCCTCGGTACCAGAAGAGGCTCCCTGAGGAATGATACTGCTATGATCGAAAACAGTATTTTGGGTCTCCGACCATACCCCAGACCAGTCAGGGAAAGCATCCAGAGAAGCATTATTGCTTTGAGCGTTATTGCCACTATCTGGCAAAGCGGCCTCATCAGTCATGCTGGATCCCAGCGAATCCATATTTTGACCGGCGAGAAATCCGACAAACAATGCAACTAATATGATTATACTTATCGTAAGAAAAGGCTTACCGGCAGAACCAGCCCTGGTTTCAGTACCCATTAACATCCCTCCATTGGAACAATCAGTTTTTATTATCCATTGAAGATAACATACTGATTTGAACTGGTACTCTCCATAAACGGCACCAAAGATGTACCTTTAATAATGTTTGGAGTATGCTCAAGACACAAACAACTTCTTTATAAGGGAATACTAACCAGATAAATTAGCCTTATATGGAAGTAATTAGAGGTTGGAGGGAATGGCCAAGCATAGGTACACCTTAGATAATACGGGGGCTCCAGATCTTCAGAGCTTGCTTGAATGGAGCCGAATAGTTCAACGAGCAAAATGGCCGGTATCTTTTACAAAGCCAGATAACTCTACCCTGTATGCCGAGATGCAACAAATTACACTTGGCTCTATTATTTTATATATATACGAAACCAACCCGGTAATTGCCAAAAGAAAAATTAACCCAAAAACTGAAAAGCTTGATAAATCATTTTCACTACACTACATCAATAAGGGTTCTATTCGCTGCACTCACAATGGACATGAAACCATACTGCAAGAAGGAGATGTGGTGCTGTCCTACAATGCTATCGACTCAATTATTGAAATATTGGAAAGAACACAGACCCTTTCTTTAAAAATTCCAGAAAAGCTCCTCGAGAAACATCTCACCAACCCCAGACAATACTGCAATTACTCAATTCAAAGAAATAGCTCATACAATAAAATATTAAAAGAAATATTTTTCTCTTTATGGCGGCAAGGAAAGTCGGAAGTGTATAACGACTCACTAAAATCGCTGATAGACACTTTTTTCTCAGTACTCCCTTCTATTTTCGAAAGAAATGAAGACAAAGTAGTATGTTGCAAATCTGAGTCTTTGCTAATTAACATTTCAAATTTTATAGAAAAAAATATAGCCAACATTGCTCTTTCTCAACAATTAATTGCAAACGAGTTCAAGATCTCACCTAGATATTTAAGAAAAATATTTCAGGAAAAAGGCATCGATTGCCTGTCAAGCCATATTCGTTTTCTTCGTTTGGAAAAATGCGCTAATGAACTTATTGAGATCAATACCACCGAGAAAAGTGTTACTGACATAGCTTATAAATGGGGGTTCAATAGCTCTTCAAGTTTTAGCAGAGCCTTCAAGGAATATTTTGGAGTTTCCCCAAAACAATATAGAATTCAGAGCTATAGAGATTAATAAAGGCCCGGTAATCCTTGTTCAGATTACACCCATGCATCATCTATATATAAATCACTAATTAGCATGGTTTTTTAGTTAGTCTTCATCCGCACTTCTTTGATCAGGAATCCTGAACAGTATGGGGAACAAATAATGAAAATCAGTCTTACTATAAATATCATGGCAGCATCCTTGTTTCTTTATGCATGTAGTCCGGCTGAAAATACAACACTTATGCCTGCTCCTGTTTCTGAAGAGTTGGCGAAAAATGTAAGCGACCGGGGCCCTGCCGCCGTTGATTTTGATCGCCTGGTCGCTGCAGACTCAGAACCCGAACAATGGATGGCGACGGGTCGCACTTATGGTGAGCAACACTACAGCCCCCTCAGCGGCATCAACAAGGATAATGTGGGACAACTGGGTCTTGCCTGGTATGCCGATTTCAATATTGCTCGCGGCCAGGAAAGCACCCCTTTAGTCGTGGACGGTGTTATTTATGTCACTACGGCGTGGAGCAATGTCAGAGCCTTTGATGCTGTTAGCGGTGAACCCCTCTGGCAATTCGATAGTGAAGTGCCACGTGACTGGGGCGTACGCGCCTGCTGCGATGTGGTGAACCGGGGCGCCGCCCTGTGGAATGGCAAGGTATTTGTCGGCACCATTGATGGCCGCATGATTGCCATTGATGCAGTAACTGGCAGCAAAGTCTGGGAAACCGATACCTTTGTTAATCGGGAATTGTCCTACACCATTACCGGCGCTCCGCGCATCGTTAAAGGTAAAGTAATCATTGGTAACGGCGGAGCCGAGTATGGCGTACGCGGTTATGTCACTGCTCTGGATACCGAAACCGGGGAAATCCTCTGGCGTTTTTACACGGTACCGGGCAACCCTGCAGACGGCTTTGAAAGTGACACCATGCGCATGGCTGCCGAAACCTGGAACGGGGAATGGTGGGCACTCGGTGGTGGCGGCACGGTCTGGGATTCCATGGCCTATGATCCGGAACTCGACCTTTTATATATTGGTACTGGCAATGGCTCCCCCTGGAACCAGGCAATTCGTAGTCCAGGTGGCGGCGATAACTTGTTCCTTTCTTCTATAGTGGCACTGGACCTGATGACGGCTCCTATGTCTGGCACTACCAGACCACCCCTGGCGAAACCTGGGATTACACGGCCACGCAACCAATCATGGTCGCCACACTGCCCATTGATGGTGTGGATCGAAAAGTGGTGATGCAGGCACCGAAGAATGGTTTCTTTTATCTTCTGGATGCCACCACAGGTGAATTTCTTTCTGCCCAGCCTTTTGCCAATGTTAACTGGGCTTTCAGTATTGACCCGGAAACCGGTCGTCCCATTGAGAATCCGGATGCACGCTATGATCAGACTGATCAGGCCTATCCTGTGCAACCCGGACCAGGCGGCGCGCACAACTGGCACCCCATGGCTTACCATCCTGGAACTGGCATGGTCTATCTGCCCTCGACAGACAGCTTCTATGTCTATGCCCAGGACAAAAATTTTAACCCCGATCCGCTGATTTCCAACATCGGCGTCGACAGGAATGGAGCGGCTACTTTGGGGCCCAATGCCACTTCCGATATGCCGCGGGGAAATTATATGCTTGCGTGGAATCCGGTGACACAGCAAGAAGGCTGGCGCATACCGGGATCTTCTGCCGGTATGCTTGCCACCGGAGGCGGTCTGGTCTTCAAGGGCAATCGTGATGGAATTTCAGCCTTTGATGCTAACGATGGCACTGAGTTGTGGACGTCTATTGATACCCAAACTGGTATCGTAGCGGCACCTGTTACCTATTCCATTGACGGGGAGCAGTATATTGCCGTGGTGGCCGGTCGCTCCAATTCCAATTATTACGCACCGGATTATTCCCGTCTGCTGGTGTTCAGGCTTGGTGGTGATGAACAATTCCCGCCGGCCATTTCCTATACGCCACCTGAACTCAATCCCCCGGCTTCAACAGCTTCCCCGGAACAGATCGCCCGTGGTGAAGATCTGTATGGGGATTCCTGCTGGCTATGTCATGAAACACCGGGTAATGCCGGCGGTATGGGCAGACGCGGTCTGTTTCCCGATTTGATTTTGTCCCCGGCACTGGACAGCCCTGAACTGCTTAGCGCCATCGTCATAGACGGAATTCGTAGCCAGAATGGCATGGGCTCATTTGCCAATGTGGTGGATGCACAGGGCGCAGAAGATATCAGGGCCTACCTGATTGAACGGGCCAATATCACGCTGCAGGCAAGATCGGGACAATAATCCAGGTTTGCCTTTATTCTGTTTGCCGCTGTTCTTTTTTCAATAGCTGAAATCTGCGACAATGCCGCGTTTTTACCATCAGGAATTCACCATGCAGATAGCCAGCAACTGTGTTGCCAGTTTCCAGTATGTACTCAAGGATGAAGCCGGAGAAGAACTGGACTCATCACCAAGCGCCCAGCCGATGACTTATCTGCATGGCACTAATTCCCTGCTGGCAGGTCTTGAACTGGCGCTGGAAGGCAAAAGTGCAGGCGATAAATTAAGCGTCACATTGCCGCCTGATCAGGCTTTTGGCGAGCTTCGGGAAGACAGCGAACAACGTGTTCCGAAAAGTCATCTACAGGGGGCTAAAAAATGGAAGCCTGGTATGCAGGCAGTCATTCACAACGCCCAGGGACACCAGCAGGTTACTGTGCTGAAAGTTGGCCACACCATGGCAACCATTGATACCAACCATCCAATGGCCGGCAAGACGGTGGTGTTTGATATCGAGGTGATTGAAGTACGTGAGGCATCGAAGGAAGAACTGGCCCACGGCCATGCCCACGGACCTGGTGGTCATCAACATTAGACTGGAAACAGGGAAGATCCTCCACGTGCCGATAAGTAAAATATTCACCATTGCCGCTCGCGTTGAAGCACTTACCTGGGCGGGCCTGCTCATCAGCATGTTTCTCAAATATGGTCTGGAAGTCACTGAACTTGGCGTCTGGCTTTTCGGTCGCCTGCATGGTGCGGCTTTTCTGGTTTATTTTTTCGTCGCCATCATCGCAGCGATACGTCTGCGCTGGCCATGGTGGTGTGCCTTGCTGGCAGTACTGGCGGCAATGCCGCCGCTGGTAACCTTCCCCCTTGAGCTCTGGTTTCGCAAACGTGGCATGCTCGAAAAAAACATTTCTACATCATTGGAATCATGAAGCCGCAGGATTTATTAGCTCATTATCATTCAAAAGTGCGTATGAAAAATGAGCGCCTTAGACAAGGCTTTGCTTATTTTCCCGGATCACACCTGTTTCCGGCTACGATGGGATTTTGAGCCCTAACTAACTCAGTACCTGCGGATTGAGCTGCCATATAGAATAATTGAGGGCAGATGCGAAACTAACCCAAAGTAAATACGGTATGAGAAGAACACCAGCAAGTGGACGCACGCGCCAGAAAGAAACGATGGTGGCAACAATCAGAAGCCAAAGAAAAAAAATGTCCACGAATGCCAACGCGCCGAAATACCAGGCAAAAAAGAGCCAGCTCCACAAGGCATTCAATGCGAGCTGAGCTCCAAAAAATGACAGAGCAATACGATTAGCGCGCAAGCCTCCACAGCTCCACACCAGCCATGCAGCAACAGCCATCATTGAGTACAGCACGGTCCAAACAGGTCCAAACAGCCAGGACGGCGGCGCCCATGTGGGCTGCGCTATCTGCTGATAGAAAGATTGAGCCTGGATTGATGCTACCGCTCCAACAGCAGAAGCGGCAAAACACAAAACGAGCCAGGCAATAAGCCCAAAGATTTTTTTACGCTTTGACAGTAACAACATCTCGAATTACCGAATCTTCCTTGAAAGCCAGATTGATAAACCTTCGGCCTTACAACAAACAGAAAAGCTCACCTCAGTTGGCACCATCCATGCGTTCCTGCGTTTCAACACCGGAACAGATTAAGGGTAACAATTGATCAAACGGTGCCACTACCAAAGTCTTGGTGGGCACTACAAACGGCTCGGTCAACACACCCGAATCATAGATAGTCGCGTCTATTTGCAGGGTATTGGCATCGATTCGATTGTAACGTTCAACGATACGTAACTGATCGGAATGAAACGACACACCGCCTTCAGCAAACATCCAGGTGTCGTCGGTAAAGTTAACTGTTTCAACCACAAAGGTGTCACCTTCCCAGTGACCCACGGCATCGCCGCGATAGGATGGTGGCAAAAAGCGATGCTCGCGGCCATCAGTGGGAATCAGCTGATAGCCGTGAAAAGTTTCCTGCAGAAAAATCATCATGTCCGGTGTGGACACAATCTGTCCTACTGCCCCCACATCAAACAAGCGCACACTGAGTGTCCCGAACGCTGTCGATTTACACTGCAAGGTCGGGTCGTCCTTATCACTCAAAGTGGCCATACGTTCCTTCGCTTCAGGTGTATACAAATCGGTATACAGGTTGTATTGCAGGCCCGCACTTCTGTCTGTTGTGCTGCCGTAGCCGGCACTGCCCAGATCTCCCCCGGTCCACCAAACGCCGGACAAATCAGGTTTACCATCAGACATGCGTGGAATCTCTGAACCTTCTTGCGCATTTACAGTGGCAATAACTGCAACTGACATAATCAATGCAAAACACACTTGAAAGAAATCTTTAAACGATAATCTAGTCATAAATCTATTCATTGGACTCACCTTGCCTCTTGTATCTTGCATCTTGTCTCATCGCTCTCTCGGCCCAAACATGCCAAATTCAGTACCATCTGCAGTCACCAGCCTGGTGAGCATGCCATTAGTAGACGCATCTCTGGCGCGAAAGCCACCTATTGTGACCACATCACCTTCCTTGATAATTTGTGGCGAGTAACCGCCACGGATCATGCCGCTGGGCGTACCTGCCTCAAATGACCAGCGTTCGATTTCGCCGTTTTCCCCTTCCACATCCAGAAAAAAGTACGAATGCGGATTGGTCAGGCGAACATTGACAATCTTTCCGGTTATTTCGATTGGCGCATCCATTTTGTAAGCCGCGGCAAAGGAATGATGCGCCCAGGCAGACGCACTGCTCAGTAAAATCATCATCCCTGCAAACGCCTTGATAAAAACGCCAAACAGTCTTCCCCTGTTCTGTGTCATGTGTATTTCCCCTTATGCTTCTTCTTTCTAGGTGGTTGTTGGTAGTTGTTTCCAGCAATAGCTAACTGATTTAAATAATAACTGACAAACATAATACCCCTCACACCGTCCCGGTGGAAAGACCCTTCTAACAAGGGCAAAATACACCAGGATCAATGCGCTAAGTACTGATAAGAAACTTTACACAACGCACTGATCTGGGTAGTGTGTCCTCCCCAAATAAGAGCGAGCGCTGTCCAAATAAAGAGTGTGGCCGCTCACCAAGCCGGAACTGTTGATGACAGACCAAGAAAGACCCCTATTGGAATTACCTGATGGCGCAGATAAACTGCTGCTGCATTCCTGCTGTGCGCCCTGTTCCGGGGAAGTGATGGAAGCAATACACGCATCCGGCATCGACTACAGCATCTATTTCTATAACCCGAATATCCACCCGAAACGGGAATATGAGCTGCGTAAAGAAGAAAACATCAGTTTTGCTGAAAAGCACAATATTGAATTTATCGACGCAGACTATGACACCGATAACTGGTTTGAGCGCATCAAGGGCCTTGAAATGGAGCCCGAACGTGGTGAGCGCTGTACCCAATGTTTCGACATGCGTTTTGAACGCACTGCGCTTTATGCGCAGGAACATGGTTTCCCGGTAATCACCAGTTGCCTGGGCATTTCGCGCTGGAAAAATATGGAACAGATTAACGATTGTGGCAAACGCGCGGCTTCCCGTTATGACGGCATGACATACTGGGATTTTAACTGGCGCAAGGCTGGTGGATCACAGCGCATGATTGAAATCAGCAAGCGTGAAGAATTTTATCAACAGGAATATTGTGGCTGCATTTACTCCTTGCGTGACACCAATGACCACCGCTTGTCCCAGGGCCGTGAGCGCATAAAAATTGGCGTGCAATATTACACTGCCGATAAAAGTGAATAATCAAGTCGACACTTTTCTTTATCCTCCCAGCCCATAATAACCAAAAATTGCCTAATAAATGCTGACACCCATTAACGATAAACTCCTGACATTTTTCTCTGCAGAACAAAAAGAAGCCCGACGAATTTTTCATGGCCGTGGTCATTGTTTTCCCGGTCTCGAACATATTTGTATCGACTGGTTCAGACCAGTGGTTTTAATCTCAGCCTGGCAGGAAGTCGAAGATCCGGAAGCATTGAAAGAAATAATTCTTGCTGCCGATGTAAAGGGCCAGATTAAGTCCATCGTTTTGCAAAACAGGTTTATCAATCAATCTCCAGCCGAAACGATTTATGGCGATCTGCCTGACAAAATTATTGTACAGGCTCAGGACTTACGCTTTGAAGTGCATCCAGGCCGACGGCAAAACGCGGGCTTGTTCCTGGATATGGGACCGCTCAGAGAATGGCTTAAAGAAAACAGTGCGGGCTGCAATGTGTTAAACCTGTTTGCCTATACCTGCGCCCTCTCTGTTGCTGCCCTTGCCGGCGGAGGCAAGAGTGTTACCAACGTAGACATGAGCAAGCCCAGCCTTGAATGGGGCTTGCAAAACCATATGCTCAACGGCCAGGGGCCGATGCCAATCAAAAGCATCCCCCATAACCTGTTCAAGTCCTGGGGCAGGATCAAACAGTTTGGACGTTACGACCTGGTGATTATTGACCCACCTACCAACCAGCGTGGTAGTTTCAATGCAGAAAGAAATTACAAAAGTGTGGTAAAAAAAATGCATAGCCTGTGCAATCCTGGAGCCTCCATTATTGCAGCGCTCAACAGCCCCTTTCTGGGCGTGGATTTCTTGCATGACTGTTTAACAAAAAATTTACCCGACAGTAAATTTATTGAAATGATTCCAGCTGCCGATGAATTTGTGGATATAGATCCGGAACGAGGCTTGAAAATCGCCCATTATCAAATGCCTGGATAGCCTGTTTATCACCCTCCTCCTTAAAACAAGCATTAATTATTTTTGTAAAAAAAACGGCGAACTAAAAAGTTCGCCGTTTCTTTTTCCTTCTTGAAATTTCAGCTTAGAAAGAAGCTTTCACTCCAACAAAGAAGCGACGTCCCAACGTATCATAAAAGGCAGGGTTGGTTGTACCCTGACCTGTAGTGTAAAGGTCGTCTCCATTGGCATCAATTTCACCAGTAATAACAGGATCTTCATCAAACAGGTTGTCTATACCCGCTCTAAGAGTGAAAGTGTCATTGTATGACCACGAACCTGACACATCGAAAATATTATAAGTATCTTCAGCGCCATGCTGTGGAACATTGGCGCCCGGTAGAAATGCCTGGGCCACTGGATCAGCTTCTGGTAAATGTCTCCATCTCAAACTGATATTGAAGTTATTCAATGCATAGTTAAAGGTAGTAAAGGTACGATAGTCATACGCACCTCCATTCAAACCAGTTGAGCTGTCAGGTCCTAGCGATCCCTTCCAGTCAATTGTTGATGAAGCAGGCGTTGCTCTGGTATCCAACTTGAGCAGCGTATTCATCATGAAGTTAATACCCAGATAGCCCGGGATATCTATGCCGACATCAGCAAGATCTGAACCCCAGTTTACCTGCACATCAACCCCTGATGTTTTTGTCCAGCCTTCATTATTAAAGCTTACATCAGTTGCCTGTCGACCACCGGAAGTTGGATTACGCAAGACTCGTTGGCAAGCATCAGTATTGACTGAGCGAGCTGGATTGGTTGACACGCCAAGACAGTTGTCATACACATTGGCAATCTGCTCGACCACAATCATGTCGTTAATCTCAATCTCGTACCAGTCGGCAGTGACTGACAAATTAGACAACAAGTTATTGCTTGAGTTTGACTGGTAAACAATACCCCAGGTCATGGTGTCGGCTTCCTCAGACTGAAGAAGGGGACTGCCTACTTCATTGGAGAATGCACCACCAAATGAACCAGGCTGATTGTTACCCTGATCATAGAAGAAGTCAGCACCATCCGGGCCCATTAACTCTCGGCATAAAGCTTCGATTGAAGCAGAATCCGGGCTATTGATGGGGTTAGCACTGATTGGGCTGAAAGAGTTTCTGCCACAAGCATCACCAAGACCAAAGACGAATGACTGGGTTGCCCCCTGGAACAGCTCTCCCAGGTTTGCTGCACGGTTAGCAACCTGCAGACCACCACGTGCTCTAAGTGAGTCATTGATAGTCCAGTCAGCAAGCACTTTCCATGTGTCAATGGTTGAATTCAGGTTGGAATAATCTGAAACGCGATAACCCAACTCAAGATTCAACTCCTGCATCATTGGCGCATCTTTGATTATCGGAACCAGTAACTCACCATAAAACTCACTTACATCAATGGAACCTGCAGTATTATCCGTAGGGAAATTACCTGCGGGTAAGTCAGTATATGAAGCTTGAGAAGATAAAGGATCGACATTAAAGCGAACCGAATTTTCTCTCCAGCCATAACCGGCAGCAAATCTTACTTCACCTGCTGGCAGGTCCATGGCATGACCCTGAATATTGAATTCAGCATAATCCTGATCCATGTTGGCTATATTCATCATGTCAACACGCATGGTGTCCTTACAATCCTGAGTCATCTTTTCGATGTCAAAGAAGTAAGGAATACCTGAGGTACATTGTCCGGCACCGGAACTAAATCCGTTCGCTTCACTATTGCCTACTTCAAAAAAGTTTTTCCCGAAGTTAGGTGATTGTGCAACACCCCGATAACGCTCCAGAGACATATAGCCCAGGTAATTAATGGTGCCAAGGGAGTTACCATGTGACGCAGAGAAATCCCAACTGCCATCAATGGCATCCAATCGCCCTTCAAGACCAAAATTAATCTGGAACGTTCTGTTGGCATTGATCAGGGAACGCGGTGGCATATAGTCCACGGTGCGCTCTATTACAAATGTCTCATTAGGGTTGGCACGACTATCCAGCAAGGCGCTATATTCGGCAGGGACAGGGAATGCTTCTGAATCTGTGCAACCACCCACTGGTCCACAGTTCAGGTCATACAGTCCGCCTGGCAGGAATGGGCCCAGCGTGTTACCGTCAGCACCCACTGATGGCGCATATATATTAGACCCATGAGGAATAAAGGCTCCCCAGTTGGTACCAATCATTGGTGTTGACTGCCACATGGTAAAGGTTTCATTCTGGGCAAAAGTACCCTGTACCCAACCAGTAATATCGTCAGAGAAATCATAGGTGCCACGCCCAAAAAAGGAGTATTGCTCCAGGGGAATAGACATCATTGCGTAGGTCTGATTTTCTTCAATAATCCCTTCATCACTGATAAAACGGTGGTTTGATCCATCCCCATAAGGGCCTGTATCAAATCCGTCTTTATAACGATAAACGCCATCAGGGTCACCACCACCAAAGAAAGCGCCTCCAGTGTAAATAGTTGAGTAGTCAGTTCTGTTCAGAAACATACGCTGGTTTGGTTGTACACCATCACCACCTGCCTGATCAAAAATTGCATCAACGGCCGCCTGACTTGGGGTGTTCCCATTCCAGTTAATAGAAGTTTCTAAATAGAAAAGCTCATCGCCAGCTACTGAAGTATCAGCCCACCCTTTGGTATAAAAATCGCGATCAGACTTATTCACTTTACTTCTTTCAGTGTAACCAGCACCAAACACAACGTTACCGCGACCATCAGCGGTATTGGCACCGATAATGGCAGAGATGCGTGTAGTGCCACCATCCCCTTCCATGGTTTCCCCGTATTGAATATCCAGATCCGCACCTTCAAAATCTTTTTTCAGTATGAAGTTAACAACCCCGGCTACGGCATCAGCACCATATACTGACGATGCGCCCCCGGTAATAGTTTCAACACGCTGGATCATGGCAGATGGGATTGAGTTAATATCAATCACCATACCGGCATTAACCGGCATCATGCGACGACCATCCAGCAAGACAAGGTTTCTGTTAGAAGCCAAACCTCGCAAACTCAAGGTAGAAGCTCCCGGTGTATTGGTAGCAGTTGGCACATAATCAAGTGTGTCAAATTGTGTTGCTGCAGGAACAAATTGTGGCAACTGATTCAAGGCATTTTCGATACCCACATCACTCATGGAATCGAAAAATGCACTCTCAATGGTTGTCACCGGACTGTTGGCATCGAAATCGCGCCGCACAATCCTTGACCCTGTTACTGTTATCTCTTCCAGCTCACCATCCTGAGCCAGAACAGGTGCCACATATCCTGCTGGTAGAACCAGCGCTGCTGCTATTGAAGCAGCGAGAATATTTAACTTCCTTTTTTTATAGACTGTATACATCTACTGCCCCCTTTCCAGCATTGCTATGCCGGGCTTTAGTTTTTATATTACTAAGGAAATTCCTCAGCTTGTGTTGAGTAAAAATTGAACAAAAATTCAAATTCTTATACTCACACCCTGAGTCTATATGAAGAAAATAAAATCTCAAATAATTTTGCAGTAATTAAGGGGAGTGAATTTAGCATAAGTATCACGAGTCACTTTTTTTTCGTTATACGAAATTATTTTTTGTAAAAGTAAATTTATTTTTCGCATAGCGAATTTTTAGATTTCGTATTTGGCAAGATTGTTGTTAGAGAAATCTTCTATTTTATGAAGATCTTTTACCAGAACACTGCCGCAGTATTACGACGACAATCTGGCAAGAAAAATGCCCCACAGCAGCAAGCTATTGAGAGAGGGTAATAAGAGGGGCAATTAAAAGAGTAGCCTGCTAAAAAAAATCTCAGTCAGGCTTTAGTCTGATTTTTACTGGACCAGATGCTCATAGCGCCTGTCAGTTAGCATCTTCATGAAGGAAACAAGCGCATCAATGCGACGATCGTCCAGCCCCGGCGCTGACTCGAGCTCTTCCAGAGCAATGTTTTCAACCAACTCAGGCACGCCCCAGGACTCACCTGTGTCGGGATTAATATCCGCAGCCTTCCCGCGCACGTTGTACTTGTTATAAAACTGTACAACTGTTTTCAAATCCTGAAACACACCATTGTGCATATAGGGAGCGGTCAATGCCACATTACGTAGTGTAGGGGTTTTAAATTTTCCAGCCTGGGCTGAATCGCTAACAGCGGGGTTTTCCAGCAGACCATAATCAATATGATCGCCACCGAGCCCATTGGCTTTTCGTACTTGATGGTTTACCGGTGTACCAATGTTGAAATATTTATAACTGGTGAATGTTTCTCCCCTACTTTCTGCAAATGTTTTCAGCTGATGACACTGATTACAATTGCTGAACTGCTCGGAAAAAAACACGGTCATGCCCAACTCTTCCTGTTTGGTGGGTTGGTACTGCCCTTCCAGATAACGATCGTACTTTGAATCAAAAGGCGCAAAAAATACAGTTCTTTCAAAAGCTGCAATCGCCTGAGTCATGCGCAGATAGGCAAGATTTACATCATCAAAGACGTCGTGGCCAAACAGGTTTTTAAAAGCGTACGGAAACAGAGTATGTTCCTGCAAACGTTTAATCACGCTGGCTTTGTCCGGCATTTGCATTTCCAGCGGATTCAGAAATGGCCCACCAGCCTGCCCCTCAAGATCAGCTTCACGGCCATCCCAGAACAACCCGCCCACATAATCACCTTCATTATTAAGATGGAAATCAGGAGTTAAGGCTGCGTAAGAGTTGCTTGGCGCATTGCGATCGCCAAGTGCTTTCATGTCATTGCCCAGGGAAACTGCGCGACGCACACCATTTTCGCGCCAATCGATAAATGCCTGGGCTGGATCATGACACGTTGCACAACCCTGTGTGCGATCACGGGAAAGGCTGACATCAAAAAACAGCGCTCTGCCAAGATCTTCAAGCTTGGTCTGATCAACAGATGCTGGTTTTTCAGCTGCCAATCCAGGCAATGACATGAACGCCAGAGGAAATATGATAAGAAGAAAAAGGCGGATCATCAGCTTGCAAAAACACTTAGATGGTTGTCCCAGAAAACTTTGCCAGAGCTGGCACTGTCCAGTGATGTCATGGAATCGTCTCGCACATCGTAATAAGTAATCCGCCCTGTACCTGCGGTAAAAAGAAAACCATTATCTATGGCGCAGAGTCCGCAGCCATCGCGAGACCGAATACTGCGCAGAAAGTCACCGCTTTTTGCCTCCCAGAAAGTAATCATATTCCCACGCGGGCAACTGGCGGCAACATAGCGTCCACTATTGTCAAAACGTACCGAGCCTACATACTGCGTCATCTGGCCCTGTTGAGGCTCTGGGGCCCACAGTTCACGCAAGGGCTCACCTTGCTGATGCGTTACCAGCAGCGGTACACGATCAAAAGGCTCACCCTCGTACTGCAAGCCAACAACTAGCAGGCCAGATTGATTTTGATCCATATGGCGAATACTGGCCTTGTGGTACTGCCCATCAAGAAAGTGCTGTTCTTCCAGATCACCACTAGTTGCATTGATATACGCCAGTGAGGGCTGCATGGATTCAATATTCAGTTTTTCCCGACCGCGCTCTGGATGGGTACGAATACCGCCATTGGCCAGCACCAGTGTGCGCTGGTCACTTTTTATTAAAATCTCATGAGGGCCGGTACCGTAACTGGGAAAGTCTTTAACGCGGGTCATGGAAAACTGAGGGGTTTTCTTGTCATCCCTTTTCACTTCCCAGACAACAACTCTGCCGCTGTCACCATTAATCATCTGCCAGGCATTTTCAGGCGCATAAAAATAATTGCCATCTGCAGAGAAAACACCATGACCGTATAAATGCCGGTCAGCTGGCACGGTAATTTCTGCAAGTGGCTCCCCGCTGTCCAGATCACCCACCCAGAGATATTTCCCGGGCCGACGCGCAATGACTAGATAGATTCCCAATCCTTCATGCACGGCAATATGATGGGCGCGACCAGGAAGAGAGTGCCTGAATAATTCAGTGCTTGCTTTATCAGACTGTGAAAAGCCAATCACCCAGTGATTATCATCACCATCTGAAGCCGCACTTAGAAATACCGGTGTCTTTGATGAAGACGTGCTGGCAACGGCAAATACCGAAGTACTCAACAGCCCGGAGGTCAGCGTGATAAATTGTCTACGATCCAGTTTCATCTGCGATATCTTTTATGACCTAGTCACCATCCAATGAGTTGAAACCAAGATACAGATCAGTATTTTTCAGACCCGCTTCAAAGGCTTCAAACAATGCATCAAGATGAGCAGCAATTTGCAGAAGTTTCTCGTGCCCCTGCTCTTCCATTAATAACACTTCAAAGGAATCTGACAGTGGGGTAAGTGCAGCATTCAATTGCGCAAAGGCGTCGTTGATAACTGTTATATCTTCAGTCTGAAAGACCTCACTTAACGCTATTGACTGACTCCCGGAATCATTAAACAGGTTGTCCAAGGCCATCACATTGAGTTTTATATTTCTGAGAGATCGGTCTGAACGCCAGGACTCGGCACGTCGAACTCTTGCTCTGGCAGCTGATTCACCAATCACTTCTTCCAGTTTTTGCTGCTGAATACGTCGCACTGATTCTACCTGTGCCTTGAGAAAATCTATGGTGGCATCTTCTGCACTTTCAAAAAAACCGCGCTCATCGGCATTGGCAATTGTGGTTCTGAACTCATCAGTCCAGCGCTGGCGGACACCACTGGCAATTTCACTAATATTGAGCGCTATGGTCTGCGCCGCCTGGCAGCGATACCTGTCTTCCCTGAACGCCAACAGACTTTCATCATCAAACAGGAGTCTCTCAAGCGCCGGAAAACCTTGTACCCCGACACTTTCCCGAGAAAAATTTTCACTCTGCAACACTCTTTCATTCCCCGCTGCAATCAACTCATCCAGCTGACGGGGACCAGTACCTTTTTCATCTGGCCAGTAGTGAAGCCTGAAATTCCAGTTGAAATAGGTGATCGGACCAAACTGAACATGCTGGATCTGTTGCCAGGCATCCATGCTGGCATGAAAACTGTTTCTGACGTTTTCCAGGTTCATCGCATTAGTCGCCTGGCACAGTGATTGTGCTGCAGCAGCCAAACCGGCAGATGAGTTTGCAAAAGCACTGTAGCGAGGAATAATCTGACTATCTGTTATGGACAGGTTTACTTCAGTCCAGTTCTCACTGGGCTGGGCAATTAGCCATCCCGGGAGAAATCCCAGGACTAATAAAGAAAGTATATTTTTCATGATCCGATATTCTAATTGAGAACGGTTCTCATTATAGACCATTCAGGAAGAGGATTAAATCATTACGCTCACTTGCTTGCAGGCCCAGATAATTATCTCTGGCAGCAGCTGCTTCGCCGCCATGCCAGAGGATGGCCTGATGAACTGAACTTGCCCTGCCATCATGCAGTAATTCGCCATCGTTTTTACCAAGTCCCCAAAGCGGACTTGTGCGCCATTCATACCCCGCTACATCAACTTCATTGAGCGTATCTGCCAGTCCCATACCCATATCGTGCAACAGCAAATCTGAATAGGGATGAATAGTGACATCCTCAACAGCGATATCCGGCACATGACAGGCAGCACAGCCGGTCTTTTGAAACAGATTTTTCCCGGCTTGTGCTGGTGAGGAATCTGACGCCGAGTGTAAACCTGCCGGTTGCGGTAGCTCCCTGACATAGATCAACAAGAGGTCCAGCACCAGCTGGTTCACTTCAAGATCATCATGGTGGAGTGAATTGCCATTCGGGGCATCAAGGCAGGCTTGCTGGGCCGGGGTGCAATCACCAACAGCAGAAGAGTATCGCGGATTGCCAAGACCAAGGTCAAGACCAAGCGCACGGCCAAGCTGATCATCCAGACTCATCTGGGAAGCTTTCCAACCGAATCGACCAATGTGTGAATCACCCTGTTCATTGACAATGATGTTCAATCTTCCGGAAATGCCATCGCCATTGCTGTCAGCTTCATCAGCCAGGGCAAGAAGATCCTTATCAGCAATCTTTTCCAGCATTCCCAGACCGAAAAGCGGAGGCGCCAAGCGGGCAGAAACGGCGTTATTAACCATAGGGCCGTAAGACAGCTCAGTGATCTTTATCTCTGCATAGCTTAATTCTGAATTCTGACCAGCATAACGCTCTGTCTGATTCAGGACTGCTTCACGCGGTAAGCCCGCTACTGCGTAACGCTGTAATTGCTGCCCATAGACCGGATCATTAATGTGGAATACAAGGGATGCTTCACGACTACCTCGCCCACCATCCGGATGACACTGATTACAGGAACGGGCGTTATATAAAGGACCAAGGCCATCACTGGCAGAAGTGGATGCTGGCGCAGGTACCCAGTTTTTTTTAAACAGGGCCTTGCCAGTGGCAAAGTCCAGCGATCCAAAGCGAGCATGAGTGTCAGTAGCAGAATCAGCCGCCAATGAAGGAAGGCAAGCCGCCGCCATAAAGAAACAGAAGAATTGTTTATAAAATTGCTGAGGGGTTATCAAGGCTTTGTGACCCTTCGATGCTCACATTGACCAGAGAAAGTTCATTGATAATTTTTTCAATGGTACGGGTTTCTTCCATCAGTGCATTGACAATTCGTGTGATGACTTCTTCACCTTCCGCACTGTCACGACCTATCAATACATCAAAGGTATTGCCCTTTTTAGCCTGCGTTAATAATTCAGTCATTGCCAGTTCTGTGGACTCAAGACGAGCCAGCATTTCAGCTGAGAGACCAGGTGACTGCTGAAGTATCAGGTCCGACAGCGATGGACCGGAAACAAGTTCACCCGACACACGCCGATACTCGCCAAGATAAACATTCTGAATTCCACGTGCGTCGTAATAATGGGAAAAATGCGTGTTATCAGAAAAACAGTCATGCTCTTCCTCAGGATCATTCAACAACAGCCCCAGACGTATGCGTTCGCCAGCAAGTTCACCATAGGCCAGACTCCCCATACCCGTGAGCATAGTTGCCAGTCCGCCTTGCGGTCCTTTCCCCATCAATTCCTGATAGGCCGCACCGCCTTGTTGCCAGTTACCTACCATTTCTTCAAGATCATTGATCAGCAATACAGACGCCGCTTTCAGATAGTCACGACGTCGATCACAGTGACCATTGCTGCAATTTTCCAGCGAGTAGTCTGTGGCAGGACGATTACCGGCGCCGGGGTTTGTGCCGTTAAGATCCTGCCCCCAGAGTAAAAATTCAATGGCATGATAACCGGTAGCCACATTGGCGGCGACGCCATCAACTTCATGGAGGTCTTCTGCCAGTAGCTCAGGCGTAATCATTGCCGCATCCACTGTTATACCACCAAGATCAATGATCTCATTGGCGATGACATTCGCGCTGTAGAAATAATTGAAATCTGACTCTGCGCCGTAAGAGTCCGCAGTATAGTCAATGAGCCCTTCATCAAGAGGCCAGGAATTTACCCGCCCTTCCCACTCATCTACGACAGAATTGCCAAAACGAAAAGCTTCGGTTTGTTGGTAAGGAATCCTTGCTGCCTGCCAGGTTGCCTGAGCCTTTGATAAAGTTTGAGGCGAAGGGGATTCCAGCAAATGATTAATAGCCTGATCCAGCTCAATGGCAGTTAGAAGAGAGTCACCATAGGCTGCTCTTGCAATGGCAATATAGGTCTCGATAATTGCTTCTGGCGCAGGTGGCAGGTCCTGATTTTGATCAAGAGAAGTACAGCCAACAAGGCTGTAAATAAATCCAGCTACAATAATTATTTGTGTTTTAAAGTGCATTATTTAATCGGCGTGCCTGACGACTCTTCCATCCACCATGAAAATGACGTCTTCGGCTATATTGGTACTTAAATCGCCAATACGTTCCATGTATCGGGATGTTGAAAGAAGGCTAATGGCAACTTCTGTCCGGTCCGGATTTTCTCTGGCCACCCTGGTGACCTCATGATACATAGCGCGGTTAATTTCATCCACTTTATCATCCATATCGATAACTTCCTGGGCAAGCTCGACATCAAGTTTAACCAGCGCATCAAGAGAATTTCTGACCATCGTCCTGACCAGATCAGGCAATTCATTAACAAATGCAGGCAATGTTGCCAGAGGTTCAACCTTCATTAATTCTTTAGCTCGTTTTGCAATATTTTTTGCAAAATCTCCCATGCGCTCCAAATCATTATTCACCTTTAGTGCAACTACTATAAAGCGCAGATCGCCAGCGACAGGCTGATGCAGGGCAAGAATCTTAAGGCAGTCCTCTTCGATCTTTACTTCCATATCGTTAATAAATTCTTCGTTCTTTAAAACCTCATCGACATAGGACATTTCACGATTATTCAAAGCCAGAATGGAATTATTAATCGCTTTTTCCACCATGGTGCCCAGCTTCAGAATTTCCTTCTTCAGCTTCTCAACATCGCGCTGTAAATGTAATGACATGATTCTCTCTTAGTAATTTGAAACCAGAACTATTGATCCGGTTTTGTGAATTCTCTGTCGTATAACTTTTTATACGTTATTGCCACGAGGAAAGTTTAAGTTCATTTCTTAACCAAAACGGCCTGTCACATACTCTTCTGTGCGTTTCATCGCGGGGCGTGTGAAGATCTTTTTAGTAACATTGAATTCTATCAGATCGCCCATTTCCATGAAGGCCGTATAGTCTGAAACCCTGGCAGCCTGCTGCATGTTATGCGTCACTATAACGATGGTGTACCTGGACTTCAGTTCAAACAATAAGTCTTCAATATACGAAGTAGATATGGGGTCAAGTGCAGAACATGGCTCATCCATCAGCAAAACTTCCGGCTCCATCGCCAGGGCTCTGGCAATACAAAGACGCTGCTGCTGCCCCCCTGATAGATTAAGAGCGGATTCATGCAATCTATCTTTGACTTCTTCCCACAATGCCGCCTGTTTCAGGGAGCGCTCGACCAGCTCGTCGGTAGACTCCTTGTATCCATTAATCAATGGACCCCAGGCAATATTATTATAAATAGATTTGGGAAAAGGATTGGGTTTCTGAAACACCATGCCGATTCGGCGCCTGACTTCTACGGCATCAACGTCATTGCTGTAAAGATTTTCCTCGCCAAAGATCAGCTCTCCCTCAACACGGGCGCCCTCAACAAAATCATTCATTCTGTTCAGGGAACGCAGCAAGGTACTTTTGCCACAACCTGAAGGACCAATGATCGCGGTGATTTTGTTGCGCCTGATATTAAAAGACACATCATTAACTGCTTTATTATCCGCATAGAAAATATTTACGTTACGTAATTCAAGAGCAGATTTTTTGTGCATTTGCAGTTTCTGTTCTGCCAGAGACGGACCTGGAACCTGACTCATTACTTCAATCTCCGTTCTGTTTTATTGCGGATATAAATAGCTGTCGCATTCATAATTAACAATACAGCCAGCAAAACGATAATGCCTGCCGCCGCTAATTCATGGAAGTCCTGTTGTGGGCGGGAAACCCAGTTGTAAATTTGTATTGGCATTGCGGTGAAGGAATCCATCGGTCCTTCCGGCAGGAAAGCAACAAAGGTCAATGCGCCAATCATGATAAGTGGAGCTGTTTCACCAATGGCTCGGGAAAGGGCCAGGATCACGCCAGTCATGATGCCGGGAAACGAGGCCGGTAGCACATGCGACCAGGTCGTCTGCCATTTTGTTGCGCCAAGGGAATAGGCTGCATTGCGAATACTTAAAGGAACTGTCTTTATCGCTTCACGACTGGCTATGATAATTACCGGCAAAATCAAAAGGCTCATAGTAAGAGCACCTGAAATCAGACTACGCTCCAGAGCAAAATAACGAACAAAAATTGCAAGACCCAAAATACCATACACAATGGATGGCACACCGGCCAGATTGGCTATATTCACTTCAATAATTTTGGCCAGCTTTCCCTTCCCGGCAAACTCTTCGAGATAAAGGGCGGTAGAAACGCCCACGGGAATCGAAAAAACGGCAACAAGACTAATCAGCCATATCGTTCCCACCAAGGCAGATTTGATGCCTGCGCGCTCAGGAAAACGTGAGGGAAAACTACTAATAAACTGCCAGTCCAGCCATTTGAAGCCATCAACAGATACCTGATAAAGCAAGACGCCCAATAAAAGCACACATGACCAGGTAATGGCCGCACAAATCAGGGCAAATATTTTCGCCTTACGATGCCTGCGCGCCAAATGACGGCTTTCTTGTTCGGAAGAAAACGACATTATGAATTATCCTTAATCATAGACTTCGCGGAATCTGTTCAGAATTAACTGGGAAATAATATTGATCACCAGCGTGATGGCAAATAACAGGGTCGCGACTGCAAACAGGGTCTGGTATGCAACACCACCAGAAGGGGTATCACCAAGACTCACCTGCACGATATAGGAAGTCATGGTTTGAATGCTTTCGAACATACTCAGGGACATATTAGGTGTTTGTCCTGCCGCCAGTGACACTGCCATTGTTTCTCCGATAGCTCGGGAAATAGCCAGCAGGAATGATGCCATCACGCCAGACAAGCCTGCGGGGACCACTACTCGCGTGGTGACCTCATAGGAAGTAGCACCCAGGGCATAGGCACCTTGTCGCAGGCTTATGGGAACAGCTCGCAATGCGTTATCACTCATGGTGGCAATCATCGGAAGTACCATGATGCCGACGACTATCGAGGCACTCAGGGCATTAAATACCTGGATATCAGGAAAGATATTGCGCAGTGCTGGAGTGACAAAAGTAAGGGCAAAATAGCCATAGACTACGGTCGGTATTCCGGCCAGTAATTCCAGCATCGGTTTGATGGTGCGACGCACTCTGTCGGGTGCATATTCACTCAGGTAAATGGCACTGGCCAAACCAGTCGGTATGGCGATAATTGCTGCGCCGATAGTCACAATAATCGTTCCCCAGACCAGGGGCAGGACACCGAAAGCTGAAGGTTGGAATAAGGGCGTCCAGGTGGTGCCGAAGAAAAAATCGCCTGGAGAGACGCTTTCAAAGAACTTCAGCGTTTCTTTTAACAGCAGGAAAACAATTGCTATCGTTGTAACAATAGAAATAAAGGAGCAGGATGCCAGCCAGCTCTTGATGGCAAACTCACCCCAGCGAACCCCGGACTTTTTTATCGACCTGCCAACTTTGGTACCGCTTTCCCATCTGTTGTCAGCAGGGTCGTTTTGTAGCTCTTCTGTCATTATTAATCTTCTGCCAGAACCCCTGAAAAAAGGCTCGCGTTGTAGACCAAGAATTCACTAAAATTTAGTTTTAAATCACTTTAAAACTAAAAAGCAGAGACTTTGTCTCGGGACTCTTGATACATCTCATCGGGCAAGGCTATATAGCCTACTTCACTAGATAAAATCGCTGCATTATCAATATAAAAATCGACAAAAGCGCTCACTTCTGGACGTGCAAGACTGGCTGAATTCAGATAGATGAAAATTGGCCGCGACAGTGGGCTGTAGCTACCATCATTAATAGTTGTCGTGGTAGGAATGACAGCACCATTGCCACCATCAATAGGAACTACATTCAACTTGTCACGGTTCTCTATGTAATAGGCGAAACCGAAAAAGCCCATGGCATAGGGGTCACCGCTAATACCCTGAACCAATACATTGTCGTCTTCGCTGGCGGTGTAATCTGGTCTGGAAGCACCAGATTCGCCATTTATGGTTTCTGTGAAGTAATCAAATGTTCCGGAATCAGTGCCTGGGCCATAAAGTCTCAACGGTTCACTTGGCCATTCAGGGCGAATATCATCCCAGCTGTCAACAGTGCTACCCGGTTGCCAGATTTTGTTCAACTCAGCAACAGTCAGGTAATCAACCCAGTCGTTGTTGCTGTTAATCACTACCGACAGACCATCAAATGCTACTGGTATTTCCAGATAGGTGATGCCATTGGCCTCAGCTGTGATTACCTCAGATTCCTTGATAGGTCTTGAAGCATCATTGATATCAGTTTCCTGGGCGAGGAATTTCTTGAAGCCTCCACCAGTACCGGAAACACCTACTGTGACCCTGACTCTTGGAGCCACAGAAAGAAACTCTTCAGCAACCGCTTCACTGATAGGAAACACCGTACTTGATCCATCGAGACTTACAACACCCGTTAATTCGCCTCCCTCTGAACCGTCATTGTTTGCGGAGTCATCACTGCCAGAACAGCTGGCCAAAACCAGCGCCGCAAGCAACGTCAGGGTCGCATTGATCAACTTTATGTTTATAAGGGGCTTGTTCATATGCAGGATCTCTAGTCTGTGGGCCTCGCCTTAGCCATCAGAAATATTAAGATAGGATAAATTTTTTCAGCATTACTGCTTTGAGGGAGGAATTGTCACACTGTATTGTTAAGATTTAATAAAGAGCAGAATAAGAACTTCAGGACTGGGCAACTTCTACCTAAAATATAGAAATCAGGATTTAAGCGGCATGCTGAAAACAAAGGTAGACCCTTTGCCAAGCTGGCTTTCCACGCCCATTGTGCCACCGTGCCTCTCAGCAATGTTTTTTACGATCGACAATCCTAAACCGGTGCCACCAAGGCTCTGGGATCGGGCCTTGTCGACTCTGTAGAAACGCTCGAAAACACGATTTTGAAATTGCGGGGGTATACCTATGCCGGTATCGCTGACCTGGAAAACTGCCATGTTATCTTCCGCCTTCAGACTCACCCTTATCGTGCCCGGCTCTGTGGTATATTTCATCGCGTTGTCTATCAGGTTATCAACCAGCTGACTCAAGTTCTGCCTGTCTCCATATAGCTCCAGAGCTCCTTCCGGTAGTTGCGCATCAATTGTATGTCCCTTCTCTTCTGCCGTAGCCTGCGCTGCCCTGACCGCCTGTCTGACAAGCTTTGTAAAATTAACTTTGCTGAAGTCCTCATTATTGTGCCCCCCTTCCAGCCTTGAGATTGTCATCAAGTCGCCTACCAGCTGAGATAACCTCAGGCTCTGGGCATGAATCCGGTCGGTGAAATGCAAGATGGTACCCCTTTCCACCTGATCATCTGCCAGGATAGTCTCGGATAATCCCCGAATGGCGGTAATGGGGGTTTTCAACTCATGGGAGGCATTCGCCACAAAATCAGTTCTGATCCGTTCCAGATTCTTTAATTCAGTAATGTCATGCAACACCAGAACAGCACCAATGGCCACGCCCCGATCATCACTCAGTGATGCGGCATAGATATCTACCACTCGCTGCCCCAGATCCTGGTTCATGCGCATCTGGACCTTTATTACCGAGAAGGTTTTGATTGCCTCATCAAGAGCATCGATTATTTCCTGACTACGAATTTCCATCCACAAGGGCTTACCAATACAGTGATTTGCATTGATGGATAGCATTCGCGCAGCAGCGTCATTGATATGCAAAATATTTTGCTTCATATCCACATCTATTACGCCTTCAACCATACAGGTGAAAACGGTGGCCAGGCGATTTCGGTCAGCCGTGATCTCGCTCACTCTGCTTGCAGAACTTCGAGCCATCCGGTTTATGGCCTCTGACAATTTTTCCAGACCCAGGGCTTTGCCAACCGGAATCCGCCTGGAAAAATCACCACTGGATATTTCTTCTGCTACAACGGTTAATTCAGCCACTTTGCTTGCCTGTCGCGTAGCCAGATAAAACGCCAGCAGTACTATGAAGAATGTCGTAATGGCAGAATTTCTCAGCAGCAAGCTTTGTGACTGTCTTATCTCTGCATTAATTGCAGAAGACGCCTTGGCTACCCTGACGAAACCGGAAATACTGTCGCTGGAATAAAGTGGTAAGGCCAGATAGTCGAAGTTTTCTTCCAATGTAAAACTGTAACGCTCTGCCCGGCCCATACCGTCGGTTGCTGCCAGCTGAACTTCCGGGCGCCGAAGATGGTTATTCATGGTGAAAGGATTTTCGTGCGAGTCAGCAATAACCAGCCCATTGCCGTCTATCACAGTGATACGCAAGTTAGAGGTCTCAGCTATAGAACTTACAGTGTCTCTGACCAAGGGGTAATTCAAATTCTGTAGTGCCGGTGCAATTGCCACACTCAGCAACTGTGCAGTGACAGCAAGAGAAGACTCCATTCTTTCCTGCGCCTGCTGATCTATTCTGCCTAGCAGAGATAGCGCAAAAAGAAATGTTCCAATCAAGGCCACAAGCACGTACCCAAGATAGGTACGCCAGAAATATTGTGACTTGAAAAGCATCGTTTTGTATTTGCCTTAGGCCTTGTTAATGGAGTGCATAAACGTAAGCAAGCATCGTTTGTTATTGAGCAGTATTATAAAGTAATAAAACCTGAGTGTTCCGATTCAGAAATTAAATCAGTTTGCATCACGAAGGCGATAACCAACACCTCTTATGGTCTCAATCAGTGGCGGATCAATATCCATTTTTTTTCTGATTCCCCGAATATGGACATCAATATTTCTATCCACCACCACAACATCATCGCCCATCGACCGGCTCAGTAATTGTTCTCTTGAGAAAACCCTGCCAGGATTGCTGGCCAAATAATGTAGCAGACGAAACTCTGTCGCCGTCAACTTCATCTCTCTTCCGTCTATGCTTACTTCGTATTTTCCGGGATCTATTGCCAGTTTACCGACCTTCACCTGATCTTTCTGAGGTGTGCTTTCCACCAGAATTCCCCTACGCAAGACTGCTTTTACCCTGGCGACAAGTTCTTTCGGGCTAAAGGGTTTGGCTATATAGTCATCAGCACCAACACCTAGTCCGAGCACTATATCGCTCTCCTCTCCTTTAGCGGTCACCATGATGATTAAAGAGCCCTGGGTAGCAGCATTGTTTTTAATAGTGCTGCATATCTCTATGCCATCCATCCCTGGCAACATCAAATCCAGTAATACCAGATCAGGCAATTCCTTTTTTACCAGTGACAAACCCTGAGTGCCATTGTTAGCTGTAAATACGTCGAAACCTTCCCTTTTCAAGTTGTAGCTAAGAATCTCGAGAATATCGGGTTCGTCTTCAATAATGACTATTTTCTTATTGCTCATAAATAAAGTTTTCAAATGATCCTGAGTTTTATTGGCATCTTGACCGTAATTTACGAAAAAACAATAGCATCTATACATTAAGAACACGTTAAGGGAATAACAGAATAACATTTAAATTAAGAAAGCATTAAGGTCTGGAAACCGCGAGTGTTTTTACCCATCCCTTGCTTATGTAAATATCCTTCGTCCATAATGCATCGCTCTTTATCTGGGGAAAAGCCCCTGTTTTATTGAAATTTGTTAGCGATGTCCTCGAAAGAAAACAACAACAAACCGGTCATTGACCCTACAGCCAGCAAGAAGGTGCGCTACGAAGCCCTGGTGGCTGAGTACTACAATGATATTTTTCGCTACGCCTATTGGTTGAGCAAAAGCAGGCAAGTTGCTGAAGATATTACGCAGGAAACCTTTCTGCGTGCCTGGCGGGCCCTCGATAACCTTGAAAATCCTGGCGCAGCCAAAGCCTGGCTTTTTACCATCCTGAGAAGGGAAAATGCCCGACGTTTTGAGAAATATCGCCCTGAAGCCGATGATATTGATGATTACTCATTGCCAGACAGCGGCAAACTGGAGCCGGATCAGATTCTCGAACGTGAATTGATCCACAAGGCGATGGCTGAGCTGGAAGTGGAATACAGAGACCCGCTGATGCTGCAGGTCATCGGCGGATTCAGCGGTGATGAAATAGCCAAAATGCTCGATTTAAACAACAATACCGTGATGACGCGCCTGTTTCGTGCTCGCAATAAATTGAAAGAAAAGCTGGACTTTAACGATAGTGATTAACAATGACAATAAATCGTTATTTTTTGTAACTAACTGATAATATTTACTTTAAAATATAAATTTACCATTTGATATAGACCCGGAAAAGCGATGAACGATCAATTATTCAATGACAGTGCGCATGCGAACCCCCATGATGACTCACCCGAGTTTCTGGAAGCGGCGGCGCAGAGTCCCGAGCGGCAAGCATTGCTGATAGAACTGAAAGCGCTTGATTCCTTTCTGAAGTCCGGGCTATCCGCGGTTTCAGCACCTGATCACCTGAAACAACGCTTACTCGATATCCCTGCAGGCACACTGCATCCGGATACAAATGTTTCAGCGGCTAACGATTCCTTCTGGCGGCGCAATGCTCAATATGCTGCCGGACTTGTTATCGCCCTTGGCGTATTGGCACTTATGCTGCCTGGAAAGGTGAATCCCATGGAAGAATTGGTATTCAATCACATCTACACTGAATTGAGCTTTCTTAACGATGACACGCCAATCCCTATGGCAGTAGTTAACAATATTATGAACGCCAGGATTGGCACCGGCTTCCTGCAATCTCCTGAAATGGACAAGCTTGAAATTGATGTTACCGAAGATTGCTGGGTAGACCTTCAAAATGGTGTTCAGGGTGTTCATATGGTGGTGAAAGGCAATGTAGGTCAGGTCACTGTGATGATGATTCCAAATGATCCCATTGACACTGAGACGACTATTTCTGATGAGCGCTTTGTTGGCATGATTACCCCCACCGCGCATGGCAATCTGGTAGTTGTTGGCGAAAAGGATGAATCAATTCAGATGTATTCCAATATGCTTGCGGCCAATATCAACTGGTAGCCCCCTTCCCTGTTGTCTGGAACAGGGTGCTTTTTTAGCCGACTACTTACGTTTCAGCGGCGCAAAACCGTCAACTTTACTTTTCTTTGCTGAAGGCTCTTTGTTAGCTGAAGGCTTTTTCTTAGCTGAAGGCTCTTTCCCTTTATAGAGAGAAGGTGATGCCTGTTTCTTGGCTGAAGGCTCTTTATGCGCTGAAGGCTCTTTTTGCGCTGAATTTTGCGCTGAAGGCTTTTTATGCACTGAAGGCTCTTCTTCTTTAGACACCGCAGACTGCTTGCCCTTATATAGAGGCGCTAATGTCTCTGTATTCTCTGCTTGATCTTTTTCAGCTGCAGGCGCTCTTCTTTTCCCGACATTCTTGCGATTGCGATGGCGTTGCTTGGCTTTGGGGATGGCTTTATCTTTTGAGTTGGCGCGATCTTTTTTATTTTTATCCGTTTTCTTTTTCTTGGCAGGACCATCAAATTTTGCAGGTAATGACTCCACCACTCTGGGCGTGAAACTAAGTTTCAAATAACGCTCAATGCTTTCCATCAGGTTCCATTCCTGAGGTGAAATCAATGAAACTGCCCGGCCGTTAACTCCCGCCCGGCCTGTTCGCCCTATGCGATGTACATACTCATCACCCGACCGTGGCATGGCAAAATTTATCACCAGATCAATAGCTGGAATGTCCAGACCACGAGCTGCCAGATCTGTTGCAACAAGCACTCTGACCTTGCCTTCCCGGAACAAAGTCATGACACGTTTTCTTTCATCCTGCAGCATTTCACCATGCAGACATGCGGTTTTATGTCCCTGTTTTATAAGAAAAACAGCCAGTTCTTCCGCATGGACACGGGTATTGGTGAATACCACACTTTTCTGAAAGCTTTCATTTGCCAGTAGCCAGCTACACAGCTGCTTTTTGTGAACCGGGTCATCGGCAAGAATAGTGTCCTGCTGAATATTTTCATGCGCACTGCGATGAGTCCCAATGGCTATTTTTTTCGGTGAGCGCTGTATTTCTGCCGAAATCTTGCCCAGACCCTGATGATTTAGTGTTGCAGATAACAGCACGGTTTGCCGGTCGGTTCGGCATTGGCTGACAATTTCCGTGACCTCATCCCTGAAGCCCATATCAAGCGTGCGGTCAGCTTCATCAAGCACCAGAAATTCAAGATCACCAAGTTCCAGTGAGTTTTTTTGCACATGCTCAAGAATTCTGCCTGGCGTACCAATAACAAATTCCGGGTTCTTCCTCAGTTTGGCTTTCTGTTCCTTAAAACTTTCGCCCCCCAGGATGCTCAGAGACTGAATTGCCGTAAAACTTGCCAGCTCGCGACAATGGCTTTCAAGCTGTATAGCGAGCTCACGGGTAGGGCTGAGCACCAGACACCGGGTCGCTGTATTCGGCGCAGGGTTTTCAAGCATCTTTTGCAACAGCGGCAACAGGAAGGCGGCACTTTTCCCACTGCCGGTCATCGCGCTGGCCTGAACATCATGCCCGGCCAGTATTGCCGGTATCATCTCAACTTGCACAGGCGTGGGTGTTTCCAGACCCATTTTTGCCAGGCCTTTCTCTAATGGGGCGCTTAAGCCGAACTGCTCGAACATAAAAAGTCCTGATTTGAATTAATGTTGCCAATGGGAACTACGCAAAAAACTGCTACTTGCATTCAGTTCTCAGGCAGCAGCGCTGCATTGTAACTTGCTTCATCACATTAGGAATGATTTTTGTTCCAAGCCCTTTCTTCAGGCTCAGAACCGACTCCGAATGAAGCCGCACCGCATAAATTGGCAAGGACACAAGAGCCAGCGCCATGATGGCTCAACCAGGGGTATATACAAAGACACTTCCAGACATCCAGACACGTCATCAGCTACCAGAGAGTGATAACGTCCAAACCCTGCAGGCAAGAAAAGGCCGCCCTGGATACCCTGGCGGCCTTTTTAAAAGCAAAAATCGACAGAAAGTAATTTATTAATTATACCTGTCGGGATTTATAACGGCAGCCCAACTAGTCGAGCCGCTACTACTTTGTTTTCAAAACTTGTATCTTCATCTTGCGAGAAAATTACCTGATCAGTTTAACTGAGTGAACAGACCCGCATTTCCAGAATTACACGCTTAATAGTTGTATTGGGTTCTGATTCGGAAAAGATCCATACCTGGTGCATACAACCTGACAGTATTGGACTCATCAGTATCCAGGATATGTGTCCAGTCAAACAGGAAGCGTATGTTGCGGTTCAGATACCAGTTAACCCCGGCATTTACCACGTCCTCGTTACCGCCAGTGAGACTTCCGTCATTTAAATCAATAGATGCATAACGTGCAACAAGTTCAAAACCGCCCCATTGACCGCTGGCTGGATCGAAAGGTTTGCCTGGACGCACACCTTTAAATTCTCCGGCACTCATTCTGTAAAAAGGCGCTCTGTTATCACCAGTAAGTGATATTGCCCCTCCTATGTGCCAGGCATCAAACTCTGCGTCAGGGACACCAACACGTGAAACTTCCATGGTGCTGTACTCACCCATCAGTGTGAGAGGACCCATTGCAAAAGCAAATTCAGGTCCATACATAGTCACTTCATCGGCACCATTCAGGGTACCGGTATCTACAATACTAAAATTTGACCAGTCAGTGGTTTCATCCCTGACTCTGAACTCCATTGGGTCAGACATGCTTCTTAATGCGCCCCTGATGCCCAGATGCACAACCATATCGTCATTTATGATGGGGGCATAAACAAAGCGCCCCATGGTTGCCCAGCCTTCATCTCCCTGAACACCAGTGCCAATTTCATCACCAAATAGTCCGCCGGCAAAAAACCAGTTATCACCACTGGTTTCTACCCGCACACCAATCGCACGATCGGTTAGTTCAGCAACCATGGCGTTATCAACAGAGCGCTCCAGGAATGGAATATCATTGGAGCTCATTTCCAGAGAAAGGCTATAAGGTTGTTTTTGATGTCCCCAATAGGTGGAAACTTTTTCTCCTTCATAACCCATTTTTACATCTTTAAGTTTGGTTTTGTTTTCAGCGAAATCAAATTCAGCTGCCCAGCCCCACTTGCCATACAGCAAACCATCCATTTCCAACCTGGCACGCCGGGTGGTAGAACCATTAACCGGCAAAGCACCCATTCTTGAATCATTCTCATGCTGGGCATATTCAAGATGCAGACGGCCGCCTATCTCTACTTCAAAATCACCATTATTAGCACTGACATTCAAACCACTGCCGCCACCAAAACTGAGGACAATATCTTCTACATCTTCAGTGGTCATTTCTTCTTTGGCTAATAATTCTTCATATTGAGCCTGGGTAATCGCACTATTACCAAGCAGAATATCAAGAAGCTCTTTATCAGCTGCATTAGCTGCGGTAGATAGAGTACCGGCAACAGAACAAAGCGCACAGGTCTTCATAAAATTTTTATAAAGATTTTTCATATTTCTCGCCTTTTGGATGTTAAATAGGGTTTTTTATAAATCTGGCGGCAGGATATAAAGATTCAGTTAAAGAAAGATTAACGCTAAATTAAAGTTAAGCGAGTAAAACGTTAAGATTGTATTAAGACGGCAGCGGGCTGAGGAAGGTTTGAGAGTAATTAAACGCTTTTATTTCACTCTGGTAGATTGGTGAAACACGAGCTGCCAGGTTTTCCCGACGCTACTTTCTTGCCAAATTGAACAGTGGATAGCCCCTTTCGAGACTTTTTCCTGTGGCGCAACCTGCTGCGCATGATAAGTTGCTTGCGCCAGGCCAGGAGCCAGAATTCGCACTGCAAACTCATTAAACTCCCAGCGTGCCGCCTGATCTTTATTCCGCAACCAGTTAATCACTGACTCTCTGGAAACAACGACACCGTCAGGGTTCACTTCCCTGAACGCTTCTGACAGCATTGCATCCAGCGCTTGAGGGCTAAGTGAGAAATCCTGGTGAAGCAGCAGCTCTTCCAGAATTCGTAGATGTTCTTCGATATTCAAAATGTCCATTTAATGGTTAAACCCTGTCAGGCACCTGCTTCAATTTTCACCTGGGCATCACTCAATCCCATTGCCCTGCGCGCAAAGGCTTTGCGTAAAGGCAGCACCAGATCGATGCTGAACAAACCAAATTTTCGTACCCAAACGGCCGCTATATTGTTGGTGGAAAAAAGCCGTGTCATATAATGACTGAAGGCAGAAGTCATGTCTTGATCAGACTCTGTTTCATCACGGTATTGATGCAACAGGCTTATATCTCCAAGCGAAGTATCATTTTTAGTGGCTTCAATAAGCAGCGCGGCCAGGCGCATGGTATCCCGGAAAGCCAGGTTAAAACCCTGGCCAGCAACCGGATGTAAAGAGTGCGCTACATTGCCAAGCAGCACCAGACCTGGACGAACCTGCTCCTGGGCCTGTACCAGATTCAGCGGATAACTATTGCGCTGGCCTACCTTGGTAAAATCTCCCAGCCGGGGCCCAAATTCATTTTTTAATTGCTCTAAAAAATCTTTCTCGGACAAGTCCAGTATAAGGTTTGCTTCATCATCAGGCCGCGTCCATACCAATGCCGCCCGATGCTGGCCCTCATGATCAGGCAGAGGCAATAAGGCCAAAGGACCGAACGGGGTAAATCTTTCATAGGCAACATTCTCATGAGAGTTAGTGAAAGCAACATTCGCGATAACGGCTTCTTGGTGATAAGACTCAGTGTCGCGGTGAATACCCAGTTTTTCACAAAGTCCGGAACGCCCACCTTCTGCCATTACTACCAAAGGCGTAGTCAATCGTGTCTGTTGATCATCGCTCTCAAGCAATACTTCCATACCGATGGCAAGCGGCTTTATCTCAGACACACTAACAGCACTGCAAAGTTCCAGGTTTGCCATCGAAGCAAGCGCCTGATTAAACATTTTGCCCAGTAAGCGGTTTTCAATGACATATCCCAAAGCATCAACATCCAGCTCTTCATTGTCCATGCGCACCGCGCCAAAATTGCCCTGATCTGAAACATGAATTTTCCTGATCGGCTCTGCATCAAGTTCAAGGTCTTCCCATAGTCCCAGAGTTTTTAAATATGTTGCGGTACCATGAGATAACACTGTACTGCGAGCATCAAACGATGGTTGTGCGGGAGGGGCCTGCAAATCAATTGCGGCTGATTCTACGAGAAGGATTGATAAGGGTTTATTGAGAATTGCTCTGTCGAGAATGCAGGCAAGACTGGCGCCGACCATGCCGGCACCAACGATAACAAGATCATAGGAATCAGAACGGCACAGGGTCATCCGGCTGCCGCCATGAACGATTCAATTTCCTCAACGCTTTTAGGCAAGCCATCTGTCAGAACTTCATGACCATCAGCCGTCACGGCAACATCATCTTCAATACGCACACCGATACCCCACCATTTTTTGTCGACATTCTTATTACCTGATGCGATATATATTCCCGGCTCAACAGTCAGCACCATGCCCGGTTCCAGTAAACGCCAGTTACCATCACTTTTATAATCCCCTACATCGTGTACATCCATCCCCAGCCAGTGCCCGGCTCGATGCATATAAAAATCACGATAGGCGCCTTTTTTGATAAGCGTATCAACCTTGCCTTTCAAAATACCCAGCTTGACCAGTCCCTGAGTGATGACCTTTACAGTTAC
>CAWUSW010000077.1:0-4384 GCA_963925675.1 uncultured Pseudomonadales bacterium
TGTAATTCGGCCGGTGTGGCAACACCATCACCATTCAAATCAATGCTTTCAAAATAGCCTGGGAACATCCCGCAAATACCGGGATCCGCAGTGGTCGGCACCATGATGTCTTCTTCGTCGATCATGCCGTTATTGTTGCGATCGATCATATCGCCGGGCATTTGTGGATAGCGACCATCCATATTGGCCGCTACACCTTCATGGGCAATGATGGTGGCGGTATCAGCAAATACCGCAGCGCCCGGGGCATGGTCAAAATGACTGTGACTGTAAATCACATAACGCACCGGGACATCAAAACGCGCATCAAGCTGCTCTTTCAACCAGGTGGAAAATTCCAGATTGAGGGGATCGGCGAGAATAATTCCCTCATCGGTGACCAGGAAAATGCCATGCCAGGAGCCAGTGCCCGCGCGATACAAATCACCTGAGATGTGGACAATCTCGTTTACAAAACGAAAAGCCGGGGCATCTTCATCCTGGGCAAAAAGCTGACCAGTAATCACCGTGGCGAGACATAGCATGACAGCTGGCAGTAATTGTCTAATTGGCTTCATTATTCATCCTGCAGGTGAGTTGATATTTTTTAATGTAATAAGCGTTGCTTGTCTGAGCAAGGTTTTTAATTACTCATTCTTCAATTAATCAGAATCATAAACTATACATGCAATTTAATATGGTGTTTTGCTGGAAAAGCAGAAAGGATAATTTAAAGGCAAAAAAACCGGAATAAAATCCGGCTTTTTTAACTGTTACGTATGCTGGAGTATTAAAATTTATTGCCAGTTATTGTACTCGGGTAAATGTCCACGCGCCGGAAACATGGACTTCATTGACTGAAATGATGTCACCGTTTTCATCAGCATTGAAAATCCAGCCCAGACCAAAGGTGCTGTCAAAGGCATTTTGCGATTGTGCAACAAGGGGAGAGGTGGCTGAATCCGTATTACCGCCGGTATCGGAATAGCGAGGGGTTCTGGTCAGGACAAGTGCACCATCTTCAAGTTTTACCTCGGCAGTAATGAGGTTGCCAAGCCACAAACCCTGGTAAGTGCCGACATAGGTTTGAAGAACGGACACAGGGATTTCCACCGCCTCTTTTTCTTCCTGACTACGCTCGCCGGTGTAATGCTTTTGGGCAGTTTCTGATTCGTTGCAGACAATCTCAAGTATGTCAGCATTGGCACGATAGGCCAGCTCTACACTTACCTGAACTGGCATTTTTAGAGTGCCAGGATCTTCATAGCTTATTTCCAGTTCGATATGTCCAAAATCTGTGCGACGGTAGCGTTCAGTAATGCGCAACTGATCAGTATGAGGCAGCCCTTCGCGGGTCAGCCAGGTCTTGTCGTTATAGCCATTACTTACAACAACAAGCTCGTCGCCCTCCCAGTGTGCTGCAGAATAGCCTAGCCAGGACGGCAGGATGGCGACTTCAACTGGGTCACGTCCGTCCAGGTGTATCTGTCGGTAAGTCATATCACCATTGAGAACGGCAATAAAATCGGGGGTCTGTACGATACGTCGTGAGCCACCCACAGAAGGCCCGGCGAGATAAGAAGGCGGTCCATCTGGCAAGCAGTTAAAGCGTGGATCATTAACAAAAAAACTTTGCTCCTGCTCATGCATAACCTCCAGCGCCCAGTCCTGATAATTATCCAGATCAAACAATGTGCCCTGGGCATCACTTGGCACCCACATGCCGGAAAAATCAGTATGTCCGTCAAAAGTGCGGGGTGCCGGGGCGTTAACATCGACGCTACCATCTGCGGTGCGAGGAATCCCGGGCGCAGTCCAGTCAAACCACTGGGCGCTAAGCGGTGCACTTAGCAGCATTAATAAAAATAAAGCGGGGAGTGGCTTGGTTTTTAGATAATCTGGCATACTCTTCTTTCTTTTTATTGTGATGGGTTCTATTGTTAATTCTAAACCCGGGATATGTGTTTGGCTAACACCATGTAGTGTATATCATGTTGGTTTTGTGATCACATTATGATGCTTTAATTAATTGATCTATTATTAGCAACAATATTAGCGCCAATTTTTTTACTACCGGAGTCTGGAAATGCGTAATGTAATCTTAGCTGTATTTGGCATTCTGTCATTATTTTCGTCCGTCGCTGCCATGTCTCACCATTCGTTTTCAGCAGAATTCGATGTGGGACGTCCCGTTGATATTACCGGTACCCTGACCTCGGTGGAATGGACTAATCCGCATGCCTGGCTGCATATCGATGTGGAGGATGATCAAGGCAAGGCAGTGAGCTGGGCGGTTGAAATGCTGGGTGTGAATACACTGGTGCGCAGCGGTATGACTCCGCAAACTGTCAAATCAGGCGATCGTCTCAGAGTGACCGGGTTTGGTTCGCGAGATGGTGGTAATGCGGCAAATGCATCCTCGGTAAGCAGGGAAAGCGGTGAGTCACTCTGGTCTAGTGCCAGGGAATAATGCTTTACCAATGATTGCAAAAAGCTCGCTTTGACTGGCGCAATTGCTATCAGGTTTTCCCCAGTATTTCTTTCAGTTTTTTAATACCCATCTTGTTCAACAAGGCCTTGTTGCGTTCCGGGATTAACGCAGTATCAGCGTTGTTGTCGATAGCTTTTTCCAGACTTTCTTCGGAAAGCAGGTGCAGCATGGGGTAGGGGGATTTATTGCTGTAATTTCTGGCATCTTCAAGGGCTGTATCGGCAAATTGATAATCTGGATGAAAACTGGCTATTTGGTAAACGCCTTCCATATCCATATCGCATAACAAGGCATCGGCTATATCCAGAAACTGGTTATAGTCATCAAAGTTTTGTAAGACATGGGGATGAATCAACAAAGTGGTTTCAATGGCTGGATTATCTGCAAGCGCCAGCAAGGACGTATGCAGATCCATCAACAATTGTTCCCGGGTGTGCGCATCAGAGACAGTGAATTGCACGCGCTCACTGACCAGCTCGCCTCGGGCAAATGGGCACAGGTTAAGCCCGATCACGATGGTTTCAAGCCAATGTCTTGTCTCGGCAATAAATGTTTGATGCTCGGTTATCAGCACATATGTCTCATACATAATTTCCCGCAGCATAGCCTGACGACCAGGCCCACTGAAAATTAAAACCACCAAGATGCCCGCTGACATCAAGCACTTCGCCAATGAAATACAAACCCGGCTGGTTTTTAGCTGCCATGGTTTGGGAGCTTATGCCGTCGGTATTAACACCACCAAGGGTCACTTCAGCGGTACGATAGCCCTCGGTTGCCGAAGGTTTTAACTGCCACTGATTGAGCTGTGCACCAATGTCCTTGAGTTTTTGATCTGAAAATTCTGCGATAGGGGTTTCTGTCTGTGCTGGCCACCACAGATTTTGTAATTCTGCGACCAGTGCTTTGCCCAGTTTTTGCTGCAAAATGGTTTTTAACAGGCTTTTGCTCTTTTCACGTTTGACCTCGCACAGCCAGGCTCCGGCGTCAATTTCTGGCAAGAGATTGATTGTTATGGAATCTCCTGGATACCAGTAACTGGAGATCTGCAATATCGCAGGTCCACTGATACCTCGATGGGTAAACAGCATGCTTTCACTGAAATCTTGATCATTACAGCTCACCTCTATGTCTACCGAGACACCGGCTAAACGCTCACAGACGGCTTTGAATTCATCGGTAAACATAAAGGGCACCAGTCCGGCCCGGCGCTCAGTGAGTGTCAATCCAAACTGCTGTGCTATGTCATAGCCCTGGCCACTGCCGCCCAGCGTGGGAATGGAAAGAGCGCCGGTGGCAACAACCAGAGAGTCGCATCTTAGCGAGTGTTGATGAATATCTTTGTTACTACTTTGCGAAAAAGCTATTTTATAACGGGTGTTTTGTTTGTCGTCAGGCGCTTGTTCTGTAGGAAGCAGGGAAATAATAGAGTTGATTTCACAGTGTGTTTTTATTGTTACTCCTGCCTGCTCGCATTCACTTCTTAGCATGGCCAGAATCTGTTGCGCCGAATCCTTGCAGAATAGCTGCTGATGCTTGCGCTCTTCATACTCAATACCATGCTGCTCCACCAGCTTGATAAAGTCCCATTGGGTATACCGGGTGAGTGCAGATTTACAGAAGTGAGGATTGGCGCAGAGGAAGTTTTCGGAGGCAATACTGGTGTTGGTAAAATTGCAGCGTCCGCCACCGGACATCAGTATCTTTTTACCAATCTTGTTGGATTTTTCCAGCACCACTACCTGGCGGCCACGTCTGGCAGCCGTTAATGCGCACATTAAGCCTGCGGCACCAGCGCCGAGGACAATCACATGACAGGGTTCAGTGGTAGATGAGTTCTTACTCAAAAAAGGTCCAGTTGATCAGCATTGGCAATTGCGGCCATTGTCCATAATTCCAGCACTGTTGACCATA
>CAWUSW010000078.1:0-16951 GCA_963925675.1 uncultured Pseudomonadales bacterium
CCTGCAGGATGAATAATGACGCCAATTAGACAATTACTGCCAGCTGTCATGCTATGTCTCGCCACAGTGATTACTGGTCAGCTTTTTGCCCAGGATGAAGATGTCCCGGCTTTTCGTTTTGCCAACGAGATTGTCCACATCAGCGGTGATTTATATCGCGCGGGTAATGGCTCCTGGCATGGCATCTTTCTGGTCACCGATGAGGGAATTATTCTCGCCGATCCCTTGAATCTGGAATTTTCCACCTGGCTGAAAGAGCAGCTTGATGCGCGTTTTGAAGTCCCGGTGCGTTATGTGATTTACAGTCACAGCCATTTTGATCATGCCCCGGGGGCTGGGGTATTTGCTGATACTGCCACCATCATTGCTCACGAAGGGGTAGCCCTGAATATGGATGGCCGCTATCCGCAGATGCCCGGCGATATGATCGATCGCAACAATAACGGCATGATCGACGAAGCAGACATCATGGTGCCAACCACTGCGGATCCCGGTATTTGCGGCATGTTCCCGGGCTATTTTGAAACCATTGATTTGAATGGTGATGGTGTTGCCACACCGGCCGAATTACAAGTTGATCTGGTGCGGCCGGATATTTTTTATTCCGAGCGTATGAGCCTCACGCTGGGTGGCAAAACTGTAGAGTTGTTTCATCCGGGCAAGAATCATGGCGATGACATGACCGTGGTTTATTTCCCGGAGGAAAAGGTAGTATTCGCCACTGACATGATTGCCGATGCGCTGGTCAGAGATGATATTCGCTCACTACCCAGCGCCTGCGGCCCCTTGGATGGCACACCAATAGCGGAATGGATTCGCTCCTACAAAGCTGTTGAAGCGCTGGATTTCGAGATTTTTGCCGGCGGCCATGGCGGTTTCTTTAACAAGGCAGACGTGGCCTCTGCACGTCAGTTTCTGGAAGATTTACAGTCGCAGGTAAGCCAGGCAATTGCTCATGGTCTTTCCCTGGAGCAAATGAAACGGCAGATTATGCTGGAGCAATATGCCCACTGGGCCTACTACAATCAACTGCGTGAAAAAAATATAGAAGCTGCTTATCTGAACCTGACAAAATTCAGGTTTTAATTTGAGCTCTTGGTTATAAAAAAAGGAAGAAACACAATGAAAAATACCCTGGTTAGCTCTCTGGCTTTCGCGTTAATTTCCTTAACGCCAATACTTGTTATGGCCCAGCCACAGAACGGTCAGTTAACTTCTCAACTAACCTCTCAACTACCCCCTCAACTAACAACAGGCAATACTTTTACCGAATGCCTGCACTGCCCCGAAATGATAGTTCTGCCAGCGGGAAATTATTTAATGGGGTCTCCGCAAAACGAAATGCTACGCCGGGAAAATGAAGCCCAAACAGCAATATCCTTTTCAAACCCATTTGCCATGAGCAAAATGCCTGTTACCTGGAATCAGTGGGAAGCCTGTGTTCGTGATACCTGGTGTGATGGTGCAGGTGTGGATCAGGATCTGCGCCTTAATCCTAATGGCAGCGCAAATGAAAACTACCGTGACTATGGTCGCGGCACACGACCAGTTGTAGGCGTTAGCTGGTACGACGCCCAGCATTTTGTTGGCTGGTTAAACTGGAAGACTGCTAATGACGATGTTTACCGTTTACCCAGCGAAGCCGAATGGGAATATGGCGCACGTGCCGGTACTACAACAGCGCATCCCTGGGGTGACACTATTGATTATGATTACGGCAATTTTGGCCTGCGTGAAAGCGGCCTTGGCGGACATGCTGAAGGCCGGGACATCTGGACTGATGAAACCTCGCCCGTTGCTTCATTTCCTGCCAATGCCTTTGGTCTTTATGACATGCATGGCAATATTTTTGAATGGACCCAGGATTGTTACGAAGCTGATTTTGCCCACACGCCTGCAGACGGCAAGTCAAATACTGAAGGCGACTGTTCTGTGCGCGTGTTTCGCAGCGGCACCTTTGTCAGTAATCCCTACATGCAACGCTCTGCTCGCCGCGGAGCACCCTATCCTGCCACGCAACGGGGACGCAATTATTTAGGCTTCAGGGTGGTAAAAAACCTCGAATAATAACCGGGAATCCGATTTATGCACCACACCATCGTTACTGCCTTACTGCGCTTTTCCTGTACCTGTCTGCTTGTGTTCTCAATACAACACGCTGTTCTTGCCCAGCAAGCTGACACGCTCAGCGCAGAAGACATGATCGCTATCCAGCAACTGGTTAATAAATTTAATTTCGCGCTGGACTATTGCACAGCCGGAGGCGAGGATTTTGCTGATCTGTTCACAATTGATGGGCAATACATTATCGACATGGGTGATGGTATGCCTTCTGTGCGCCGTACTCGAGAGGAGCTAATCAATCTCGCTGGCGGCCCCGACTGTGAAGCACGTATTACACCGCCCTCGTCCTACATCCTGCATTACTCTGCCAGCCTGATCATTGAACCTGCCCTTGAAGGAGCACGCGGCTTGTCCTATGCCATTTACCCCGCCAGCAAGGGGCAGTATTTTAGTGACGATATTGCCGGACAGGTTGGCATTTACCACGATGTTTACAGCAAAGTTGCTAAAGGCTGGCGTTTTAAATCACGACGCCATGAACTCAATCCTGTTGCTGGCGACCTTGAGTTGTAGAAATTAAAGCAATAGAAAGTTTATAAACCTCACTGGAAAACCCTCCCAGCCCTCTGAACCCTTCAGATACACCATATTTCCACTGGCACAGCCCGTTATTAACAATTCGTTAACGTTACAAAACCGTTTGGAACAGTTAATTCGCCTGTTTACACGAAAAATTCCTTTACTATGCCCACACTTTAAAGATTCACAGCAATTATTTTCGCACGCTTAAGTGATCCTCAAATCACTGTATTTAATTCGGGAGAGGCTGAAAATGAATTTGACAAAAAGTCCCACCTTGAAAACGTTAACTGGTGCTATGAGTTCAATCATTTACGCATCAATGGCAGGCATTACGGTGTTGTCCTCGTCTGTTACAGCGCAGCCTGCTGATATTGAAGAGATCGTTGTGTTCGGACGTAATACCGACCTGATGGGCACCGCAGAAGCCGCCAGTGAAGGATCCATCGGTGGCGCCGACCTGCTGGTACGCCCACTGTTCAAGGTGGCGGAACTGCTCGAGTCCATGCCCGGCATGGTCGCTGTGCAACATTCAGGCAGCGGCAAGGCTAACCAGTTTTTCCTGCGCGGCTTCAATCTGGATCATGGTACTGACTACACAGTTTTCGTCGATGGCATGCCGATGAACCTGCGCTCTCACGGTCATGGCCAGGGCTATCTTGACGTCAATGGCATAATTCCGGAAATCGTTGAGCAAATTGACTACCGCAAGGGACCCTACCGTGCTGATCTGGGTGATTTTTCCATGGCAGGTGCCTCTTTCATCCACACCATCAATAGTCTCGATAAAAACTTTGTGTCACTGGAAAGCGGACAAAATGGCTGGAACCGTGTAGCCGGTGGTGCCACCCAGAACTTTGCCGATGGCTTGCTGACCTTTGTCGGTGAATACAAGCAAAATGACGGCCCCTGGCAAAAAGAAGAAGACCTGAACCATCTCTCTCTCTGGAGCAAATACCTGCGTGATACCAATTTCGGCCAGTTCATGCTGACCGTTTCCGGCTACCAGGCCGACTGGGATCCCACCGAGCAGATTCCCGAACGGGCCTTTGGCACCACAGCCTGTGCAGATGAATTCTGTACCCTTGATCCTAGCGCCGAGGGGGCAACCTCGCGCTGGATCGTGACCAGTGAGCTCACCGGAGATGACTGGGACGCTACGCTATACGCCCAGAGCTATGACTGGACCATGTCCTCAAACCCCACCTACGACTATCAGATCAATCAGTTTGATAAACGCTGGACTATCGGCGGAAAAATAGAAAAAACCTTAATCGAAGAAATGAGTTTTCAAATAATCGGCGGCGGTGATTTCCGTTACGATGATGGCAGTCGCATCGGAGTTGAACATACCGACCGGGGTCTCTATGTTGAAGATATTGCTGCCAATGGAATCCAGGAAGCCTCCTACGGCGCCTTTGTTGAAGCAACCTGGTATGCCACGGACACCTTGCGCGTCATTGGCGGACTGCGAGGAGATTACTATGATTTTACTGCCTCATCGCTGAATGCACTCAGTGTCGATGGTTCAGCCAACGACAGTCGGGTATCACCTAAAATCGCCTTGGCCTGGCAGGCCATGGATGACCTGGAGTTGTATGCCAACTGGGGCCGTGGATTTCACTCCAATGATGCACGCGGCGTCGTTCACCCCTCAGACCCGGTACCTGGGCTATCCCCTGGTGAAGGCCGGGAACTTGGCGCCAGGCTAACGGCCGGAGATTTTAAATTTACCTCCTCTTACTGGTGGCTGGATCAGGACAGTGAACTGATCTTTGTCGGTGACTCCAACTCGGTAGAACCCAAAGGCGGATCGGAGCGTGAGGGATATGAGTTAACCATGTTTTGGCAGCCCATGAACTGGCTCGGTGTAGATGCGGTTTATACCCACAGCACCGCACACTATATCAACAACCCTGACGGGAAATTTGTGGAAGGTGCCGTGGAAGAAGCGGGTCAGATCGGCATTTCCGCCAGTCGTGACAACTGGGATCTGGTACTACGTGCCCGTTATCTTGGTCCCTATGCCCTGACCGCAGACAACACCCAGCGTGCTGATGCCCTGACTACCGTCAGTGTGCGTGGCGCATGGCACTGGGACAACCTGACCGCCTATGCTGAAGTGATCAATCTGCTGGATACGGATAAAAAGGAAATTGTGTATTACTACCCGGCCTATGTGCCCGGACTCGATCCCGTCGGTCAGAGCTCCGCAGATATTGATTGTGATGTCACCAATTGCACGGTCAGCCGCGCCACCGTACCGCAAACTTTTCGTGTCGGGGTCAGCTACAAATATTAATGGCTATACCTGAATAACAGGGAACTGGAACAACGCGGATTTAAGCCCTGTTTTAATATTCGACACTGGTATCGGCTTCAATAGTGGCTGGCGCTGTATTGAGTTGCTCTATGGCATATCCGGCAGCAGCCTTGTAGCGGCTCATGAGTTCATCACGCTCAGCCGCAGGAAACACTTTTTCAATATCATCAAAAATCCCACCGCAGCGATCATCGAGTTCATTCAATAACACAAAGGGACCGGCACCCCGGTTACGCAGCACAACAGCGGATATAGTGTCGCATAATTTTTCGTTATAGCACCGCAAGGCATCACTATTCACCCCCATAGATACCAACGCCGCACCCAGCACGCGGGCATCTACAATTGCCTGACTGGCGCCGTTAGAACCAGTGGGATACATCACATGGGCTGCATCCCCCAATAAGGCAACATGCCCATCCACCCAGGAAGGTACCGGATCGCGATCAATCATCGGGTATTCATAAATATCATCTGCCCCGCGCAGCATGGCGGGAATATCGATCCAGTCGTAATTCCAGTCTTCGAAATGGTGAATAAAATGATCGATGGCGACTTTTTTATTCCAGTCACCATTGCCCCAGCCTGCTGAATTATCCATAGTGATTTCGGCAATCCAGTTAATAGTGGCCAGGCCATCGGCAGCCGGCTGTGAAATAGGATAGAACACCACGCGATGATGATGTGTGCCCAAACCGACAAAGGATGCGCCTGTGCGGATAGGTTTAGCGCGGGTAGTACCGCGCCACATCACTGCCCCACCCCAATGAATAGGTGGCTGGTGCGGGTACATTTGGGCGCGTATGGCAGAATGGATGCCATCTGCGGCAATCAGCAGTGAACCTTCAATCCGTTTTTCCTGGCCATCACTTGTAGTAATGAACGCTGCGACTCCAGATTCAGTATTCTGGTATCCAGTTAAGCGATGACCTGTTTGCACAATCTCAGCACCCATCCTGGCAAGCACTTGCTGGTACAGCAGCATCTGCAGTTCACCGCGGTGCACGGAATACTGTGGCCACTGGCAACCGGCCTCAATACCTCTGGGTTCCGAGTACACATCTTTGCCATTCAGGCCGACCAGACACCATTCTTTTGTTTGCAAACCAATGCTGTCGAGCTGTTCACTGTTAATTCCCAGGTCATACAATTCCCTGACCGCATTGGGCTGGAGATTAATTCCAACGCCCAATGGATGTATTTCTTTCACTGATTCGAAAACCTGGCAAGGAACACCAACCTGGTGAAGAGTAAGTGCCATGCTCAAACCACCAATACCACCACCAGCAATAATGACTGGTAGCTTACTGCTATTTTTTGACTTCATAAATTCACTTCTAAAATTGCGTTTATTCTTCCCAGGGCGGCATTTCACCTACAGCGACTTGAGCTGAGTTCACCAGAATAAAGTTATCCAGCACATCAATAACATTGGGATAAAGCGCCCTGATCTGCGCAATCAATTGTTCCGAGCTATCCACTTCTTTAGCCAACCTGGAAAAATCCAGCAGGTACTGCCGGGTAAAAGCCAGCGAGGAAGGATCATCTTCCAGAGACGGAATTTTATGACCGGCAACAACGATTTCCGGCTCCAGGGCAATCATTAAATCCATGGAATCCAGCCAGGCCTTATAATTGGGCTCAAGAGACTCGCCTAACCACAGGTGGATGCCATGAAAAACCAGATCACCGGCTATCAAGGCCTTCAGTGATGGCACATATAGCGCGGTTGCATGATGATGATCACCTTGCATTGGGCCCAGCACCTGGATTTCATGTCCTTCCAGAGTAAAGGAGTTTCCTTCCAGCGCTGTTGGCGCTACCGGATAGCGTGGGCCATTGTCGCCCAGCATCGGCCCCCAGCGCTTGATCTTCAGCGGTATCGAACGCCAGATATCTTCCACTACCTGTGCATCTGAAATGACTTCCACATCCGGAAAGGCCTGGGTAATCACTTCCATGCTGAAAAAGTGGTCGGGATGGTCATGGGTGACATAAAGATATTTCAGGTTTTTCCCGGTTTCCAGAATATCTGCGACCAGTCTGTGTGCATCACTGCGGGTAAAAGGCGCATCAACAAGAACCATATCTGTTTCACCCATAATCAGGGTGAAATTGGCATACAGGCTACCTTCACTGGAGGTGACCACTTTCAGTTGCAAAGGGCTTTCCTGTGCCGTTGCACAGACGCTGAATAACTGAGTCAGCAGGAAAAACAAAATGATCTTTGTAAGCAGGTTCGACGCTTTCATATTAATATTCTCAGGCAAAACAGAGTGATTTCGATTGCAGTAAAAATAGTAACACAGTAATTTAAAGCCCTTAAATATTCATAAAACCAAAATAATTACAATAAAACAGGGACGCGGTGAATTCATATGATGAGATCTATTACTTACTCGACTATTGCATCAACTGTAATGCTGATCGCCTGCAGCGATCAATCTGCACAACAGCCCAGTCCGGTAAGCCTTGTTAATAATTCCCCTGAACCTTTGAATTGTGAAGCTATCGCCAATACCGCTTTTACCAACACGACTATCACCAGTGCTGTCACAGTGGGCGCAGGTGAGCTCACCCTGCCAGCGTCACCTTTTGGTCCCGCACCGGATTATTCCGATCTGCCCGCCTTTTGTCGTGTTGCGGGCTCCATCCAGCCAACGCCAGACTCCGATATTCGTTTCGAAGTCTGGTTACCCTCTGAAAACTGGAATGGCCGCTTCATGCAAACCGGTAATGGCGGTGCAGCAGGCTCTATTGTGCTGACCTCACTTGTCGCCCCACTCATGCGCGGTTATGCAGTCGCCAATACCGATACTGGTCATCAGGGTGGTGGCGGTGACTTTGACTGGGCTGCCGGGCAGCCTGAAAAACTGACTGATTATGCCTGGCGAGCAGTGCATGAATTAACCGTGACAGGCAAGGAAATTACCACTGCCCGTTTTGGCACGCCGCCAGAAAAATCTTACTGGAACGGCTGTTCAACCGGCGGCCGTCAAGGCCTGGTAGAAGCCCAGCGTTTTCCTGATGACTACGATGCCATCATTGCCGGTGCTCCGGCAAGCAACTGGACACCTTTGATGTCACTGAGCATCCTGATTCAGCGAAACTTTGGTCCTGATGGCATGAGCGCAAGCAAACTCGGCCTGTTAAAAGAAGCCGCCATTTCAACATGTGATGCACTAGATGGTGTCAACGATCGTATAATCGCAAACCCTGCTCAATGTGATTTCGATCCGGGAATACTGCAATGTCAGACAGGTGTAAGCGCACAATGTCTGAGCACACAGGAAGTAAATGCCGCCAGAAATATATATGCCGGCCTGGTCGATTCCAGCGGACAGGTTCTTATGCCTGGCACTGGTCCGGGCAGTGAACCATTATGGGGTGCCTATGCCTCACCTGCCTTCAGTATAGGCACCAGCTTTTATAAAAATGCAGTCCTGCAAAACCCGCAATGGGACCCCGCTACCTTTAATGTAGATAGCGATGTAGCACGGGCCCTGGCAGCTGATAATGGCGCCCATGATGCCATGAATGCTGATATTTCTGCCTTCATTAATCAGGGCGGAAAGTTGATTACTTATCATGGCACTACGGACGGCCTAATCCCTTTTGGCAACAGTCAGAATTACTTCCACAGTATGGTTGAGACGATGGGCGAAAACCTCACTACTGAAAACGTGCGCTACTATCAGGTTCCGGGAATGGATCATTGTTCGGGAGGTGAAGGCGCCCATGCCATTGACTGGCTAGGCGCTATGGAAGACTGGGTTGAAAATGACAATGCTCCACAAGCATTAGTGGCAACGCATCCAGCTCCACCTCCTGGCGCCCCTGTCGAAGGCAATGAATTTACTCGCCCTGCCTGTGTTTTCCCGGAAGCTGCCCGTTATACAGGCAGCGGGGATACTAATAATGCTGAGAGTTTTGAGTGTGCGATCCCTGAAAATTAATCACTCATTGCACGCTATTCGAAGCTGAAGATATCTTCAGCTTCCGGGCGCTGCATGCCATCTTCATGAAAGCGCTCCCAGATATCTGCCCACGGCCGTCCCGGTATATCCGGCATAATGAATTCCAATGTGCTGCCCGGAACCTTGGGAGAGGCCTGGCCATCCACCGGAAAAATTGCCGGGACGCATTCCATGATGCGGAAAGGATCCCCTTCATTGAGCTCGGCCTGTTTAGTCAAAAAGTGCACAATCCTCAACGGGTCAACAAAGGCTTCCTCGTCATAGAGAATAACTTCATGTTTTATCCCGACATGTTCCCCTGCAGCATTTTTCACCGCGGTATAAATTTCTATGGACTGGAATTTATTACTGTACTCAAAAGTCCCGTGAGACATCCAGCCCTGAACATTTGAGGTCCAGGTGATTAGCGCATCGCCATCCCAGAAACCTGCAGTTTCACCTAACCATTCCGGTACGTCAGGACCAAGGCGAGGCACTACCCCTGTTTGATTAAATTCACTTCCTATATGAATCTGTGTAATCAGACTCTTGGCGGCATTCCTGATATCCAGGATGAGGTCGGCTGTCATAATGAAACTCACCGTGGCTCCGCCATACTGTGACAAACGACGCATGAACCCTTCGGGCCAGCAATAGGAACCAGGCCATTGCGGGGCACTGCTACCTGAATAGTGATACATCTGCTGCACAAAGCGACGCTGATATTCCGGCGTCAGCAGTGAAAGGTAAGTCGGTATCTGCAGGATGGCACCATGGAACCAGGTATCTGTTTTTTCGCGTCCACGCTGATAGCGACCATTCCAGTCCGGCAAATCGGCCTGAGTATATTGTGTTGGTCCACCCCGAGACTGCGCTTCTTCAAGCAAGGTTTGGTAGTGCTCTGTTGCCGTTCTGAATGAGTAGGGACTTATAATTTCATTGCGAGGGTAATCCCGATCACAGTATCCCCATGCGGCAGTTTCTGGTGGATTGTCGCCAATTAAGGGCACCTCGTAGGCCCCCCATATCTGCTCAAGACCAACGGGAGAATTACAACGGTAATAACGCGAATCAAACCAGTAAGTCTCGTCCAGGTAAAAGTCAGAGGTATTAAAAATATCGACTGGCAGAGGCGTAACGCCGCTCGGCGTATCACCATCCCGTGCAGAAAATATGGGGGTGTTGCCTTCTGGAATTCCTGCACCAGGAAACATGCCTTTACCCTCGGAGCCAACAATCACCTCCATGTGCAATGGATCAGGCGCTCCGCGTCCTGCACTGGGCTGCGATAAAACCGATGCTGGAAGCAGACTAAAGGCCGTACACAATACCAGTGGATGCGTGAATATCTTCAAGAATCTGACTAATACAACATTCATAAGATCAACAGCCCTTTAGTGATGATTTATTTCGATTCAGGCAGTATAGCAGTGGAGACCATGCTTCATTACCAGCAGATTAATAGTCGCAATCTATTTTGTGCCTTCCCAATACTTGCAACTTTGTTCTTAAATCAATAGTCTCTCTGCCAATTAAAGATATCACTCTTTTAGTAGTTTGCCCTTAAGCCAAAACTGAAAAATTCCATCATTTAAAAGCGCTTTTTTAAATTAAGCACTGAGACTGCATTGAAAAAAAACATTAGCCACAAAACATTTCCCCTATTATTTTTATTCACCCTGATCCTGCCGTCATGTTCGTCAATGCAAAGCCCTCAGGATGCTGAATTTTCAAGTATTGGTCGCGGTGCACCGGTTATTGATCCTCTGAGTCTCCTGGAAACCCGACCTGTTGAACAAGCGACCCCCTTTGGTACGCTGGTCAATATTGGCGAAATACTGGATGGCAATATTATTGTTGGTCCTTTACTGATGGAAGCCGGAGATATGTTCGGTTTGGTTCCTGAGAGACAGGAAATCTATTCGGCGGCCAATGGCGACACGCCAGAAGGAATTGAGGCACTGGAGACTGATTTATTTAACTCAAAAGATTTCTACAAGGATATGGAAGAATGGACCGATCCGCGTTATTTCCGCTGCAACAGCAGTTTTGGTATCGAACAACAACGTGTTGCCACGCCAATAACCAGCTCGACAATTGGCGATAACCCCCCGCGTAGCGCAGCCTGGGGCTACTGTGATCGCGACCTTCCTAAAGAAGCCATTGTCAGTCCCTATCAATTTGATTCTGCAGAAGCCCATTACAATGCTTTGATGGCAGAGACGCAAGCACGTGGAGGCCCCGCTGAATATGATTACGCCAGCGTTCCCGGTGAATGGACAGGGCGTTATGGTGGAATTCAGTTTCAGACACTGTTAACCAACTGGTACGGCATGATGTACAGTCAGGCCTCTACCATTGTTTCATTGCTTACTGATGACTATGCCAAGCGTTTTGTGCAGCAGAATTATCATCAGGTAAATACCGCAGCCTTTCAGTGGCCCGCCATGTACTGTTGGCCAGAAGGTTTTATCCGGCGCTGGCATTGGGCCGCCACCACTGAACATTCCATTGTGGTAACACCTGACCTGGTGCAGATATCTACAACCCAGGCTGACAATTTTGTTACCAATGTTTATATCGGCAGGGAATTTAATATGGATGGCGCGGTACCCAGACTGGGTGCAGACGTACCACGCTGGTATGGTGAGACCATTGGCTTCTGGGACGGCGATGCGCTGATCACCTGGACCTCAAATCTTCAGGGCTGGATGTCACACAGTGGCTTTGCATTTTCCAATAAAATGCAAACCATCGAAATTTACAAATCAAATTATGATAGCGATGGCAATTTTACCGGCATAAACCACGAAGCTATTTTTTATGACCCTGAAGCCTTGTTGGAGCCAGTACGCATTGTGCGCGATCTCAGCAAACTCAGCAGTTTCAGGGAAGGCGACCCCATCGTATTTACCGAGTGTATCCAGACTATTTTCCCGATTAATGGCCGCGGTGAACCCGTCGCACCGGGCACTGTCATAGAATACAAAGTCCCCGATATGTATGGTCAGCCGTGGATACAAATCTGGGAAGAAAATTTTGAACAGGATATGGATATACCCAAAGAAGAAGATATATTCAGCTTCTAGTAAAACAGATGAATAGCTGGCAAAAAAATAAAATTTGAATTGTTCAATAATGTTTATTCAGGCAAAGATCCATGAACCTGCAAATTCTCGGTCCTCTCCTGCTGGCCTTGCTAGCTGCCGTTGGTAATGGTTTTTTTGCCTATTCCCAACGCAGTGCTACCGACGTCGACAACAGTTTTGTATTTATCACCATTACCTTAATGGTGTGCATACTTGCCTGCATTGTCGCTGCGCCCCTATTTGGCCCGGTTAACTACCTGCAAACTGCTCGTAACAATATTACCTGGGGCATTATTGGCGGCTTGGGATTATTTTTGACGTATATTGGTTTCAATCTCTTGTACTCAAAATATGGGGCAGCCAACTATATTCTCTACGCTGTGCTTTCGATTATTACCACTACCGTCATAGTGGGAGGTATTGTTCTCAAGGAAAATCTCAATATGTACCACTGGCTGGCGGTGATTACTGCATTGATTACCGTAGGGCTGTATTCATACGGCAACAAAATTGCTTAACCAATTCAATTGATCATGAAAGCAAAAACCCGGCAAATGCCAGGTTTTTTTGATTAAAATTTATAGTCCTTGTACCTGCCTCAATTACTTTCGCGACTGTAGCACAAGACCTGTCCCTTAAACGGTTTTTCCAGATACTCGACCTCCAAGGGTTTACTTTGTCTATGGGCAAAACCAAGAGTGATCATTTTTTTACTGAAACGGGCATGTTGACGACGACCTGGATCGACAACAATGACTTCACAATTGGCATTGGCATGACGCTGGATAAAATCGGATAACAACTCAACGTGATTTTGCTCATACAAAATATCACTACCAATAATCAAATCGAACTTTCCCATCAGGCAATCGACATTTTTCCAGTCCGAAAGAAAAAAAGGAATCAGCTTTTCATTATTTAAATCCGTATTAAAATTTAAAAATGATTCCGCTTCTGGATGATAATCGGTAGCAGTAATGTCAGCATGGCGATGATTTAGCAACATACTGGGTAAGCCAATCCCGCAGCCAATTTCAAGAATGCGTTTATCAGCAATATCTAAATCCATTAGTAAGTGTGCAAGGATTTCACCGGAAGGCCAAACAACACCAAAAAGAGGCCACGACGCTGAATTAATATTCAGATTTTCAGCTTCATGGTCGAGATCCGAGTATTCCTGATTGTCTCTAAGGGTACGCAGGTGTATGTCATGACTTGCAAACTCATGAGTATGATAACGATAGCGAAGGCTTGACATAATCTAGTCTGGCGGGCCTGAATGGCCACAGTAAAAAAGCGTGTAAAAGAAAATTCAGAGTATCTTTATTATATCAAAAGGTCAAAAAGAAAGAGACGTCAGTACTCTGCCTTGTATGATATTCAGGGCTTAACTTTGCAGTATATCGGGACAAAGAATGAAATTTGATTAATCCCCAGCCCCTTTCGCTTTAAAAAGGGGGGCTGGAGTCATAATGAGCCTTAATTGGATCTGCTGACAGAGTGCTTACCTGCCCACTACATAGTCCAGATACAAGGCTCTACATAAATTTTCTTGTCGATACCCGGAATCATTCCGAACCTTATCTTCGTCATGACTGTGAGAGAATCAAGAGGACCATCTTCAATGGTTCGCGAACTTCTTGCTCAGGCATAGGCGAAGTTTCCAAGCGCATCAACGCTACCGCGTTTGATGGTCTGTTTGATAAGACGTTCAATGGCTTTCAGCTGTTTACGCTCATCAGAACTTACCAGTGATATAGCCTTGCCCTGGGCGCCTGCCCGACCAGTACGGCCAATGCGATGGACATAATCTTCCGGCACGTGTGGCAGATCAAAATTGATCACCAGCGGAAGAAGATCAATATCAATTCCGCGTGCAGCAATATCTGTGGCGACAAGTACCTGAACCTTGTTCTGTTTGAAAGAATCCAGTGCAGCAGTTCGCTGATTCTGACTTTTATTGCCATGCAGTGCTGACGCTGTAATGTTATTTTTATTCAGAATTTTGGTGAGCTTGTTAGCGCCATGTTTGGTGCGACTAAATACCAGCGCCTGCTCTGCCGTTCCTTGGAGCAAATTCACCAATAAAGCGGATTTCTCTTTCTGGTTAACTTCAAAAAGCTGCTGCTGGATAATTTCTACCGTGGAATTTCGTGGTGCTACCTCTATTTCCAATGGATTATGACAAATGGTTTTTGCCAGGGTGCGAATTTCCGGTGAAAACGTTGCTGAAAACAGCAAATTTTGACGTCTGGCTGGCACCAGCTTAAGAATTTTACGGATTGCATGGATAAAGCCCATATCCAGCATTCTGTCGGCTTCATCCAGTACCAGAATTTCCAGGGCATCCAGGGTAAGAATTCTGCGATCCAGTAAATCCTGTAATCGGCCTGGTGTGGCGACGAGAATATCTACGCCTCTGCCAACCTGACGTATTTGCGGGTTAATACTGGTGCCGCCAAATACAGCAAAACTGCTGACTTTTTCATTCTCACCATAGGTGCTGACACTTTCTACGACCTGGGCCGCCAGTTCACGCGTTGGCACCAATACCAATGCTCTGATTTTTTTGCTGGCAGCGGGCTGACCTTTGCCCAGTATTTGTAACATTGGCAGCACAAATGCTGCCGTTTTTCCTGTGCCGGTTTGTGCAGCAGCCATCACATCCTTTCCTTCAAGTACGGCCGGAATGGCCTTTGCCTGAATTGGTGTGGCTTCTGAATAGCCCTGTGCCTGTACAGCTGTTAACAGGGATTCGTTTAAACCGAGATTATTAAATTGCATATTTTGACTCTTGTATTAAAAATAGATTGTTCTTTATAAATAATTTTATAAATTCTAACTATAGAATTACCAGGCCCTTGATAAGGACTAGTGTTAAATTACCGTAATGGGAAAATTAGAAAGCAAGCTTATGCAATAACCTGAGAAGGCTGCATAAGAATCAGGGAGGGTATTACCGCATCAGTTACATCAACTTTTTAACTTAAAAGTTATATAAAAAGTAACTGACCTTTTTAATATTCACGCCAGCACAATCTTTAACTGTGCTAACGGCGCTCACTCTAACACATGCAATACCAAACTGCATGAACTAAATATTCAGGTTTTTCACCAATGGTATCCCTTCCTATCCTGCAGCAGTTTATAATGGTCACTTAATCAGATCGCTGCATTGCTGTTAATCAACACAGATGTGCGAACACTCTTACCAACCTATACAGAAGCTCGCTTCACTTTTGAGCAACCATGGCATGATTGAACACCTGTTACTCACCAGCGTACATATCTCCACTTTTGATCGGCGAAAGCTGCTAACCAAAGCCAGTGGGTTTTTCTTTGCCCGCAATGGCAAACTTTTTCTGGTTACCAGTCGCCATGTTTTGATTGATGAGCCCAGTAAACATTTTCCGAACCGCATTGAAATTGAACTCAATAATGATCCTGACAATCTGGCCAAGTCCACGGGATTTTCCATCCCTTTATATATCAATGGAAACAGCATTTGGCGGCAGGGAACAGATCAGGCTGGAGACATTGATGTTGCAGTTGTGGAAATTGAGCATGACAAATTTCCTACGGGGGCAACTTATTATGCCTTCACACCGGAACATATGCTTGATTCAAGCGAGTCGATTTCAATCGGCACTGAAATGCTGATTATAGGTTTCCCTCTCGGCTTTCACGATACGCTTCATCATCTGCCCGTAGCCCGTCGGGCAATTAATGCTTCTTCGTACAACTTACGTTTTCAGGGTAATGGTTATTTTTTAACGGATGCGCGCACCCATCGCGGCATGAGTGGCGCCCCTGTAGTATCAAGATCCACCAAAGCACTCAATGGTAATAATTCTGAAATGCCCTGGACGCTGTTGGGAATTCATTCTGCACGGTTGGACGTAGGCACCAGGGATCTGGAAGTGGATGAAGCACTGGGCCTCAACTGTGCCTGGTTTGCAGATATCCTGTTAACCCTGACGGCATAAGTACGAAGCGCGGCAAGCTTGGCTGACTATATTTTAAGCTGTTACAGATTCATGCGGTGTTTTCAGCGCAACTACTGACAGGATTACTGCCACCAGGGCACAAACAAAAATAGTAATCACCAAAGGCACCGGGGTGTTATTGAACACCGCGCTCACCACAGCAATACTTATCGCCCCTACCACCATTTGCAGTGTGCCGCCTAGTGAGGCAGCAGTTCCTGCTATTGGACCATGCTCTTCCAGTGCCAGTACCATTGATGTTGGTAGTACCAGACCAAGGAAGGCATAGGTAATCAGCAACAGGGCAACCAGTAAGGGGAAATTATCAAAACCCAGCAGTACCAGAGTCAGCATCAGGCAGGCACTGACAAAATAGCCGCCGACAGCCCACTTGATAACATTAATAGCCCCGAAGCGGGCTTCCAGTGTCGCAGCCAGCTGACTGGCGGCAAAAAAACCAAAGGCATTCAATCCGAACGCCAGACTGTATTGAAATGAAGTCAGACCGTAGTAATCCATATACAGGAATGAACTGGTTGCCAGAAAGGCAAAAAAGCTGCCCATCCCCATACCACCAATAAGCGTCAAGCCCATAAAGTGCGTGTCCCGAAATAACACGCCGAAGGCTTTCAGCATTTTACCGAATTTAAAAGGCGTTCTATTTTCCGGACTCAGGGTTTCTTTGAGACCAAAGCGTGTCATCAAAAAACCAATAATTGAGGCAAGCGATACCGCAATAAACACGGCACGCCAGCCAAAAGGAATAATCACCGCACTGCCCAGCAGAGGAGCAAACATGGGTGAAATCGCGATGATAATCATAATAGTGGACATCAACCGCGTTGCTTCATTGCCGGTATAACAATCACGAATCACTGCTCTGGGAATACTCATCACCGCAGCAGCACCAACGCCCTGGACAAAGCGCATACCAATGAGCCAGTTAATAGTTGG
>CAWUSW010000079.1:0-10998 GCA_963925675.1 uncultured Pseudomonadales bacterium
GGAAGGTTCTCCGGAAGAACTGACGAAACAGATCATGGCGCCGGTAATTGCCCAGATTGGTTCAGCTGCCGCACAGGCTCTGGTTCAGCAAGTAACACAATTGCTGGGTAATACAGAGGTTATTAATGAGCAGGTTCAGGAAGTCCGTGATCGTGTTCAGGATGTTGGCGATCAGGCTGCAGATGCCCTGGAAAGTGTTGGCAACCTATTTAACAGGGATTAGTGTTAGTGACGCTTAAGCTGATGCGCTGGTCAGCGCATCAGCCAGGATAAGGATAAACAAGGGATCAGTTTTCGTACTATGTCAGTTTATCCTTATGCTCTTCCTGAAAAGTAATAAAATAATCCAGTGAGCCAGGGTTAGACATCGCATCGCGGTTGGCGGCTTTGGCGACATCCTTGCCCATCAGTATTTTTCGAATGGGCACTTCCATTTTCTTGCCGGTCAAGGTGTAGGGAATCTCTTCTACCTGATAGATCTCGTCCGGAATATGTCGTGGGGTATAGTCCGTTCGCAGTTTCTGACAAATTTTTTGTTTCAGAGAGTCGTCCAGAACTTTACCTTCGGGCAGTTTTACAAAAAGCGGCATAAAAAACTGCTCCCCTGGCAGGTCCAGATTGACGATGATGGAATCTTCCACTTCGTCCATACCGTCCACTGCCCGATAAATTTCTGAAGTGCCGATGCGAACACCATAGCGGTTAAGCGTGGCATCGGAGCGCCCAAGTACGAAGCAGCCATCTTCATCATTAATCATGAAGTAATCGCCCTGACGCCAGATACCGGGATAGTTTTCGAAATAGGTTTCCTGATAGCGTTCATTGCCCTCATCATTCCAAAAATACAGTGGCATGGAGGGCATCGCTTGCGTCACCACAAATTCACCCACTTCATTAATCAATGAATTGCCCTCTTCATCAAAAGCCTGCAGGTCGACCCCCAGGTGAGGCATCTGAATGACACCCGCTTTCACGGGGAGTCCGGGCATGGGGCCATTGAAACCAGAACAGATATCGGTGCCACCACTTCCAGGAGCAACATAGAGATCACTTTTCACATTGTCGTAAAACCACTTGGTGCATTCAGCCGAGACTACTGATCCAGCCAGCATGATGGACTCAAGTTTTTTAAAGGCGAATTTGTTTTTTGGCACAATGCCCATGTTTTCCTGCATCTGCTGCAGTGTTGGACTGGCGCCGAACAATGCCGCTCCGGCATCATCGGCGAGCTTCCACAGGGCATCTGCTTCAGGGTAGGTCGGGTTGCCGTCATACAGAATTGGCACAGCGCCATAAAGCATGGAGCCAACCACAAAGTTCCACATCATCCAGCCTGTGGTTGTAAAAAAGAACAGGCGATCTTCGGGTTTCAGGTTGTAATGCAAAACACCAAGTTTATGTTGTTCGAGAAGGATGCCGCCATGACTATGCACGATGGCTTTTGGTAAACCTGTAGTTCCTGAAGAGAATAAAACCCACAACGGCTGCTCAAAAGGGACTTGTTCAAATTCAAATTCGTCAGCAGCAACAGGAGGCTGATCCAGCAAATCATCCCAGAAAATGGCATTTTCCACAGGGGGGCTTGAATCGTCAGGATTCAGGTATGGAAAGTAAATAACCTTTTCGATACTTGGCAGTGTTTCAATAATATTTTTGACTTCGGCTTTGCGATTAAAAGCTTTACCTTTGTAATGATAGCCATCAACGCAGAACAGGACTTTGGGCTCTATCTGGGAGAGGCGGTCCAGCACGCTGTGTGTGCCGAAATCCGGTGAGCAGGATGACCAGATTGCGCCAATGCTGCTACAGGCCAGCAGTGCGGTAACAGCCTGGGGAATATTGGTCATGTAGGAGCCAATGCGGTCTCCGGGTTTAACCCCCATCTTGCGTAATTGGGTAGCAAGGACACGCACATTATTTGCCAGCTCTGACCATTCAAGTTCATGCAGTACATGGTCTTCATTGGCGTAAAGCAGAGCAGTCTTGCCGGGCTTTTCGTTGCGCAGAATATGCTGCGCATAATTTAGTCTGGATCCCGGGAACCATTCGGCGCCGGGCATGGTGCGTTTGCCGAGAACAGCACTGGCGGGTGTTGACGCTTCAATTTTGAAGTAGTCCCAGATCGCTTGCCAAAAATCATCAAGATGTTCGATAGACCAGAGTCGCAACTGATGTAAATCTTCAAATTCAAGGTTGCGGTTCGCTTTCAGCCATTGTTGAAAAGCATGAAGGTTGGTTTGTTCTATCCACTCCCGGGAAGGCTCCCAGAGTATTTCGCCTACAGTAACCATAAAAACATCAGTCCTGTTTGTTATTATTGTCTGATAACCGGCATTATCCGGTTTTTTGAAGGCGCTAATATTATCACTCTCACTGGACAGGGTCATTACCAATCCTGTTAATTACTACCTGTTTCCCCGCAAAGGAATTACTATGCGTCTTCGCCATTGTTCAGGCTGCTCCCGGTGCTGGCAGCCTGTTAAGTGGAAAGTGGAAAGTAAAAAAGTCAGGAGTCGTAGCATTAGATGAATAAGAAGTGGATGGATTATACCGTGGGGACCTTGCTGGTGTTATTGCTGGTCGTGGGTTTGACCCTGATCATTCGAACGGTCAATTCAGATTTGCAGATTCCGGATCTGGATAATGCGCTGGCTGAAAGAGGACTGGAGCTGGCCAAGTCCAATGGCTGTGTGGCATGTCATAGTCTGGATGGTGGTGTTGGCATTGGGCCTACGTGGCTTGGCATGTATGGCAAGACCGAAACTTTGGTAGACGGATCTACTGTTGTGGTGGATGAAGACTATATTATTGAATCTATATTGCGACCGGATGCCAAACAGGTTGAGGGCTACGAAAATGTTATGGTGCGCTCTTTCCTGTCAGGGGAAGAGTTGCAGGCATTGGTAGAATTTACCCGTCAGTTAGCCGAACAGGGGCCCTGAGTCAAGCAAACACAGGGGGTACAGGGTTTGAATATGCAGGGAAAGATTCTTCACAGTATGTTGATCGGACTTGCTTGCATTACTCTGACTGCCTGTCAGCAGGAAAGCGATGAGGAAGTGCTGGCCAGGCAGGCATTCCTGACACATCGACAGGAAGTGCTTGATACTTTTAATGCCTGTGAACGCAATGCTACAACCGCGCTGGCTTCTCTGGTTGCGGTAAGTCGATGTTCGATTTTTCAGGTTCCTGAAAATTATCAGGCCCCTGATGCCAGACAAATCGATTTAAAAGTCATGGTGATTCCGGCCCTGAATGACCTTCTGGAAGCAGACCCATTATTTTTACTCGCTGGAGGACCCGGTCAGGCGGCGACCGATCTTGTCCAGGTAGCCCAGATATTTTCACGTGTACGTACTGACAGGGATATTGTCCTGGTGGATCAACGCGGCACTGGAGAGTTAAGCCCCTTCGATTGTCAGATGGGCGAGGAGCAGGCGCAGGAAGTCGAAGCGCTGGACCCTGAGTTCGAAGAAATCATCGAGCTACAATTGCAAATTCTGCGTGATTGCCTGCAAATAATGGAGGCCAGTGCTGAATTTTACACTACCGATATCGCAATGCGTGACCTTGATGCCATCAGGCAATATCTGGGTTATTCGCAACTCAATCTCTGGGGCGCATCCTATGGTTCCCGTGCGGCACTGGCTTATCTGCAGGCCTATCCTGAATTTACCCGGGCAGTGATTATTGACGCTATCGCACCGCCAGTAATTTCCTTGCCCCTTTATAACGAACGTGATGCCAGTGCCTCTCTGCAAAAAATTCTTGATGACTGTGCCGGAAATGATGACTGCAGCGCAGCCTACCCTGAACTGTCTGAGCATTATCGACAGCTGATAGAAAGACTGGTAATACCGCAAGCGGTTACTATTGTTGACGACAGTGATTTCAGCAGTACCGAGACTACACTTGCGGATTTCGAATTTCTCAGTGTTCTGCGTCAGGTGCTTTACAGCCGCGAAGCCCAGCGTCTTATACCGCTGATTATTGAGCAGGCATGGCAAGGAAACTTCAAACCGGTACTTGCCCTGTCTTCGCAATATAGCGAAGCCGAGATTAATCAGGGGATGTTTTTGTCGGTGATCTGTAATGAAGATTACCCATTAATAGATGCTGCCTTACTGGCAGCAGAATCGGATAGTGAATATCTGATTCAGTCGGAAATGTTCAATCGCTTTGTTTATGAAGCTTGCGCTATCTGGCCAAAACGAGAACTTGATCAGGAATATTTTGCAGCTGTTAGCGTGGATAAGCCGGTACTGATTTTTTCGGGCACACTGGATCCAATTACGCCGCCGCAATGGGGTGACCTGGTGCATGATGCCTTGCCCAATTCAATGCATTTTGTGCTGCAAGGCTTTGCCCACGGTACACCATTTACGTAGTGCACCTCAGCAATGATGAATAATTTTATTGAGCTTGGTGATTTTTCAGAACTCGAGTCCGATTGTATTGCACAGTTCAAAAGGCGGCCGTTTTTTGTCACCCCTGGCGGGAGCTCTCTGCCAAATGATTGAAGTTCAGAATCTGACAAAAAGTTTCAAAGACCTGGTGGCAGTTGATGGCGTCGGGTTTCATGCACGTAACGGTGCTATCACGGGTTTGCTGGGACATAACGGGGCAGGAAAATCGACCACGCTGCGAATTCTTTATGGCTTGTTAAAAGCAGATAAGGGCAGGGCCATGGTGGATGGCATTGATGTCATGACCGAGCCACTGAAAGTTCAGGCTGCGATCGGGGTTATGACTGATGCCCATGGACTTAACCCGCGCCTGACGGCCAGAGAGCACATCGAATATTTTGCCCGTTTGCGCAAAATGAAAAAAGTGCAAATTCAAAGACGCATAGATGAGCTGATCGTAACGTTGGACATGGGTGAAATTGCCGATCGTCGAGCTGAAGGTTTTTCCCAGGGCGAGAAAATGAAAGTTTGTCTGTGTCGCTCTCTGGTTCACGATCCACAAAACCTGATCATGGATGAGCCTACCAATGGTCTGGATGTTATGACCACGCGCAGTGTCAGAAGTATTTTGCTCAAACTTAAAAAAGACAATAAATGTATTTTGCTGTCTTCTCACATCATGCAGGAAATCAGCGCCTTGTGTGATGAAATTGTCGTCATTGCAGATGGCAAGGTACTGATGCAGGGCACTCTGGATGAGCTGGCTCGCAGGACCAATGAAAGTGATCTGGAAGAGGCTTTCATGAAAATCACGAGGCAAGGATGATGTGGTCCGTTATTACCAGAAAAGAACTCAAGGATGCACTCAGAGATCGGCGTGCACTGGGCGCCTTGCTGCTGTTTCCTATTCTGGGGCCAGTAATGATTTATTTTATGTTCAATATGATTATTGATATTGCAGAGGAGGCCGGTGAAGTTAGCCTTCCGGTGGTTGGGGCACAGTACGCAAACGATCTGGTCGATTACCTTGAACAAAACGGCATTGAAATTGAAACAGTAAATTTAAATGCCGCAGCCAATCCTGACAGTGATTTCTATTCTGAGGCTCAATTGGAAGAGATTAGAGAAGCAATCAGAAGCAGACGTTTTGATTTTGTTCTACTGGTACCTGAAAAATTTGATGAGCTAATCGGTGCATCCAGAAGCAGTAATATTGAATTACATATGGAAAGCACACGCACTACTGCTTCGCCTAAAATTGGCAGAGTAGATGGTCTGATCCAGGCCTGGGGAAGAGAAACGGCAGCGCTGCGTCTAATCACCCGCGGAGTTAATCCCGCCGTAATAGCGCCAGTGAATGTAGTGCGAGTCGATGTGGCCAGTCAGCAATCACGGGTGCAAAGCATACTCGGTATGGTGCCATTTTTTGTCATCATGGCAGCTTTTGTGTGCGGTATGGGAGTAGCAGTAGATGTCACTGCGGGAGAGCGCGAGCGTAAATCCCTGGAGCCCTTGCTGGTCAATCCAGTGCCACGCTACACCATCGTGATAGGGAAATGGATGGCCGCAGTAGTGTTTTCTGCAGTAGGCCTGGTGCTGGTAATGATTCTCAATTTTTTCAGTCTTAGCCTGGTACCGCTGGAAGAAGTAGGCATCGTTTTTAATATCGGCAGCCTGGAAATAATCGGGGTATTGGTGACTACCTTGCCATTGGCATTGTTTGCACCATCCATTCAAATTTTTGTCGGAATTTTTGCTAAATCATTCAAGGACGCCCAGGCTTACTTATCGTTCATCATGATGCTGCCAATGGCGCCATTTTTTTTCAATATGCTCAATAACCAGGATCGAGAGTTCTGGATGAACTTTGTGCCCATGCTGGGTCAGCATATGCTGCTCACCGATGTGGTGCGCGGAGAAACCCCGGAAATTATTGATTTCTTGCTGGCCGGACTGACTTTGTTGTTTTTTTCGCTGCTCTTTGTTTATGGCGCCTCGCAACTGATGAAGCGCGAAAGAATTATCTTTTCCTGATTAAGGAAAGCCCGGGTTTATCTGGGGGACAGTGACTTTATGTTAATGAAAGTCACTGTCCCCGTTTAAGTTAATGTGCCTGGCTTTTCAGATAGCCCAACATGGTGCCGACATCGCTGCAGGTGAATGGGTCATCCGCACAGTTGTCTTCTTTGCCAGGTTCGCTGAACATTTTTTCAACAACACCGTCATTAACGAGGATGGAATAGCGCCATGAGCGCTCACCAAAGCCGAGGTTTTCCTTTTTCACCAGCATGTCCATGCCTTTGGTGAAGTGGCCGTTGCCGTCTGGTAATAATTTTACGTTTTTGGCACCAAGCTGTTTGCCCCACTGATACATAGAGAATGCATCATTAACACTCAGGCAATAGACATCATCAATACCCTGAGCTTTTAGCTCATCATAATGATTTTCGTAGCCAGGCAGGTGAGTGCTGCTACATGTGGGCGTAAAGGCGCCGGGTAAGGCAAAAAGTACTATGCGTTTGCCCTTAAAGATTTCATCTGTGGACACATCCTGCCAGCGAAAAGGGTTATCGCCACCGACACTTTCGTCACGGACACGGGTTTTAAAAGTAACTTCAGGAACTTTGCTTGTCATGGTGCTCTCCAAAAATATTAATTAGTTGAATAAGATAATGTTGGAAAGTATAGGGGGTGAGACTGGATAGGTAAAATATATTAATTCTATTTGATCGATAGGATATACCTATAATTCTTTTTTTTTGGGGGGCTGGGTTTTCGAGAAAAGGGTTTAGAGCAAAATGCTGCTCTATGAGGTTTTGCTTGTCAGGGAATTTCTGCCTTTGTGTGCAGTAGCTCCTTCATAGGCCAGGATAATCTTCTTTCTGCCAGCTCCCCAGCGGTATTGCCCGCTTTCACCGATCTTTCTCACCACGCGGTGGCAGGGGATGAGCCAGGCAATACCGTTGCGTGCGATAGCAGAGGCACTGGCTCTGGTCGCTGCCTGATTCCCGGCGAGTGATGCCAGTTCTTCATAGGTGCTAATTTTGCCATAGGGTATTTTTAACAAAGCCTGCCACACCTGTATCTGAAAATTTGTCCCTTTAAGCAATAGACTAATCACCTCTTTCTGCCCGGAGACATTATCAAATAGGTTTTTATGTACGACTTTAGTAACGTCATGATTATGAATCAGAGTGGAATCTGGCCACTGGGCGTGAAGAGAGTTCAGGCTTTCCCCCATTCCCATGGTGATAAAATCCAGATGACAAATACCCTTGTCAGTAAGTGCCAATAGATATTTTCCAAAGGGCGATTCATGGTAACCATAATGGATGGTGATGCCTTTACCGAGGGCTTTATATTGCGCTGGTGATATTGCTTCAGTATGAACAAACAATTCATGCAAACGTCCGAAGCCAGACAGGCCTGCCTGGAAAGAGGCATCCAGGGGTTTCATGCCAGCATCAAGCAGTGATTTTACATATTCCTTGCTCAGAAACTGACTAAATCGCTTTGGACTGATTCCTACCCAACGTGTAAAAAGTCTCTGAAAATGGGATTGGCTTAAACCGCTAAGGGTGGCCAGCTCCTTGAGTGTCGGCTGTTTGTGATGATTTTCAGCCAGATAATTCAGCGCCACTGCCATGGTTTGATAGCTGGGATGTGTTTCTTGAGTGTTTGCCATGCAGTTAAAGTAGTCTGTTTGATGAAAAAAGAAAATCCGTTTCTTGCTGTGCTGCGCAAATTAAGCTTCTGCGCACGTCCCTTGCCTGCATCCCTGTAGGCGAAACCGCTCCTTCTGGGCTTAGCGAATCTATGTAGGGAGGGGCTTCAGTGCCGAAGAAAGGAGCTGTGTTCTTCGCGGTTGAAACCGCTCCTACGGGGGATCGCGAACCTATGTAGGAGGGACTTCAGTCCCGAAGAAAGTATAGCCAGGGGTTAAATAGGTTAGCTATACACGGCGTTTAAGTAATAGAATCAACGCCCATGTTGACGTCTTTTTCATTTCGACAAAAAGTTGGACTCATTGCAGGCCCTTGTCTTTTTCTGCTGGTCTTATTGTTGCCCGTGCCAGAAGATATGAGTGTTGAAGCATCCCGCGTAGCTGCCGTTGCATTGCTGATGGCCTGTTTCTGGATGGCTGAAACAGTCCCCATTCCAGCAACGGCCATGTTACCTATCTTCTTGTTTCCCTTGTTGGGGGTTATGCCTACTCCGCAAGTTACCCAGGCCTACGGTAATCAGATTCTTTTCCTGTTTATGGGCGGCTTCCTGATTGCTGTCGCCATGCAAAAATGGAAGCTGCACCGGCGTATTGCCCTAAATGTCATTTTAAAAGTAGGCAGCAGCCCCAATCGTCTGGTTCTGGGTTTTATGCTGGCCACGGCTTTGCTTTCCATGTGGATTAGCAATACGGCAACGGCAATGATGATGACACCCGTTGCCATTGCTGTAATTGAGCAAACCCGGCAGGAGCGTGGTAGCGAGGCTGTTGCCGATAACTACAGTTTTGGTACGGCTCTTATGCTCGGTATCGCTTATTCAGCCTCTATTGGCGGGGTTGCAACGCTGGTGGGTACGCCGCCCAATGCGATTCTGATCGGAATTATCGATACCGTTTATGGCTACGAAATCACCTTTGTAGACTGGATGAAGCTGGGTGTCCCGGTGTCCATTACCATGCTGGCCATCACCTGGTTATTTTTGACGCGGGTGATGTTCAAAATGGATGCAGCAGATGCTCACAGCTCCAGTGCCACAGCGCATATAAAAGATGAGATTGCTGCGCTGGGGATAATGACTTCTGAGGAAAAAAAAGTAGCCATTGTTTTTTTTATGGTCGCGGTATGCTGGATTTTAAATGGCCTGTTTAAACCGGAGTCGCTTAGTTTTGTTACAGATCCTGCGATTGCCATGAGCGGTGCTTTCCTCTTGTTCATTATTCCAAGCAGCAAAGAAAATAGTGGTTTTATTCTGGACTGGGACACGGCTAAAACAATTCCCTGGGACATCATTATATTAATGGGAGGGGGGTTTGCTTTGGCAGCCGGCTTCAGTGAATCAGGTCTTACCCAATGGCTGGCGAGTCAGCTAACAGTTCTGCAGGGAGTACACTTCTTTGTTTTGATTGTTGTGGTGGTTTTGTTTGTGACTTTCCTGACGGAAATGACTTCCAATGCCGCTACCGCGACACTATTTATTCCGGTGATGGGTGCTCTGGCAATTACCATGGATCTACATCCATTCACCTTGATGGTACCGGCGGCTCTGGCAGCCTCTATGGCATTCATGTTGCCGGTTGCAACACCCCCTAATGCCATTGTCTTTGCCAGTCGACAAGTCACTATTGCGCAAATGGCTAAAACCGGGTTTACCCTCAACATAATTGGTGCATTGATTGTCAGTTCACTCAGCTATTTGCTGGTAGGCCAATTACAGTAATAGATTTTTTCACTGAGAACGCTAAATAATTCTCTTGCAAGTGACATTGTGTGAGGGAAAGCAGATAAAGACTCTAGAGGAATAGGGCGTGGAAAATAACAAACTAAAACTTCAGAATTTTGTCATGGCCAGTATTCTGGTTGCATTGATTTTCTACATTCTTGTCGTTGGACAATCGGTCTTGCTCCCTCTGGTGATAGCCATCGTGTTCTGGTATCTGATTACGGTGTTGTCTGAAGTGTTCGGTAAAATAAAAATTGGTGACCATCCGCTCAATAAGCTGACCCGCTATATTCTTTCTTTTCTTACATTTTTTGCCATTATCTGGGGATTTGTAAAGCTTATTGCCATCAATATTGAAGGTGTCGTCAGAGTGGCGCCGATCTACCAGGCTAACCTTGAGAAGCGCTGGAATAATATTCTGGCATTGCTGCATATTGAGGAGGAACCCACGCTGGCTCAACTGACAGAGATTGTCGATCTTGGTCAGTTCATAACCGGCTTGGCAGCGTCCCTGACCAATATTGCCGCCAATTTGGGGATCATTCTTATTTATGTAATTTTCCTGTTGCTGGAACAGGGTAATTTCAGTGACAAAGTAGCGGCACTGGCAAATAACCCGGAGAAGGAGAAACGAGTCAGGTTGCTGATCAGGAAAATTAATGAGGACGTACAAAAATACATCAGCATTAAAATGCTCACCAGTTCGCTTACCGGAGTTCTCAGTTATGTGTTCATGAAAGTGGTGGGTGTGGATTTTGCAGAATTTTGGGCTTTACTGATTTTTCTTTTGAATTTTATTCCGACTATTGGCTCTATTATCGCTACAATTTTTCCGGCATTGATTGCTTTGGTGCAGTTTGAAACCTATACTCCTTTCTTCCTGGTTCTGGGTGGTGTGTCAGGTATTCAGATTTGTGTAGGCAATATTCTGGAACCACGCTTAATGGGTAGCTCGCTTAACCTGAGCCCGCTTATCATATTGTTGAATTTATCTTTGTGGGGATTGATCTGGGGTATTCCTGGTATGTTTCTTTGCGTGCCCTTGCTGGTCATTTCAACGATAGTTTTTTCTCATGTGCCACAGACCAGGTCTATAGCCATTTTGCTATCAAAAAATGGGCAAATTCAGGAATTCACCGAAGAGTGA
>CAWUSW010000080.1:0-11583 GCA_963925675.1 uncultured Pseudomonadales bacterium
GTCGTTGAGGTCGTTTGCTAATATCCATTTGACTTTAGCCACGGATTGCCTCCACATCTCTTATATCGATTAATTCAGCTGTATACGCCAAACCTAGATCAAAGACACGTTTACGACTACGCAGTGATTTTTGTGCAAAGGAATGCGGATGATCCGCCATACTTATCGTTATTTTAGACATAAAAAAACCCCCAGTTGGTTATCCAATGGAGGCTGACGCTGTCGTTGCCTTAAGGCCACATTCCCTTATGGGATACCACCTTGCACAGCTGCAGGTTGGCGGGGCGTCAGCCCTCTCTAAATGTAGCCTTTATCATAGCAATTCTTCTGTCACAGTCAAGGAATTAGAATGCGTTGTATTAGTCTTTGAATCTTATGACAATAGTCTTAATCAGAGATAAATAGCTGTATTCGCATGACATAAACCATGAAAAGCATCCTTTACATTACAGGCCGTGGCGGTAGTCTCCAGAAGGGACTGGCTGTTTATCTGGCTGGTATTGCAGATGAGTTCGATGGTGTAGCTGTTAGTCCTCAATTCCTGCGACAAGAACCTCTGCATCAAGTCCAAATCATTCAAGAAAAGATCAAAGAAGAGCCTACTAGACCCATAATCGCAAACTCGTACGGAGCGTATTTAACACTGCTCGCCCTCATAGATATAGACGTCACTCCTGATATGGTTTTACTGCTATCACCAGTATTAGGGGCAGCGAACGCTAAGGATCGCATGTATTACTCACGACCACCGCTAACCAATCGACTTGAGGCAGCTCTTAGCGACAACACATTGGTTAAGCCGAAAGTAACTAAGCTGATTATGGGCGATCAAGATGAGCTATATAGCTCTGAGAGAATATCTACTATGGATAGCTACTTTGGGATGGAAACAGCTCAGATAGTGGCTGGAGAAGGCCATATGCTGTCACGGCATGTAGTTCAAGAATTTATCCTAAGAACAGCCATGTATGAGAAGTAGCGGTCTTTTTTTAAGCCTACCCCACGGGATACCTAATACCCCATTCAGCAAACTCTTCAAAAGTAATAGAAGGCTCTGTGCCGTCTAACTGCTCACCGTCAATTACCTTATTCCATTTATGAGCTATTGCAGATATTGTTTCTGACTGCTCCAGATTTAGCTCTGGTTGGCAAATCTAGAGTAAAAATATGTTGGCTATTTGTTGGCTAATCACCAAGGAAGATGATTAATTAGAGAGGATAGCTCTGTAACTCGCTGATTTAATTGGTCGGAGTGGCCGGATTTGAACCGACGACCACCACACCCCCAGTGTGGTGCGCTACCAGGCTGCGCTACACTCCGACAAAATCGCTTTGGGCTTTTATTATAGTTCTGGGCTAATTATGGTCAGAACTATTTTTATGTATTAAGAAAGGTCTTTCAGCGCTTCTTCAACATCACTGATCAAATCCTTAACCAGCTGTTTGTTGATGGCAGGCTTCTCATCATGCGCATCACTACCAGCCATTCGTTGCCTGGCACCACCAATAGTAAAGCCCTGCTCGTAGAGGAGTTCGCGAATCTGACGAATCAACATCACATCCTGGCGCTGGTAATAACGGCGATTACCCCTGCGTTTTACCGGCTTTAATTGAGTGAATTCCTGTTCCCAGTAACGTAGAACATGAGGCTTAACGTCACAGAGTTCGCTTACTTCACCAATGGTGAAATAGCGCTTGGCCGGAATTTCAGGCAATTCAGCGTTATGACTTGGTTCCAGCATAATTCTCAACCCTTGATTTAAGTTTCTGTCCCGGTCTGAATGTCACAACCCGGCGAGCCTGAATAGGTATCTCTTCTCCGGTTTTTGGATTTCTGCCTGGACGCTGGCGCTTGTCGCGCAGGTCAAAGTTACCAAAACCAGACAATTTAACCTGCTCATTGCCTTCCAGAGAGAGCCTGATTTCTTCAAAGAATTGCTCAACAAGCTCTTTGGCTTCTCGTTTGTTCAGTCCCATCTCATCGAACAGACGTTCAGCCATTTCTGCTTTTGTCAGTGCGCCTCCAGACATAGTTTCCTACCTTTTCTAATAACCTGGGTCAAAAAACCCATTTCTCAACATTTTATTGATAATGCCTTTGAAGCTTTATTTAATTGCCAGTTGCTCGTGCGGCTAAATCTGGCTGTAATCCCCACCGATTCCCCCAGTATGGACTAGTAAAAAGTCTTCGATCCCTCAGTCACATCCTTAATTCTGCATTAAATTGCGCTTCTAGGACCTTGATACAGCTATCAATTATTGAATTTATCTCTTCATCGGTAAGAGTGCGGGAAGGATGCTGGAAGGTCAAGCCCAAAGCAAGACTTTTTTTAGTTTTTTCAATGTTTTGGCCCTGATAGACATCAAAAATAAGCATCTCTTTAAGCAGTTCACCCGCTTCCTGCTTGATCCTCTCTTCAATAACGCCGGCTTCCTGTCTTGAATCAACAACTATCGCCAGATCTCTTCGCACAGAAGGGTAACGGGATAGCTCGTGATAGACGGGTAGCTTCGCCGCAGCAATGGCTTGCAGATCAATCTCCATTAAATAAATTTTTCCTGAAACATCAAGGTCTTGCTGTATATTAGCGGCTAATGCACCGATCCAGCCGATTGTTACACCTGCCCTGACAATTCGTGCTGACTGCCCCTTTTGCAATGCCGGGTGAACATCTGCAACAAAGGAATAAGAGCCTGATTGCAAACTTAAGGCTAATATTGATTCGGCATCACCCTTTATATCAAAGAAATCTACATGCTCAGCCTGTCTGGACCATTGCTCGGGATTCTGACTTCCCCATACCAATGATGCCACTTTAGGTTTCTGCTCTATCTCACTGTTTTTATTGCCAAATACAAGACCTGATTCGAAAATTCTTACACGCGACTGCTGCCGTCGATAATTATGCTGCAGGGTTGCCAGCAAGCCTGACCACAGACTAGACCGCATGACTGACATATCCTGGGATATTGGATTCGCCAAAGGAAGCAGCTCTGCTTCAGATGCCCCCAGCAATGTTTCAAGCTTGCTATCCACAAAGCTGTAGGTAATAACTTCCTGATAACCCAAAGCAGTCAGACGTTCACGAATGACTGGTAGTCCTACTTTCGCTTCTTGCTGAGGCTTTAAACTAAAGCGACTCACAGGCTCTGTGACTGGTAAATTGTCATAGCCATAAATACGGGCCAGTTCTTCAACCAGGTCTTCCTCAATGGCAATATCAAAACGCCAGGAAGGCACGCTAAAAGTCCAGCTCTCAGCATCTTTCTCAATAATATTAAGCCCCAAGCCGGTCAATATCGTCTCAACCCGCTCAGCATCCAGGGTAATGCCCAGCATACGAGTAATTCGCGCTGCGCGTAGGCTTACTGCCTTGTCAGCCGGCAAACCCTCTACCGCCTCAATGACCGGGCCTGCTTCACCCCCGACAATATCCAGCAGCAAGCGGGTCGCTCTTTCCATGGCAATACGCGGTAAATTGAAGTCCACGCCCCGTTCAAAGCGGTGCGCCGCATCAGTCTGCAATCCGTAGAATCGCGCTTTTCCTGCTATAGATAACGGATTGAAAAAAGCACTCTCTAAAAAGATATGCTTGGTATATGCCTGTACTGAGCTGTCCAGACCGCCCATAACTCCTGCGATGGCGAGCCCTTTACTTTCATCAGCAATAACCAGGGTTTCCGGGCTTAGCTCAGCCTCCTTTCCATCCAGCAAGGTCAGTTTTTCCCCTGTATTGGCCAACCTTACCCTGATGCCGCCTTCAAGCTTGTCGAAATCAAAGGCGTGCATGGGCTGACCAAGCTCCATTAATACATAATTGGTCACATCAACCACTGGATCTATGCATTTAAGGCCACTGCGTCGTAATTTTTCCTGAAGCCACAAAGGGGATTCAGCATTTTGATCAATATTTCGAATGATCCGTCCCAAATATCTCGGGCAGTTTTCAACACTCTCCAGACTGATCGGAAAGGTTTCATTATTAGTAGCAGGGACATCATTTATCTCAGGAGGGCTTACGGAGATATTATTGAATACTCCAACTTCCCTGGCGATGCCTGCAATACTCAGGCAGTCTCCCCGGTTTGGAGTGAGATCAACTTCGATTAAAGGGTCATCAAGGGATAAATAGTCACGAATATTGAGTCCTGGTTGCGCTTCATCAGACAGAACCATAATTCCTTCTGAAGATTCAGCAAGACCGAGTTCCTCAGCAGAGCAGATCATCCCGAAAGACTCAACGCCGCGCAGTTTGGCTTTTTTAATCTTGAAATCTTTACCCAGGATTGCGCCTACTTGTGCATAAGCAACCTTTTGCCCGGACGCCACATTGGCTGCCCCACAAACAACCTGGATAACTTCATTGCCATTACTTAACTGGCAGACACGCAATTTATCAGCATCAGGGTGGGCTTCTACACTCTGCACTTCAGCGATTATGACACCACTAAAGTTTGCGGCGGCGCTGGAAACGCTATCCACTTCCAGTCCACCCATTGTTAACTGAGTAACCAGAGTGTCGGTATCTATTTCAGGGTCAACCCACTCCCTTAGCCATTTTTCACTGAATTGCATATCGCTCAGCCCTCATTGAACTGGCGTAAAAAGCGCAGGTCATTATCAAACATCAGGCGCAAATCGTTTATCTGATAACGCAGCATTGCGAGTCGATCAACACCCATTCCAAACGCAAAGCCTGTATATTTTTCAGGATCTATATTCGATGATCTCAATACATTAGGGTGTACCATGCCGCAGCCGCCTACTTCTAACCAGCCAGTGTTGCTACATACCCTGCAACCTTGCCCTTTACAGGAAACACATTGCACATCCATTTCTGCAGATGGTTCAGTAAACGGGAAATAGGAAGGACGGAATCTGACTTCCAGGTCTGCCTCAAAAAATACTTGCAGAAATTCTACTAGTAAACCTTTCAGGTCAGCCATGCTGGCATGTTCATCAACAAGCATTCCTTCTACCTGATGAAACATCGGAGTATGAGTAAGATCAGAATCGCAACGATATACGCGGCCTGGGCAAATAAAGCGAAATGGTGCTTCACCATTTTCCATCACTCTTACCTGAACAGTAGAAGTGTGGGTGCGCAGTAATAAGCCACTATCAAAATAGAAGGTGTCATGCATTGCCCTTGCCGGGTGGTGGGCAGGAATATTCAGCGCTTCGAAATTATGATAATCATCCTCAATTTCTGGCCCTTGTACGACATCAAAACCAGCTGAAGTAAATATAGTTTCTATGCGCTGAAGAGTTCGAGTAACCGGATGCAATCCCCCCACACTTTGACGTCTGCCAGGAAGCGTGACATCAACGGCTTCAGCCAACTGCTGACTTTCAATCGCTTCTGAGCTGAGAGTCGCTTTACGAGCATCAAGTGCTTCCTGCACCTGGACTTTGGCTGCATTAATCGCCGCTCCGGCACTGGGCCGATCTTCCGGCTGCAATTTGCCAAGCCCTTTGAGCAAATCAGTGAGGCTGCCTTTTTTTCCCAGGTATTGCACACGTAATTGCTCAAGACCCGGTATATCCCGGGCTTGGGCAATTGTCTCGATAGCATCGCTGGTAAGCGCGTTGAGATTTTCCATGTTCGCTCTTAACCTGTAACAAGACCGGCTGCTCTCAAGAGCAGCCGAGGTCAGTATGTCAGGCTAACGCAGCCTTGGCTTGATCGACTACTGCTGAAAAAGCGGCTTTATCATTGACAGCCAAATCAGCCAGGACTCTACGATCCATTTCAATATTCGCTTTTTTCAAGCCAGCAATCAGACGGCTGTAAGACATGCCAAGCGCTCTGGACTGGGCATTAATACGCGTAATCCACAAGGCGCGGAAAACACGTTTCTTTACCCGGCGGTCACGATAGGCATATTGACCTGCTTTGATAACAGCCTGTTTGGCAACCCGGAATACACGGCTTCTTGCGCCGTAATATCCTTTCGCCTGTTTTAATACTTTTTTGTGCTTGCGACGGGCTACTACCCCGCGTTTTACTCTAGCCATTTTCTTATCCTCTATTTATATAAAATATCAAACCAACCGTTAATCCAGACGCAACATACGTTTTACGTTACCCATATCTGCAGGGTTAACCTGCTGGGTCCCGCGCAACTGACGTTTACGCTTGGTGGTCATTTTGGTGAGGATATGGCTTTTATAAGCGCTTTTACGCTTGATGCCGGACCCGGTTTTCTTAAACCTTTTGGCCGCGCCACTATGTACTTTCTGCTTATTAGGCATTTTATAAACTCCGCATTTAAAGAAGATCGCTCCAATAGGATCTCTTTACGATTAATAAAATAAAACAAGTCCCTTACCCCCGACACATGACGGGAGAATTCCGGCAATCAGGAGGGTAATTTATTGCTTCTTTTTCTTTAAAGGTGTCAGGACCATAGTTAACTGCCGACCTTCCATTTTGGGTTCCTGGTCGACTGCGCCATGCTCCGAGAGATCTTCCTTGATGCGTAGCATCATCTCTGCACCTAACTCTTGATGGGCCATTTCGCGGCCGCGGAATCGTAATGACACCTTGGCTCTGTCCCCATCGTTGAGGAAACGTATCAGGTTGCGTAGTTTTACCTGATAATCTCCTTCTTCCGTCCCTGGTCTAAACTTCATTTCTTTAATATGCACTACTTTCTGCTTTTTCTTGTTTGCAGCATTTTGTTTCTTTAGCTCGAAGACATGTTTACCGTAATCCATTATTTTGCAAACAGGTGGCTCCGCATCAGGAGAAATAAGCACCAGATCCAGCTTTGACTCTTCGGCAAAACCCTTCGCCTCATCAAGGGGGACAACACCTTGTTGAGCACCGTCGGCAAGGATTAAACGCACAGGATCGCTAATAATATCGTCGTTTATCTGGGCTTTTTTGCTTTTGCTACTATCTCTCTTGATAATTAAATTCTCCGCTATGTTACGTATTTGTGCTTTCTAAATCAGACTCAACTGGGCCCTTTACTCGTCCTAGCCGATCTACATCCTGCTGTAATAAAACCGAGAACTCATCGATCGTCATTACTCCCAGGTCGTTTCCATTCCGGTCACGGACAGCAAGTGTACCCGCTTCTACTTCCTTATCACCTACAACCAGTAAGTATGGAATCTTCTGAAGCGTGTGCTCGCGGATTTTAAAGCCGATTTTTTCATTTCTCAAGTCAGCATTTAAGCGGAAGCCCTTGTTTTGCAAAGATTCCACTACTTTTTCACAATAATCGGCCTGTTTGTCCGTTATATTCAGTACAACAGCCTGTTGCGGGGACAGCCAGCTGGGAAAAGCCCCTTCATAATGTTCTATCAAAATTCCGATAAATCGCTCAAATGAACCAAAAATTGCTCGATGCAGCATGACCGGTGTAGCCTTTGAATTGTTTTCAGTCACATATTCTGCACCCAGCCTGCCCGGCATGGAAAAATCCACCTGGATTGTGCCGCATTGCATCTGCCTGCCCATGCAATCTTTCAGAGTAAATTCAATCTTGGGTCCGTAAAAGGCCCCTTCTCCCGGTTGCAGATCCCAGGGTTTGCCGGTTTCATTCAAGGCAATTTCAAGTGCCTTCTCAGCTTCATCCCAGCTTTCATCAGAACCCACTCTTTTCTCAGGTCTGGTGGACAACTTCAGTAATACTTCTTCAAAGCCAAAGTCCTTATACACCTGGTTAACCAATCTGATAAATTCTGACACTTCGCTTTGAATGTCTCCTTCCACACAAAAGATGTGCGCATCATCCTGGGTAAAACTTCGCACCCGCATTAGTCCATGCATGGCACCGGAAGGTTCATAGCGATGGCAAGCACCAAACTCAGCCAAACGCAGAGGCAAGTCTCTGTAACTTTTCAGGCCCTGATTGAATACCTGGATATGACACGGGCAATTCATTGGTTTAATCGCATACATACGATTATCAGACTCAACGCTGAACATCTCATCGGCAAACTTATCGGCATGCCCGGACTTTTCCCATAAGGAATAATCCACTAGCTGAGGTGTATTAATTTCCTGATAACCATTGTTTTTCCAGAGGTCCTGCATGTAGTCCCGAATGATCTGGTAAATTTCCCAGCCCTTGGGATGCCAGAACACCATGCCAGGTGCTTCTTCCTGGAAATGGAAAAGTTCCAGACGCTTACCCAGCTTACGATGGTCACGGCGCTCAGCCTCTTCCAGCATATGCAAATAGTGTTTTAAATCTTTCTTGTCATTCCAGGCTGTGCCATAAATACGCTGCAACATGGGATTATTGGAGTCACCACGCCAATAGGCACCGGCAACTGACATCAGCTTGAATGATTTGATTGCGCCAGTTGCAGGAACATGTGGTCCACGGCATAAATCAATAAATTCGCCTTGTTTATAGAATGAAAGCGCTTCGTCGCCTGGAATACTTTCAATAATTTCTACTTTGTATTTTTCACCCATCTCATTAAACAAAGCCACCGCATCGGCTCTATTCATCACTGAGCGTCCTACAGGAATATTCGCTTTGCTCAGGTGCTGCATTTCTTTTTCGATGGCTGTCAGATCTTCTGGCGTAAACGGCCTTTCAAAAGCAAAGTCATAAAAAAAGCCATTTTCTATCACTGGACCAATAGTGACCTGCGCTTCAGGGAACAGATTCTGGACAGCGTTTGCCATCAGATGCGCACAGGAATGTCGAATAACATCCAGTCCGTCTTCGTCCCGACCTGTAATAATGGATAAATTACTATCGGAGTCGATCAGATGACTTACATCCACCAACTCGCCATTTACTTTACCGGCAAGCGCGGCCTTGGCCAGTCCAGGGCCGATTGACTCAGCGACCTGCAGGACCGTAACCGGGGTATCATATGTCTTCTGACTGTTGTCAGGTAATGTGATGGCGACCATCTGTTACTCGAATCAATATGGTTTACAAAGGGCTACTTTAGAGGCCTTCCCAAAAAAACAGCAAATACAAAAACCTAGGTCGATATCCCGTTATTTTTTAATCTCTGGGGATTGGTAGGCACGACCAGATTCGAACTGGTGACCTCTACCATGTCAAGGTAGCGCTCTAACCAACTGAGCTACGCGCCTAATACGATCAGGTTGAATCTTTGCGAACAGACATATCGAAAATTGACTGAATTTTCAAAGCTATCCTAATTCAATTTCTATGCTATTTCCCTACTCTTTCCAAACGCCGGCAGTCTTTATTTCACTGCTATTTCACCGCTTTTCGGCGAGCATTTAGTCCTGCCTGCGGAAAGATGGGCGATTATAGTGACAAGGGCCATAAACTACAAGGATTACAGCAATATAGAGCCCCCCTTAAGACTATGAGTTCAAGACAAAGCGTTCGTTGACTTTACTGATCTGGTCCCGGATTTGTGCGGCCTCTTCAAACTCAAGATTTCTTGCATGCTCATACATCAAATCTTCCAGTCTTTTACGCTCTTTATTTAATTGTGTGGTGCTCATTGAAACCAGTTGAGTGTAGTAATCAGCCCCTTTTTCTGCAACATTTGCCAAATCTTTATAGGTCTTCTTGGAGACACCCGGTGCATGGGATGCGCTTTCCATAATATCGGCAACCGCTTTTTTTATCCCCTCAGGGGTTATGTTGTGCTCCCGATTAAACTCAATCTGAACCAAGCGCCGGGCATCTGTTGTGTCTATTGCGCGCTGCATCGATCCCGTTACTCTGTCTGCGTATAAAATAGCTTTGCCATGAAGATTTCTTGCGGCCCGACCAACGGTCTGCACCAATGAGCGCTCAGAGCGCAGAAAACCTTCTTTATCAGCATCCAATACGGCAACCAGAGAGACTTCCGGAATATCAAGCCCTTCCCTGAGCAAGTTAATGCCGATAAGCACATCAAATACACCCAGTCGCAAATCCCGAATAATTTCCACTCGCTCCACAGTATCAATATCCGAATGCAGGTATCTGACACGCACGCCATTTTCAGCCATATAGTCTGTCAAATCCTCAGCCATACGCTTGGTGAGGACGGTGACCAACACGCGCTCCTGTTTTTCCACACGCAGTTTTATTTCAGACAACAGATCGTCAACCTGATGCAAGGCGGGTCTAACTTCGAGAAGCGGATCCAGCAAGCCGGTTGGCCGTACTACTTGCCTGACCAGTTGCCCCTGTTTTTCTTCTTCATAGTTCCCAGGCGTCGCTGAGACAAAAACCAGCTGGGGCACCAGCGCTTCCCACTCGTCAAAACGTAAAGGGCGGTTATCCAGAGCAGACGGCAAACGAAAACCATAATTCACCAGATTTTCCTTACGTGAACGATCACCTTTGTACATGGCTCCAATCTGGGGTATGGCAACATGGGATTCATCCACAACGACAAAGGCATCCTGCGGCAAATAATCAAACAGCGTCGGTGGCGGCTGCCCTTCCTTTCTCCCTGAAAGGTAGCGCGAATAGTTTTCTATTCCAGAGCAGTAGCCAATTTCCCGGATCATTTCAAGATCAAACTGGGTACGCTGGCCAAGACGCTGCGCCTCCACCAGCCTGTTATTTTTTTCCAGATAGCTCAGTCTTTCCTGCAGCTCTTCCTTGATTTCCTCAACAGCATTCTGCAAACGATCCCTGGACGTTACGTAGTGAGATTTTGGAAATACCGTCAAACTAGTGACACGCTCCAGCACTTGACCTGTGAGAGGATCAAACCAGGCCAAACTTTCTATTTCGTCATCAAACAGCTCAATTCTGATGGCATTAGTTTCAGATTCTGAGGGATAAATATCGATCACATCCCCCCTGACCCGATAGGAGGAACGGTGCAGTTCCATGTCATTGCGGCTGTACTGTAATTCGGCAAGTCGACGCAGCAAGACGCGCTGGTCAAGTTTACCGCCGACATTCAGGTGCAAAACCATATTCAGGTACATGGTGGGGTCACCCAGACCATAGATGGCAGACACTGTAGCCACAACAATGACGTCGCGGCGCTCCAGGAGAGACTTTGTGGCAGATAAGCGCATCTGCTCAATATGCTCGTTAATTGAGGAATCTTTTTCTATATAGGTATCAGAAGCCGGCACATAAGCTTCAGGCTGGTAATAATCATAATAGGAAACAAAATATTCCACGGCATTTTCAGGAAAGAACTCCTTATATTCCCCGTATAACTGAGCTGCCAGTGTTTTGTTGGGGGCCATGATCAGTGTTGGCCGCTGAGACTGCGCTATCACATTGGCAATGGTGAAGGTTTTCCCCGAACCGGTGACACCCAGCAGGGTTTGCGCTGCCAAGCCGTCCTCCAGCCCTTCCAGCAACAGATTAATTGCCTGAGGCTGATCGCCGGCCGGTTTAAATTTAGATTGCAGGTGAAATTGTTTATCCATAGTAAAGCTATAAATCCAGCGTAAACCCGCTATTGTATGTAGAAAGTAGTGAAAGGGTAAAATCTGTTTTGTGTTAAAGCTGAAAATTTATGGGAATGAGTGTTGACCGTCGAGGCATTAGTAATTAGTATTCGCGTTCTCGAAAAATCCAGAGTTGCTGCCAATAGCTCAATGGTAGAGTAGGTGACTGTTAATCACTTGGTTGTTGGTTCGAGTCCAACTTGGGCAGCCATAT
>CAWUSW010000081.1:0-42744 GCA_963925675.1 uncultured Pseudomonadales bacterium
GGACTTACGAAGAATATCTGCGCAGTCAGGGCATCGTGGAATAAAAAAGCGTTTTATAAGGGTTTTATAGGCCGTCCACTTCAATTTCCTCTCTTAAACTGCATTAGTGTGCAATCACCTGCTGGACTGATCATGGTTAGCCTTGGTCAGGCTGGTAGTTGGCTGTTCTATTAATTTCAATATTAATTTTACTGTGCCTATAATGGCTTTCCATATTTAACCAAGCAGACTCACCATGGCTATTTCCTTACAAGACCAACTTAAGAAATCCGGCCTGGTGGATGATAAAAAAGCAAAGCAGATATCCAGGGACAAACGTAAAGAAGCCAAGCTTGCCAATAAGGGTAAAAAGCCCAGGGTAGATGAGGCCAAGTTGGCGCTTGAGCGCGCCAGGGCCGAGAAAGTAGCCCATGACCGGCAATTAAACCTGGAGAAAACCCGCAAAGCTCAGGACATCGCCATCGCCGCCCAGATTAAGCAGCTTATCGAAGTTAATCTGATCCCAAGGGATGGGGAAGAAAAATTCCACTTTACTGACGCTAAGGTAGGCAAACATATCTGGGTCAGTGAGGAACAGGTGGATCATCTGCGCAGGCGCATGATCGCCATCGTCAAACTGACGGATCAGTATGTGCTGGTGCCGATCAATGTGTCAGATAAAATTGCGCAACGAGATGCCGCTGCAGTTGTATTCCAGGCTGAAGACTCGTCTGACCATGAAAGCAGTGATGACGATGATTTTTACGCAGACTATAAAATCCCTGATGATTTGGTTTGGTGATCGCTGGATCCTTGCTCGGAAAAGCCTCACAGGACATAAAGTGTTTTTCTGTATAGGAAATAGTATTTGTATTAGAGAAACTGATTCGTAGAATGAGACTAATTACGACCCTTTTACATTTTCAATAAATCTTGAGAAAAATAGTGATGAAAGTTGGTGTACTCGCAAAATTAAAAATTCAGCCAGGTATGAATGACGCATTCGAGAAAGCTTTTCTGAATTATCAACAAACCGTTATCGACAGTGAGTCAGGCAATATATTTTTTGGCTTGCATCAATCTCGTGAGGACGCTTGTGCCTACACAGTTATGGAACAATATGACGACCAGGCGGCTTTGGATGTTCATCAAAGTGCGGAATATTATAAAAATATTCCTGAAACCTTCGGTCAGTACATGGCCGGCCCACCGGAAATTGACTTTCTTGATGGTGTTTCCTGAGCATAAACTTCCTGTGTCGATATCAGTCGTGTGATCGATAACATGCGTAATAGATAACTTGAGTAATAAATAAGACTAAATAAGACAAAATCAGAACAGGTAAGCCTAATGAGTAAAAAAATAAACACTGTAAATCGCCGAACATTTATTAAGTCATCAGCTCTAGCCTTGTCTGCTGCCAGTATGGCTCCCGCGGTTTTTTCCCAAAGCAATGACACAAGAGTCATTTTGTTGGGTACCCAGGGCGGACCTAATTTCAATCTACAGCGTGGAGAAACGTCCAGTCTGTTGATGGTCGGTGATCGTCCCTACCTGGTTGACTGCGGCTATGGCACCATGCGGGCTTTGAAAGAGGCTGGTGTTAACTTTCTGCAGGTGCCCAATATATTCCTGACCCATTTACATGATGATCATGTCGCGGATGTTCCTTCCTTGCTGAGTCACCAATGGACTCAGGGCAGGATAGACCCCACCACAGTATATGGTCCCTACGGCACTGATGCGCTGGTAGAGGCAGTCCTGCAATTAAGCCAGGCCAATACGGATATCCGTTTTATCGATGAGCAGCGCACGCTGCAGCCTTCCAGTGTTTTTAGAAGTGAAGTTATCCCTGCGACACAAACCATTCGTAAATCATTTGAAGATGATCGAGTGGTAGTGAGTACCATCGAAAATACCCATTTCCCCGACTGGGCGAAAGAGCAGATGCCTCACCGGGCCTTGTCTTATCGCTTTCAGACAGAAGATCGCAATGTGGTTTTTTCAGGCGATACCACCTATTCCGAAAACCTCGTTGAGCTGGCACAAGACGCTGATGTGTTTGTTTGCGAAACCATTGATTTAAAAACAACACGTGAGTGGTTTGACAGCATGACGGGTGGTGGAGACGACGACTTGTATAACGATGGCAGGGAAGGAATCTGGCAGCACATCATAGAAACCCACGCCAGTACTCAGGACGCGGGACGCATGGCGGCAGAAGCCGGGGTCAAGAAGTTGGTGTTAAACCATGTATTGCCCGGTGCGCTGATGGCCGTTCCGGATGAAGCCTATTTCGAAGGTATCCGTGAGCATTATCAGGGTGAAGTGATTATGGGCACTGATCAGCTGGTCATTTAATTCGGAAAGGGCGAATTCAGGCTTGGCGCAGTCACCGTGGTTGTACCTTGATCACGTTGAGAGCGAAAAAATTCGTCCAGGTCAGCATCTTCCTGACGTTCTGCTTCCCTGGCGTCAACTACTGCCCATTCGTCAGCGCTCATGCACACTGAACGGCGCATTTTACTGCCGCTGGTTTGAAAGGTTCGGCATTCCCTGTCGCTGGCTACCTCCGATCCGTCGGAGGTAGTGCAGGCAGAAAGCAATAGCGAGAATCCAACAGCAATAGCTAGAGTAAAAACCATTTTGGCTTGTTTAAAAAAAATCATCTTCTATCCATTTGTTTGTCTATTAAACTAGTTAAGTCCTTTTGAATCCGTTTCCCAGTTCGAATTTGCGCACAGACCGCAATTCTCGCCAACGAAGGTTTTCCCGGCTTCCTCGTCACCCTTGAACTGATACATCAGCCAGTCAGAGATGACATTGGCAAATTCGCCGCCGCCTGGATGCGGGTAGGTGGCTGAATGGCCGGCATTTTCGCGAGCCCCTAAAAAGACAGGAATATGACTGACTGCTTCAAAATTCTCGCGCGCAGTGTCATACATAAAGTCTACTTCACCACCGTTGAGCAATAATAAAGGACCATGCAATCCGTCCAGTTCTGAGGCATCAGTCACGCCGGAATTTAAAATGCCAACAGTGTCTATGCGTGAGTCCAGTCCAGCCACTGCAGCCATTCTGAAACCGCCGCAGGAAACACCCATTGCCGAGATCTGTTCGATATCAATTTTGCCTTTCAGGTGGGATCCGTCACGAATATTTTCTGCTTCAGCCCAGCTAATCGCATTGAGCATGTCATCGGCAGTGGCATTGCGCCTTGCTTCTTCACCTTCTTCCGGTTCAACAGGCAGGGTAGCCATAGCTATAAAACCGTGGGAGGCGATAGTAGAAAGAATGCCGCCGTAGCTTCTACCGTCAATATTGCAGCCGCCGGCACCCCACACCAGAAGAGGCATCTTGTCCTGCGCCGGGAAAACCCCGAGATCGACAGGACGAAATACGATAAAGGCCGGGTTATCAAAGGCCGCTTCCTGAGTCACCGCGTAAGGACCGGGTTCTGCCAGAGGAGCCCCTTCCAAAGGCAGGGTTCGTAAAATCATTTCCATATTGATGCCGGGGGGTTGCGCTGTGGCACAGCCGCTGGCCAGGAGTAAGACAAAGCAGATTTGAAGTGGTGATAGATTGCGCATGCTAGAAGGTCTCATTTGATTATTATAATTGCCCTTATTGTCGCCTACTTTCCAGATTGATCTCAAGTAAAGTGGCAAACAGATTTTGTGCTCAAACAGGATTACCCCTATCAACCCGGTTTTATATACTCACAGGTTCGCTTATGTAGCACTCAAATCACCCTTAACTTCTTGATTAATTGGTAAAATACCCTCATTCTGCTTGTTTAAAAACAAAGGGTGCAATGACGTTCACTGAACTGAAAAAACGTGCGATCTTCAAGGTGGGTGTGGCCTACCTGGCAGGATCATGGCTGGTGATTCAGCTGATTGGCACATTAACGCCGATCATGGATTGGCCGGGCATCCTGGTGCGTGGCTTCGCATTTATGCTGATCATGGGTTATCCATTCGTCATGCTGATGACTCTGGCCTATGAAGTAACCCATACCACCAAGGATTGGATGGTGACTGAAGCGGCCAATCAGGAAAAGGCTGGTAGTGGGAAAATATTTTATGGGGTGGTGATTGGCATGGTTGTATTTGCGATAAGCATCATGTTGGTGGATATATTTGTGTTGGTGTAGTGATGAGCGAAACAGGTACAAGTTTGAAGGTCCAAAGTTTCCGACAAAAGCAAAGGTGATGAAAATATCAGCCAATCATAATTTCTTTTTATTTCTGCTAATAGTTCTGGTAACAGTGTCATGCTCTCGTGAAGAGGCAGTGGTTGAGATTTCTACGCAGGATATAGATGTAGCAATTCTGGAAGCTGAGCTTGAAGAGACGTTTTACAATAAATCCATTGCCGTACTGCCATTTGTCGATCTTAGTGAAAACAGTGACCAGGAATATTTTTCCGACGGGCTTAGCCAGGATCTGATAAACCGTCTGGCGATGATGCCTGATTTACAGGTGGCGGGTCGTGAGTCCTCTTTTTATTACAAGGGGCGCGATGAAGTGCTTAGTGCTATTGGCGACTCCCTGCGTGTTGCCACTATTCTTTTAGGCAGTGTGCGCAAGTCTGGTGACAAGCTGCGCGTGACTGCGCAATTGGTCAGTGCCGATGATGGCTTCAATATCTGGTCTCGCACCTATGACAGGGAACTGGCCGATGTATTTACCATTCAAAATGAAATTGTTGATGAAGTCGCCACGGCATTGAGTGTCACGCTGGGGGCGGGCGAGTTTGCCTTGCCGGGGATGACGCAAAATATTGATGCCTATGACAAGACTTTGCAAGCCATGGCCCTGTATAACCAGTTCACCCCTGATAATGTATTTCGCGCCATTAATCTGTTGGAAGAAGTGGTGAAACTGGATCCGGAATATGGCCGCGGTTGGTTGTTACTGGGCTCTTTTTATGAAGAAAGTCAGCTTATTCTTTCTGCAGACCAGGCTGCTGATTTTCCGGCACTGGCGAGCAATGCTTTTGATCAGGCAGCCATGTATGCCCCGGAGATGCCGGAACTGCTATTAGTGGATGCTGGTAGGCTGCGTAATGATGGTCAGTTCTTTGAAGCAGAACAAATATACCAGCGCTATTTTGAGCGCTATGGTTATTCTGTGCCGCGTTCCATGGAGGAATACGCCCATCTTTTATCGCGCACCGGGCAGTTTAATGAAGCCATTGCCATGTTTCAGCGTGCTGCCGGTCAGGACCCGCTGGCGCCCCGTTTTACCTATCAACTGGCACGTCATGAATTGATTCGCGGGCAGATGGATGCAGCTCAACGCCTGGCTGATTACGGACAGGCACTTGAGGGTGGAGATTTTCTGTTTAGCGCCGTGGCATGGGAGATTGCCATGCGCAAAGGTGAACTCGTCCAGGCGGCGGAACTGATTCGGGATTTTTATGCCACTAATGTGGAAAACAGTTATGACCAAACTGTGTCCAGACGCTTCATGGAAAAAATGGCGGACATTCTCTCAACTAACGATTTTGATCAATCCACCGAGGATATTATTGGGCTGATCAATGATCCCTCGGTGACGCCTCTGGAACTGGGTTATGTATCACGTCTGGTCGCCTTGATGGGACAGCCGGAAATTGCGCTGGATTACTGGTTTGGCGAGATGGCCAGCCCTGCCATCTGGGACAGTGTCTACGATGATATGCGGCGCCTGCCGGATTTCAATCAACTGTTACAGGAAAAGGGCCTGGTGGATTACTGGCGAGCAAAAGATAACTGGGGGGACTTTTGTGTTGCCGCCGGTGGTCAGGATTTTGTGTGTAAGTGAAAAATAGTTACAAGTTGCAAGTCGCAAGTTACAAGTAAAAAAGTAAGTGAAAAAATGTCGTGAATTAGGCGATGGTAAATGTCCCTGTCGGAAGGCGCTGCGCTTTTCCGACCTACATTAGATTGGTGTAAATCTATCTGTCAGGCAAAAGAAATCGCTTCGTATTTGTTCAGGTCTATGTCTTTGCGTGCAAGCCATAAGTTGTAATTATCTTGCATGGCAAGCCAGCTTTCTGCAGTTCTTCCCAGCACCTTTGATAATTTAATTGCCATAGCAGGCGACACATCGGTTTTGCCATTGAGCATTCTGCTCACCAATCCAGTGCTTACCTGTAATTTCCTGGACAGCTCATTGGAGCCAATGTCATGAGGAGTAAGGTAAACGCGTTTTATAAACTCCCCCGGATGGAGAGGCTTGTGCTGAACTAATTCCATCAGTGGTAATCCTCGTAATTAACAATATAGGCATGCCCGTCTGAAAACTTGAAAACGATTCGCCAATTCCCACTTACTTTAATTGCCCAATGCGATTTAACCTTGCCTTTTAATCGATGTAGATTCCAGCCAGGGATTGCCATGTCTTCAATCATCGAAGCAGTATGTAAGGCCTGTAACTGTTCTTGCAGGCGATACTTGTGTTTAGCCTGAATACCCGCTGTGCTGCCTGAGGTAAAAAATATTTCCAGACCTTTGTGCTGAAAACTTTTAATCATTATGAATTCTCAAGTGCTTACTATTGCACAACACTAATCGGTTGGTCAACGATTTACTGAAGCTTATGTTCAGTAAAGCAATTAATTCAGAATTTTCAATAAAGCAGGGCTTGAGACTTTGGAGTGAGGAGAGCTTTACACTTCCTCATTATGATCCGGCCAGATAAAGCCGATCGGATTTCTTTTTTGTTCTTCCTGTACTTCTGTAGCAAAGCACATCATCTGTACTGTGGACTGATGGGCGAACATGGTCACAGGACTGCCCTGGATCAAGCCTTCGATGCGAATGCCGTCAAAGCTCACCTGGGCCAGTTTCATCACGTTGATCTGAACGCCGCCATGCAGCACAGCAATCACAGCGGGTTCATATTCTGGTGGTAACTGTTGGCGCCAGGCTTTTACTTCGCTAGCCAGTGAGGCTAGAAACGCAGCGGCACTGCGGAATTCGTTTTGCTCTTCAGCGCTACAGCTCGCAGGCAGGGGGCAATACAGGGCATCGTCTGCAACCGATGGTGGCCTGAAGCCGGGCACTGGCGCTATTTGTTTGCTCAGGTTGTCCATGACGTCTTCCAGAGTTCTGGTTTTATCGCTTGTGATTCCGATTGATTCTTCAGTCATAATGAGTCCAGAGTAGTTGTACTGTTTAATTGTGTCAGAATAACAGACGCTTGAGCCATTATGACAAATATTAGGTCTGGTAGTGAATAGATTCACTCTACCCATCTATCTCTTTTAAAAAGGGAATTAACAATGAAGAAAATTATTCTATTAATGTTCGTACTTTGCCAGAGTGTAAGCGCAGCCGAGCAGGAAAATCTGATCAACGGTGAAATTATTTCGCCGGATTTTCCTTATCAATCACACTATGTTGAAGTGCTGGGTTCGCGCATGCATTATGTCGATGTAGGTGAGGGCGACCCGATCTTGTTTATTCATGGTAACCCGACCTCGTCTTATCTTTACCGCAATATCATTCCTCACGTAACAGACAACTACCGTGCCATTGCTATAGATTTGATCGGCATGGGCAAATCAGACAAGCCTGATATTGGCTATACCTATCTGGATCATCGCCGTTATGTAAATGCCTTTATTGAAGAACTGGGTCTGGAAAATATTACTTTTGTTATTCAGGACTGGGGCTCGGTGCTGGGTTTTGATTATGCGATGAATAATGAAGACAACACCAAAGGCCTGGCTTTTATGGAAGCCATTATTCCGCCAGCGTCTCCGGCAGCCAGCGAGCCGGCGCTGGAATCCATGTTTGGTCAGTTCCGTGCTATCGGCCCGGGAGAACAATTGATTATGCAGCAGAATATGTTTGTCGAGCAGGTCTTGCCTGGTGGCATGATGCGCGAGCTCAGGCAGGAAGAGCATGATTATTACCGTCAGCCCTATCTGGACCCTGCCTCACGTTTGCCCACGCTGCAATGGCCACGGGAACTGGCCATGGGCGGTACACCGGCGGTCAATGTAGAAGTGATTACCAATATTGGCGAGTGGATGAAGGAGACAGACATACCCATGTTGCATTTCTGGGCCAGGCCCGGAGCACTGAACAGGGAAGCTACCGCAGATTATTTTGTGGAGAATGTGGAAAATATTCAGTCGGTGTTTCTTGGTGCGGGCCGTCATTATTTGCAGGAGGACCATCCGGAGATGATTGGGCGCAGTGTAAATGATTGGCTCAGGAGGATGGATAAGGAAAATTAGACTATTCTGAAGGTGCAGGTTTTGCCGGACATCGCTGCGCTCTTCCGGCTTACATAAGATCATTTAATCCGTAGGCCGGAAGAGCGCAGCGATGTCCGGCAGTTCAGTAACAAAAACTCAAACCACCTATAGGCCGCAAGAGCCCGCAGGGCGATGTCCGGCAAGAAAAAACTCAAAGGATTGAGATATGTCGAATTTCCGCAGAAATTACCAGGATGGTGGTACATACTTTTTTACGGCCACTTTAAAAAATAGAAACACTTCGACACTAACAGATCATTTCAATTTTCTTAAAATAGCTGTTCTTCGTGTAAAGCAAACCAGACCATTTTTGATTAATGCCTGGGTGGTTCTTCCTGAGCATCTTCATATGATCTGGACCTTGCCAAAAAATGATTCAGCTTATTCATTAAGATGGCGTTCAATCAAAACATTGTTTTGTAAACAGTTTGGGAAGCCCGATAAAGGCAATACCCGAATATGGCAACCGCGTTTTTGGGAACACACGATAAGATCAGAGAAGGATTTTAATGCGCATGTTGATTACATACATTTCAATCCTTTGAAACATGGTTATGTAAACAGAGTGGTTGATTGGCCTTATTCATCTTTTCATCATTATGTGCGCAAAGGGGTTTATGGCAGTAGTTGGTCAAGTAATATCGAAGTTGATGAGAAGATGAAATTTGGAAAATAAGCGAGTAATTCTGCCGGACATCGCACTAGGGGCTCTTCCGGCCTACAAAATTTTCCATTATTCCGCAGGCCGGAAGAGCGCAGCGATGTACGACATTTAAAAGTCTTTAAGTGTATTGCCAAGAATCCTTATCGCCTTATCAATATTCTCCTGCGTCACCAGTAAGTCCGGTAACAAACGAATTATCCCGTTGCGGGTTGGCACCACCAGCAGACCAGCATCAGCACAGGCGAGAGTGAAGGGGCGTGTCAGGCTTTGGTCGAAAAAGTCGAAAGCACACATCAGGCCCACGCCTCTTACTTCTCTGATCAATTCAGGAAACTGATTTTGCAGTTGGCTTAATTTTTTCTGCAGATAGAATCCTGTTTCTTTGACCTGATCCGCAATATTATTTTCCACCAGGTGATTGATCACCGCATAGGAAATTGCACAACCCAGAGGGTTACCGCAGTAGGTGCCGCCGTGATCATCTTTTTCCAACAGTTGACTTACCTTTTCACTGACGGCAAATCCGGCAAAAGGGAAACCGCCGGCAATACCTTTGCCCATGGTTAAAAAGTCAGGGGTGATGTTTTGTTCGGAATATTCGAGAGCAAATAATTTTCCGGTACGACAAAAGCCGGTCTGAATTTCATCGACAATGAACAGTGCGCCATGCTGATGGCACAGGGTTTGAATCTGGCTTAAATAATCAGCGGGCGGAATTTGCACGCCACCTTCGCCCTGTATGGGTTCAATAATCACGGCAGCTGTTTGGCTATCAATTGCACCAACCATTGCCTCAACATCGCCAAAGGGAACAAAGACAGTATCCGCCTGCTTTGGTGTATAGCGGTCAGAATTTACGGTGTCACGGGTGACAGACAAGGTGTTGAAGGTTCTGCCATGAAATGCCCCAAGGGTGCTGATGATTTTTTTTCGGCCGGTGATTTTTCGCGCCAGTTTAAGAGAGGCATCATTGGCTTCTGCACCACTGTTACAGAAATAGGTTTTTGCCAGTCCCGCGGGTAAGGCCCCTTTAAGTAGGGTCAACAATGCGGCACGAGAGGGAGAGTAGGTAAACCCCGCATTAGGACTCTGGATTATTTTGCTGGCCTGTTTGCTTATGGCATGGGTGATTACTGGATGACTATGACCCAGACAGGTCACACCCCAGCCTGAGGTGAAATCAAGATAAGGCTTGCCTGATTCATCCCAGACGGTACTGCCTTCGCCATGGGTGAAGGCCAGCTCCAGGCGATCGCAAAAGGTGATGCCAAGTGAGTTTTCAGTGTCAATGGTGTTCATATTGTTTCCTCTCGTATTACTTTCTTGTGGGCATAAAAAAACCTCCAGTGTCTGGGACAGCTGGAGGTTTTATTAATCTTTGTTAGGTCAGATTTTTACATCAAACGATTATCCAGGTGTCCCTTATTTTAAGCGCGGCACGGCGCGCCGCCGCGGCTGCGCTACGCGCTGCGGCAGAAAGAGAAGCAGAATTGTCGGTGTAAAAATTGATCATCGGGTTTTCAATTTGATATTTAAGACGGGGGACTTTAATGGCATGTTGGGCAGATGTCAAACCTTGGAACAGAGTTTGTTGTTATTTAGAGACGGGTTTTATTTGTCATGTCGGATGGCGCTGCGCTTATCCGACCTACGGTTTTGCGAACCTTTGTGGTTTGGTGCTGATTTCATGCCGGACACCGCTTCGCTCTTCCGGCCTACAACGTTTCAAATATACCGTAGGCAGGAAGAGGGCGTGCCCGATGTCCGGCAATGGGCTTGCAAGCTAAATCCGGATCAGAAACTTTCCAGCAGGTATAACTCTTTCAGAATACCGCGCCATTCCTGGTACTGCTCATCCAGTGTGCCGGACAGGTGGTACAGAGAATCTTCCAGAGTAATATCGGTAGGCAGAATTTCATTGGTAAAGCCTACACTGATTTCATCCAGGTATTGATCCTGCATGCGTGCCCAGCGAAAATTGTTGTAGCTCTCCAGCAGTGACATGTAACTGCCTTGTCTTAAATCATTACCCTGTTGAGCTTCCCGGTTGATCTTGTCGATTTCACTGGCCTGCTGTTCGCGTCGGTAGCGGCGCCATAGATCATAGACTGGCTTGATAGCCACAAAAAAATTCTCGTACTGCTCATCCACGACATCAATAAAAACATATTCATGTTCACGGATTTCCTGAACCCGTAACAGAAAGGGATCATTATCTGCCGGTAAGCGGGCAAGAGAGTACAGACCAAACTCATCCCTGGATAAATACGGACTGAAAACCTCAGGCGCCAGAGAAGCGGCATATTGCAACATTGCCACAGCCTTGATTTCGTTAATCTGGGCTGCGTCCAAGGTGGCTGCCATAGCTGAGAGATCACTGCTGATGTTCAGATACAGGTAGAGAAAGGGATCGGTACCCAGCAAGGGCTGATTAAGAGAAACACTATCTACTGCGCTGCCGGTATAAATCTTGTCTGCCCAGATACGCCCGGTGGCATCAGTGGCCAACACTGCCAGTTCCAGCTGAGAGCCGTCGGATGAGTTAATAGTGGCTGAAATCTGTAATTCTGCCCCGGTATCTTCATCTGGCAGCAGCCTGACAGCGCCCCAAAGGCCACTTTCTTCAAGTATCAGTTTCAAGTAAGAGGGCAGGTAGCGTGATTCGGCCTGTCTTACCGCGGGATAAATATCCTGAGCTTGTTGCAACTGCATATCATCCGGCAGGTTTGCTGTAAATGTTTTGATACTGATATCGAGCAGGGATGGCTCAATGTTAACGCTTTGGGCGTGTACATTGCTCAAGGCACTGCATGCAAAAATTAATAAACCAGTAAGCAGGTGTTTCAATTACTCGACCTCCTACACACGTTATTGCGGGTGAGCGTAAGGATGCAGTCAAACTCATTTTCCGGAATGTCATAGCGGCGATAATAATTACTGATGGTCATTGGTGTGGAAACACTGGCAGAGCTTACTGTGGTGGTGATATTTAACTGCTGACCATTAGGGGCAAGGGTGATCTGATAAAAAATTCTGAGCCCGTCATCAAGGTTAAGCTGGAATAACAACTGTTCGCCATTCCAGCCACATTCTTCCGACCCGAAAGGTGTCTGTGTAATTGCCGTTTGCTCATTAAAAAATTCGCACAGCAGGGAAAAATCATCTTCCCGGTCGATGCGCATGCGGGAGCGGTCCTGTTCAATCTGTAACAGGGGCATGCGGGTAATCTCCTCGGTAAAGCGAGCCAGACCAATAATGGTTTCTCTTGATCCGGATGCCTGACCGACGCTGAGAGATGGGCTGCGGTTCAGGCTGTCGCTTTGAGGATTGAGTCGCCGTTGAATATCAAAAATGAAAAGGTTGAATTCAGTATCGAAATCATCACTGAGCTGGTAATCCTTTTCCCAGTTACCTGACATATCAACCACTTCATAACTGACTTCTTCAGATATTCGCGTAGGTTCTTCCGTGGCGCAAGCGACTAATAGTCCACACAGCAGCCCACACAGCAGACCAGGCAGAAAACGCCGAAAGGAGTGGAAATTGATCAATGTCAGGTTGCTCAATGGGGTAGCTGATATCATTTATGGATGAATGGGGTGTTTGTGGGCTAATGGTAACAAAGATTTAGCACCTTGAATTCGAGTTTGCAGCCGCAATATTAAGTATTAATTGCGGTCTACTAGTTTGGACACCATAAAAACACTAAGTATCTGTTAAATATGAAAATTTCATATGAACACAGGCTCAATCCCGAAAGTATTCGGGTATTAAGCTGGAATGTGAAGAAACAATCCCGGCCTCAGCTCAATGCTGATCTGGCAGGTTTTAGTCAGTCTGTGGATCTTGCGCTACTGCAGGAAGTCCATAAGGAAGGGGAATACCTTCAGCATTTTTGTGATAAATGGCATCGCAGCTTTGTGCCGGGCTTTACCCTGCCTGGCAGAACAACAGGAGTGATGAACGTATCCAATGTATGTCATCGCTCGCAAAATCCCCTGCGCCATAGTGAGCCGCTGTTTCGCACCAGCAAAGCCGCCAACATGACTACCTATGATTTAACAGGTGAGACAGAAGCATTATTGGCAGTGAATCTTCATGCGGTAAATTTTAGTCTGGGAATGAACGCATACACCAGACAACTGCGGGATATGTTGCAGCATATTGATGAGCATCGCGGGCCGGTAATTTTTGCCGGTGACTTTAATGCCTGGCGCGACCAGCGCAAACAGCTACTGGATGAAATTGCGCACCGTCACGGACTCACAGAAGTGGGCTTTGAAGAAGATAAACGATCCCGGGTATTCGGACGCCATCTGGATTATATTTTTGTGCGTGGGCTCAGGGTTCATGATGCCCACACCCTGCACTCGGATGCTTCAGATCATAATCCCCTGTTGGCCACTCTTGGCTTGTAATGGCTTGTAATGGCTTAAAAGACGCCCGTTTTACAAATCATTAGCGGCGTTAATCACATCTGACCAATCGGGTCTTACCCTGAAATTTTCTTCGGCAAACTTGCCCAGAATAACCCCTTGTGGGCTTACCAGCATAATGCCTGGTTGCGGCACACCATAGGCAAAATCACCCGGGTTGTAATCGATATTACGGATATTGAAGGCATTGACGTGTTTGATTTCCTCGTCATGCAACAGGGCGAAGGTGAGGCTCAGGTCCTCTTCCACCAGTTTCAGGGTTTCCACGGGATCGTAGGTAATGGTGGCTATTTTGAGTCCAGCAGCTTCGAGACCAGCGCTGGCTTGCTCCAGGCCTGCCAGTTGTGCCTTGCAGTAAGGACACCAGTCAAAGGAACGATTGAACACCAGCACCAGGCCTTTTTCACCTGTCAGGCTCGCCAGGTTCTGAACTGTGCCATTTTGATCCGGCGCTTCCAGCATTGGGATGCTGGCACCCACGGGGTAGTCAGGAGCCCAATTAAATTCCTGTGCGCTGCTGCTATGGGCAAAGGCTGATAGCAGGATTAAAGTGGACAGGCTCAGCGTCATTTTTTTGAGAAATCTCATTATTAATATTCCTGGTTTGTTAAGCAATTTAGTGAACAGACATAACAAAAGATCAGCATTGTCATGATTTTCTTTCAATAGTAACTGAAATCAAACAAGTAAAGGTTAAACAAGCAGTTAAAGCGCTAATTCATGCAGGCGGCAGATCAGGGCAGTTACATATTTTTTTAGGCTCTTGAGCAATAATCTCAATGGTTTTATGCACATAGCGAATCCTTGTGATAATAATGATTAAGACATTTAATTAACTTGTCTAAAATACAATGCTGAATTTATAACTACCTGATAAATATAGGAAAAGATAAATATTCATTTAAAACCATTGGTCTAGAATATTTGCATGGGAAATTGCGCTGTATCGATGCACTAAACTATTGCACAGAATTATCCACAGAAATCGCCTTTTCCCATGCCTGTGGATAACTTTGTTGAAACAGCAATTTTCCTGTTATGGCGCTGTGTAAAAAAACAGGGATTATTTTTTCCATGATGATTGGGCTATGAGGCCATATCCAATAGAATGGAATGGAGTTTCCCGGGTTGAAAAGGATGAGTTGCAGTATGACCAAGCATCATGAAATTACACTCCTGGTGAGGGATTATGAATGTGACCTTCAGGGTGTAGTGAATAATGCCGTATACATGAATTATCTGGAGCATGCTCGGCATGAATTTCTGAAATCACGGGGCATCGACTTTGCTGAAGTGACGGCCAGTGGAATACATCTGGTTATCGTAAAAGCCGAAATGGAGTACAAGGCTTCACTCACCAGCGGGGATGATTTTTCTATCCGCACCCGCTTTGAGCAGGAAGGCCGACTTAAAATTGTCTTTCACCAGGAGCTTTTCAGGTGTCATGATCAGATGCTGATGCTGAAGGCAAAAATGACAGCCACAGCCCTTAATGAGCGCGGCAGACCCTTTATCCCTGAAAAATTATTAGAGAAAATGCTCTGATCCAGTCATCTGATTTCCTGATTGACCTATTAAAGCATTGACTCTCTACTCCTCAGGAATTTTTCACTCCCAATCCACTGTTTTTTATAAAGAAAATAACTTGCTGCGAAAAGAAAAATTTCCTTATTGGATGGAAAGATTTTGTGGCAATATTCGCTGGCGATACCTGGCGATACCTGGCTGACAAGGCTAAATAGAATCCCTGGTTTGGAGACCTTCATGGCATTACCCAAAATTGGCAACAAAGCCCCGGCATTTACCCTTCATGATCAAAATGGTGACAAGTCCTCCCTGAAGGATTATCTGGGCAGCATTGTGGTGTTGTATTTTTATCCCAAGGCAATGACCCCGGGCTGTACTGTTCAGGCTTGCGGTTTACGCGATAGTGAAAAAATACTGAAGAAAATGGGTGTGAAAGTATTGGGGGTCAGCATTGATGCTTTTCCGCGCTTATTAAAATTTGCCGATCGGGATAAACTCAACTTCACTTTACTGTCAGATGAAGATCATGCCGTAGCAGATAAATATGGCGTCTGGGGTTTGAAGAAATTTATGGGCCGGGAATATATGGGACTGAAAAGAACAACTTTTATTATTGATCAAGAAGGCAGGTTGCAGTACATCATGGAGAAAGTGAATACCAAGAAGCACCATGATGATGTTATTAACTGGATCGAGAAAAATCTTTCCTGATAGTTTTTTTTAAATAGGCTAAAGCCTAAAAAGCACAGAAGCAGGCTGGTGTGTTATGAAGCTATTTTGTAAACAATATTCTGAAAAAGGCATGCCGTTAATTATTCTTCACGGATTATTTGGCAACCAGGGCAACTGGGGTCAGCATGCCAAAGTTTTTGCCGAAACCTATAAAGTGTATGGCTTTGATCATCGTAATCATGGCCGCTCTGAATGGGATAATTCAATGTCCTATGCAGAAATGGCCAACGATGTGCGCGCAACCATGCAGCTCTATGGTATTGAAAAAGCCCATTTCATTGGTCATTCCATGGGTGGAAAAACCGCGATGCAAGTGGCCCTTACCTGGCCTCATCTGGTTGAAAAACTCATTCTGGTGGATATCGCTCCGGTGAAATATACAGGGCATCACAAAGCAGTATTTGCCGGCTTTGACGTATTGAACCTGGACTTGATTGAGAACCGGGCTGATGCTGATGAAATTCTTTCTGAATTTGTTGAAGAAAAGGGCGTACGTGACTTTTTGCTAGCCAACTTGATGAAGGATGATGAAGGCAACTACAGCTGGCGCATGAACCTGGACGTTATCCGCCGGGACTATGCCAAATTGAGTGACGCTCTGCATTCTGAAAAGACCTTTGATAAAAGCACCTTGTTTGTGAAAGGTGAAAAATCGGATTACCTGTCAAAGAAACATGAGAAAGAAATTTTTGCATTGTTTCCGAAAGCGGATATTCAGGAAGTGAAAGATGCAGGACACTGGCTACACGTTGAACAACCAGAATTATTTCAAAGTTTAGTGTATAAATTTCTTAAGTAGTAGCTAAGGTTTTTTACTGAAGCCTGCAATTCTTTGAAAACTGGGATTTCAAAAACTCCATTTGATCCGCTCGAATACGCTTGTTATTCACCAGGGCCAGATACTCTGCAGAGTTAGGTTCAAAGGGGAGGGCCAGCAATTCCATGTGGGCCTCTTCCGGTGTTCTGTTTTTCTTGAAATGGTTGCAGCGCTTGCATGCAGCAACCACATTCACCCAGGTATTGGTGCCTCCGCGTGAAGTGGGAAGGATATGGTCGCAGCTTAATTCACTGTCACTAAATTCTTTGCCGCAGTACATACAAAGGTTTTGATCCCGACGAAATAACACGCGATTATTCAGGGTAGGTTTTTTGGCCTGACCATTATGAAGTTCACCGGCGCAGGCCACGATGCTGTGTAAAACAATTGTGGAGCGTTCACCAGAGAGTCGGGAAATGCCGCCCGTAACAGTGCGGATGGTATCGCCAAGAGTCCAGGTAACAAGGTCTCTGGCGTAGAGGGTAGTAGCTTCCTGCCAGGTCAACCATTCAACGGGGAGACCAGCAATATTAAGTCGTAAAATATGGGAGTGACGGTTGTCTAAATCCATAAATCTTAGGGAGCTTCTGTTTAAGTATGAACAGAAACTCACTCGCAGAACTGTTAGAGACAGGGCTGACTTTAGCTGTAAAAAAAATTGGCGTCAACAGACTGATTAATAATTAATCGAAGGCTTTAAACCTTAAGGTATTGCTTAAGCCTTATTTGTCCAAACGCGCAATCAGAGAAGACGTATCCCAGCGATTGCCGCCTGATTGCTGAAGCTCTGAATAATAACCATCAACAATTTTAGTGACGGGCAATGAGGCACCATTTTTTGATGCTTCTTCCATGGCAATGCCAAGGTCTTTGCGCATCCAGTCAACGGCAAATCCAAAGTCGAATTCATTGTTCATCATGGTTTGGTAACGATTTTCCATTTGCCAGGACTGGGCAGCTCCCTTGCTGATGACGCCGATTACTTTTTCAACATCCAGACCTGCCTGTTTGGCAAAATGGATGCCCTCTGACAATGCCTGCACCAGGCCGGCGATGCAGATCTGATTGACCATTTTGGTAAGCTGGCCATAACCGGAAGGGCCGAGCAGTTTGATGCTGGCGGCAAAACTGGCAATGACAGGTTCGGCTGAGGCAAAAGCACTCTCATCCCCGCCAATCATCACGGTCAATTTTCCATTTTCTGCTCCTGCCTGACCGCCGGAGACCGGCGCATCGAGAAAGGAAAACCCTTTTTCTTCAGCGATAGCAGAGAGTTCTCTGGCAACGATAGCTGAGGTTGTCGTGTTGTCAATAAATATGGCACCGGTTTTTACAGTTTCAAATGCCCCGTTGGCGCCGATAGTAACTTCGCGCAGATCGTCATCATTGCCAACACAGGTAAAAATATAGTCGGCGTCTGCAACGGCTAATGCCGGTGTTGCCGCTGTTTCACCCTGGTAAGTGTCTTTCCACAGCTGTGCTTTTTCGGCAGTACGGTTAAAAACGGTTACTGAATGTCCAGCATTGGCAAGATGTCCGGCCATGGGAAAACCCATGACACCTAATCCGATGAAAGCGACTTTACAACTCATATTGAATTCCTGATTTAATTGATTTACGCGGCAAGAATACTAAATCAGGAGGGAGAAACACAGGGACAAAACAAGGTACAAGGTACAAGTGTGGTCAGTATTGTAGGTCGGATAAGCGAAGCGCATCCGACATAGTCGCAAGTCGCAATTCACAAGTCACAAGTAAAAAGTATATTTTCAGAACTTACTTGATCTTTGAGACAGGCAAAGCAACAGCCTTCAGCCTCTAGTTTTTCCCCTGCTTCTTCTCTGGTAAGCTTATGAAAAGAAAAAAGCAGAAAGAGGAAGGTTGATGTCAGAGTGGCTTGAAGGGAAGGTAGTGGAAAACATTCACTGGACTGACAGTCTGTTCTCGTTAAAGGTCGATGCAGATATAGCGCCTTATAGCGCTGGGCAATTTGCTTCTCTGGCACTGGAAATCGATGGTGAAAGAGTCGCCAGACCCTATTCATTTCTTAGCCCTCCCCAGGATAAGACACTGGAATTCTTCTTTTATACCGCTACTGACGGCGTGCTCTCCAATGCACTTTATGATCTGAAAGTGGGGGACACGATTCTGGTTAAAAACCCTGGCAATGGCTTTTTTACCCTTGATGAGGTGCCAGCTTCACGTGATTTATGGCTGATTGGTACTGGAACTGGTATAGCCCCGTTTTTGTCTATCCTGAAAACAGACCAGCCCTGGGATACCTATGAAAGCATCATTTTGGTTCAGGGCGTCAGAACCCAGAGCGACATGCAATATCTGGATTTGATAACCGGCTTAAGAGAACAATATGGCGAACGCTTTGGTTTTCAGGCATTTGTTAGCCGTGAACCGGTAGAAGGGACTATTCAAGGCCGTATTCCCGCCTCAATAGAAGATGGCAGTCTGGAACAGAGGGTTAATCTGAAGCTTGATGTGGCGCACTCCCAGGTTATGTTATGTGGCAATCCGGAGATGGTAAAAGATGTGGTGGAATTGCTAAAGGCACGAGGCTTTGCCAAAAATTTGCGTCGCAAACCCGGGCACATCACCACGGAAAACTATTGGTGAGAGATAGATAAACCTTTTAATATATTTTGCGTCTAATTTACACAATAAGGTTTACCCAAGCTTTGTAGGAGGGACTTCAGTCCCGAAGGAAAGTGCTGTGTTCTTCGCGGTTAAAACCGCTCCTACAGGGGATGATGGTTTTTTGTAGGAGGGACTTCAGTCCCGAAGGAAAGATGCTGCGTTCTTCGCGGTTAAAACCGCTCCTACGGGGGATCGCGGTTTTTTGTAGGAGGGACTTCAGTCCCGAAGGAAAGGTGCGGCGTTCTTGTCGGTTGAAACCGCTCCTACATAGTATGGCGATTCCATGGAAAACGGATTTGAGTCCCGAATGAAAGATGCCAGATTGGGACTTGCTTAAAAAATTCGCTACAATTCCGATTCCATTTACGAAACAATCTTAAATCATGAATAATTCAGGAACAGGCATGTACACCTTACCCCGTTGGGCCCTATTGCTACTTGGTGTTTATCTGAGCAGCGCAGTATTGGCTGCCAAAGATGACGAGCTGGGCTGCATTAGTGGTGATTGTGTTGATGGTAATGGCACCCTTGTGGAAGAAACAGAAAGGGGTTTACGTACCTATCGCGGTGATTTTCTCAATGAAAAGTTTTTTGGTTTTGGTCGCCTGACTTTTAATGATGAGGGTGAAGTGTATGAGGGTCGTTTCATGAATGGCAAAAAACATGGTCGCGGAACCCTGTGGACTAAAAAGGGTGATGTCTACATGGGTAACTGGCGCAATGATCGGCGCAATGGCACCGGCATGCAGGCCTTTCATGTAGAAAACTTTAAAGAAGGCCGCTTCACTGAAGATACCCTGAAGAAAAATACAGAAAACTATTATGGCGAATTCAAAAACGACGTCTTTTTTGGTGAAGGTACTTACCGCTGGGAAGATGGCACGCAATATGTAGGTAAATGGGCTGCGAACAAGAAACATGGTCGCGGCTATTTCGATTATGGCACTGGCCACAAAGCCTGGCGTACATTTGAGTTCGACAAGCGGGTCTATGACGAGCGCTTCCAGTTCTGATACGGAAAATTTCCTGAATGGATATTGAAAATTTCAGGCGTGAATACCTGCAAGGGGGATTGCGCCGCGAAGACTTGAATGAAAATCCTACACAACAATTCCAGATATGGCTTGATCAGGTTATTAGCTCTGGTCTGAAAGATCCTACTGCTATGGTTATCAGTACTGTCTCTGATGATGGGCAGCCTTCACAGCGGATTGTTCTGCTGAAGCATTTCGATGAAAGCGGTTTTATTTTCTATACCAATTACGGCAGTCGTAAAGCTAAAGAAATTGCAGAAAATGACCGAGTCAGCCTCCTCTTTGCCTGGAATGCCCTGGATCGTCAGGTAAAAATTTGCGGCAGGGCAGAAAAAATATCGATTGCAGAGTCTGTTAAATATTTTCTTTCCCGCCCCCGTGACAGCCAGCTGGCTGCGTGGGCTTCGAATCAAAGCCGCAAAATTACCTCGCGGGATTTCCTGATGACGCAACTGGCAAACATGAAAGAAAAGTTTGCCGAGGGAGAGGTCCCTTTACCGGATTTCTGGGGGGGTATCCGCGTTGTCCCCTTTGAAATGGAATTCTGGCAAGGCGGTGAACACAGACTGCATGATAGATTTGAATATAGTCTGCAGGGAGATCGAACCTGGGATATACAGCGGCTGGCGCCTTGAAAGCAGATACAAGAGGCAAGCAATCATGTAGGTCGGATAAGCGCAGCGCCATCCGACAGAATTCATAAGCTAAAAGTTAAAAAATATCATTAGAAACTACTTGACCTCTGCAGTGCTCAAAACATAATTGTTCAGCCTTCAGCCTTCAGCCTTCAGCCTTCAGCCTTCAGCCTTCAGCCCTCATTCCTCCACTAAGCAGACCTGGCAAGAACCCCTTTCTTTTCTGATAATAAAGTGTGAGCTGCATCAGCAGCTTCTCTTCCCTTGATTAACATATGATCAAAGAAAAATTTCTGGTGATCGGCATTGTCTTCATCGAATTTCTTGGGAGTCAGGACTGCAGATAAGACTGGTAAGCCAAGCTCCAGTTGAACTTGCATCAGGGCATTGACGACACTCTGGGCAACAAACTCGTGGCGATATATACCCCCATCGACAACAAATCCTGCAGCAATAGCCAGGGCATAGTCGCCTGAATCAAGTAGTTGTTTGCATTTAAGGGGTAGCTCAAAAGCACCCGGCATTTTGAAATAATCAATCTGCTTTTCAGCAAAACCCAGCTCGGATAATCTGGCTGCAAAACCTTCGCGACAACGATCCACGATCTCGCTATGCCAGCTAGCCTGGATGAAGGCAATTTTGCCTGTTTTGAAATTTTCCATGATTTGCTCCATGTACCACTACAGTAAAAATGCGGAGCATGAAAAAGGTAAATGCATAGCTTACACAGCAGGACGCTGCATACAACTTTAAGACCATTTATAGACAGCTAAAAAACAGCCGTCAACTGACCTTACTTGCATTCTCTCTCATCCGGACTTTAACCGTCGGCTTCGGAATTACACCGAATCTGCTGACCTTCGACCTGAGTCGAAGCGCTCGCGGGCTTAACAGGTTTAATTAAATACCTGTTTCACCGCCGGTAGGGAATTGCACCCTGCCCCGAGAACAGGCGTCATTCTACAATAAGAGGAGCAGGAGGTCACGGGGAGGAAGAGATACAAGGTACAAGCTACAAACAAACTGCTCAGTTGAATACATTGATATCTAGTATATGTAGGAGCGGTTTCAACCGCGAAAGGTTAAAAAGCAATACACCAAAAATTACTTGTTCCCTGGAACCTCGCAAATCATCATTGTCTTGTAACTTGTATCTGTTCTAAGGCAACACATACCACAACAGGGCCGGCAGCATAATAAACGACATCACAGTTGAGATAACTACCGTGGCAGCCACTTCTTCGGGTTGGCGGTCATAGCGCATGGCAAACAGGTAGGCGAAGACCGCCACTGGCATTGAGCACTGCATAATCAAAATTCCCCGCGCCGCACCTTCCAGTCCCATCAATGAGGCGATGACATTGCCGGTGATAAAACCCAGCCCGAGACGCATGGCCGATAAGGAAATACTGCGAGTCAGGCTGGTGATTCTGAATTGCGCCAGTGAAACGCCCAGTGCAATCAGCATCATCGGAATGGTGAGTCCGCCAATAAGATTGGTCGTGTTGTAGAGCCAGGCCGGGGATTTAATGCCGGCGAAAACCAGTGAGACAGTGACCACCACAGTCCAGAACATCGGGTTGCGCAATAGCTCCTTACCAGACAGGACGCCTGAAGAGATGGACATACCAACAGTGAAGCCAAACACAATATTCACGGTGAAATAGGTCAACCCCAGGGCCAGACCTTCGTCACCAAAAGCCAGCAGGCATAGGGGCAGACCCATGTTGCCGACATTGGGGAAGATTTGTCCTGGCAGATAAGCGCGTTGATCGAGTTTGGCTATGCGCAGTACCACCCAGCCGATCACACCGAAAATTATCATGGTAATAAAGGCTGCCCCGGCCATGGAAATAAAAGCATCCTGCTCCATTTCAATATCCATGAAGGTGGAAAAAATCAGGCAGGGCGCACCTACATTCATCACCAGTTTCGAGACAAAGGGGGTTTCAAAAATATGCCCGCGTTTGACCCAGGTATAACCGATCATGGCACAGATGAAGACTGGCGAGATGATGGCAAAGATGTCGAGGAGCATAGTTTCTTTCCGTCTGTTTAATCAGGCCGTTATGTAAATTTTATTATTCAGACCAGTCTGGCAGTTTTTTGTCTGCCAGAATTTTCTGTAGACGCGCATAATCCGGCAATCCGTTTTTATAAGGCGGATAATCTTCACCGAGAATTAAAGGGGCAAAATATTCTCTGGCAGCAGCAGTAATACCAAAGCCGTCCTCAGTAATGAACTCGCGCGGCATCATTTTTTCTACATTGGCTACATCAGCCAGATTAGCTTCACCGATATGCCATCTATAGGGGGAAGAGCTGTCTCTGACGACTGTAGGCATCACTGCATTTTTACCTGCCAGGGCAAACTCCACTGCAGCCTTGCCCATGGCATAGGCCTGCTCCACGTCAGTACCTGAGGCAATGTGGCGTGCAGCACGCTGCAGGTAATCGGATACCGCCCAGTGATATTTATAGCCCAGTGCATCTTTCAGCATATTTGCCAGCGTGGGAGCAACGCCGCCAAGTTGTGCATGACCGAAGGCGTCGGTTGTGCCTTGGTCGGCGAGGAAAGTGCCGTCTTCATAATGGGCGCCTTCTGAAACAACAATGGCGCAATAGCCATACTGATCAACACAGCTTTTGGCTTTGGCCAGAAAAGCTTCCTTATCAAATGCAATCTCGGGAAACACGATGATGTGCGGTGCGTCGCCGTCCTGTTCTGCAGCAAGTCCTGCCGCGCCGGCAATCCAGCCGGCATGGCGTCCCATGACTTCCATGACAAACACCTTGGTTGAGCTTTCGCACATGGAGGCCACATCCAGTCCTGCTTCACGTATGGACACGGCAACATATTTTGCTACCGAGCCAAAGCCCGGACAGTTGTCGGTGATGGGCAGATCGTTATCAACAGTTTTTGGAATACCGATGCAGGTGATGGGGTAATTTATTTCCTGGCTAAGCTGGCTTACCTTGTGGGCAGTATCCTGAGAGTCCCCACCGCCATTGTAAAAAAAGTAACCAATATCATGTGCTTTAAAAACTTCTATCAGGCGTTCATATTCTGCCCGATTCTCATCCACACTTTTTAACTTGTAGCGGCACGAACCAAAAGCGCCTGCAGGTGTATGCCGCAGTGCTGCGATAGTCTCTTTTTTTTCAAAGCTGGTATCGATGAGTTCTTCACGCAGAGCGCCGATGATGCCGTTACGACCCGCATAGACTTTGCCGAGTTCGGGATGTGCTCTGGCAGTCTCGATTACGCCACAGGCGCTGGCATTGATTACTGCGGTTACGCCACCAGACTGGGCATAAAAGATATTGTTTCCAGACATAGACAACTCCAAATTGTGAAGCCATTATTCTACTTAATTGTTTGGGTGTAAGACAGGTTTGATGGGCGGTAGTAGCTACTGCGCTACCGGGATTTGAGCTTTTTTGGGAAGGCTGCGCCTTCCATCGGCGGATGATGGCCTGCGGCCTTTTCCGCCCTACAGAGCTTCGAGATGACGCTGCGCCTTCCGGGTTACACTTCTTCGAGATACTTGTAGGGCGGAAAAGCGTAGCGTCATCCGCCGATGGCGAACGCAGTTCGCCTAATAATGTCTAAATTTGGATAATTCTTTTATTCAGAACAATCTTTAAAAAGATTCCCTGCATTTTGTAGCTAGCATCATGGTCATTTGAGACAATCAGCACATGCATATACATATTTTGGGAATCTGCGGGACTTTCATGGGCAGCCTGGCTGTTTTGGCCAAGGAGCTTGGTTATGAAGTCTCCGGTTCTGATCAAAATGTTTACCCGCCCATGAGTACCCAGCTGGAAGAACAGGGCATTGCCTTGTCTCAGGGCTATGATCCTGCGCATTTTTCAGGTCCTGATGCGCCAAGGCCCGACATGATTGTTATTGGCAATACCTGCTCGCGCGGGAATCCTGCGGTGGAGTATATCCTTGAGAACAATCTGCCTTATTGTTCTGGTCCTCAGTGGTTATCCGAGCATGTGTTGCAAGATCGTTGGGTGCTGGCAGTGGCAGGAACTCATGGTAAAACCACCACCACCAGCATGCTGACCTGGATTCTTGAATACGCAGGTCTGGAGCCGGGCTATCTGGTGGGCGGCGTGCCCAAGAACTTTTCCTGTTCTGCGCGTCTTGGCAAATCGCCATTCTTCGTGATTGAAGCGGATGAATATGACAGTGCTTTTTTCGATAAACGTTCAAAGTTTGTTCATTACCGGGCAAAAACGGCCATCCTGGGAAATCTTGAATATGATCATGCGGATATTTTTCCTGATATTGGCTCAATCCAGACCCAGTTCCATCATTTGCTGAAAACCATTCCGCAAAATGGTTTGGTGATAGCGCCACTGCATAATAAAAATCTGGAAGAAGTTTTTGCCAGAGGTTTGTGGTCTGAAAAAGAATACTTTGATCTGCAGGATGATCCAGCAGCGCAGTGGCGTGTTAAATCGCTGGATAAACAGGGCTCTCATTATCGTGTTACCTATGTCACAGATGATGGTGAGCATAGTGAGGTAGACAGTGGTGAAGTTAATTGGGAGTTGCTTGGTGAACACAATATTCAAAATGGTGTGGCAGCACTGGCGGCAGCGGCCCATGCCGGCGTTTCCCTGCAAAAAGGCTGCGCGGCACTGTCTGCTTTTGCCGGTGTTAAGCGTCGACTGGAATTACTTGGGGAATTTGCCGGAGTAAAAATTTATGATGATTTTGCCCATCATCCCACCGCGATAAAAACCACGCTGGACGGTTTTCGTGCGCGCCTGGATGAAAACGGTGAGTCGGGCCGATTGATTTGTGTGATTGAGGCCCGCTCTAATACCATGAAGATGGGATACCATCAAAAAACCCTGGCAGCTTCACTTGATAAAGCCGATTTGGTGATATGGTATAAATCAGAAGCGACTAAACTGGATCTTGCATCAATTGCCAGTGATTCGCTGTCGGATTTCCGTAGTTATCCTACCACTGACGAAATTATTGATGAATTATTGAAAGAAGTTGTTGCCGGTGACCACGTTATCATTATGAGCAACGGGGGATTCGAAGGAATCCATGGGCGACTGGGTGAGGCCCTTGGCAGCCGCCATTAAGCTTTGAACTCAACAATAGTAAGCACAATATAAAGTCAGTTATCAGGCAGGACGGTTAGAAAAATGAGTACAAAGAGGTAAGCATTGGAAACCATTCCACTATTTCCCCTGAATTCCATTTTGTTTCCCAAGGGACGAATCTCTTTACAGATTTTTGAGTCCCGTTATGTGGATATGATCCGACAGTGCCTGAAAGATCAGACCGGTTTTGGTGTAGTGCTGATTCAGACAGGCAGTGAAGTGGCGCTTAAGGGTCAGAAACTGGATATCCATCGGATCGGTACTTACAGCACTGTCGTAGACTGGAATCAGCTTCCCAATGGCTTGCTGGGCATAACCGTGGAAGGTCAGATGACGTTTAAAATTATTGAATCATGGCGCGAGGAAAACGATCTGTGCAGGGCAGAGGTGGTATTCAGGGATCATGATTCACTTGATTCGGACCCGGTTGATGTGGGTGAGCAGTTTAACGAATACGTGGATTTACTGCATGGCCTGGCAAAACATCCGGCTATTGAAGAGCTAAAACTGGAAATCAGTTTTGATAACCTGAGAGAAATTGCCTGGCGCTTGAGCGAATTACTGCCAATCTCAAACCGGGACAAGCAGGCCTTGCTGGAGTTAACGGACCCATTCGACCGGCTAGAGCAGATTGAGATTTATATTAATGCCTTGAACCAACAGGAAAGCGGGATCACATAGTTGTTGTGTAGGAGGAAAAAATTTCTTAAATACCAGCAGGCAAACACCCATATTTAATTGGACTGTTGTGGCCTCTATGATACTTTTGATGATAAACAGTCCCGAAGAAAGGAGCTGCGTTCTTCGCGGTTGAAACCGCTCCTACGGGGGATCGCGAATCTATGTAGGAGGGACTTCAGTCCCGAAGAAAATAGCACTGTTCTGGTCGTTAAAACCTTTTTTTGATTAACTGCTCACTGGTAATCAAACACTCATTTCTTCATAATCGACGCTTTTTGGGGGATATACCATGCTTGAAACTCTGTTGAATCCTGGTGCCATGACTCAAGCTCAATGGATGATTGTCGGAATTTTATTTTTACTTTGCCTGGGAATCCTTTTTTTCTTTTACCGCACCTGGCTGGTCATTAAAGAATCAGCAAACAATAAATACAAACCCAATATCGGTTTGTCCCGTATGGAAAATTCGGGCAAGGCGGAAAGTGAAAAAAAGAATCCGGATGATCAATAAGCCAGAGTCCGGATTTTCTATTAGCACGCCAGAAAAACATGCTTTTGGCACAGCTATTCAATTTCTGTCTTTTGTTTTTATTTTGCTTCTGCCATTTTCTTCCAGTCAGGGCATTATTATTCGCCATGACAAGGGCGATTCCCGTTATCAGGTAAGGGAAGAAAGCTATCCACAACTATTTTATCTGCATACCAGCTTTGATAATAAAGTGTGTATCGGTACCCTGATAAATTCGCACTGGGCAATCACTGCGGCGCATTGCGCTAACCAGACTCCGTTGCTGCAGACAGTGCGCGAGAATTCCCCTTACTCACTGACCATAGACAAAAAAGCATATGGCGTTGCTGAACTGGTAATGCATCCTCTCTTCGATACCGGTAATGAATTGGTAAATGTCGATCTGGCATTGATTCGTTTCGACAATGAAGTGCAGGGTGTCACACCTGTCGGGCTTTACAGGCAAACGGATGAAGTAAATCAGATAGTGTCGTTATTAGGCTGGGGCTTCACCGGCATCGGTACTCGAGGTTTGCAAAGCAATGACGGGAAATTTCGCCGTGCCCAGAATCGTGTTGTTGAAGCAGCACAATGGTTAACATTCCTGTTTGATGATCCAAGGAGCTCTGGCAAGCAGGCGCTGGCTCTTGAGGGGATTCCTGGCTTGGGAGACAGCGGGGGACCAGCATTACTGGAAACCCAGAGTGGCCCGCTTCTAATGGGAATTGCACTTGGTGAGCTTGAAGAGGGCGAATCCCCTCCAGTGCAAGGGTTGTATGGCACAACCCAGATTTATGAACGAATTTCCAGTCACCTGGAATGGATAGATCAGGTGGTCACACCTTAAGCAGTTTTTGCTCTAGCAGGAATTACTAATCTGCAATTGCTTCCGTTGAGACTTCTTCTGCTGATACTTCTTCTACTACAGGATTCAGCAAATTCTCAAGATGCGCTTTAAGCCGATCATTCTCTGGCGCCAAATCAAGTTGCGACTGGAAATAGTGAATCATACCTTCATCGTTTGCCGGCAATGGAATGTATGCGCCTTCCTGGAAAGCAAAAAGTTTGCCATCCTCAATGAGCATGCTGGCCTTATATGAACCGTAATAGGTTGAGATACCGGTATCGGTTATCACTACCTGGCCACCAAAACGCGGGGTGATAATGCCCAGGTTTGGCGTATGACCAACAACCACGGTTTCTACCTTGTAGGTGTCCAGTAAATTGGCAAGGTGAGGTGCTTCATCGCTTTGTGAATTCATTGCCAGGCCTCTGTACCATAATGGGCCAGTTTCAGCTTCTCCCAGATTATTATCAAAATCGATATCGCCCAGAATCTCTGTACGTATCTTGTCATTGATTTCCTGGATAGATAAAGCAAGTAACTCAGGTCCAAGTCCGGCATGCATGAACAAGATGTCATTAATTTTGATGATGCTGTTGTGTTTGCTGACCCAGTCATTGAATTCGCCACCAGGTTGCCAGCTCAGGCGGTGTTCCACATAACCCAGCGGGAACTCTTCATACCACTGGGCTTTAAAAGCATCGTCAATGATTATGGGTTCTTCTTCTGCTTCAACTCTGGCTTCGTTTTGAGCAGTCACAGCCTGAACTACCTGTTGGTAGTAGGCATCGCGCATTCTTGATGAGTTACGTGATGTCAGTGCATCATATTCGCCAGGGTGAACATAACGCAGGTCACCGATGACATTCTTTTTCTGAAGGAGGGCTAAAAGCCTAAGAAGCTTGTTAATGATAGACTTTAACTAATTAATATTATTTTATATTAGTTATAATCTATCATTGATGGGATTTCTATCCCTTCCTGCAAGCTAACGAATAATTAAGGATTTTATAGGCGAGTTTTGCGGCCAGGAAATCACAGGCATGCAGGTTAGGTTTGGGAGCCAGTTCCACGATATCGGCGCCGACTATTGTGGAGACCTTGCTGGCAGCACGAATGATATTAATAGCATCTTCCCAGAACAGGCCACCCGGTTCCGGGGTACCCGTAGCGGCCATTAAACTGGCATCAAATCCATCCAGATCAAAAGTCAGGTAAACCGGTCTTCCCTTCAGCGGCGCGATAATCTCATCGATATTCCATTGCGCTTTTTCATGCCCCCAGTAAATGCTAATACGGTCGCGATTTTCCTGGTAATAGTCATACTCGCCTGCCGATATATTACGAATACCGATGGAGACCAGGGTAGAAACGGGGTGGTCAAGACAACGGCGTAGTGCCGCAGCATGGGAATAATGTTCCCCGTCATAGCCATCGCGCAGATCTGCATGGGCATCGAAATGCAAAATTGCGAGATCGGGATAGCGCTTTAAATAGGGAGCTATTAACCCGGCGGTCAGGGAATGTTCTCCACCCAGCACCATTGGAAATTTATCTGCAGCCAGTAATGCTTCGACAGTGTTTCCCAGTTGCTGGAGAGCAGCGGGAATGGGTTCTGCAATTGGCTGCGGCTGTAGCGTGGCTACGCCATACTGTTCCCAGGGTTCACATAACAGCTCCTCATCAAACAGTTCAACCTGATGGGAGGCTTCGATTATTGCCGCAGGACCGTTTGCTGTTCCGCCACCATAACTCACAGAAGCTTCCAGTCCGAAGGGCACGATTACGGCACGGGTTTCGGCGAATGGTGTATCTATATCCAGACCCAGAAAGCCCTCTTTAGCAGTAAGTATGTCTGGCAGTGAAGGCATTGCCGGGGATGCCATCAAGTAAACAACGTCGAAAATTTACGCAGATCACGGTCTTTCCAGTGGCCGCGATGCCAGGCATCACTCATCATCAAAGGCAGGACACTGCCGGCTTCGGCAAACACCATTTGCTCACGGGATAAATCCACTTTACCCCAGCTGCAGGCCTCTTTCAGTGTTGAGCTGGAACAGGCACCGTCACGACTGTCTGCCACAGTGATCTGGATGGCGTATTTATGCATGTCAACTTCCTTACCAAGAATTTCTGCACACACTACCGTATCCTGGGTAAAGTTTTTTGGTACTCCGCCACCGATCATCAGTACACCGGTAGTACCGGCCTTTATTTTGATGTCAGTGAGTTCGCGAAAATCGCGGATGGAATCCAGGGTGAGATGATTGTCCGGTGAGCGATCCTGGTGGACTACCAGACCAAAGCCGGCACTGGAGTCGGTAAAAGCCGGGCAGAATATAGGCACATCATTTTTATACGCGGTTTCAATTAAAGAGTTGTGCTTTTTGGCATTGTCGACGCACCAGCGTCCCATTTCCCGGATGAATTCCCGCGATGAATAAGACTTGGCTGGCAAACTGTCCGCAATAGCGGCGATAGCGTGATCACAATGCTGCAGTTCGTGCTCGTCTATCAGGGTGTCGTAAATCCTGTCGATATATAAATCGCGCAAGGCCTGATCATCCAGATCGGGAGAGCCCTGGTAATGTTTGAATCCCAGAGCTTCAAAGAAATCCATGTCGATGATAGTTGCACCTGTTGCGACAATGGCATCTACCATGTTGTATTTCACCAGGTCGGTATACAAATCCATGCAACCACCAGCAGAAGTGGAACCGGCAATGGTCAAAATAATCGAGCAGTCTTTATCAGCGAGCATTTCATTATAAATTTCACTGGCACGAGCCAGGTCCCGTGAAGTGAAAGACATCTTGTCCATGGCGGCAATGATGGGGCGGGCGTCAAAACTGGTAAAGTCGACATGTTCGACAGTTTTTGAAAGCAAAGAATCACGGTATTCGCTGGTATTGTCTTTTTTAGCTTGCGTCACTGGAGTTTTCCTTGATCAGGGATTTAACATTACTGTCCCTGCTGGTGGTATTTATTTTTGTTGCTGTGGCATCGTTAGGCACATGTTTTTTCATCACATGGGTCACTGGAACTTCATATTCATTCAGGCCATACATAGACAGTCTGGGCTGTGTGTCCACTATGACCTGCTCGCAAACATTAAAATGGTTAAAGCCAGTGCGCATGCTGATGCTGTAAGCGCCCATGTTATCCACTTCTATATAATCACCTTCGGCAATGTCGGCTGGTAATTCAAAGGGGCCGGGCATGGCATCGATGCTGTCACAAGTAGGTCCGTAAAAACTGAACTCATCCATCTGCCGAACTGAATTCATCTCTGTATGAGTAGCACCTGGTCTGATCTGGTGTACTGGGAAAACCATAGCAGGCTGACCGGCATCAAACAGACCACCATAGGTACCGTCATTGAGATAGAGATCGTTATCCTTGCGCAATTCTACTTTCACCACCAGTGATGCACCTTCAGCCACCAGGGCACGGCCTGGTTCGCACCAGAGTTCACAAGTTTCACTGACCAGAGATTCTTCAAAACTGTCAGTAATAACTTTCAGGTATTTTTCCAACGGAGGTGGAATCATTCCCGGGTAAACCGAGGGAAAGCCACCGCCAACATCGAGAATGTCGATGATGACACTTGAGCGGATGATGAGCTGGCTGACGTCATGCATGGCTATGCGAAAGGCATCAGGGTTCATAATTTGCGAACCAGCATGAAAGCAGATGCCAAGCTTGTCGGCATGCTGGCGCGCCTTAAATAGTAATTTAGCGGCAGCTTTACCGGCTATTCCAAATTTACCTGCCAGTGAATACTTGCTGTGCTGATTGGAGACGCTAAGGCGAACAAACAGATTCAAATCATCGGCATGTCTGGTTTCTTCAAGGATTTTGTTAAGTTCTGCTTCGCTATCCAGGGAAAAATCACGTACCCCATACTGGAAGTAGGCGCGGCGAATTGCTTGCCGACTTTTTACCGGGTGCATAAACGAAATTCTGGCATGAGGTGCAGTGCGGTGAACGAGTTCGATTTCACCCAGGGAGGCTGCATCAAAATGCGCCAGACCTGCCTCGGCAATAGTGCCGACGAAGTCAGGATTTGTTTTTACCGCATACAGTACACGTCCAGGAAAATTATCCAGGAACCAGCGGGTCGCAATAGTTACAGCAGAGGGGCGCAGACAATAGACTGGATGTTCCGGCCGCAATGCATGAACCATTGCGTATACAGATTTGAAACTATGCATCGCATAAATAACCCTATACACAACCGAACACATAGCGCCAGAGCATCAGGTTTTCAAAAAAGAAGTCCAGAATGCTGTTTTACTGGCGAGGGCGCATTTTAGGTTTTTTTTCCGGTATGTAAAGTTTTTTTGTACTTTTTTTTGCCTCATGGAATAGTCGGTCATTGTCGAAATTGCATCTGCTTCTGATTGATCTGATTAAGTCTTTTGGGTCTGTATTTGTGAAAATAAATTAATCGCTTGTTTTTGCTTAGCTTTTTAATACAATATTCTATAATTTCGTTAGCTATTAGCTATCAGCTATCCGGAAAAACGCTAACAGGCAGGCACTATGTCCACCAAAAAACCTTCCATCAAGCAGCTCGAATATTTTGCGACCATTGCGCGCTCGTCCAATTTTCGCAAGGCAGCCGCTAAACTCAATATTTCTCAACCTACCTTAACCAGCCAGATTGTGGCGATGGAAGAAGCGCTGGGTGTGCAGTTGTTTGAACGTTCCCGTGCGGGGACTCTGCTTTCACCTGAAGGCCGGGAATTGTTGCCGCTGGCCAGAGATATTCTCGAGCAGTACCAGCATTTAATGGAGACAGCCCATAACAGCAGCCTGGATATGGGCGGGACTTTCAAGCTGGGCGTCTCGTTGACCCTTGGCCCTTACTTGTTGCCTCAGCTATTACCTGAATTACATCGACGTTATCCGAAGCTGAAACTGCACTTACGTGAAGGCGATCCCAGGGAGCTGGAAACAGGTCTGCGTAAAGGGGCTTTTGATCTCATTATGACGGTACTGCCTATGCAGTCTACAGAGAGCAGAGTGCGACCATTGTTCACCGAGCCACTGAAAGTAGTGACCTCTCAAGAGCACCCTCTGGCAAGGAAAGAGACTATTAGTGGTAGTGATTTACAGGGAGAGTTTGTGCTGACCATTGATGATCATTTCCATTTGCACCGACGTATTGCCGGGTTGTGTGAGCGCTTTGGTGCAGAAATGAAAAGGGATTTTGAAGGTAACAGCCTGGATACTCTGAGCCAGATGGTGATGATGAACCAGGGCATAGCTTTTCTTCCGGCACTGTTTGTACAAAGTGAATTACAAAAGGGAGCACCCTTGCATGTTCTAAGCATGGAAGAGGAGCCGGTGGTACGTAATCATGTAGCGGCATGGAGAACGAATTCTTCTTCACGGCATTTATTTCAAAAATTATCTTATGATCTGAAGGCAATCGCCATGGAAAAAAATCCGGGCATTCTCACAGAAGTGCTTACTGAAGAGAATATTTAATAGCTTTATAGTTCGGGTGATTGCAGATGCCATGAAGTGGCTTGCTGATAAGCATAGGCCAGAGAGAACATCACCTCTTCCTTTAAATGCGCGCTGCTGATTTGAAGTCCAATGGGTAGGCCGTTCTGACTGAAACCTATCGGGACTGAAATGGTGGGAATGCCGTAAAGATTAAACGGGGCAGTATTTCTTACCGAGGGTTCCGCGCTGGCCGCTGAGGCCGGGTTGATTGCGCTGTCGATGCGCTCTGGCAGACCTGGTGCTGTAGGGGTTACCAGTACATCTACTTCCTTGAATACGTCTTCTATTAAATTTCTGGATCGGATCATATCCTGTTGTGCGCGAATATAGTCATCGGTACTGACCGCTCCTGCTGCTAAAAGTCGCTCCAGTGTCACCGGATCATACTGACTGTGATTGCTTTCATCCTCCAGATATTTTTCATGCCACGCATAACTCTCGGCGAGCAGCGGAGAAAAATCTGGAACAGCGGGCAATGTTACTTCACTGGCCCCGGCGGTGATTGATTCAAGCAATTCAAGTGAATTGCTGACTGAGCGTTCTGTGTCCAGATGCAGACGGGAAAAATAATCCCCATCAGGTAATCCAATTCTCAAGGACTGAACAGGTTGTAATAGGGCCTCAGCATAATTGCTGCGCATACCAGCCCTTATGCTCACTGGATCGAGGGGATCAAAACCTGCCATTGCCTGAAGCATATAAGCTGTATCAGCCACACTTCGGCAAAGAGGGCCGACATGGTCCAGTGATTCCGCTACCGGAATAATGTTGCGTATGGAGGCAAGTCCATGACTGGCTTTAAGACCGGTCACGCCGCAATAAGCTGCTGGCAGACGAATGGAGGCCAGTGTATCGGTGCCAAGGGCTGCACAACACATGCGGGCGGCTACAGCTGCGGCCGAGCCACCTGATGAGCCGCCGGGAATGTGTTCGAGATTCCAGGGATTATGAACCGGCCCAAAGTGGGTGATAGCCGAGGTACCACCCCAGGCAAATTCATGCATATTCAGTTTGCCTAATAGGATGCAACCGGCATCGCGCAGGCGTTCATAAATGGGTGCATTGGTATCGGGAAGACGATCCTGCAGGAGGCTGCTGGCAGCAGTAGTGAGAATGCCGGCAGTATCAATATTGTCTTTCAGGGCAATGGGAATGCCATGCAGGGGCCCACGCCATTGTCCGTTTAATATTTCAGTTTCCAGCTGCTGTGCCTGGCGTATGGCCAGATCTGCCGTTACCGTTATATAGGCATTGACTTGAGGTTGCAGTTTTTCAATACGATCCAGATAGGCAACTGTTAAATCCACCGGGGATATCATGCGGCGGCGGATAAGCTCGGAGGCTTCTACCAGGGAATATTCAGTCAGATCGCCAGTTTGAGCAGAAAGTGGCAGTGTCTTGAGTATGGCTGCTGTGGAACTGGCAGCAAGAAATGTTCGGCGACTGGTCAAGTAGACTCCAGGGATTTAATGAACTGGTTAACGTTTCCAAAATGCCTGTAAAGCATATGTAAGACTGATATTTCTTTAACTGGTGATGTTACTTATGAGTCTAATTTCTCTGGAGACGAAAGCTGCCAGTATTGCTCCCATCATTCCAGGTGCCACTTATAATTCTTTGCGTTGCTGACCCCAGGTTATCTATTACGCCCTGGATTTCATAATTAAGAGCATTTCCTGCTCTATCTTCGCCGCTGGCATTCATGCTGACACTCCAGTTCTCCGGATCAAGTGTTACATTGGATAAAGGGATGCGGACGCCGTTTTCAAGGAGCGTGCCGGTGATTTCCTGGTCAATTTGCAAATCAAGTAATAACAGCACGCGTGTGTTCTGCTCACTCACCAGTCTGTCACCACTCCACGAACCAACAAGAGGGTGGCCTTCCTGAGAAAACAGTGGAAAAGAAAAACCCAGCAGCAAAATGAACGTTATTGGCAGGGATTTTCCAGATAAAAAGTTTAAAGTTTTTGTAGTATCAAAATAACTCATTGTTGAACCCTGTTTATTCATTGCCCAAAAAATGTTGAACGTCGCGCTCATTATCCTGACAAAAATATTCGTGCAATTCTGCATTGTCAGAGCCATCCCAGCTGGTCCAGTTCCACGCTACATCAAAACCACCGGTCCAGGTTTCTGTGAAGGCGCCGGGATCATCCACGGTCAGTTCATAGCGCAGCGTTTCGAAATCGGGACGGGAAATGCGTTCAGTGAGATGCAGAAAACGGGTGCTGGGTAGCGAGCCGGAGGCGAACCAGGTTTTCTCGTTAAAACCGTTGGTCTCAACGACAAGTGTGTCGTCTTCCCAATGTGCCGTTGAATAACCCAGGTAAGTGGGGATCAAGTCTGGATCATTGATATCCGGCAGGGGACGGCCATCGGTATGAATCATGCGCCAGGTATGAGGACCGCCACCGAAAACCAGATAAATTCGATTCAGCTCCGGGTGTTGAAGAATTTCAAAGCCATTCACGGTTTGAATTTGACGTGTTATTCCGCCTGGCAGGCAGCGAGCATGAGGATCATCTTTCTCGTTATTTGCCTGACGGTATTCCAGAAGCGCTCTTGCCCAGGGTTGTAAGGGTAATTCTGCTTCCAGCAGGTTGCTCTGGTGAGCGCGTCCGCGGCGATCGAAAATTCGTCCTGAGCTGCCCCAGAAACCCTTTTGTCCCGGTTCCAGCCCCAGGTTTACCTGACCATTTGCCAGCCTTGGTGCAGGTCTCACTGGCGTATTTTGTTCAGCGCTTTGAGCGCTAAGCGGTGTGCCTATCATCAAAAAGAGCAGGCTTGTCAGCATCAGTAAATTATTTATTGCAGCTCGATTTCTCATAACACTCTATTTCCCAGTCTCCTGCCAGCTATGGCGTAGTAAGTTCACTTGATCCTGCGCCCAGCTCTGCACCTGAAGTTAATGTGACAGAACGGGCATTGGCGAGATTACTGCCGTCTCTGGCCAGTCTTCCCTCAACTGAAACCATATCACCGATATTAAGTGTCGAACGCGACCATCCCTGAATACGTGTCAGTACCGCGGGCGCCCCCATTTCCAGCGCCCACTTTTCATAATTGCCATTGTCATCTTCAACATCTACATAAAGGTAGACGTGGGGGTTTTGCCATTCAACTTTGGTGACCATTCCTGTCATGGAAACCGGCTTGTTGCTGTCATACTGCGCAGCAAAGGAATGGTGAGCAAAAACCTGCATTGAAAGAAGCAGTGCAAACACCAAACCGGCAAGTCCTGTTAAAGCTTTATTCATGATAGTTTCCTCAAAAGACCTGATTAGAAATCAAACTAAATTACTGTGTATATAGATGGATAATGCTGTCATTTTGACTGCTTATCAATGCTTTTTATGCTGATTTTTTCTTTTACAGTCAGCTATTTTCTATAAATCGCTTGATTCAAGCTATGGCTTTACCTATCGACCTAATAGGTATTTTCAATTTATTTAGTATAGCCTGCACGCCTTAGACTCTGCACGGTAACTAAAAGGAGGTAAAGAGTATGCTCGGTAATAAATTACCATTACTTACACTTATAGCGCTCGGCCTGTCGCCGCTCGCTGCAATTAACACGGTCAGTGCGCAGGACACGATGGTCAATAATGACTATTGGTGGCCAAATCAGCTGGATTTGCAGCCATTGCGCATGCATTCACCGCAATCCGACCCTATGGGCGCAGACTTCGATTACGCCCAAGCCTTTGAAAGCCTGGACCTGGATGCATTGAAACAGGATCTTGTAGATCTGATGACTGACTCACAGGACTGGTGGCCCGCAGACTACGGTCATTACGGCCCGTTCTTTATCCGTATGGCCTGGCACAGTGCCGGAACTTACCGTATCAGTGATGGCCGCGGTGGCTCCGATGGCGGCGCGCAGCGTTTTGCCCCGCTTAACAGTTGGCCAGACAACGTGAATCTGGATAAAGCACGGCGGCTGCTTTGGCCAATCAAGCAGAAATATGGCCGCAGCATTTCCTGGGCTGACCTGATGGTGCTTACTGGTAATGTGGCGATGGAATCCATGGGTTTTGAAACCATGGGCTTTGCCGGTGGTCGTCTGGATCAATGGGAACCTGACGAAATATACTGGGGACCCGAAGGCGAGTGGCTGGGTGACCAGCGTTACAGCGGAAACAGAGATCTGGAAGAGCCGCTTGCTGCTGTGCAGATGGGCCTTATTTATGTTAATCCTGAAGGACCAAACGGTAATCCTGATCCATTGGCTGCAGCTGCAGATATCCGTGAGACCTTTGGTCGCATGGCAATGAATGATGAAGAAACTGTTGCTCTGATTGCCGGTGGACACACCTTCGGTAAAGCACATGGTGCCAGAAGTCCCGAGAACTGTGTCGGCGCTGAGCCTGAAGCAGCCAGCCTGGAAGAGCAGGGCATGGGATGGACAAACACCTGTGGTACCGGCAAAGGTGCTGACACGATTTCCAGTGGACTGGAAGGCGCGTGGACGGTGAATCCAACACAATGGACACATAACTACCTGCAAAACCTGTACAACTGGGATTGGGTACAAACCAAGAGCCCTGCCGGCGCCACACAATGGATTCCTGCCAATGGAGCTGCTGCAAACCTGGTACCGGATGCACATGATGCTACCCTCAGACATGCACCAATTATGTTTACCACTGACCTGGCACTCAGGGAAGATCCTTCCTATGGCGAGATTACCCGGCGCTGGCTGGATGACCCCGATGCCTTTGGCAGAGCTTTCGCCAGTGCCTGGTTCAAACTGACCCATCGCGATATGGGTCCAAGTACTCGCTATCTGGGCTCCATGGCACCTGATGCAGAGATGATCTGGCAGGACCCTGTTCTCGCAATCGATTACTCTCTGGTCAATTCACGCGACATCTCGCGTCTGAAAGCAGCCATTCTCGATTCCGGACTGACTACTGCACAACTGGTAAAAACTGCCTGGGCATCGGCGGCCACTTTCCGTGGTACTGATATGCGCGGTGGCGCCAATGGTGCACGTATTCGTCTGGCACCTCAGAAAGACTGGGGGGTTAATGAGCCAGCTGAACTGGCCAGTGTCCTGGCTGTACTGGAAGGTATTCAGAGTGACTTCAACGATGGACGTTCACGCAGGAAAGTATCCCTTGCTGATGTGATTGTTCTGGGCGGTGCGGCAGCGATCGAAAAGGCTGCGGCAGACGCTGGCTATGATGTGGATGTGCCCTTTGTACCAGGACGTGCTGATGCAACCCAGGCACAGACAGATGTGAATTCGTTTGCGGTACTTGAGCCAAAATCTGACGGCTTCCGCAACTATTTGGCACCAGGTCAGTCGCCAGCAGTTGAATTGGTTGAGCATGCCGACCTGCTCACCTTGACCGTGCCTGAAATGAGCGTGCTGGTTGCCGGCATGCGCACATTGAATGCCAATGCAGGTGGTGCACAACATGGTGTGTTTACTGATCAGCCTGGCACTTTGAGCAATGACTTCTTTGTGAACCTGCTGGATATGTCGACCGAGTGGTCAATGGGATCTATGGCAGGTGCTTACGAAGGACGTGATCGTGCTACTGGTCAGCTCAAGTGGACCGGCACTCCTGTAGACCTGATCTTTGGTTCCAATTCAGAGTTGCGTGCTGTTGCTGAATTCTATGCTGCAGAAGATTCCAAAGACCTTTTTGTGAATGACTTTGTTGCGGCATGGACCAAGGTAATGACTCTGGATCGTTTTGATCTGGATTGATCCATGAAGAAGGGGGCATCTATGCAGTAGCAGATTGATCCCTTATGGAAACGAAAACGGCGACATCTTAATGTCGCCGTTTTTTTTTGTTGCCTTCGATCAGAAACTGCCATTGTCTTTCAGGCACTATTACACTTGAATATTTACTCTTCAACGTTGTGATAGACATTCTGCACATCATCAACCTCATTCAGCATATCCATCAATTTCTCAAAATCTGCAATATCGTCTTCGGCACTCAGCTGGGTAAACGTTTGCGGAATAAACTGGATTTCATCTACGTCAAAATCAATTTCATCGAAACTATCGGCAAGCGCTGATTTGGCTTTGGCATATTCAGTGTGTGGAGCAAAAACACTGACTTTGCCGCCATCTTCTTCAATATCGCTTACATCTACATCGGCATTCAGCAAGGCTTCCATCACGGCCTCTTCATCGCCGGCAAACACCAGAATGATGGAGTGATCAAACACGTGACTGACAGTTCCCTGGTTACCCAGTTTGCTATTGGATTTGGTAAAACACTGACGTACATCACCAAAAGTACGGTTTGGATTATCGGTCAGGCAATCGACGATCAGCATAGAACTGCCAGGTCCAAAGCCTTCATAGCGGGCCAGTGAATAATCCTCACCACCACCGCCTTTGGCTTTGTCGATGGCCTTGTCAATGACATGAGTGGGTACTTGATCACGCTTGGCACGCTCAATGATACTTCGCAGCGCCAGATTACCATCCGGGTCAAAACCGCCTTGCTTGGCAACCATATAGATTTCGCGGCCATATCGCCCATAAATTTTGGACTTCATAATTGAAGTCTTGGCCATGGATTCTTTGCGGTTTTGGTAAGCACGTCCCATTGGGGATTCCTGTTTTAGGGAAAAAAGAGCGAATTTTAATGGTCATTGGCAGAAAATCCAATGCCATTTAACGCTGATTTAATAATCAATAGGCTAATTGTAACTTAATACGCTCAATACGCCTTTCAGTCGGCAGCAGATTTTTTGAAAACCCGTAATAGAGTGTTGTCTTTACCCCGACAGAGGATTAGTTATGCTCCATGAGCCTTAATAAATTTTTAAGGGATTTAATGTTTTAAACAACTTTAAAAAATGGTTAGGTGATTCGAACCTCAATCTCCCCAAGGCCTTCAATACCGCACTTGATGACATCATCTTTCTCTACCAGGCCAATCCCCTCAGGCGTTCCTGTCATGATGATGTCCCCAGCTGAGAGCTCGTAATACTGTGAAAGAATAGCGATACCTTCAGCCACTGACCAGCGTTGCAAGGCAAGATCAGAGTCCTGTTTCATCACACCATTGACACTCAGCCAAATACGACCGGTTTCAGCATGGCCGTGTTGGGCTACTGTATGGAGAGGTCCGCAGGGAGCAGAATTATCAAAAGACTTACTGACTGCCCAGGGGCGTGACAGATCCTGGGCATTATGCTGCAGGTCTTCCCGCGTCATATCCAGCCCAATACCATAGGCATAAACATGGCTTAGTGCATCAGCCGGGCGGATATTGGTTCCTCCACTGCTCAAGGCAACAACCATTTCACCCTCGTAGCGTAGCTCATTAGTCATGGGCGGATAGGGAAAACCATCGCGACTCTCAATAACTGCATCCCGCGGTTTAATGAAGAAAAACGGCGGCGTTTCATCCGGGTTGTCTCCAGATTCGATTGCATGAGCCCGATAGTTGCGACCCAGGCAAAAGACTCGTCTGACAGGAAATCGCTGATCGGTTCCGGCAATTTCCATCGATATAACTTTGGGAACAGCAATAACGTACTTATCTTCCTGTGCTGCTGCCAGGGTGATATTAGAGCCAAGAGTCGTGGCGCCAGTAACAGCAGCGAAGCCCGCAAGGAATTGTCGTCGATTTTCGATTTTTTGGGTGTTCATTCAACTATCCTCAAGTGAAAAAATAAGTTTTGGAATTATTTGCTCGGCGGCCTGCTCAGCCAAGTTTTCTCCACTGACCCTGGCTACTCCATCGAAGTAAAGAAAGTATAAAAACCATTTAACAGGAAGGCTACCTCAAGTTTATCTGCAACACTCCATTAATTCTGAAAATCTCTGAGATGTTGTTTTGGTCGATAGTAGTTTTTCATATTGGAGTGTTTAATTTTTTGCCTGAGGGCCTGCATTAGGCCAGAAGCGGTCTCTTTTACACACCTACAACTTCCGGTCTTAAACTATAGAATATAAATAGCACTTCTTCTTTTTCTCTCTGACCTATTGAATTACTTTCTAATGCAGTCATCACGTCGTCCACAGCGGCCATATACTCATTATCACTAATATTCATATTTTTATGTGTTGATAGCATGTCTTTCCCTTTATACACCTCTGGCCCACCGGAACCAGTGATAAAAAAGTCAGCAACGGTTTGTTTAAGTGTAGGAACATCACTTTCGGAAAATCGCGCAGCAATTTTTGGATTTTTAATATGTAGATCAACTACATCACTAGATATTTTGGTAATACTTTCAGTTCCACCTAATCTTTCCTAAAGTGATTCGCTCATTTAAAACCTCATTATTATCAATTTTTTTATTGTTTTCCGCTTTCGGCCAGTAGCGGACGTTTAGATTTCTTTATTTTTACTCTGACCCTAATTATTTATTACTACTCACTATCAGCATACGCCTCAACACTTACCAAGCGTAGCTCGAAAGGACCATCTTTTTTATCGTAAATGTACAAACCGAATTCAGTAATCTGACTGTAATCGAGCTCGAGGCCATCGAGCTTAAATCCTCGAAACTGAGGGGAAAACTTCGAGAATGGAATATCGATTACATTCGTTTCATCAGCCACAGTGTCGAAATCAGCCCAATAACTGACTAGCCGACCACGCCAACGAGCATCCGTTTTCAATCCCCAAGTGTAACGGCGTCCATCAGCCTTAACTTTTACTCTTATTCCGGCATAATCGGACAAATCTAGTTTCAAAGGTTGTGTGCGGATGGAACTGAAACCGCCGCCGTTCGTGTTGGTATTGCCAGAAAAAATCAGCTGCCCCGAAGCTGTATCAAAACCACCCTGGCTCCTCCCTCCCATGACGTTATCATTTTGCACGTACCAGCCAAGATCAGGACTGTCGGCATTAAAACCAGTAAGTAACAGCGCGTCCATATCATCAGACTCCGAGGCGGCGAGAGATGGGCCAATTAAGGCAAGTAGAATGATCCCGCATGAAAGCGCGGTTGAATTTGACAAATTGATGGTTTTAATCGTCATGATATTGCCACACTATTTTCATAGATAACAAAAATCAAGGGGCCAGAGTTCAGAAATCAAGGGGCCAGAGTTCTTGATTCAAGATCATGAACTCTGACTCCCTTGATTCTTCATATTCATATTTTTTTTTGTATTCTGGAAGCTAAATGATTGCTTTCGGCCAGAAGCGGGGCTTACTGAATTTTTACTCTGACCCTAATTATTCGCGCGGCGGCCAGATCACATTACCGTTCTCATCCAGTAATCCCATTTCTGCCAGCTTTGCTGTGACTTCTTCGCCGGCGCGTACCGGGGGTGAGCCATTTAAATTCGCTGGCGCCTGGATATTCATCGCTTCAAAGGTACCATTGGCGAT
>CAWUSW010000082.1:0-35366 GCA_963925675.1 uncultured Pseudomonadales bacterium
GGCACCTCGATGTCGGCTCATCACATCCTGGGGCTGAAGCCGGTCCCAAGGGTATGGCTGTTCGCCATTTAAAGTGGTACGCGAGCTGGGTTTAGAACGTCGTGAGACAGTTCGGTCCCTATCTGCCGTGGGCGTTGGAGATTTGAGAAGAGTTGCTCCTAGTACGAGAGGACCGGAGTGAACGAACCCCTGGTGTTCGGGTTGTCATGCCAATGGCATTGCCCGGTAGCTACGTTCGGCAAGGATAACCGCTGAAAGCATCTAAGCGGGAAGCCCCCTTCAAGATTAGATCTCCCTGGAGCTTTAAGCTCCCTAAAGTGCCGTTCAAGACTAGGACGTTGATAGGCTGGGTGTGTAAGCACAGCGATGTGTTGAGCTAACCAGTACTAATTGCACGTGAGGCTTGACCATATAACCTTACGCTTTTATAAGCTTTGCAAGATTAAAGAGTTTTAAAAGTTAACGTTATATGTCAAAGCAACAACCAATAACACAACAAGCACAAACTACGCGCATGTAGTTAAAACAAAAAATTCAGTACTTTAATGATTTTCATTTTCCCAAATTGATACTTCCTGCTATTTCTTTTAATTAATAGCAAGAGGCAAAGTTTTGCCTGACGAAGATAGCGAGTGTGAACCACCTGATCCCATCCCGAACTCAGAAGTGAAACCACTTAGCGCCGATGGTAGTGTGGGGCTTCCCCATGTGAGAGTAGGACATCGTCAGGCTTTAAAATATAAAACCTCGCTCAGGAAACTGGGCGAGGTTTTTTATTATTCAAGATTTATTTATATATCAGGTTTTGCGTGTTACAAGTCATCTAGGTGTCCTTGTTGCGCACATGCTGAAGAGGCATTAAATACATGAACTGTTCACAGCTTACTTCCTGTTCTTTAAACTAAATATTTAGTATCATGCCGCACCGAATTTTCAACCAGACAATTAACCCAAGAGCAGCACAATGAATGATTTATCGAAATATAGAAACATAGGCATTTTTGCCCACGTTGATGCAGGTAAAACCACCACTACAGAGCGTATCCTCAAGCTGACCGGTAAAATCCATAAAACCGGTGAAGTGCATGACGGTGCTGCGACCACTGACTTTATGGCGCAGGAGCAGGAACGTGGTATTACTATTCAGTCTGCTGCCACTACGTGTTTCTGGAAAGATCACCGTTTAAACATCATTGATACCCCGGGGCACGTGGACTTCACGGTTGAAGTGTATCGCTCACTTAAAGTGCTGGATGGCGGTGTTGGGGTATTTTGTGGATCTGGTGGTGTTGAGCCTCAGTCAGAAACCAACTGGCGTTATGCCAATGAATCAGAAGTCGCGCGAGTCATTTTTGTTAACAAGCTTGACCGTATCGGTGCCGATTTTCTTAAGGTTGTTGGGCAGGTAGAAAAAGTGTTGGGTGCAAATCCACTGGTTATGGTGCTACCGATAGGTCGTGAAGATGACTTTATCGGTATTGTTGACCTGCTAACGCGTAAAGCTCATGTTTGGCCTGATCCAGGTAATCCTGAAAAATTCGAAATCAGTGATGTGCCAGAAGACATGGTCGAGCTGGTGGAAGAATGGCGTGAAAAATTAATTGAAACCGCTGTTGAGCAAGATGATGACGTGATGGAAGCTTATCTGGATGGTAATGAGCCTTCAATCGACGATATTAAACGCTGCATCCGCAAAGGCACTATCGCGCTGGACTTCTTCCCCACTTATTGTGGTTCGGCATTTAAAGACAAAGGCATTCAGGTCGTTCTGGATGCGGTTGTTGATTACCTGCCATGCCCTACTGATGTTGAGCCTCAGGACTTAACAGATGAAGCCGGAGAGCCTAATGGTAAATTCGCCCTGGTTTCTGTGAGTGAGCCTTTACGTGCTTTGGCATTCAAAATTATGGATGACCGTTTCGGGGCACTGACCTTTACCCGCATCTATTCAGGTGTGCTGAATAAAGGCGATACCATTTTGAATTCCTTCACGGGTAAAACCGAGCGTATCGGCCGCATGGTTGAAATGCATGCTAATGATCGTAATGAGATTGATAGTGCACAGGCTGGTGACATTATTGCCATCGTGGGTATGAAAAACGTACAAACCGGCCACACCTTATGTGACCCTAAACACCCTTGCACACTGGAAGCGATGATTTTCCCGGAGCCGGTGATCTCGATTGCTGTTGCACCAAAAGACAAGAGCAGTGTTGAAAAGATGGGTATTGCCATTGGTAAAATGGTGGCCGAGGATCCTTCTTTCCGTGTTGAGACAGACGTGGATTCAGGTGAAACCATTCTGAAAGGCATGGGTGAGCTTCATCTTGATATTAAAGTTGACATTTTGAAACGCACCTACGGTGTTGAATTGGATGTAGGCGCACCTCAGGTAGCTTACCGCGAAACCATTACCCAGGAAATTGATGACTCCTACACCCACAAGAAACAATCGGGTGGTTCTGGTCAATTTGGCAAGATCGATTATCGTATCAAGCCAGGTGAGCCTGGTTCAGGTTATGTCTTTTCTTCATCAGTCGTGGGCGGTAACGTACCTAAGGAATTCTTCCCGGCCATTGAGAAAGGCTTTGCCGGCATGATGGAAGAAGGTCCGGTAGCTGGCTTCCCTGTGCTTGATGTTGAAGTGGAACTCTACGATGGTGGTTTCCACGCTGTCGATTCATCAGCAATAGCCTTTGAGCTGGCAGCCAGGGGCGCTTATCGTCAATCCATGTCTAAAGCTGGCCCGCAATTAATTGAGCCAATCATGAAAGTGGATGTATTCACCCCCGAAGATCACGTAGGTGACGTTATTGGCGATCTAAACCGTCGTCGCGGCATGATTAAAGATCAGGATCCAAGCTCAATAGGTGTGCGCATTAAAGCAGATGTGCCTCTTTCAGAGATGTTTGGTTACATCGGCAGTTTGCGTACGATGACGTCTGGTCGAGGTCAGTTCTCGATGGAATTTGCCCATTACCTGCCTTGTCCTAACTCGGTTTCTGAACAAGTTGTTGCAGCCGAACTGGAAAGAAAAGCGGCTAAAGCCAAGAAGTAAAAATAGCTATAATTTAACAGCCTCGATAATGCTCAGTAATGAATGTTATCGGGGCTTTTTTATAAATGGGGGTCAGAACAGGTTTATCTTCAGCCTGAAAAGCCGCCCCTTGGCTGTCATCAATGGGGCAGGGCAGTCTTTCTGATCTTTCACCTTATGATTGATCTACTTGCGCGCCTTCTTGTAGTCGAGATTTCGGCCCCTGTAATTTCCTTTGGATACCTGCCGTAATCTTGGGGTTTGTCACCACTTCATAAAATTTTTCATCAACAGTGTGTGGATGAATGCCGTCATCCTTCCACAGTCCTACCTGTCCTTCACGAATCACCAGATTGCGCTTTTTGCCTTCTGTGTCCTGGTATTCGCCAAAATAAAAGACGACGATTTTCCCCTCTATCTGGCCAGTCAGGCGGGTCATTTCAATTTCGTTCTTGAGTTTTTCAAAGCCGATATTATCCAGCAAGATGCCATTAACATTATAACGAATGTGCTGTTGCCCTTTTTCGCCTTTTCCCTTGTCATCGTCATCGAAACCAAACACTTCGACATTGAAGGGATGATCCTTGATTGCAGCGCGAAGCTTCCAGGAACAGGACGACATTCGATCTGCATCACCAATGGCTGAAGAAATCATGATGGGCTGATCACCGTCATAAAGGTAGCGAGGTGCATAATTGCCGTAACAAATACCAATGCCCAATTCCAAAGGCGGCAGCCCCATCTGTTTTGAATACTTGTTATTGGCGTATACCACTGACAACATCGCTTTTGCCATACCGCAGGCGTGTGCTACTGAATGCCAATGTTGGGGGTCGTGTTCGTGTTCAAGAAAGCTCAGTATTACCGCATCGCCTTCAATAAAGACTTTATTGGCCCCATAGATTTCCAGTACTTCATTAATGGGGCTGAAAAAGCGCATGCTAAAATAGGAAGCCGGGTTGAGGTTCTTGTTTTCCAGCTCATCGGTGACTGTTGTAGAATCGCGAACATCAGCTTTCAGGATGCAATGATGCACAATGCGGTTTTCGTCGTCGCTGATTTCTTTGGTCATCGGCAGTTCAAATAGTGTCCCTGCCTCACTGGATAATCTGATCTTGTCATCATCCGCCAAGATGCTGATGCGGTTAAATACGCGGTGGGTAAAGCGATAATATTTAAGATGCAGACGATATTGAGACAAGATAGACAGGAAGCGGATTAAGATATCCGATGTGTTCTTGTCCAGTTCATTTTTTACATCTTTGACCGCTTGCTTCATGGATTTCACTTCAGCAGGAGAGAACTCATATTGCCTGTTGAGTCTTTTCTGGAAATCATTGAATGTGAGCTCGCCACCCAGATAACGACTGAGCATTAGTGGATTCATGATCTGTGCCAGCTGCCTGGACCACATTCTTCGAGTATGTATTGATGCGGTCAACTGAATCAGCAATTGTTTTTTCTGCAGGACTTTTCCCAGGCTTTGAAGAATTTTGTTAAGTCGTTTGATATTGCCCTTGAATTTCCAGCCGGCCTTAAAGCCATGTTCCTTTTTAACATTATTCAGAGCGTCGGCAAGTTTTTTTTGATTGAAAATATGCTCAAAGTTAGCCGGATAATCCATCCAGGAAAAACTTTCTGAAATGATATTTTTCATATCAGTTGAAGCGCCAAGAAATGGCTTCAGGGCAGACAGCCCTCCCAGGTCATCATAAATTTCCATTTGCTCTTCGGGTTTTCTTTCTTCCATTAGCGGCAGAAAATCCAGTTCGGGCAAAAGTTCTCGAAACAGGGCTTCTACCTGGGCATTCAATTCTGGAAACTCGGACTCATCACCGTTCTTATTCCACAGCAGGTATTTCTCAATCAGGAAATCACCAGAATCAAGGTTGACGCTCAGCAACATGGGGTTGAAGAGAAGTTTCATAAAAGTCTGATTATCTTTGCCCAGATATTGTCTTCTGAGAGCCTGTAAATCCTTCGCTTCAAACTGTGTCAACATGACAAAGAAATGACGGTTAATGGCATAAAGAATAGTGTTGTAATTCTTTTGTAACCAGAACAGGTGATCCTCAATACTCAGCGCCTTACCTGATCCGCTGGCGCGTAATTCAGATAATTTGTTACGGTGGCTTTTGATATTTTGATCAAGAGCGCTTTGGGTACTCTCCAGCATAAACCGGTAAACAGCAAACTGCAGGAAGTGGACTTTATCTATACTCAGATCGGTTTTAACCCGGTTGATGAGCACAGTCATCATGTCTACATAGCTATCGCGAAATGAATCTTTTTCTTTATCATGTTTCAGACGCTGCGGTTTTTGGGACGTTTCCACCGCGACGAAGTCTGCCAGAAGCTTATTAAAATCAGCACAAAAACCAGGGCTCAGTTTGACATCGATATGATAATTATCGACACCGCGCGGCAGATCCGAGATATTGAGCAGTATCGGGTCCGATGTGCTTAATCCAGTGAGCAATTCTTCAAACATCAACTCTTGTTCCCATTAGTATTGCCATGAGCAAGCCTGGTCTTTATAACGATTGTCACATAAGTTCAGTAATAAATCCTGACTTTACAAAGACATGGTTTACATGGCGAAGGCCTAATATACTCTTGTTCAAGCACCATGATAAAGGAACTGGAAATGATAAATCGTCAAAATATTTTTTTAATGACATTGGTTTTGTATGTTGTGTTAACGACTTCGCAATTTGCCGCTGCCCAGCCTGCAAATTCCTACCACATTGAACCTGATTGGGCCTCTTTGCCCGAGGGCGGTTGGGATGGGTCTACCTCCTGGGTGGCAGCGGACGGCAAGGGTAATATTCTCGTTATGGTGCGCAGTGCCCCTTATTTCCGCCTCTTTACTCGTAATGGTGACTTTATTAAATCCTGGGGAGGAATCCCGGAAATGAACAATGCCCACAGTGTGACTTTTGATAAGCAGGGAAATATCTGGGCCACTGATGCAGCCAGGCATGTGGTCTATAAAATAGATCAGAATGAAACACTGTTGATGACGCTTGGTACAACAGATGAAGCTGGCGATAACACAGCGCAAACCATGTTTAATCAGGCCAACCACGTGTTCGTGGCTGACAATGGCGATATCTATGTGTCGGATGGCTATCAGAACTCAAGGGTGGTCCAGTTTAATGGCGCTGGTGAGTTTGTGCGTATTATTGGTGGTGAACAGGGTTCAGAAGAAGGTCAACTGGATGTGCCTCACGGGGTAGCTCTGGATTCCCGCGGCAGAATACTGGTCAACGACAGTGGTAATCAGCGTGTCGCAGTATTTGACCCTTCGGGAAAATTTGTTGAGGCATGGCCTTTCCCCTCAAGGGGCGGCATCGTCATCATGGAGGACGATATTGTTTATATCAGCGATGTGAATGCTGGTGCGATTAATATTGTTAAAGACGGTGTATTGCTCGATACCATCAAGGTGGATGCCAGGCCTCACGGCTTGGCTGTGGATAGCGACGGCTCTGTGTATGTGTCTGATGCTCGCGGTCGTCTGGTAATTAAAATTACAAAAGCAGAAAACTAGTTTTTATTCTTTTACAGTATTTAATTCACGGTTATCGATCAGGGTACTTTTTCCTGTAAATACCAGTCACCCGCTTTTCTGAGATTTTCTTCACCAAATTCCCTGAGCGTAAAATCCAGCACCAGGTCAAGGACGATTTCGTGAAAGCGGGCAATTTGTGGAACTGCAGGACAACCGCGGGTTTTATCGACCACGAAATGCCCCTGGATATGCTGTACGTCTGAAGCAAGATTAGCATCGAGAAAGTGCTTAAAAAAAACCTCGTTATCCCAGTGCGCAGGGTTCGGCAGAGTATTGATATAGTGATTGTGCGCTGTTGCCAGATTGTCCAGTTGACCGTTAGACACCGAGGCAAAAAGAACAAATTTTTCTGCCACGTCCACAACGTCAAGAGTGCTTCCGCCAGTAGCGGCAATGTTGATGTCACTGAAATGGTTGAAAGCATTGCGAATAGTGGCAGTAAATCCTTTGCTAAGGTTCTCTACCGGATTGGTGCATTCCTGAGCGGCAGAGCTTCTTTTATAATTCCAGATTTTTTCAGCAATTGTCAGAGCGGTGCTCACCTCATTGTTTGTTTTCCCCCGGTCCTCCCTGCATTGCTGTGCCCAGCTCCTGATTTGTCCGGCAATAGTATTTTTAAGCTGACTAAACAGTTCTTCTTCCACCTGCTGGATGACGATTGGCAGGCTGAGTAAAATATTTTTATCCTGGTTTTGTAAATCAAATTCATTACTGCGCGCAGGAGTGGCATTTCGCATGTAAAGGAGTAGCTCAGGCATCAAAAAATGCCGGTAGAGGCTGTGCTCTATATCGCCCTGTTTGATAAAAGGTGTGATAAAAGGAATATCCTGTTGTGGTTTTCTGCCACTGGGGAAATCAATAACCTCTTGCCAATTATTTGATTTAAGTTTGTCGAATTCTTCAGGGGAAATTCTTGGATAGTGATGCATGGCATCTTTGCGATAAGCCCTGAGACCGGGAATATGCTGAAAGGTTATTTTCTCAATCAGTGCTTTTATTAATGCCGGCAAGGCTTTTTCGGGGCAGTGGTGGTGCCAGCTGGAATGGGAGAATTGTTCAATACCCTCAGAGCTAAGTACCCAGTTAGCCACCAGTGCAATCTGCCAGAGACAGGTGCTATTGTGCAGCGCTTTTTCCAGAAACTCACGGTTGGCAGGAATTCTGAATTTATCTATCAGCTGTGGATGAAGATATTCAGCAATAGTTAACTGCCGAATTTCATCTTTCATGTCTTGTTCGGCTTCGGGCGATAAAAGAGCCGCGGTATGTTTAAGTAAATTGATGGTTTCAATAAAGGCAGTTAACTCAAGACGAAGAGGGTCGGATATCTCTTTAATGAGTGCGAGTTCATTGACTTGTTCATTGGTGATATCGTTCACGCGATCCGCAGGAAGAGGATCATCACCGGTTGGGTTTATCGTGTAATCAGCAATCAGTGCATGCAAGGCTTTATTGGCATGAGCGCTCTGGGTTTGCTCCGGTAACAACAGGCAGTCCTGGATTATCTGTTTTAGCTGATGCGAAAGCGTTTCCATAGATTACTTGCTGGCTTATAAGGCAGAATTATTGTGTTGAGAGCCCAAGAATCTGATCCACCATTTGCCTTGCTGTTGCTACGCTGATGTTGGGATGTGCTGACATTGGCAGATCACCCCAATTGCCTTCACCGCCTTCGAGAATACTGTTAACCAGCAAATTTAAATTACTTTGCGAAGTGCTGTATTTTGCCGCAATTTCCTGAAAGGACGGGCCGATGAGACTTTCATCAACACGATGGCAAAGCATACAGTCACTGTCGGTGAATAATTCAGGGCTGGTGATTCCCTGCTCACTAAGTTCGAGGTACTGGGCATCCAGCTTACTCTGGTTGACCGCGCCAGGTTCTATTTTCAGTATTGCGCCGTCAACATGATCTGTAAGCAGGTAGAGCAAGCCATCGGGCCCCTGGCTTACGTAGCGAATGCGCTGCCCCAGCTCTTCAAGCATTGACTCCCGGCGTACTTCACCATTGTCATTAAAAACTACTCTTTCCAGATGGCCGGTTCCTGGAATCCTGCCAACCATCATGGACGTCACAAAAAGATTATTTTTCCACTCAGGAAATTTATCACCTGTATAGAAAGTCATTCCGGCGACCGTAATCGCAGGGACCCAGAAAACTTCTGGGCGTTCAGTTCCTTCTACCCACGGCACATCGTTGAATTGCGTGCCATCATAATCGCGACCAAAGGTTGCCAAAGGCCAACCGTAATTGGCACCGGGTCTGAGGATATTCACTTCATCGCCGCCTTGTGGACCATTTTCCAGCTCCCAGAAAGCGCCGCTTTGTGGATGAACAGCAAAGCCCATTACCGAACGGTTACCCCAGGTAAAAATTTCCGCTAAGGCACCTTCAACAGCGTAATACGGATTATCTGCCGGCGCGCTGCCATCATCATTAATGCGCAGTGTTTTACCAATGTGAGTGTCCAGACTTTGTGGTGCCTGGCGTTCAATACGGTGGGATACACCAAAAATGAAGGTGCCGTCAGGTAGGAAGAGTCCGCGACTTGAGGCGCCACCAGGATGTGCGGCCCAGGCATCGGCTTCAAAGACCTCTTCCAGGTTTACCAGCTTTTCACCATCCCAACGTCCCCTGGAGACAGCGGTAGTCATCCACAAACCATCTGTTCCGTCCGGATTATCTCCTCCTTTAATCCAGGTGAAGTAAAGCAGACCGTTTTCAGAAAAATCAGGATGCAGGTTGATATCAAATAATTGCAGAAGACGAAAAGTAAGTTTCAATTCAGCGACAGGATCTTGTAGCAGTTCACCATCGCGGTAATGCCGAATAAAGCCGGTTTGTCTTTCTGAAACCAGCACATCCCCCATGGGATTTTCATCTGGGCGTTTCATAAATCACACCTTCAGTATTTGAGAACCAGGGGTGGGCCTTGTCCTGGTTTAGCTATTGATTGTTCGCTTCTGTTACCTGACGGACCAGTGTATTTAAAAATATTTGTTCAAATTCTTCTACATGTGATTTGTAGCCTTCAGGATCGTAGAAAGGATTGGGATCCCCGGGCGTGCTGCCAACCAGTGCTTCATACTTTTCATTGAGTCCATAAAAGACCCCATGGGAGCTGACCCAGACTTCGGCGGGAATTTCTTTGGCATTACGATAAGTTTGCTGAATGTCGCTGGCAATTTCCGGATACTCTGCGTTGTCTACATAACGCAGGAACTGTCCATTCAGACTGCATTCAATAAAGCCATAATAAGTGCGGCCGTTTTCTTCCAGATCCATACTCCAGGCCAGGCAGCCATTAGTGTGTCCAGCCTGAACATGGGCAGTGAGGGTTGTGCCACCCAGTGCGACGGTGTCACCGGCATCAATAATTCTGTCGACAGGTTGCTGTCTGCCTCCCGGTGTTGCAAAGGCCTGAACATAAGGCAACTCAAGCCTGCCAACAACGACTTCGGCGCCGGTCATCTGTTTCACCAGGGCATCACCCTCAATATGGTCGGGATGGGCATGACCACTGATCAATATCTTTATATCGCTGAAATCAAAACCAAGTGATTCAACGCTTGCCTTAATGACCGGTACGGAAGATTCGTAATTACTGGTGACCAGAATATGGCCGTCAGGAGTCGTGATAAGAAAGGAGCCAAGCTGGGCTGTCCCTACATAGTACAGATTATCCATTACCTTATGGGCGGGGAAAGGGTCATTCCAGCCTGGAGGCTGGGCACTGACAGGTAGCGATGGCATAACACCCGCTAATATCAGCAGCACACTAGCAGACAGACCGCCTGAAACCCCCGTCATTTCTTAATCTCCCGGGAGGGGTGAAAGCAGTTACCTATATTGGCCAAACTGTAATTACAGCAATTGCTATAGCTGCCACACATATTATTTGCGGCTGCCACCCATCTCAAGAACGCGACCATCAGGAAATTCCAGGCCTCTGGAGTTCATACGAAGAGCGCCATCTTTGGATTGATAGCCGGTCACTTTTAAACGAGTACCAGGGGGCAGTGAGTCACGAGTCCAGCCAAGACGCATCAGAACATTCGGCGATCCGCCTTCTACCGACCACTCTTCCACAACACCTTCGTCATTTACTACGGCGAAACTCAACCAGGAATGAGGGTTAACCCAGTGCATTTCCACCACTTCGCCTTCCAGGCTTACTTCTTTGTTGGGATCGAACTCTGCGTAAAAAGAATGATGAGCTGTGGCAGGAAGCGCAACTGTAACCAGCAGCCCGGCAAGAAAAGATTTCAATTTCATTTCATGATCCTCTTCGTTTTACCTTGAATTTATACCTTTAAACAAGCGTGACAATATTAGCCGCTTGAGTTGTTGCGTTTATTGACCTGGGTCATCAAGACCAAGCAAGTCCCAATACAAGAGCTTGTCAGCAAACTCTACGCACTTATGCTCAAGTGTCTGCGCATTATCTTCTACCAGCCGGTAAAGCGGCATTGTAATTGTCCACGGTTCCGAAAAAGTCTGCGGATCCTCAAGAGTCGCTTCATAAAGGATATGGTCTGCATCTATTAAGCTGAAACGCTCAGTCACTACCAGTTGATTACTGTAGTGATTACCTGCCCGGTCAAGCCAGGTCAGGCCATTTTGATTCAATGTAGTTACTACCAGAGTGTCGCCATCCCAAATACCATTGGACTTACCCATCCAGGCATCCAGAGGCAGGCCGCCGCTTTCATCCATGTGAATTACGCGTTGGGAAGCAGCAAAAGGATAAACCATTAACAAATCATCATCGGCTCCGCCCTGAAAAATGGCAAAAGGAATATCGTGATAAGTCGCGCGGGGGATTCCCAGCATATAACACTTGGCCTCGGGATCCGCTTGCGGCCAGTTGGCGCGGTTTTCATCACGTTTAGCCAATGCTTCAGGTAGATATGGAATAGAACCGCCGTCAGTGATGACACTTTTCCCGGCAGGTATTGCGGCCATAGCCCCCATTTCCCAGAAGTCATCAAGCGCTTGTGCTGAATGGGCTTCCAGGTTCCAGTTTGCAGTGTTAATCGCTTTCCAGACCCCGTTCAGATCAGAGCGGCCATCAAGCATGGCGCTTTCTGAACCAGCGATATTTTCTGAGTCAGGGATAGATGAAGTCTGAGATTGTGTGACTTGGTGTTGCTCATCCTGACTACAAGCTGATAACAGCATTGCCCCCAGTACAATGAAGCCTATGAATCGATTTCGCATCAATCCACTCCTTTTTTAATTTATTTCGACTTGAATGGACACTGCGAGAGTAGCACACTGGTGTTGAAAGTGTGAACCGTCACGCCGGCCAATGCGAATGAGTTTTGACGTGGATCATTCAGCGCGACGAAGCATGCAAATCCCTGAAAAAATGTTGTACGATGCGTCACTGTTTAAAATATTTTCAAAGGAAATATCACATGAAAAATCGGATATTGGCATTGAGAATTTCTGGGCTCATGACCAGCTCTACTCTTGGCTTAGCTATGATCTTGTTGGGCACCCCTGTGCTTGGCGCTGACGGCGGAGAAGCTGGATCAGAATACACTCAGCCAATGACCCCCTGGGGTGAACCCGATTTACGAGGCACCTGGCCAATCAATCATCTCATTGGAGTTCCCCAGGTTCGTCCTGCTGAGTATGGTGATCAGGCTATTTTGACGGATGAAGAATTCGTTGCGAAGCAAGCCAGCGTTGCGGCTCGAGATGAAAGATTTCAGGGAGGAGCTATACCTGTAGCAGATGCAGCAGGAAGGGCGCTGCGTCAAACTTCGTTAATAATTGATCCAGTGGATGGTCAGTTCCCTGAATTGACTGACTATGGCAAAGAACTTCAGGCCAACATGAAAGGCTCTTACCACCCCACGCAAACAGTTTTCGACCAGATTGAGGATTTCAGTGCCTGGGATCGCTGCATCACACGCGGTATGCCGGTCTCCATGTTGGCGCGCAATTATAACAACGGTGTGCGTATTTTTCAGTCACCCGGTTATGTAGTGATCCAGCTGGAAATGGCTCATGAGGCGCGCATTATTCCCACCGGTGATGTACCGGCCCTGGACTCCAATATTAAACAATGGCTCGGAGAATCCCGTGGTCGCTGGGAAGGTAATACCCTGGTCGTTGAAACCACCAATTTCAATGGCAGAACCCAAAAAACCAGTGCTGGTAACCCGGGCTCCCCAAGGCCTCTTCAACCTACCACGACTAACCAGCGCATAATTGAAAGATTTACCAGGACTGCCGATGACACAATTGAGTTTGAAATGAAGGTTGAGGATCCGCAAGTGCTGGCCACTGGTTCTTATACCGTGGCTTATCCTACTTTTCTGGATAATGATTATGCGATCTATGAATACGCTTGCCATGAAGGCAATACAACAGTGCGTAATTACATTGAAACTTCCCGCTATGAGCGAGCGCAGGCTGGCGAATAGGTAAAGAAGCAGAATTGCTGAAAGCCGAAAAGCCCTGCTACTAAAGTGCGTTTTCAGTCACAAAGGTGTTATAGGATTCGGTAAGCTGCTGGATTTCCAGCAAGAGTGAGTTTTGTTTCTCAGTGTAAGCCTCCTCAGTTTGCACAATTTCAAAGGCATATGAAATCGCCCCTCGGATGTCATTTAAATTTCTGCTGATCTCCTGGTACTGTCGTTGAGAAGGGTCAATATAATAATCAAGATTGGGGACTTCTACGGTTTCACACACCTGAGTAGATCTTCCATTTGGCAGTCTTACCAAATAGCAACGCGTGGTAGTTGTTGATCGGGGCTGGCCCATCATGTAATCAGTCAATGGCCTCTCTATAATCTCTTTCGTCACACTCATCTTGGCTCTTGCTTCTCCCAGATACAGGGAGGCAAGATGAAAGTTTTTACCGTCATAATTTTCAAGATTTTCAGTTTGACGAATTTCATTTTTATAGAGGTCTACCAGTTCTCCTGCGCTGCTTTGGAAGCCTTTAATTTGTTCATCTGAAACAGCTTTTAATGTCCATTTCCCGAGTTCATTGAGTGCCTGGATACGTCGATCATCACCTACCGGAAAGTTTTTACGATTTATATGAAAGATCAGATGTGAATTTGCATCAACAGCTTTCCAATCACCTATACTCTCATTGCTAATCAATATTTCCTGCAAAACAGGCAACTGTTGCACGCTGTTTATTCCATTGCTAATGCGGACCGATTGCAGCGCTTTATCAAATGCTGCCACTGCTTCTTCATATTGTTCCAGGGTATAAAAAGTGAAACCCAAATCCCTGTAGGCCTCAATGAGTTCGGCGCTGTAAACATCAGTCCCGGCTTCAAGTTCGAGTCTGTCGATAATCTGTTTATATTGTTCCCGTTTTAATACAGCCTGCTGAATGATTTCTTGTTGTTCTGGCGTTAATTGTTCAGCGGAATCCAGGTCAGGCGATTCTGCTTGGGATGGTTCGGATTCAGGAAGAATTTTCTGAGGGAGTGGATCACTTGCTCTTTCTTCTGCACTGAGATCAGCTTCAAGCTCTGTACTTGAGTCTGCACTAAAAACAGGAGCGGGAAACAAGGCCTGAGCAAGCGCAAATAAAACAGCAAGAATTGCTGTTGAATGAGATGATTTAATTCGGGACACCATGGTTCTGTCTTCGATCAATTTGCTATAAACATCAACTTTTTCGCGGTAGATTACTGGCCAATTACTATATCATAAACATTATTAACGCGAATCCATGTGCAGTGATTCGACACTTGGATATACTTGTTCCTTTAAAATGAGACCTGATATAAAAGGTTTCACTACTATTTCATAAATTGTAAAACGGGTCGTTATGGTTGCCTGTTTTTTATACACATGGCTTTTCGCGTTTTAAACAAGGAGTTCGTCAGATGAGTAAAAATATCGCTCTTATTGGTGCCAGCGGTAAAATAGGCACCAAAATCACAGAAGAATTATTGAGCAGGGGCTACACAGTAACCAGCATTGCCCGTAATCCGGAAAAAATCGAACTCAAAGACGGGGTTACCGCAGTGGCAGGGGACATCCTTGAGCCCGGGCAACTGGCCGAAACTCTGAAAGGGCATGATGCCGTTATCTGTGCCGCCAGTTTTATTCCAGGGGAAAGCGAAAAGCTGCTGGACGCGGTGAGAGGTTCTGGTGTTAAACGCTATCTGATGGTCGGTGGCGCGGCTTCTCTGTTAAATGAGTCTGGAGAAGTAGTCTGGAATACTCTTGAAGGCTTGCCGCCTGCAGTGATGACCTATATACAGGAAGGCATGAGGGCACTGGATCTGTTGAAACAGGATGATACGCTTGATTGGGCATTCTTCTCTCCAGCGGTGATGATTGGTCCTGGCGAGCGCACCGGGCAATTCCGCCTGGGTAAGGACAATGTGGTTGCAGATGAGCATGGAGAGAGCAAGATCTCCTATGACGACTATGCTATTGCTATGGTAGATGAACTGGAACAGGAAAATAATATAAAGTCGCGCTTCACCATTGGCTATTAGCAGCCACTTCGATGTGGAAGTCAGTATTCCGAATAACAGTGATCCAGCACTAGGCTCAATGTGCCGCCTGCAAGGGCAGTATAGGTAGGCGAAAAATTTGAAATGGCTTTTCCTAAACAAGCCAATGGCTGGGCAATCAGTAAGCTGGAATACTCAGTCCAGGTTGGATAAATGTATAAAAAAGGATGTGCAAGTACTGCACATCCTTTTTGCCTTATGGATTTATTAGATAAATATTCATTTTTCCCCTAAAGAAGGAAAGTAGTAATAGCGGTAATTTATGAAAAGGGAAGCACTGAAGATTGATCGGATATTTATGAATTATTACTGACCAGCAAGTCATTTTATGAAAATGATACTTGGCTAGAACTAAATAGAATTTGTTCCACTGAAACCCTTGTATTCACTAACTTCTGAATTAATAGTTTTGCCAGTGAAATAGATGCCTCTTCATAGGGTATATGCCCCACAACTTCTGCGGTTATTGAAAAGTAATTCGTATAGTGAAATTTTTCTTCCATTCCGATTTTATGCTTGCTATGTTCTATGTCCCGTCACAAATTACCGGGATATTTTCTATTAAAAACACCAAAATGAGGGGGTTTCACATGCAGCGTAAACAACACCTGCGTAAAAAAAATCTTGCCTTGGTAGTGTCGGCAGTATCGACAATGCTTGCGGGAGGAATGAGTACCAGTGCCATCGCTCAAGATGATGTACTGGAAGAAATTACTGTAACAGGTTCACGTATTGTAAGACGTGACCTGGATGCACCCAGCCCGATTGTCACAATCGGCAGCGAAAGCTTTGAAAATTCATCATCAGGCAATATCGAGAATGTGCTAAACCAACTGCCTCAGTTCGTTCCAGCTGGTACTGAATTCGGTGGTGGTATCCAGAATACGCCAACCGGTACACCTGGTGCGGCCACGCTGAACTTACGTGGTCTTGGTACTAACCGTAACCTGGTGTTGATTGACGGGCGTCGTGCCCAGCCAGCCAATGCGTCTCTGGTTGTGGATATCAATACTATTCCAGCTTCAGCTATCGCCAATGTGGAAGTCATCACCGGTGGTGCTTCAGCGGTATATGGTCCTGACGCCATGGCCGGTGTTGTAAATTTCATTCTTAAAGATAATTTTGAGGGTGTTGAATTTGATTTTAACGGCAGTACCACTGCCGAAAATGATGCGCAGCAGCAGCGTGCAAGCATGTTGATGGGTTTAAACTCAGCTGACGGTCGTGGCAATATCATGATTGGTATAGACTACACCACTCGTGAAGATGCACTGCAAATTGACAGGGATTTTTATGTAAAAGGCTGGCTGGATCCAAATAACCCAGGTGGGCAGTTTATGCAGCCCTCAACATTTGGTGCTGGTGAAAGACTTCCTGGTATTGGCGGCAATGGCCCATCACAGGCTGCTGTTGATGGATTGTTTCCACAGGCTGCTCCCGGCACAGTGGGCACCACATCGGAATTCAGGTTTAACCAGGATGGCTCTATCTTCGTAGCACAGGGTGGACTTGGTTATAACGGTCCGCTTGGTTGTTTGCAAGATTGTGGATCTTTTACCGGTATTAAGAAATTGGCAAATGGCGGTCTGGATCAGGTTAATACTACTGGTTATATCTCCACGCCAATGGAACGTCACTCTTTGTTCCTCAGAGGCAACTACGACTTAACTGATAATATCAATGCCTTTGTACAAGCCACTTATACCAACAACAATATAAGTACTCGTGGCGGTATTCCACCAGCCATTACTGTATGGCAGTCACCAGTTGTCAGGGATGGCAGAGCATTACCGGCTGATTTGAATACTTTGCTGGATTCACGTGCGCAGCCAGATGCTGACTGGAGTCTATATCGGGTACTGGACTTTAATGGCCCGATCGAAGTTGATCATAATGATAACGTCTATCAGTTTGTTGCAGGATTAAAAGGCGACATGATGGACGGAGACTGGTCATGGGAAGCATATGTTTCCAGGGGTGACACCAGAAGGTCTTCAGATTATAACCATATGCCATCCTTGCAGCGTTACCAGTTCCTGATTAATCAGAACAATTTCGGTCAGGGCTCAGGTTTTGTGAATTCAGGCAGAAGTTATTCTGTAAGCTGTCCTTCCGGCCTGCCTATTTTTGAGGATTTTGTGCCTGATCCCGAATGTGTGGATGGTTTCGATACCAGACAGGTTGACCGCTCCAGACTCACTCAGGACATTGCAGAGTTCAATTTACAAGGTGGTTTGTTTGATTTGCCAGCTGGCGAAGTTCGTTTCGCTGCGGGTGCTTCTTACCGTGAAAATGGCTATGCATTTTTTCCGGGCAACCCGGCAAATTCAGTCGTCGAAAACCCCATTGGCACCTTCTCTTCGAACGGTTCCTCCGGTGTGATTGATGTGATGGAGTATTATGCTGAAGCACTGGTTCCAGTCATTGACGGGCTTAATCTTGAATTAGGCTATCGTTATTCTGATTTCAGCACTGCTGGTGGACAAGATACCTACAAGGCAATGTTTACCTGGCAGGCGATGGAAGGTGTTAGCTTCCGTGGCGGATATCAGGTAGCAACGCGTGCACCAAACATCGCCGAGCTGTTTTCAGCACCAAGCCTGGAAGTGGTTGGTTTCCCATTGAATGACCTTTGTGCGGTAACTACCTTGGCCGCTTGGGGTAATGTTCCTGGAAACCCTGATCGTTTGCAGGTACAGCAACTTTGTCGCGACATTATTGGTAATGATACCTCAGGTTTTGATACGCAAACCTACAGTATCACTGGATTTGATGGCGCTGACGGTTTCCATCGTCAAAACCCTCCTTTCTTCCCGTTGGAAATTGAAATTATTCAGGGGAACCCAAATGTTGCACCGGAACAAGGTGAAACGTTTACCATTGGTGCGGTAATTAGCGATCCTTTTGGAATTGAAAACCTGACTATTACTGCTGACTATTATGATATAGAAATAACAGATACTATTTCGCCGATATCATCATCAGCAGTGTATAACACGTGCTTCAACTCCAACGGTTCCAGTAACCCGACCTATGATGTCAATAACGCAGCCTGTCAATTGATTACGCGTAATGAATCAACAGGTGACCGGGCTCAGGTAGATGCGCTGTATTCCAATCTGGGTATTTTGGCAACACAGGGTATTGATGTCACTGCGAACTGGAGTACAGACATCGGTCCTGGCACATTTGGAATTAACTCAACAATTAACTTCCTTGATACCTTCGAGTATCAACAGTCACCGGAATCTCCTCTGGTTGATGCTGCTGGGACTCTTGATCAAGGGGGTCTTTTTGACTTCCGGTCATTTACTTCCTTTAGCTATCGCTGGAATGACTTCAGTGTTGGTTTAACCTGGCGTCATCTTTCCGACATTGATAGTGCCGCTTCTTCCACTGTCCCAACTACTAATATTCAGGGTGCAAGTTCTTACGACATGTTCAACCTGAATGGCGGTTATAACTGGGGTAACTACAGTATTCGTGTAGGTATCGATAATCTGTTTGATGAAGATCCTGAGACTATTGATAATAATCCAGGGATTGACTCCAACAGTAACTCAACCAGCCCAGGATATTATGATGTGCTGGGTACACGTTACTACATTGGTTTAAAAGCCAGCTTCTGATTTAGATCTTTAACGTCAGAAATAAAACAGCCGGCATTTGCCGGCTGTTTTTTTTGTCTTAAATTTACTGGTGAGACCAATCAGGATCGTTAAAGAATATACTTCACAGTTTTATTACGGATGAACTGTGACACAATCCATTTTTCGCCAGATAATGTGGGTCGCCCCGCGTGTTTAGAATGTAAATCCGATGAGCCGTCAGGCAAGGCATTGACAAAATACATGCCGTCTCCTGTTGAACCTTTGTAACTCAAACCAAACTCTGTAAAAACAGTTTCTCCTCCTTCATATTCCTCATTAAGATAGATCAGAAATGTAATAATTCTCTGACCATTGTCCCTGATTTCCTGATCGTAATTTGGCATGGCGGGATCAACAAAATCAAAGTGATCTGAAATTTCTTCACCTGGTTTGTAATTAAGGATAGCTGTGCCTTCCATTTGCACCATGGGTATTGCGCAGGCAGCACTCATTTTCTGCTGGATCAGGAAATGAAGCAGTTCATTTTCCACCAGAGTAAACTCGGCAATGGAATTAGTGCGGGTTTCTGACTGATAATTTTTTTTGTTGGCAGCATCATATACCAGCGCGGGTTTCAGGCGTTGAGATGACAGTCGGATCAGCCAGCGGCACACCGGAGCAGATAGAAATTGAGGAAATTTTTTAACCAACGGGTCGATATGTAGTTCTTCCCCTGGAGGTTCATGCAGCCAACTATCAAGATCGATTGTATCGGCAAGCTTCTGCCAGTAATCAGGATTGTCCTCAGTCAAGAGATCGGGATTCTCTTCGGGTTCACCATTTTCTGCCAATAAAACTATCTGCTCTCTTGCTATGGTGGCGCCTAAAATTGCGGCATGGGTCAGTGTATTCAGTGCCTTTGACCAGTTTTTAGGCTGGTATATGCCTGTGGCTTGAAAGACAGCAACCAGGGATACAGCTTCCGCTACCCCGGCCTGAGCGCATTCCATAATGAAATCTGCACCTTCTTTTGGTAAATACGGCGCTCTGTCTCCGACTAACAAGCGTTTACCAAGCATGGTCTTGGCCAGGCGGTCTCCTGACTGGGTTGCCCGGGCAAGGACATTCACCGCTTCGTCATGGTCTCCACGGGCATCCAGGGCATCGGCTTCAGAAAGTGCAGAAGATTGGGATGTAGTTGTCATTATTTTTACCAGCCAGAATTTTTTATGGAGTGTATATTACAAGATTAAAGCATAAACATCGGGTGTCTCTAAAATTTAGGGCCCTTGTTGGATTAGTTAATGTGAAAGCTTGTCCTGTATTTTGCTTTCTATTACCCTTGCTGCATCATTGACCAGAACTTTAACGAGTAACGCCATAATGAAATATTTATCCATTGTTGTCCTGCTACTGACCACTGCATTAGTAAAGGCTCAGGACGTAGATGAATTCATAGCTTGTGCCGGGATTAGCGACAGGCTTGCCCGGGTAATTTGTCTTGAAGAGGCCCTGGCTGAGGCAACTCGTGAAGAAGAAGTGGTTGCAAATGACGCACAGGATAATCAGGTCAATGCTGTTGAGAATTTTGGTGAAGCGCCTGGTCAAGATGTTGAAGTGGCTGATGTGGAAGAGTCAGCCGATAAGCAGCCTTTTTTCAGACTGCCAAGGATAGGAAATATTTTCAATCGAGATGAAAGTGAAAGTGTCAGCGACAATGCCGTGGTCGTGGAAGCTGAAAATGAATCTGATCAGAGTGTGCAACTGGAGGAATTTGGTCGGCAATCCCGTGTCGTGGTCAATGAAAATGGTGAAGATGAGCTTAATGATGTTGTAGCTGAGTTGGTCATGGCAAAACCAGATCAGTGGTTAGTGAAATTAGCCAGTGGTCAGGTTTGGCGCCAGACCCATCCCAGACGTCTCAATCTTCGGGAAGGAGATGCGGTGAGAATATACCCAACAGGATGGGGAGAAAATTTCCGCCTTGAAGCTGAAAGGCTTAACGGCTTTATCCAGGTTCTGAGACTAGAGTGAAAGAACAATTAGGCTGCATTTAAGCGACGCAGGCGTTCCTTTTTTTCCTGGTCTTTTACCCATTGCTTAGCCTGTTTCAGACCGAGAATATAAACAACCACTATTGATGACAGGCATACCAGTCCCAGAGTGATGTGGGTATTGAACAGAGCGTCCCAACTCCACAAATGAATATTGATCATTTTCCATGAGTCAGTGGGAATGCCCCCGGTCAGACCATAACCAATAGCAGACATATCCTTATTCCACCATGGGATATACATATTCATAAAAGCGGCGGCACCGATGCCTAAAAAGCCCCAGCGTAATGCCCCCTTGTAGAGCTGTGTCTGTTTGCCGACATAAAATAGCGCCATCAGGATTGTTGCCAGAATCAACCCCATCGCATCGCCTCCCATAGTGATATACATGTCTGCCTTGTTGGGCGCTATCACAAAAGTGCCATAAACCTGTATCAAAAGGACGCTGAGTACTGCTGCCAGCCATGCCGGTTTTTTATTTCTCAGGCCGTACCGTGCCAGCATGAATAAGCCGATGATTAACAGCAAGGATGAAAGATAGCCTCTGTTCTCTGGAGTTATGGTAAGCCACAAGGTTGGAATTGCGTTGAATCCGCACAGCCAGCCTGTTACAGCATGGCCTAACTCATGGATTGGCATGGCAAAGAAAATGCGCTGCATGCCTGATAGAAATCCAGTCACTTGAACGAAGAGTGCAACACCAAGCATGCCAGGAAGGGCGAATAGACAAACAGTTTTTTCAAATGCGGGATCTTTGACCGGGATCAGCGGCCCATCATCAGCAAGTGTTTTGTCTGAGGTGTTTTCCAATGATGGCGCTACAACAGATTCAGCTTTGCCTTTGCTTTTAATGGCTTCAGCCTTGGCATAATCCGCACCACATTGAGGGCAGAGAAGGCCGCTTTGTTTTGGGGCGTCACACCAGGCGCAGGTAGCAGTCATCAGCTCTTCTTCAGAATCTATTCAAAACTGAAGATATCTTCTCCTGTGTCTGGTTTATCCATATCCTGCTCAAAATAGCTGTCCCATATTTGGGCCCAGGGGCGTCCATACATGTCCGGAACTTCGTACTCAATCACATCGCCATGATTGACAGGGGTGGCCACGCCATCTAGCGGGAAAATGGTCTGGACGCATTCAACAAATACATAAGGTGTGGCCTGTGAATCATCAAACTCATTTTGCTTGGTGTAATTACGGACAATGCGAATTGGTTCTACCAATGCTTCCGGGTCATAAAAGATGGCTTCATGATTTAAGCCAAGGAAATTTCCGTCTGCGTCTCTGTTGGGAGTATAGATTTCAATAGTCTGAAGCAGGTTGGAATGCTCAGGGGCGGCATGAATTTTCCAGCCCTGAATATTGGAGGTCCAGGTAATCAGCACGTCTTCATCCCAGAAGCCGATGGTTTCACCGTACCATCGCGGCACATCAGCGCCCAGACGAGGCACCAGACCTTCCATGTTGAATTCACGACCAATATGCACATTGGTAATAAAGTTTCGGGCAACACCGGCAAGTATCTGCACCATGTTTGGGGTGACCATTATGTAATGTTCCCACACTGCAGCTTCATGCCAGCGCCGCATAAAGCCTTCTGGCCAGCAGTACTGTGAGGGCCATTGCGCCGCATTGGTATTGGCGTGGTGATAGGATTCCTGAACAAAACGTGTCTGGTATTCCTCAGTCAGGAGAGACAATATCGTGGGGATCTGACTGTGGCGCATTCGGTACCAGTAGTAATTGTCAGGAGAGCGACCCGGGTGTGCGTAAATACCAGACCATTCACCAGGAACCGTGGCATAAGTATGCTGGCTTGGGCCGCCACGCTTAATGGTTTCTTCCATCAGAGCCTTGTAGTGTTCCTCAGCAGCATCAAAGAGGTAGGGACTGACAATTGCTTCTCTTGGATAGTCTCTGTCGCAATAACCCCAGGCAGCAGTTTCTGGCGGGTTGTCACCAACCAGAGGCCTGCGGTTACCTCCCCAAATGTCTTCCAGGGCACCGGAAGTATTACAGCGGAAATAGCGCGGATCCATCCACAGGTCACGGTCAGCATAGAAATCATCGGAGGTGAATATATCTCTTTCCAGAACCTGTATTCCGGGAGGTGTTTCTCCTGGCTCTGCAGAGCCAGTAAATTGTATTGGTCTCTCATTAAAGGGACCGTTGGCATCCATGACTCGCATGGTGGCACCGGCAAAAGGATATTCATTGGCATCGGCTGCCAGAGGAGCGGCTCTACCTATACTGACAAAATCAATTTCAGCAGTTTTTTGCCCATGGGCAAAATTCGCGCAAAATAGTGCAAGAGATACCAGTGTTGTCCATTTATTCATTTCAACCCCCAACCGTTTTCGATCACTGTGCAAAGAATAACCCCATCAAACCATTACAGCTAGTGCTTCTGAATTTTACGGAGTCAAAAAAAACGGGGCAAATGCCCCGTTATTTTATTACTCTCTCTACTAATCGACTTAATCAGCTCCGCTTACACGGCCAATTTCTTCACCACTTGGTGTGCGCAAGGCTGTGACATACCCGCCGTCTTCACCATTTCGCATGGGAGCGATTCGTATCGTGACTGCATCACCTTCAATAAACATGTCTGGCATTAAGCCCTGGCGACGCATGTTATTGCGACTGTGTCCTTCAAATTCGATATCACGTGTACCACGGGCATCATCCGTGACTTCCAGAATCAGGCGCAAATGCGGGTTGGCAAAACGCACTTCCATGACTTTGCCTTCTACCAATACAGTATTGCCAAAATCAAATTGTGCTGCTGAATGATGCGCGTAGAGTGATACGCTAAATAGTAATGTTGTAGCAATAACTGCTGTAAATTTAATAAAAGTTTTCACGGTATTTCCTCTTCAATATAAGCTTACTGACATTCATCGCAGGGTTTTATTCCTGCACCATCTCAAGGCCTGCTTCTTCATAAAGCGCTTCCATTTCATCCAGCCATACCGGCTCTGAACATTCGTAGGTCAGCACATGGTAGTCAGACAATGCCTGCCATCTTTTGGTTGTAACCAGTGGTTCTTCCAGCCAGACAGGGTCGGTCATGGTTAAGTCGGCAGCCAGTACGCGGGTGCCGTCTGTAAGCGGTTCATCTATGTAATATTCTTCACGAATACTGGCCTGGTTGCTGTGGGGATAACGGGAATCGACCTGTGTTTTAAGGCGAGTAGTTTCCACGATCAGGCGATCACCTTCCCAGTGTGCGCTAGAGTAGCCATTGCGTTCAGGAAAGAACGAGTCTGGATTTTCTGCTTCATTACCAATGTAAAAACGCCTGATTTCTGTATGCGCTTCATAGATTACAAATACTTGTTCGGGGCGCTGGATGATTTCCATGGGGTAGCCACCCGAGCCAAGCATGGATCCTGGCATACCACCTCCGACACAGGAATTACCCGCTCCATGGTTAGTGCCTTCGGTTATCGAAATAAAATCCTGACGCGCCTTTGCTGCTTCAGGAGTGAGTTTGAGCTCTCCTCCCATAAATCTGCTGGGACCGCCTGCTGCGCCAGGATTGCCCCGGTAGGTAGTCCATGCACCTGTGAAGTCAGGTCTTTCTGCAGCAGTTGCAATAGAGCTCAGCAACATGCCGAAAAGTGCAATGCTTGTAATAGCAATGTGCGCGCCGAAGCGAATCAAGGATTTTGTCTTTGGCATATCTTCCCCCTGGGTTTTTATGAATGCTTATTAATGCCTGCTCACTATTATAGTCATAACAGAAGCTGTTTTATGGAAACATAGTGTGAAAATTTTAAGTAAAAAGTATGCGGGTTCCCTCCGTGAACAGGAGGGAACCTGAGAAGGGACCAGCTAAGGCTTATTTGCCTTCTGGCCAGACAAAATCTGAACGTAGTCCTTCACACACTGGACGACCATCGCTAGGGGCTGGATCGCCAGAGGCGGGATCGTAAAATGCATGGTAGCTTGCTTGCGGGAAGTCTGCAGAATAGCCCATCAGATTAGGGACAATCACACGTATACGGCTTTCTTTGTCGTCCAGCATAATTGGTGTTCCACATTCTCCACAAACGCAAAGTTCCAGGGGACCATCAGGATTGCTCGCATTAAATGGCATCCTGTTAAGACCGCTTTCATTGTCCACAGACAGGTCGTCATGATTAAAAAACACAACATGTGTGGTGTCTTGTCCAGTTACGCCTTTGCAAACAGAGCAGTGACAGGTGTGGTTATCAATTGGATCATTATCTGATTGAGTGTGGATGTGTTCGCATCCACCTGCAAATTTAGACATATTTTATTCCCTTATTAAATGTTGGTTATTTTTGTTGTTGCCGCTGGAGTATAAAAACCCTTTGTCGAATACGCCATCACTATTTCAAGGCATTCTATTGGTGAGGGTCAGACATCACTGATTAAGGCTGGATAAAACTGGTGCTTTTACTAATAAAACATATAGGCTGAGGGTGTGTCACTGCACAAGAGTCTGGAACAATAAATAATCTTGCAAGAAATGGCAAAAACACACCCTCTTAAACCAGCCAGGAGACAATGATTCACTGGACCTTATTCGCTTGCCTGTTTATCCTTGCTGTCTTGCAAACTTAATATGCCAATTACTGTTTTAAGGAATACCAAATGAAGTCAACTTTTCGATTAACGACGGCCGTTTTAATACTGGCTGCTTCCATGATGAGTTTTGCTGCCGAGCCCGAGTATGTAAATATCGAAATGGAAATTGATATTAACAAGTCAGCAGAAGATGTATGGGCAGCAGTAGGAGACTACTGCGATATTGCTGAGTGGGGTGGCCTTGATTGCGCAATCACTTCAGGGAATGGTGATATGGGCACTGTTCGCGTATTGCTGGGGGGCCGTATTGTTGAGATTCTGGTCGCACAAACAGCGTTGTCATATGGCTATACCCAGCCAGTTCAGGAAGGACAGTTTTATAATCTGTACCACGGCTTTATGGAAGCAAGGCCAGTGAGTGCCAGCACCTCCAGGATGATCTATACCTTGGTTTACGATGTTTCCAATCTGGAAAATCAGCAAGCCAAGGATGCTGATATGGCCAGACGCCGCGGTATGTTTGAAGGTATGCTGGTAAATATGAAAGATATTGCTGAAGCACAGTAAACTGATACATTAAAGAAACAATATATCGTAGAAGTATGAAAAGGTTGAAGTATAAAAGAGTGGCTTAGCCTCTCTTTTTTTAAAGTCAAAATCCAGTAAATTTTTATTCATTTAGATTAAGACGCTGGAATATTTTTATATAAGCTTTAATCCATAAAAAGTAATAGATAAAACTCAAGGGGCTAACATGACCTACAAGCGCTTACTACCATTTCTACTAATGCTGGCAGCAATCGCCAGTTGTTCTCCTGCTGACAATGAGACCACTGAGTCTGGCGCACAGGGTGGAACTTCCAGCGACTCGACTGCAGCTTCATCAGCTATGGCAGCAAACGTCTCACAGGATCGATTGCTTAATGCCGTTAATGAGCCAGGTCAGTGGATGATGGTTGGCGGTACTTATGATGAGCGTCATTACAGCCCTCTTGATGAAATCGACAGGGATAATGTCAATGAGCTCGGTCTGGCATGGTATGCAGATTATGATATCAACCTCTCCCAGCAGGGCACGCCACTATATATAGATGGCGTAATTTATGTTTCTACAGCCTGGAGCATGGTTAATGCTTTCGATGCCAGAACCGGTGAGTTGCTCTGGCACTATGATCCTCAAACCAACCGTGAAATTGTCAGCAAAGTGTGTTGTGGCATTGTTAATCGCGGTATTGCAGCTTTTGAAGGCAATATTTATCTGGGCACTCTGGATGGATATATCGTCGCCATCAATGCTGACAGCGGTGAAGAAGAATGGCGCAAACTCACTGTTGATCCTGACGCACAATACACAATTACCAGTGCGCCTCGAATTATTAAAGGTCAGGTACTTATCGGGAATTCGGGTAGTGAAAAAACCGCGAGAGGTTATCTCGGTGCCTATGATGCAAAAACCGGTGAAGACCTCTGGCGTGTTTATACCGTACCTGGCAATCCGGAACTGGGTTTTGAAACCCCCCAAATGGAACTGGCAGCAGCTACCTGGAGTGGTCAATGGTGGGAACTGGGTGGCGGTGGCACGGTGTGGGATGCCATTGTTTATGATGAGCTTAATGATTTGGTGATTTTTGGTACGGGTAACGGCACACCCTGGGATCAGCGTGCAAGAGATCCTGAAGGCGGCGACAATCTTTTCGTTGCTTCCATTCTTGCCGTAGACGCTGATAGTGGCGAGTACGCCTGGCACTATCAGACCACACCAGGAGACACATGGGATTATGATGCCATGAGCCCAATGATGCTGCTGGATCTTGAAGTGGATGGCATTGAGCGTCACGTGGTTGCACAGCCCAACAAGAATGGTTTCTTTTATATGATTGATGCTGGCACTGGTGAACTGTTGCGAGGTTATCCTTTTACTGAAGTGAACTGGGCGACAGGTATTGATCTGGCCTCCGGACGTCCTATAGAGGTACCGGAAGCGCGTTATGATTTTGAAAATATTTATAATCTGGCACCCGGTGTACAAGGCGGCCACGGCTGGCATGCGAATGCGTGGAATCCTGATACAGGGTATATCTATATAGCCACACAACGTGCTTATTTTGCCATGCAAAGTGATGCAAATTTTGTCCCTAACCCGAACGGTAACAACCTGGCCATTAACATGGGTGCCAATTTCACCTATTACCGTGATAACCCCGATGCGCCTCGCGAATTTGTTGGCTATGTCTCTGCCTGGGACCCGGTGTCAGGAGAAGAAATCTGGCGTGGTGAAGAAAATTCAGGTCCAACTGGCGGTGTGCTAAGTACTGGTGGTGGTTTGGTGTTCTCAGGCGGTGGTAACAATACCAATGAGTTTCGTGCCTATGATACCCAGTTTGGTGACAAGCTCTGGGCATTTGATACCCAGACCGGCATGGTGGCTGCGCCAATTACCTATGAGCTGGATGGTAAACAATATATTGCGGCCAGTGTGGGAATCAATCAGGCCGGTAATTATTTCGCACCGAACTATTCCAGGTTGCTGGTATTTACCCAGGGAGGGAATGCACAATTGCCTGAGCCATTGACATACGCCCCGCGTGAGCTTAATCCACCAGAGCTGGTGGCCAGTCCGGAAATCATTGCCGCAGGCGGTGAAAGTTATGGGCAGTACTGCTCAGTCTGTCATGGCATCGGAGGCCAGCAACGTGGCGCTAATTTTCCTAACCTGATGGTTTCTCCCATGCTGCATAGCGAGGAAGCTTTCAATCAGGTAGTCATCGACGGTATCAGAGCTGACAAAGGCATGGTTTCTTTTGCTGATCAATTATCTGCTGAAGACAGTGAGGCGATTCGCTGGTTCATTGTCGCGCAGGCCATCGAAGCTTTAAATGCGACGCCCCTGGCGCCGCCAGAGGATGTCGATGTGCCGGAAGACCTTCATACAGAAGAAGAATAGTCGTATGAAATTATCAGAGCATAGGGGTATGCATTAAGAGTATGAAAGCGTTCTGATGATTACTAAAAACCACCGTTTCCTGTAAGGCATCGGTGGTTTTTTTTGGCAACAAGAAAGGGCTTGGTGATTTGCTCCATGGCAACTAAAAAAATAATAATTTACCTACAATAGACTTCCTGAAATCCTCTTCTTCTCGATGGGTTATAGTGGACAATAGCAAGGTTCTCGCGCAGAATTTCAACTATTCAGGCGATTTCACCGGAAATTTTGGTGAATCACCTATAAAATCAAGACTTCCTGCAGCTTGAAGTAGAAAGCATCAATTAATGCGGCACACAGAATATGTATAAACGTTTTCGAAAATTTGTATTTCCTACAATTTCCACGTCGGTGGCTTGTTTAGCAATAGCCTTACCGATGAGCGCCTGGGCAGCAAATGAATCGAGTCAATGGCAGGTAGTGGAAGATTACTGCTATCAGTGTCATAACGACGAGGACTGGGCTGGAAGCGTGGCATTTAACCTGATGTCCGCAGGGGAAATTTCCCATGAAGCAGAAATCTTCGAAGAAGCTATCCGCCGCTTGAAAGGCGGTCATATGCCACCCCCGGGTGCCGATCGTCCTGAGGAAAGTGAGCTCAAGGCACTGGTAGCCTGGTTGGTAGACACCATTGATGAAGAGGCCGGAAATCCGCCTGCAGGAAACATTCCCTTACGTCGTCTTAACCGTCGGGAGTATGAAAACGCAATCAGGGATTTATTGGCCCTGGAAGTTGATGCGGGCGCTTTGTTACCGGAGGACGACCTGAAAGGGGGCTTTGATAATAATGCGGCTGCCCTTCAGGTTTCTCCCACCTTTATTGATCAGTATCTAAATGCGGCCAGAACCATTGCTCATAATGCCATCGGCGACCGCAGGCCAATCCCCATCATGGAAACCTTTGGCAGCGAGGCAGATATGATCATCTCCCTGCCGGCCAGGGGCACCCCCGGTACCGGCGCCCAGCAGAGTCACATGGCAGGCATGCCTTTTGGTACCCGTGGTGGCATGAGTATTCGTTATAACTTTATGGCTGACGGTGAGTATGAACTGAATATTGGTGACCTGGCGCTTGGCAGGGAAGTGCCGAACATGGAGTTCAAAAATACGGTTATAGCCTTGCTGGATGGACAAGAAATTTTCCGCACTGAACTGGGCGGTGATGATGATCACGAAGCCATCGACCAGGAACAGGCCGATGCGGTATCAAGAATCAACCTGAGGCTGAAAGGTATCCGCTTTAATGCCACCGCAGGACAGCACATTATCACAGTAACTTTTTTGCAGCGCAGCTTTGCGGAAAGTGATGACAGGAGCCCGGCATTAGCATTAGAGGGCGGGCAGAGCAGGATACATAAAGTACATGCACTGCAAGTTCGTGGGCCGCTGAAAGTGACTGGCATGAGCGAGTCTGCACCACGCAAACGGATTTTTGTTTGCTACCCAAGGGAAAGTGCCGAAGAAAAAGCCTGTGCCAATGAAATCATCACCAATCTGGCGCAGCGTGCGTTTCGTCGTCCGCTGGAACAGGAGGATGTAGATAGCCTGGTAGGTTTTTTTGAGAGCAGTCGCCTTTCCCAGGATTTTGAAGCCAGCATCAAGGAAGCCGTCAGTGCCATTCTGGTCAGTCCCCATTTCATTTACCGTGCCGAAGGCGGAGCCCAGGAAGGCGAAAGTATTTTATTGTCAGACCTTGAACTGGCTTCACGCCTGTCTTTTTTCCTGTGGAGCAGTTTGCCCGATGAAGAATTATTAACATTGGCAAATGAAAATAAACTAAGTGACCCCGATATACTTAAAACACAGATTTCCCGAATGATTGCTGATGACAGAGCAAAAACATTAGTAGAAGATTTTGCCTTTCAGTGGCTGAACCTTGCCAAGCTCGATGAAATTGCGCCTAACGGGGGCTTATTCCGCTATGCCAGTCGATTCCTTGATCCCAGGCCCATGTTCAGGCAGGAATTGAGCTTGTTCATTGATAGTATTCTGCGCAGCGACCAGTCTGTAGTAAGGCTGCTGGATTCAGAATACACTTTTCTTAACGAACGACTGGCCGCCCATTACGGCATAGAAAACGTCAAAGGCAGTGCCTTTCGAAAAGTGAGTCTGGAAGATGAGTATCGTAAAGGTCTGCTCGGCAAAGGGGCTATCCTGATGTTGACAGCGAATCCCAACAGGACATCGCCTGTTTTAAGAGGGGCCTGGATTCTTGAACGAATTCTGGCTTCACCGCCACCACCACCGCCGCCCAATGTGGAAACGGATTTAGCGCAGAAGCCGGGACAGGCACCGCAGACATTGCGTGCCCGACTGGAACAGCATCGTGAGAACCCCAGTTGTTATTCCTGTCATGGGGTGCTTGACCCGCTTGGTTTTGCGCTGGAAAATTTTAATACGGTTGGACAGTTCCAGGAATATGATCTGGACACGCTTTCTTTGATTGACGCATCCGGCGTTCTTCCCGATGGCACCAGGATCGCCAGCCCTGGAGATTTAGTGACTGCGCTGGTGACTCGCTCTGACGAGTTTGTACAATCCCTCACTGAACACCTGATGACCTATGCCCTGGGCAGACTGGTGGAATATCAGGATATGCCTGCAGTAAGAAAAATTGTGCGTGCATCGGAGCAGGACGATTATCGCTTTGAGTCCATCGTATTTAATATTGTCAGCAGCGATGCTTTTCGCATGCGCGAGAGTATGCTCAGTGCAAGTGAAGCAGAAAAACCACAACAGGCATCACTCTAATTAAATAAGTAATTACTAAATTAGAAAGAAACAGGAAACGACCATGTTTATCAGCAAAAAACATCTTTCACGTAGAACATTCCTGAGAGGGACTGGAGCGTCTATTGCCCTGCCAATGCTGGATGCCATGACGCCTGCCCTGGCACAACCTGTTGCCGGCTATCCACGCCTTGGCTTTATCTATTTCCCCCATGGTGCAGTTGAGCATGAGTGGGCGCCGAAACTCACTGGCACTGATTTTGATTATTCAAACATCCTCAAACCACTGGAGCCGCTCCACGATTATGCCACTGTGGTTAGCGGGCTGCGCAACAAGGCCGCCGAAAATGGGCCAGCGCCTCACTCCATCACTGAGCAAACCTGGTTGTCATGTGTGGCTCCCGGAGACAGGGACAGAGGTGCAGCAGGCATTAAAGGTATGACTGCCGACCAGATTGCAGCCAGAATTATTGGTCAGACGACGCCGCTACCTTCACTGGAATTATGTGGTGAGCCAGGAGGAGCAATTAACTATCGAACGCCTCAGCAGACTCTGCCGCTGGAAAGCAATCCCCGTAAAGTCTTCTACACCATGTTCGGTCAGGGTGACACATACGATGAACGTATCCAGATTCTCGATCAATCCCGCAGCCTGTTGGATTATGTGCGTGAATCCACTGCCAGCCTGAATCGCAAATTGAGCGCGGCTGATCAAATACGCGTGTCTGATTACCTGGAATCTGTGCGTGAAGTGGAAAGCCGTATTCAGAAACTGGAAGAGGGCGCCCTTGAACTCACTGGCTTGCCGGATGCACCCCTTGGACCGCCTGATGACTTCACTGAATTATTGGATATTCAGTTTGAAATGATCGCTTTGGCCTTCCAGAATGACCAGACCCGCATTGCTTCCATGCGCATGATCAAGGAAGCCAGTATGCGCGTATTTGACAACCTGGGTATATCAGAGTCCTTCCATCCGCTTTCACATCATCAGGAAGACCCGGTCAAATGGGACCAGCTGGTTCGCATACAGCGTCATCAAACCGAGCGTGCGGTCAGGTTTGCCCAGCGCCTGAAAGAGATGGAAGACGTTGAAGGCAATATCCTCGACAACTCCATCATTTTGTTTGGTAGTAATATGGGCAACAGCGATGTGCACGGGGCCGATCACCTGCCATCGGCACTAATTGGCCATGGCGGGGGCATCAAGGGTGGGCAGCACCTGCATTATCCGCAGGATACTCCTCATGCCAGCTTACTTCATACCATGCTGGATCGTGCCGGAGTTCAATTAGAAGAGTTTGCTGACAGCACCGGTCCCTTTGCGGAAGTTTGATATGAATTTATTTCGAATTAGCGGTGAGGCGGCCCTCGTCATTCTTGCGCTGGCTGGCGCGACCCTGGTGAGTGCCCAGAATTTTGAAGCCTTGAAAGTACCCTCGCCTCTGGGAGAAATTGTGCGCAATCTGGATGTCGATGAGCGCGGTCCTGATGGCAGCACTGCCCTGCAGTGGGCGGTGTATGATCAGGACATAGAAAAGGTGCGCCAATTGATACGTGCTGGTGCTGATGTCAATGCAGTAAACAACTTCGGGGCCAATGCCATGCAACTGGCAGCAGAAGTAGCCCATGTTGAATTGATTGAGATGTTACTTGATGCAGGTGCTGATCCTGACTCAGCTAACCCGGAAGGCCAAACTGCGTTGATGCTGGTTGCTCGAACCGGTGATGTGGATGCCGCGAGAATGCTGGTCAGAAAAGGGGCGAGCATTGCTGCCCGGGAAGGATGGGGTCAGCAGACGGCACTGATGTGGGCTTCGGCGAGGCGTCACCCGGCAATGATGGATTTCCTTATTCGTCAAGGGGCCGATATCAACGCCATTTCAGTCGTCCGCGATTACAATAGCCATGTCACCGCCGAAGGTCGTGCAAAACGTCTGGACAGCGGTGGACTGTCACCGCTGATGTATTCAATTCGTGAAAACTGTAAGTCCTGTGTTGAAGTGCTTCTTGATTATGGCGTAGATCTGGATTTGCCAGATCCAGATGGAGTTTCTCCACTTCTTCTGGCCATCATTAACACCAATTGGGATATAGCAAAAACCCTTATCGAGGCCGGTGCCGATGTTGAGCAGTGGGACAAGTTCGGCCAGTCTCCCCTGCTGGCTGTTGCAGGTAGCCGCAATCAATCCGGTCTGAAGGTAGATGGCATTCTCAATCAAAGCGATGGCCTGAGCATCTCCAGAATGTTACTGGATGGCGGTGCCAACCCGAATATGCAGTTGTTTTTTCGACCTGCTGGTGCACGCGGTGGCCCGCTTTCCAGAGGCACCACGCCCTTGATAAGGGCCGCCAGCAATGGTGATGTAGAGTTAATAAAACTGCTGATGCAATTCGGTGCCCAGGCGGATTTGCCCCAGGCCGACCTGCAAACACCGGTTTCTGTTCTGGCTGGTGCACGTGGTAATCAGCAGACGCTGGTGGAAGGGCTGGCAGTGTTGGTAGATGCCGGGGTGGACCTGAATGTCAGGGCAGTCCCGCATCATCTGCAGAGGGCTCGTGGCGGAACTCCTTTGCACTATGCCGTCCGGGCCAGAAATGACCAGGTGGCGAAAGCGCTGGTAGAAGCCGGAGCAGATATAGATGGCAAAGACATTGATGGGCTGACTGCACTGGATTATGCGGAGTCGCGTGGGGCAATTACATTCACAGGTACACGTCAGCCACCGAATACTAAAATGGCTGCATTGTTGCGCAGCCTTGGTGCCAGTGAAGAACTGGACATAACACCATTCTGGCCTAATGTTGGACCACCGTTCTTTTACCCCTGGAATATTTTTCCCCTGGATGCGGAAGCCGAGCGTCATGCCCTGGTACCCGGCTCCTTTGATCATCAGTAGTAAAATATAATGAAAGCAAATTATTCGCGCAGGAATTTTCTTAATACCGGCACTCGTGCTCTGGGCGCTGCTACTCTGGGTAGCGTTTTCCCGCCACTGGGCATTGCTCAAGCAGCAGAAACAGAAATTACCCTGGTTGAGCTAGGCTATGCCTGGGTGTTGCAGGGAGCAGGCTGTAATGTGTTTGCGCTTCCTGGCATGAATGAAAACGGTGCCCTGATGATCGATGGTGGGCTGTCACAACACTCGGATATTTTGCTGGATGCTGTGTACAACACAATTGGTCAGGATCGAATTCATACCCTGATAAATACCCATTGGCATCCGGAACAGACCGGTTCCAATGAGCGGCTGGGGGCAGAAGGGGCCGAGATAATAGCCCATGAAAAAACAGCGATGTTCCTGAAGAATTCAGTAATGTCTTCACTATATGAAGGCCGTTATGGGCCAATGGCTAATGCGGGTCTTCCTGCCAAAACACTTCGCAATACTGGCACGATGAAATTTGCGGGTCAGGAAATTATCTATGGGTATTTACCTGGGGCCCATTCGGACAGTGATATTTTTCTTTATTTTCCCATGCTGGATACGCTTGTTGCGGGTGGCCCGGTTACATCTGGTCAGTGGCCGATACTGGATATTCGGCATGGTTCCTGGATGGGAGGCTTGTTGCGGGCTTATGAAACGCTCAGTTCAGTGGTTAGCTCAGATACTGTGGTTATTCCTGCCCATGGGCCAATCATAAGTGGTACCGATATCCTGCGTATGCGTGCCATGTACACCAACCTGCACCTTGACCTGACAGAGCAACTGAATCTGGGGATGGGGCCGAAAGATATCGTCAACATGGGGCTGCTTGATCCATATGTTGAGGATTTTGGCGACCCTACCTCGTTCCTGGATCATGCCCATCGCAGTATTCAGCAGGCTTATGTGCCGGATTGAGTTATAAGGGTATAAACTTTTCTACCGATTAATGCTTTAAATCACCGTTTTATTCACTTTTCCTTTCTTTTTGCCCGGTCGAGACTGTGATCTTCTTCACAATTTACATATTTACTCTTGCAGTAATTTCTATTCTGAAGAGCCGGTCACTCCATGCATTTGTTAACAGGAATAACTTGATCGGCAAGGATAAGCCATTGTTATTTCTTTAAAATTATTGATTCATCGGGTCCAGCTCAAGTTCTGCAACAAGGTGCCGACATTGTCTACCGGTTTAACTGAATTAAAACAGGAATTTTTCAGCTTGCAGGGTGTAAACTAGGCGTAATAATACTCGCCAATAGTTGTTAACTGTACGTCGTCAAACCCTCTTGGACAAAGTTAGCTCTGATTTAAGAGACACATTAGCCCATCTGGGTTAGTAACTTAGTCTGCTTATCGTAATGCATTTTCCGGCGCATCGCCAAGGTGTTGATCTTAATCCTTTCACG
>CAWUSW010000083.1:0-8451 GCA_963925675.1 uncultured Pseudomonadales bacterium
AAGGTGAGCTCTCCAGGCGAATCAACGTAGGAGGGACTTCAGTCCCGAACAAAGGTGCTGTGTTCTTCGCGGTTGAAACCGCTCCTACAAAGGTTAGCTGAATGACGTGGGATATAAGAAAAACACGGGGATCTTTCGTTCCATGATTCCCTTAAAAGCATCAATTACAAGCCGCAACACCACCATCCACATTAATAATTTCACCGTTAATAAAGCTGGCCTCTTTGCTGAGCAGGAAAGCAATGGCGTGAGAGTTGTCTTCTTCCCTGCCATTACGACGCAGGGGAATCCAGGCTGCGCGTTTTTTGTATTCTTCTTCACTGTTTAAACCCAGTGCCCCTGGGGTTGGTACCGAGCCTGGAGAAACAGCGTTTACCCGAATACCCTGTGGGCCAAATTCTGCAGCCATGGTTTTGGTGAATACTGTCACCGCGCCTTTCACTGTGCTGTAAACGGAGGTGTTTGGAAATCCCCTGGTCGCTACCGGTGAAGCCAGGTTGATAATGGTGGCACCTCTCTGCTTGTCGTAATGTTTCAGAACAGCCTGAGCAGACCAGAACAGTGCTTTTACGCCAATGTTCAACATCGTATCCAGGGTGTCTTCATCCACTTCCTCAATTGGACTGTAGCGCAGTAACATGGCGTTATTAATGACAGCATCAATGCGCCCTTCGAGTTTCGCAAAATCATCGGCAACAGCCATAAACGTAGCGCGGGCTGACATGTCACCGGCATAGGTTTTGGCTTTGCCACCATTGCTGATAATTTCGCCAGCAACCTTTTCAGCATTACTGGAATCAATATCTGCGACGCCAATAATGGCGCCACAGGATGCCAGGTGCAGAGCGGCATGGCGGCCCAGTCCTCGGCCGGCACCGGTTATCAGTATGTACTGGTCAGTTAAATCAGGTTTCATGTTTTGGAATCCGTTTATTGTTCTCAGAGGCTTGATCGGCTTTTCATTGGCCGCCAATAATACCTGCTGATTTTGTTCTCAACAAACTTTGGCATGCTCAGATAAATAACAAGGATTAGAAATACAGGACAAAAAAAATCCCGGGCCCGTCACAATGGCGGGTCCGGGAATTCAAAATGATTATTACTCTTCGATATCGTAGGTATGCCAGTTATCGTAATTCGGCACCAGAATTCTTCCTTCCCACAAGCCTTTATTGTTTTCGTTGCAGGAATATTCAAGCAGTCCGAAACCGTCAGTCATTTTTGTGAAGATGCGTCGGTTACTCCAGGGTTCGCTATAGTAAATCGGATCATCAATGGTAATTTCATAATCAAGTGACAAGGCATCACGCAGTGTAAATCGCTCTGTTACCGTAATTTTGTGACTGTGAGGATGCCCTACGGTATCCAGTCGGGTTTTGCCATTGTAGTTACCCGATGTTACGACCAGCGTGTCACCATCCCAGGTGGCGTTGGCGTTGCCGTACCAGGTGGCGGGCAGGGCAAAAGGATCGGGATTGCCATTTATCGGGAATGACTTGTGCCAGTTGTTGACTTCAAACAGATAGGCAAAATCTGACTCTGTCTGAAAAAACTTCACCGGGTTAGGGGAGTTCATTGAACGAACATGGCCAAAGGGTAAGCAGGCGCCGGTGTAATCACCGGTAGTTGGATTGTAAGTATCAAAATTACGCTGGCCTGCCTCGGTAAAAGGGAGCTCTCCAGGGCCAAACTGATTTCGCCCATTGGTAGCAGCCATGTCCGGAACATAGGCAAATTCCCATACGCCATTGAAATCAGGTTTACCGCTGGCAGTGCGAGGAATATCACCATCCTGCTGGGCAAAGCCTTGCTGACATATTCCGGCAGCGAGGAAAGCAGATAATAAGGTTGAGAGCGTAAGCTTAAGTGTAATCATTATTTTTGTATCCGGAATTGATTATTGATTGCCAGTCCGGCTAAAAACCGGGGTGCCGTCATCAAGAGTGATACTTCGTGTACTGCAGGTGTTCGAGCTGTCTCTGGCCGGGTTGGCGCGGGCGCGGATTATGGTCCCTGAAGGTAAGTTTTCTTTTCTCCAGCCCAGGCGAAACAGCTGGTTCGGTGAGCCCATTTCACACTGCCAGGTAGCGACCTCGCCGTTTTCACCCTCAACATCCAGATAAAGCCAGATATGGGGATTGGTCCATTCCACTTCAGTAATTTCACCGCGCAACTCAAAGCTGACAGAGGTGTCAAATTCGCCGACCAGTGAATGATGTGCCTGTGAAGCTGCAGTAAAACAAAAAACCGGGAAAATACTTATTAAAAATAGTAGCTTACTGTAGCGTTGCATCATCTTTCCTTTTTTTATAGCTATAAAAACGTAGGTGGCAGCCTTATACTCATACCAATAGGGAAAAGTTTTTTGTAAAGTGTCGAGGGCTATTAAATACCAGCCAGCACAGATTAGTCTAGGCGCAAATTAAACAAACAATATGAAAAAATCCGACTATTTGTATACTCGCAGAAAAGGTCTGAATCTTTTGACCTTTTTGCAATTGCCCGGCCTTTTGTTCGCATTGGCCATTTCACTATTCTACGCCGGCACGTTGCAGGCACAGGTCATTGCGCTGGAAACCCGGCGCCTTTCAGACAAGGTACTTTTCGTTAAGGGACCTGACTCGAATGTAGTAGTGGTCAACAGTAGCGAGGGACTTATTCTGGTAGATGGCGGACATGCGCACTGGTATGACAGTTTGCGACAAAGCCTTGAGGAAAATTTCCCCGGCATACCGATAAGAGCGTTAATCAACACGCAATGGCATCCTGAACAAACCGGCGCAAATGTGCCACTGGGGACTGAAGGTGTTGAGATCATCGCCCATGAAAACACCATGCTCTGGCTGAGTACTGAAGTCTGGCAACGCTGGTCAGGTAAAAAATTTCCCCCAATCGCCAAAGCTGGCCTGCCAACAACGACCTTCTTTGATGACGGTGTTTTACAGTTTGGTGACCTCACTCTCTATTATGGCTTCATCTGGAATGCCCATACTGATGGCGATATCTGGGTATATCTGGAAGAAGAAAATGTTCTGGTTACCGGCGGGCTGGTTTCCAATGGTCGCTGGCCTGAAATTGACTGGTCAACAGGGGGATATATTGGCGGCTTGCTGGACAGCTTTGTCTCACTGCTGAGCGTGCCTGATGTGAATACCAGAATTATTCCCGCCTTTGGGGATATCATGAACCTGCAAGAACTCAAGGCACAGAACCAGATGTATCTCACTATTTTTGATCGCCTGCATGCCTCGATTATTCAGAGTCATGGCGTTGAGGATATACTGGCGGAGAAATACACTGCCGAATTTGATGCTGCTATGGGTGACCCTACATTGTTCATGACCCTGGCATTTCAAAGTTTCAAGGGACGCTACAGGGATGCCCAGAATTTTCGGCTTCTTAATATACCCTGATCAATATTCAGAAAACGACAGGATAAAAATCCAGTAACAAACACCATGGCAGACTTTATAAAGATGATGAGAAACAAAAAATCGATACCTGGAAAAGCTTGTGTCGTTCTGTGTCTTGTCATGGGGATCAACGCTTGCAGTGAAAACACTGCTCCCGGCAATGATCTGGGCGAAACTACAGATTCCTCTATTATTAATGCTGTCGCTGAAGTGCCATCACAGATCACACTGAATGCCCAGGCAGATACGCAATGGACCATGCTTAATGAGTACTGCATGGATTGCCATAATCTGGAAGATTACAGTGGCGGTCTGGCTTTCGACTTGATGGATCATGATGCGATAAGTGCTGATGCTGAAGTTTGGGAGAAAGTGGTACGCAAACTGCGTGGCAGGATGATGCCTCCTCCGGGCCAGGAACGTCCTGGCAATCAGCAGGTAGATGGCTTTGTGGCCTGGCTGGAAGGGAATCTGGATCAGCCTAAAGCCTTTGAAGAGCCGGGCGAAAAACTCCTGCATCGCCTGAACCGAACTGAATATGCCAATGCTATCCGCGACCTGCTCACCCTGGATATTGATCCCGATGCACTGCTGCCAGTAGATGGAGCAGAGGATGGTTTTGACAACATTGCCACGGCCTTGCAGGTGAGTCCTTCTTTTATAGACCAGTATCTGGGTGCTGCACGTGTTGTGAGTGAACAGGCGATTGGCACTCCGTCAGCCAGAGCCTCAGGCACCCCTTATAACTTTTCAACAGTGGGACAATCATTTCATGTTGATGGATTGCCATTGGGGAGTCGTGGTGGTGCGGTGGCGGAACATTATTTCCCCAGCGATGGTGAATATCTACTAAATATTGGCAGTATGGCGACCGGTCAGTTTGTCGGTGATATGGAACACCAGCAGACTTTGGTCGCTACTATTGATGGCAAGAAATTTCATGAAACTCAAATTGGCGGCCCGCAAGATGCTGAGCGACTGGACAAGCTTCGCGCACCAGCGGTGGCTGAGTTAAATGACAGAATAAAGAATATTCCTTTTACCGCAACTGCCGGCCCTCATCAGATCGCAGTTTTTTTTCTGCAGCGCTCTTTTGCCGAATCGGATGAATCATTACAGTTAATGACGCCCCGCAAAGGACAAAATGCAATTCCTGATGTCAGGCAATTCGAGGTTTATGGACCCGTTAATGCGACTGGCTTAAGTGCAACTCCGAGCCGGGATAAGATATTTTCCTGCCATCCTGACAATGATGCTGAAGAAGTCAGCTGTGCAAGGCGTATTATTGCCAACCTCGCCAGTGAAGCCTTCAGGGGTTTTCTTGCAGATGAAGACACTGAACTGCTGATGAGAATGTATGAGTTGGGGTATGCCAATGATGGCTTTGAAAAAGGTATCTCATTTGCGCTCTCAGGAATTCTGGTTCATCCCAAATTTCTTTATCGCCTGGAACCTGTGCCTGAATCCTTGCCGCCAGGTATGCCATTTGAGCTTAGCTCTCTTGAGCTTGCCTCGCGACTGTCTTTCTTTTTATGGAGTTCCATCCCTGATGAAGTTTTACTGGAGATTGCGATTGACGACGGTCTGAAAGATCCGGCCATTCTGGAACAGCAAGTAAAACGAATGCTGAAGGATCCGCGGGCAAAAAATATCGCCAATAATTTTGGCTATCAATGGCTGGGACTGGCTGAACTCGCCAATCTTGCCCCTGATGGACAATTGTTCCGGGATGTTGACGGTAATATCAGGGCAGATATGACCCAGGAAACGCTGTTGTTTCTTGAAAGTATCTTCAATGAAGACCGCAGTGTTCTGGATTTGCTCACGGCCGATCATACCTACCTGAATGAGAACCTGGCTTTGCATTATGGCTTGAATGATATCCGTGGTGCTGAGTTTCGCCGGGTAAGCCTGGCAGACGAAAGGCGTTGGGGCATCCTGGGTAAAGGGGGAGTGTTGATGGTCTCTTCCTATCCGAACCGCACCTCGCCGGTTTTGCGCGGCGCCTGGTTACTGGAAAATATTCTGGGTACACCCCCTGCAGCACCACCGCCTGATGTTGAAGGTTTCGTGGAAATTGAAGTCGGTCAGGAATTCACTACAGTAAGGGAACGCCTGGAAACTCACCGCGATAATCCATCATGCAATGGCTGTCATGGAGTTATTGATCCCCTGGGATTTGCCCTGGAAAACTTTGATGCAGTGGGTCGCTGGCGTGATAATGACCGTCATGCCCGGGTGCCAATAGATTCATCCGGTGTGCTGGCAGATGGTACGCCTGTTGATGGCCCCGTTGCCTTGCGTGAAGCTATTTTGAGTCGTCCCGATCAGTTTGTGCAGACATTTACTGAAAAGCTCATGACCTTTGGTCTGGGACGTCGTATTGAATATCAGGATATGCCGACAGTCAGACGCATTGTTCGGGAAGCGGCAGACGAGAATTTCCGCTTATCAGCGCTTATAATTAATATCGTTAACAGTGATCAGTTCCGGATGAAACATAATCCGCAAGAAGAGATTTTGGCAGGAAATTTAGCTGCACAGCAGTAATGATTCAGGATAGTGTATAGTTATTAACCAGTTTACATAAAAGTGAAACAGGGTATTTATAAAAGGTGATCCGATAGCGGGTCGAGGGGAGGGCACATGTTTATTTCCAGGAAACACCTGTCACGCAGGACGCTATTAAGAGGAGCGGGAACAGCCATTGCACTGCCATTACTGGATGCAATGATCCCGGCGGGTACGGCACTGGCGCAAACCGCCGCTGCCCCCAGCCCGAAACTGGGATTTTTCTATTTCCCCCACGGTGCCATCATGGATAAGTGGACACCTTCTACAACGGGCAGCGATTTTGAAATGCCCCCTATTCTGAAGCCACTTGCTGCCTATAAAGACCAGATGACCATTGTCAGTAATCTGCGCAACAAGGCCGCAGAAGGGGCCGGGGTGCATGCAACATCACCAGGAACCTGGCTAAGCTGTGCATCTCCTTTCAGTGTTGATGAAAATGACCCTAATTACGGAATCTCTGCAGATCAGATTGCGGCACAAACCATTGGTCAAAACACCCCATTTCCTTCTATAGAGCTTTGTACTGAAGTAAAAGCGTCCAGTGCCGGAGCGTGTGATGCAAACCTGGGTTGCGGTTACGGTTCAACGGTTTCCTTCAGAACCCGCACACAGCCCCTGCCCATGGAGCATAATCCGCGCAAACTGTTTTTCCGCATGTTCGGCCAGGGTGATACGGCGCAAGAGCGTGAATCCATCATGAATCAGAAATTCAGCCTGCTGGATCTGGTCTCGGAAAGCGCATCTTCCCTGAACGGCAAGCTTGGCAGTGCTGATCGGCAGCGCATGGATGAATATCTGGATTCAGTGCGTGATGTTGAGCGTCAGGTGCAGAAACTGGGCGAACAGGATTTTACCGGCATCGACATTCCTGATGCCCCGCTGGGCGTCCCGGGTAACTGGGAAGAGCACATTAACCTGATGTTTGATCTGACCGCACTGGCTTATGAGGCAGAACTCACTCGTGTCGCGTCCATGATGTTATCAGCGGAAATAAGTATGCTGACCTATAATCAGGTAGGCATTTCTGATGCCTACCACCCCCTTTCTCATCATCGCTATGTGCCCGACAAGATGGATAGATGTGCGGTGATTCAGACTTATCACGCCAAAATATTTGGCCGCTTCCTCGAGCGTTTGAGCAATACAGCCGATGGTGATGGCTCCATCCTTGATCATTCAATCCTGTTGTTTGGCAGTAATATGAGTGATTCAAATGCCCATAATGCCAATCCTCTGCCATCAGCACTGTTCGGCGGTGGCTCCGGGCGTATCAAAGGCGGGCAGCATCTGAGTTATGCCGCAGATACTCCCCATGCCAATCTTATTCTGACTATTATCGAAAGAGCGGGTATTCCCGGTGTGGAGTCTCTGGGTAACAGTACGGGTCTGTTCTCGGAAGTATAGGATGATGACTGACAGCACTTTTCGCCGTTTTCGCCCTACCCTTGCGAGCCTGCTTGCCGGGCTGTTGATCCTGTCCGCACAAGCGCTATTGGCAGAGACTCTGCCGGATCTGGTCAATGCCGGAAATCGTCCTGCGGCACTTGCAATGATTGCTACAGGGGCTGATGTTAATGAGCTTTCCGTTGACAGCACCAGTGCTCTTCACTGGGCGGTATATCAGAAAGACCTTGAATTGGTCGAGTATTTACTTGCACAGGGCGCAGAGCCAGATATCAGAAATGACTATGCTGCTACCCCGATGACGATCGCCGCAGAACACGGTGATTTCAGAATCATGAAAGCCCTCATTGATGCTGGCGGTGATATTGAATCAGCCAACAGGGAAGGCCAGACCTTGTTGATGGCTGTGGCCAGAACAGGAAATATTGAAACGGCAGAGCTGTTGCTTGAGCGTGATGCTGATGTCAGTGCACGGGAAAATTGGGGCGGTCAGACGGCCTTGATGTGGGCGTCTTCACAACAACAACCTGAGATGGTGAAACTGCTGATCGAGTATGGTGCTGACGTTAATGTCAGTGGCAGGGACCACGATTGGCCGCGTTGGGTAACGTCCGAACCCCGAAACAAACCATTAGCCCAGGGCGGGTTTACCCCCTTGTTGTATGCCACCAGGGAAGGGTGTGAAGACTGTGTTGAGGCGCTGCTTGATGCTGGCGCGGATATCAATTTGACCGATCCCGATGGTGTGACCCCGCTGTTAATGGCGGTACAGAATCTGCATTACGATACTGCAAATATCCTGATTCAACGCGGGGCCGATATTCAGCGTTGGGACTGGTATGGGCGTACTCCCTTGTATTCAGCGATAGATTTACACCTGATTCCCAGCAGTCGACGTGGTGATTTGCCTTCGACAGACAAGCTGACCGCTTTGGATATCGCAAGAACCCTGCTGGAAAAAGAAGCCTATGTTGATATGCGCCTGAAAAAAGAACCGCCCTACCGGTCCGGTGGTGATCGCGGATATACCGATGCCAGCCCAGATTCACGGGTGTTAAGT
>CAWUSW010000084.1:0-5028 GCA_963925675.1 uncultured Pseudomonadales bacterium
CACATTAAGCCTGCGGCACCAGCGCCGAGGACAATCACATGACAGGGTTCAGTGGTAGATGAGTTCTTACTCAAAAAAGGTCCAGTTGATCAGCATTGGCAATTGCGGCCATTGTCCATAATTCCAGCACTGTTGACCATATAGGATTATGTCACTGTTGAGGGTGCTGTCTTGTGTGAACCCTCAATTTGCGCGATTATCATCAGGGTTTATAAATACACAGGGGGAATATTCATGAATTACAAAAAAAACTTATTAATAGCAACAGTTGTAACGGGAGCGTTCAGCCTTTCAGGACAGGTAATTGCAGCACAGGCCGAAGCAGAAGAGCGGCCTGAGATGAGCGTCTTTATTACCAGCACTACCATGGGCAACGGCGGTAATCTGGGTGGCCTGGCGGGCGCTGATGCCCATTGCCAGGCATTGGCAACAGCAGCAGGATCAGGGCACCTGAGCTGGGCTGCCTATCTGAGTACTCAAGGTCCTGATGGTGTAGATGCCCGTGACCGTATCGGTGCAGGACCGTGGGCGAATTCAAAAGGCGTTGTTATGGCCACCAGCGTGGAAAACCTGCATTACGATAATTCCAATTTCAACTGGATGCATATCCGTGATGAGAATGGACATCAGTTTGCTTCCCGCATTGATGGCAATCCGGATTTTTCCGAGCATGATGCCCTTACCGGTTCACAAATGGATGGTACCGCAATGACCGGTGATGCGGATCAGACCTGTAACAACTGGACAAGTAATAACGAAGGCAGCGCCAGAGTCGGGCATGCAGATCGATATTCTTTCACTACCCCGGGTTCCTCATGGAATTCTGCCCATGCGACACCAGGATGCACACAACAGAATTTCATTCAGGTGGGTGGTGCCGGCTTATTGTATTGTTTTGCTACTGATTGAAGAAAACAGGTACGAGTTGATACCGATAAAAACGTAGGACGGAAGAGCGCAGCGATGTCCGGCGTGAAGAAAGAAGTGAAAAGTGAAAAGGCGTAGGTCGGATAAGGGCGCAGCCCGTCATCCGACATGGCGGACAATGTCCGCCCGAAAAGTCACCTTGAGTTTAAGTTAAAAGTGGAAAGTGGCATGTGGCAAGTAGAAAAGAGGAATTAAGATGATTTGGAAGAAATATTTTCACAAGGGATTGGTGCAGGCGAAGAGGCTTGCTACAGCTGTCTTGGCTTTGATGCTGTTGGCATCACCGATCAATGCCCAGGAAACTACCATGGAGACTCTGCTGGATCGTATTCAGATCGAGGATCTTCTGGTGCGCTACTATTATGAACTGTCCCAGGGTAATGCGCATGAAATGGCAGAGTATTTTACGGAAGATGCACTGCTTGATGTGGACGGCATGATTGCGCTTGGCCACGATGAAATTGCAGCACTTTACACCAATCCCGAAGGTAGCGAAGAAGCAGAGGCAAGAGCAAACCGCGGTGTCGGACATATGCTGCTGACCAATGCTGTGATTGAAATAGATGGCGACACTGCTGTTGCTCATGTGCTGTGGACCGGGGTGCTGAATCCTGGAGTGGGACAGGCGCCTAATCTCTATGAACAGGGTCGCGAGGATTCCGCACTGGTCAAGGTGAATGGCAAGTGGCTGATCTCGAAACGCTATATCAGCTCAGATAGTGGCATTCCTGACAAGTATGATGCGACCTATGAGCCCCGGGGCAATCCTTTGGCGCCATAGTAATAAATGAAATAGTGGTAAAGAAAATTGAATCAGGGTCAGAGCGCGGAAAACAAATAATGTTGTTCTGACCCCGATTTATCTTACCAAACAATTAAGTAGTGGCTATGAGTTCAGCGTCAAACAAGTTAGATAATTTTTTAGAAAAAATCTTTGAAGATGAAGGCGCTCAAGGCGTCGTTGAATGCCTTGGTTTTCTGCTTGGTGCATTTGTTATTACCGAGCAGGGCGTTGTTGTCGGCGCAAGTCAGGACTTCATCGACATGATCGAATACTCACGCCAGGAACTATATGGAATGAGTGTGATGGAGCTGATCGCAGAAGATGAACGAGAAGAGATGGCAGGCATATTTACGAATAACGATACACAGCGCTATGAGTTAAAGCTGGAACCAAAATCCAAAATTATCAAGAACGTTCTTGTTGCACCTAGAATATTTAAAGCAAGTGATGGTAAATATCGACTTGCTGAGTTTATTGATATTTCAATGAGCAAGCAAAAAGAGGAGGCTCTTTTTGAAAGTGAAAAAAAATTCCAATCCGTATTTGAGCGAGCAGCGGTAGGAATGGCCCGGGTTTCTCCGCAGGGATTATTTGTAGAGGTGAATCAGAAGTTATGTGACATGCTTGGCTATAGCAAAGAAATATTGATGAAAAAAACCTTTCAGGAACTTACCCATCCAGATGATCTGAAAAAAGATTTGGAATTTGTTAATAAATTACTTAGAGATGAGCTGACAACTTACAGCATGGAAAAACGCTATTTCCATGAAAACGGAACCATAATATGGATTAACTCAACTGTATCGCTTGTCAGTTCCGCCACAGGTGAGCCTAAATACTTCATAGCGGTTATCGAGGATATTGGTAAGCGCAAGGAAATTGAAAGAAGGTTGGAGATTCAGGCAACGCATGACCCCCTGACAGGATTGTGTAATAGACAATTACTGGATATAGAAATGGGAAAAGAATTAGCAAGGGCTGTACGCTATGACAGGCCCTTGTCCGTTTTGATGATTGATATCGATCATTTCAAAGTGGTAAATGATACCTATGGCCATCAAGCCGGTGATCAGGTGCTGGAAGAGCTGGCTAAAATCATGGAATTGTCTTCAAGAGACACCGATATTGTTGGGCGTTATGGCGGAGAAGAGTTTCTGCTTGTTCTGCCAGAGCTGGACAATAAACAGGCACTTATATTTGCCGAACGTATTCGAAAAATGGCGAAGTCCCTTAATGTTATTTTTAATGCTCAGAATATTCATATTTCTGTCAGTGTGGGTGTTGCCACTTATCCGGAACATGGCGCAGAAGTTGAAAAACTGATTACCGCGAGTGATAACGCGATGTATAAAGCAAAGGCTAATGGCCGTGATCAGGTGGTTTGCGCAGGTTAGTGGCATTACTGGATGAAGTATTATCCGCATTTGGACGTAAGCAGGTTATGTCAGCAAGCAAATAGTCCCATCTGTATACCTTGGATTGGAAAAAAAGTTATAAATATTGGCACTTATTTTTCGCTTGGTGCGCCAACGCCAGTTGAACTCGCGTTTAACTCAACGCCATCAGGTAAGGTGATGGCACCGCCACTGGCGCGATTTTCCCCGTCGCGTGAACGATAGCCCACTACTGTCACTTCGGTGCCGGCCGGCAATGAGTTACGATCCCAGCCGCGACGAATCAGCGCATTAGGTGCGCCACCCTCGATAGCCCATTCCTGCAATTCACCACTATCTGTGGTGACATTCAAATAAATATAAGAATGCGGATTGGTAAACACCATGCGAATGACTTCGCCACGAATTTGTATGGGCTGATCAATGTCGAATTCTGCGGCGAAGGAATGGTGAGCACTTGCTGGTGCATTGGCTGCAAGACATAACAGTATGACGGTGAATGCTGAGATTTTTATTTTTATGGGCATCAGATATACCTCTTAATTTTTATTAATTTAGCAATTTGGTAATTGCCTTAAAATCAGTATCAGGTTTATTCAGTGGACAGCGGGTTTTCAGTCTCCAGGTCACCATACAAAAGCTTCTCTGCATATTCCACGCAGTTAAACTCAAACAGACGGGCATCTTCTTCAATATTCTTGTACAAAGGCATCTCAATAGTCCAGGGGCGAGAAAAAGTGAGAGGGTCCTCGATGGTTGCCTGGTATTGCATCAGTGAATCGCTGATTGGGGTATAGCGTTCAGTAACTATCATGGCATAACTGTGATGGTTGCCGGACCGGTCGAGCCAGGTCTGATCGATGGTGGAATTTACTTCGATGACCAGTGTGTCACCATCCCAGGAACCATTGGATCTTCCCATCCACAGATCCACAGGGGCAATTTGATGGTCAGCTTCATTCATATAGACCGGGCGGTTAGCATTGGCATAGGTATAGCTGAACAATAGGGTGTCGCCTTCTCCCTGCACGATCTGGAAAGGGTAGGGCATATAAGTGGCGCGCGGTAAGCCTGGCATGTAGCAGTTTGCTTCCGGGTCAGCGGCTGGCCAGGCGGCGCGATTCTCCTCGCGCTTGACCAGTGCCTCTGGTAAATAGGGAATTTCACCACCGACAACGACACTTTGTCCTGCGGGTATCGCGGCAATAGCGCCCAGCTGCCAGAAATTATCCAGCGCCTCGGCGGAATGGCCTTCAAGATTCCAGTTGGCAGTGTTTACCGCTTGCCAGATACCATTGAGGTTCGGTTTCCCGGCAATTCTGTCGAGATGTTCGCGTGGCTGGGCGCCTGCATTTGCTATAAACAGGGGCAAAACGGCGCAGACCGAGAGGAATTTAACAAGTTTGTGTAGAAGTCGTGGTTTCATCTGCCCTATTATAGGCACACATGGCACGCATCGGGAAAGGGGACATATGAAAATTTCAGACAAAAATATCATTACCGGTATGGAAAGCACTCGTAAGAATCCCACAAAATTATTGGCGCTTGCGGGGCTTACCCTGGCTATAGGACTTTCCATGTCCCAGCCGTCCCTGGCGCAAGTTGACGGTGTGCTAATTCCTGCCGATCAGGCCGCAGCAGCTGTAGCTGATTCCAGTTGGGAAGTCTCGCGTTTTTCATGGGGTGACCCGAATCTGGAAGGCACTTTCACCAGCCGTGATATGAGCAGCATTCCGATGCAAAGACCTGTGGAATACGGTAACCGTGCGAGCCTCACTGTGGATGAGTTTCAACAGCGTGTTGCTGGTGGTGCGGGTGGTCTTGCTGCCATGCGTGGCGGCGAAGAGTTTGAAGGAGAAGCTCGCCTGCAACTGAGCGCCCTGGATTCGGCTGAAGTTGGTACCCGTACCTTTGGCTATACCT
>CAWUSW010000085.1:0-30560 GCA_963925675.1 uncultured Pseudomonadales bacterium
CCGAACTCATTGGTATCAATAATCGTGATTTACACACCTTCAAAACCAGTCTGGGAATCACCTATGATCTGTTGCCAAATATCCCTGAGGGAATAGCCGTGGTTACCGAAAGTGGTATTCATATCCGCGAAGATATTGAAGAAATGTTGAGCCATGGCGTTTATGGATTTCTGGTAGGCGAATCTTTCATGCGCGCAGCCGAACCCGGTGAAAAACTCAAGGAGCTGTTCTTTAATGGCTAAATCCGGTGAGACTGGCATAAAAAGAATCATTTCTGCCACGCATAATTCTATCAAGGGCTTCAATGCCTGCTGGCGGCATGAAACTGCGTTTCGTCAGGAAGCTTGCCTGTGCATTATCCTGGTGCCGCTGGGTTTCATTCTTGGTGAAAACGGGGTGGAGAAATCTTTACTGGTTGGGGTGTGTCTACTTGTATTGATTGTTGAAATTCTGAACTCGGGTATTGAGGCGGTTGTAGACAGGATCAGTGATAAGCATCATGAACTCTCCGGTCGGGCTAAAGATATGGGGTCGGCTGCAGTTTTTGTCAGCCTTGCTATGGTAGCTTTAGTCTGGGCGCTGGTTTTATTTTTTTAAATTCTAGTTTTATTCAGGTTTAAGAGCTTCACTCCATCTTTCATTATTCCCTTTGTAATTAACCAGGGTCATGCTTTTCAGGCCGAACTTCGTTCGGCACGGCGGATGGCGGCTCTGCGAGCCTTTTCCGCCCTACATGTGAAATTGCTTTTCGGAGCCCGTAGGGCGGAAGAGCGAAGCGATGTCCGCCAATGGAAGGCGCAGCCTTCCCAACAAAGCTAATATTTTGCTAGCGTAGCAAGCGAAGGTGAGGCGAGGAAAAAGGGTTTGTCGAGCAAGGCGTTTACGTTAAGTAAATAACGTATCTCAGAGATGCTTTTTGACGAAATCTGGGCCAGCGTAGTGAAGTAGCTACAGGGTTCTATCGTGTCCCGTAAACGACAATAGTTTTACCATGGACTTCAATCAATCCCCGCTCTTCGAGATCCTTCAATACTCTACCGGCCATCTCTCTGGAGCAACTAACAATTCTGCCCAGTTCCTGGCGTGTAATTTTTATCTGCATTCCTTCAGGATGGGTCATGGCATCGGGTTCTTTGCTCAGCTCCAGCAAGGTGGAAGCGATACGACCTGTAACATCGAGGAAGCTAAGATCAGCAACTTTTTTGGTGGTATTACGTAAACGGTGGGCCATCTGCTCACCAATGGTGTACAGAATTTCAGGATGGCTTTTAGTGTAATCGCTGAAATTGGAGTATGAGACTTCAGCCAGTTCACATTCGGTTTTGGTACGCACGCAGGCACTGCGTGCTTACGTGTTTTCAAACAGGCCCATTTCACCGAAAAAATCGCCTGGGTTCAGATAGGCAATAACTGCTTCCTTGCCTTCTTCGTCTTCCAGAATTACCGATACCGACCCGCTAACAATATAGTAAAGAGTCTCACACTTATCACCTTCATGGATGATTGTAGTTTTGTTCGCGTATTTGCGTCGATGGGAATGACTTAAAAAGTTTTCCAAATCTGTAATGTGTGGAGTAATTGCCATCAGTACCATTCGTTTTTACCTCAAGACTTTACCGACATTTCTTAATGTATAGCACACTTAAGCAAGCTGTTCTATTTTTATGGATAAAAACACTTTTTGATCAGTTTTTAGTTTATATATCGCTACTTTGTAGATTTTTGTGTTGAGACTGAGAGCCATGAGTGTGGGATAATGTCACGCTATTAATCGGGTATTTAGGAACCGAGGATTACTATGAAAGCAACAATCACCTGGCAGGAAGAAGCCATGTTTGAAGGGGTATCAGGCAGCGGGCACAAGGTCATAATGGATGGACCTGAAAGCGCTGGCGGCCAAAATCGTGGGGTGCGTCCTATGGAAATGCTGCTGTTAGGCGTAGGGACATGCTCAGCATTTGATGTAGTGAATATATTAAAAAAATCTCGCCAGGATGTGACTGATTGTATCACTGAGGTTGACGCTCAAAGGGCGGATGCTGTGCCAGCTGTGTTTGAAAAAATTCACCTGACCTTTAAGGTTTCAGGTAATAACCTTGATCCGGCAAAAGTTAAGCGTGCAGTTGATTTATCTGCAGAAAAATATTGCTCAGCCTCTATTATGATGAGTCGCGCTGGTGTCGAGATGAGCCATGATTTCATCATAGAAGAAAGCACCAGGCAGGATTGAGTTTACTGAATGAGAGATAAATCTCATTACTGAAAAACGAAGTTTGGTTTAATCAAGGAGACAAGATAATTAATTATGACTATATTCCTGGAAAACCTTTTGACTCAAGCCCGCAAATTTACACCTGTATTTATGCTCAGCGTGTTAGTCGGTTGTGCCTCCACATCTGGGACCCTGGATGAACGCAGGGGTGCTGTTCAGGAAATGAAGCGGGAAGTGCTGGCTGACCTGTATGAAATCAAACCGGATGTCAGAAGTCAGATCAGCGAGGCATCGGCTTATGCTGTATTTAGTAACGCCAATGTAAACCTTATCTTTGCCAGTTTTGGTGGAGGCTACGGCATTCTTACTGACAATGATTCTCGTGAAGACACCTATATGAAAATGGGGGAAGTGGGCATCGGTCTTGGTGCGGGCGTTAAGGACTTTCGAATAGTTATGGTGTTTCACACTGATGAAGCTGTTGAACGTTTCAATGAATACGGTCTGGCCTTTGGTGCACAGGCAGATGCCGCCGCAGTGGCCAGTAATCAAGGTGGCGCAGTGGGCGGTGAGGTAACGGTAGATAATGTTACTGTTTACCAGATGACTGAGACTGGATTGGCATTGCAGGCTACGATCAAGGGCACCCGCTTCTGGCAGGATGAAGAATTAAACCAAGAGTAGGGTCTCTGGATCTGACCTAGATATGATAGGTGGTCTGCTTCATTACTGAGGCCATCAGCGACATGGCTGTTTTAATGGGCACGGGTAATTGAGCCGCCCCAGCCGCTTCCGCATTCAGCGCATGCAAATTTTCATCTTCGACCATCTGGGTCAGAATGGCCTGGCTTTTATCATCATCGCTGGAAATTTCTGAAAGGTGTTCCTGCAGATGAATGCATACCTGTTTTTCAGTCTCTGCGACAAAACCCAGACTCCAGCGATCTCCTGCCAAACCGGCAGCAGCACCAATGCCAAACGACAGGCCATACCAGAGAGGATTTAACAGGCTTGGTTTTGAGTCGAGCTCATTCAGGCGCTCTTCGCACCAGCTCAAATGATCAATTTCTTCATCGGCGGCATCCTGCATGCTGCTACGAACATCGGGTAATTTTGCGGTCAGTGCCTGTCCCTGGTAGAGGGCCTGAGCACACACTTCCCCGGTGTGATTAATGCGCATTAAACCGGCAGTATGTTTCTTTTCAGAATCATCCAGGTCAGTTTCAGGACATGCATGGGCAGGGTTTGCTCTTTTTGCATGGACGCTGCCGGGTATCAGGGTTTTCAAGGCCTGGTCGAAATTTAATATTAAGTTGTCGATGGTGTTCATAGTTTCAGGATTTTAGCAGAATGGCAGTTGCAAGTCTCAAGTCTCAAGTCTCAAGTTACAAGTTACAAGTTGCAAGGTACAAGGTACAAGGTACAAGTGGAAAGTATGTAGGAGGGGTTTCAACCCCGAATGAATACCAGATAAAAATGGAAAGAATGGTAGGTGGATAAGGCCGCAGCCCCTCATTCGAAATGGCGCCTGAAAGGCGCCGCTTGAGACTTGTAACTTGCGACTCTAGGCCAGCGCTAGCGCGCCTGCGCTTCTCGCGCTACGGCCCGATAGCCAATATCCTTCCGGTAATAAACATCTTCCCAATCAATCTGGCTGACAAGTTCATATGCTCGGGCTTGTGCCTGGGTGACAGTGTCTCCCAGGGCGGTGGCACACAAGACGCGACCACCGTTGGTAACTATGTCCTTGTCCTGATTTCTTGTGCCGGCATGGAAAATTTTACTGTGGGGAGAATCACTGTCTGAATCCAGACCAGTGATGACTTTGCCTTTGGCATAGCTGTCCGGGTATCCGCCAGCAGCCAGGACTACGCCCAGCGCAGCGCGGTCATCAAATTCTATGGTGGTATTGCTCAGGGTTTTATTCAGGGCGGCCTGACATAACTCCACCAGGTCCGATTGCAAACGCATCATGATTGGCTGGGCTTCGGGGTCACCGAAACGGCAATTGTATTCAACGACTTTGGGAGAACCGTCCGCCGCTATCATCAAGCCGGCATAGAGAAATCCAGTATAGGTATTTCCTTCTTCTGCCATACCCCGCACAGTTGGCAGGATCACTTCTTTCATGACGCGGTCATGGATTTCAGGGCTAACTACTGGAGCCGGTGAGTAGGCCCCCATGCCACCAGTGTTAGGACCGAGATCGCCATCATCGCGCGCCTTGTGGTCCTGGGAGGTAGCAAAGGGTAAAGCATGACTACCATCTACCAGGGCAATAAAGCTGGCTTCTTCGCCCTGCATGAATTCTTCAATTACTATCAGGTGTCCGGCTTCACCAAAGCTGTTGCCAGAGAGCATGTCCCTGATGGTGATTTCCGCTTCTTCCTGGGTTTGGGGAATAATGACGCCTTTACCGGCAGCCAGGCCATCAGCCTTGATAACAATAGGTGTTCCCTGTGCTTTTACATAGGCAATCGCTGGATCTACTTCGGTAAATTTCTGGTAGGCAGCACTGGGAATATTGTGACGGGCAAGAAAGTCCTTGGTAAACGCTTTTGAACCTTCCAGTTGTGCAGCACCTTTGCGCGGTCCGAAACATTCCAGATTTTGTGCCTGGAAATAATCCACGATACCGTCAACCAATGGGGCTTCCGGGCCAATAATTGTCAGACCAACGCCGTTGTCTTTGGCAAAATCAGTCAGCGCGGAAAAATCAGTAATATCAAGAGCTATATTTTTAACGCCAGGTTCGCGGGTGGAACCAGAGTTGCCCGGCACAACAAATACGCTGTCGACCTGATTGGATTGAGAGCACTTCCAGGCGAGGGCGTGTTCACGTCCGCCGCTTCCTATGATCATTACGTTCATTTTTTACCTTCACTTGCAGGGGAACCTGGCCAGTATTTTCCTTTGCTCGCGGGTACCTTGTACCTTTGAATTCTTTCGGGGTTATTTATCCTTTGAAGTATAGTTAAAACTTCAACTTACGAACTGATAGAGATATTTACCAGCTGGTATTTAAGGAACTTTTCCCCTCCTATAAGTTTTAGCGAATCTATGTAGGAGGGACTTCAGTCCCGAAGAAAGATGCTCAGTTCTTCGGGGTTAAAACCCCTCCTACATACTTTCCACTTTTACATCTTTTAATGCCTGAAATGCCGCATCCCGGTAAACACCATGGCCATCCCGGCTTTATCTGCAGCCGCTATTACATCCTCATCGCGCATTGCGCCACCGGGCTGGATAACTGCTGTGATGCCTGCTTCAGCGGCTGCTTCTATGCCGTCAGGGAAGGGGAAAAAGGCATCCGAAGCCATTACCGAGCCGGGGACCTCAAGGCCTTCATCTGCTGCTTTGATACCGGCAATTTTTGCGCTATAGATACGACTCATCTGGCCGGCGCCGACACCAATAGTTTGTCCGGCCTTCACATAAACAATGGCGTTGGATTTAACAAACTTCACCACTTTCCAGGCGAATAACAGGTCCTGAATTTCATCTACGCTGGGTTGTCGCTGAGTCACTATTTTCAGATCAGATTCAGTAATAATGCCAAGATCAGTGTTTTGAACCAGCAGGCCGCCGTTAACCCGTTTCAGGTCGTGGGAGGGAGCCGGAGTTTCTGGCCATTCGCCGCACACTAATAAGCGCAGGTTTTCCTTGCTTGCCAGAACCTTCGCTGACTCCTCAGAGGCTGCAGGGGCGATAACCACTTCAGCAAATTGCCGTTCGACAATAGCTTTTGCTGTATCGGCATCAAGATTACGGTTAAAAGCGATGATGCCACCAAAGGCAGAAGTTGGATCTGTCTGATAGGCTTTTTCATAGGCTTCCAGTATTGAGCTGCCACTGGCAACACCGCAGGGGTTAGCATGTTTGACAATGACGCAGGCAGGTTCTGAAAAGCTCTTCACGCATTCCAGTGCCGCATCGGTATCGTTAATATTGTTAAAGGATAATTCCTTGCCCTGTAATTGCACAGCCGTGGAAATTGAGCTTTCCTTGTTCCCGGACTGGACGTAAAAGGCGGCCAGCTGGTGAGGATTTTCACCATAGCGCATTTCCTGTTTCTTGATGAACTGGGTGTTGTAGGTGCGGGGAAACTCTACAATGGCTCCCTGTGCAGTTCGGGTGCCCAGATAATTGGCAATTGCGCCATCGTACTGAGCGGTATGTTCAAAGGTTGCTACGGCCAAATCAAAACGTGTTTCGGAACTGATACTGCCGTCGTTATTCTGCAGCTCTGCAAGCACGCGTGAATAATCTTCTGGATTAACCACAACGCTGACCCAGGCATGATTTTTGGCTGCCGCCCTGAGCATGGTTGGACCGCCGATATCAATATTTTCAATAGCGGTAGGAAGATCGCAATCAGGCTTGGCTACTGTTTCCTGAAAGGGATATAGATTAACCACCACCATGTCGATTGGTGGTATGTCGTGTTGCGCCATTACCTCATCATCCTGACCGCGTCGTGCAAGAATCCCGCCGTGCACTTTTGGATGCAGGGTCTTCACCCGGCCATCCATCATTTCCGGAAAGCCGGTGTAGGCAGAAATTTCAGTGACAGGAATGCCTTCACTACTTAATAATTTATAGGTGCCCCCTGTAGAGAGCAGCTCAATACCCAGTGCATTCAAGGCACGGGCAAACTCGGTGATACCAGATTTATCAGAAACGCTAATAAGCGCTCGGCTTACAGGGGATGCATTTTGCGCAGTCATTGCGGTTGGTCTTCTTTAGCAGAGGTTAAGGGAAAGTAGTGAATAATTAGTGATTTGTCAGCCGTAAAAAAGGCGCTTAAATAATGACTAATCAGGCTTTAATTAAGCATGTCATACTTCTTCAATTTTTTTCTTAATGTACCACGATTCAGTCCCAACATGGCAGACGCTTTGCTCTGATTACTGCGGGTATGCTGCATCACACGCTCAAGTAATGGCGCTTCAACTTCTGACAGAACCAGCTCATACAGATCGCTGATATGTTCCTTTTCTACCTTGTCAAAATAGTCGGTCAGAGATGATGTGACACACTCTCTGAGAGTTTGTTTTTGACTGGGCAGGTAGTCGTCGTGTGTATCGCTTACCAGATCACATTCATCTGTTTTGCCGAATTGAAAATTATCCTGGTCGTTCGAGTGGTTACTCATGCTGCCAGTTCCTTTTGTTGTTGTTTTACCCTTGAATGGATCAAGAGTTGGAATATTGATTCAATGTTGTCGAGCTGGGCATTGCAGTCCTGAAGACTGTTGAATTGCTTTCTAAAGGCAAGAATCATACTGTCAAATTCAGGTCCGGAACAATCAATGTCGGGTGTCTCGCAGAGATTGCTCAAGTACCAGGTCACATGTTTGCGGGCAAAAAATACACCTTTAACAGGCCCATAGAAACTATGAATGTTGCGCACATGGCCAGTCATGATGTCCCTGACATCAGTCAATGTGGGGGCAGGCATCTGTGATCCCAGTTCCAGATAATGGCTAATGGCATTAAAAATCCAGGGGCGGCCCTGAGCAGCCCTGCCAATCATCAGGCCATCGGCCCGGGTATGTTTAAGTACGTGGGCAGCCTGTTCGGGGCTGGCAATATCACCGTTGGCAAAGACCGGAATTGATATTGCGTCTTTGATGGCGGCTATGGTGTCGTATTCCACGCTTCCTTTGAAGGCGCACGCACGAGTTCTGCCATGAACGGCAAGAGACTGGATGCCGCAATCTTCAGCGAGCCTGGCAATATCTACACCATTGCGGTTCTGAGTGTCCCATCCTGTTCGTATCTTCAGGCTTACCGGGACATCAACGGATGCAACGACAGCCTTAAGAATAGTCTCAACCAGTGAGGGGTGTTGTAACAGTGCCGAGCCGGCGGAGCGCTTGAGTACTTTTTTGGCCGGACAGCCCATGTTGATATCTATGATCTGTGCACCCTGTTCGGCATTCATGCGAGCGGCTTCAGCCATCATGGCCGGGTCTGAACCAGCAATCTGAACTACTCTGGGATCCTGCTCGCCATCATGACAGCGGCGCAGTCTGCTCTTTTCCTGGTTCCAGAGCTTGATATTGGAAGTGATCATTTCAGAGGGGGTTAGTGCAGCACCATGGCTTCGGCACAGATGACGAAAAGGTAGGTCAGTCACGCCTGCCATAGGGGCAAGGACTACACGTGAATTCAATGAAAAGGGACCAATTTTTATCACTGACCAGGCTCTACTGATTTTTCTAAGCGGCTAATAATACTCGATTTTACAATCAGTTTCTAAATAAACAGGTCTTTAATTGCCTCGGCACATAAAGCTGAAGGGGGGCGAAAGCAGTGAATGAAGATGCTCAGGGGTTTCTAAACAGCAGTGAATAGCCTGTTGAGTCTTCCCCGGGGTCGATTAACTCCAGATTGACCTGAATTGAGGAGTGGGCTGGCATATGGGTAAAAAGATGCATTTCTGCTGGCAAATATTCGTCCGGGGTAAAGACCCTGTTAGCAATAATATTGCCGTTAATATTGGTGAAGTTCAGCTCAACCAGAGGAAAGCGTTGTTCCCGGTCGGCCTCGTTGCGAAAAATGAAATCTACCTGCAGGGCATCTTCAACGTCAGGGTGGGAACGAATGATTAATTCTTCGGTGATTAATGCCGACAAATCCACACGTGTCCTGTCGGGGCAGTTCGCATAATTGCAAAGCGGGCCGGTGATCAGGTCAAGGCGTTCATCCTGGACAAGCTCACTCAGATTAAGCCAGAGATATTGCCCCGCCAGGGTGATAAGCAAGGTAATGCTCAACAGCCCCAATGCCACTGTTTTGAAGTTTTTTAAGGGGTCAAAGAATTCTGTCAGTTCAACAGGCTGGTCATCAATAGCTTCGAGATTTCCTGCTGCCAGCGCTCCCAGAGAATCCTCATCAGTTAATGCTGAGAGATTACTGTGAATCACCGACTTTTCATCCACGGCGACATTGATACGTGTGCTCTCAACAGCGTCTTGTTCCAAATCAGTGCCAGGGTGGCGCAGAGGCTGGAGCCAGTCCAGGGTCTGATTCTCCATAAGGATGGGAATGTTTTCCTGGGCAACCAGGTCAGGTGAGAGAGTAGGGATAGTGTTTTCTATTTCTGAATCAGGCTCATCTGCTTCTTCAAGTTCGTTTGCTGCTTCCTCGCGGTCTTCTGCTGAAATATCTTCTTCAGTCTCTGGTTCGTTCAGCGAATGACCGCCGTCGATGGGGAGCGAGGAGTCAGTCAGAGTTTCTTCAGGCTCGACATTGATCGGGTCAATGTCAGCTTCATTTTCTGAATCAATTTTTTCGGCTTCGGCTTCAGGCGAGTCATCCTCGTTGGCTGAATCCTTGAAATGATCAGGAAGATCACAGTCCATAGATAATTTCTGTACTATATAGCCATAAGGATTGAGGTAAGTAGCAAATTTAGGCTGCTCCCTGGGTGCTGCCACTGATTCTTTGTCAATCTCAACTGCATCCTGTGTTTCATCCTCTTGCGCTGAGGTTTCCGAATTATCTTCCTCAGCGTTTGCGTTCGGATCATCAAAGTTTTTCCAGGAGGCCAGGGGTGCAGGCTCTTCATTTTCAGGCTCTTCCTCCTGAAAGAAGGAAGACTCTGCTGGCAAGTCTGCTTCCTGATCGTCCTCTTCTTGCAACTCCTGGAAATTCTTGTCAAAGCTGGCAATATTTTCTTCATCACTGTTTTCAGCCGGGCTGATAGTGATTTCTGGCATATCCAGCAGGTCGGGTTCAGTGAATTGTTCTGGCTCTTCTGGTTCTACAGGCTGAAAAGGTTCTTCAGCTTCATCTGCAGAGAGAGTGGGGCTGAAGAATTGAGTGACTTTTTCAAAAGAAAAATCAGGCTCTTGCTGCGGGGTGTGTTCAATGAATGATGTTTCGGGCTGCTCAGCATAGAATGATGGGCCCGGATCTTCTTCAGCTTTATCCCTCAGCACGATTCTGTTCTGGCTGGCGAGAAAGACTTCCCGACAGGCACCACATCTGACCACACCATCCGCAGCTTGCATTTGTTCTTCGCTGACCTTGAAGGAGGTCTGGCAAAAAGGACATTGGGTCAAAAATTTAGCCATCAAAGATCACATGTGAGATCAGGTAAAAGAGATGTCTGTAATTCTAACCCGGCATCACAAAAACTAGTGACTAGAATTACGCGTACCTGAGAGTCTGGTCCAATCGCCTTGAAAAACCGGATCATCAACGGTGAACCAGTTTCCATAGGCTGCCATGACTTCTTCAGCCTGCTCGCGCAGGATTCCGGAAAGTAATATTTTACCTTCAGGCAAGACCATAGCGGCCAGGTATTCAACCAGGCCCACCAGAGGGCCTGCCAGAATGTTGGCCAGAACGATGTCCACCTGGTGCACTTGAGCACTGCTCAGTGCATTGGCAAAATCACCAGGTAAATAAAGTGGAAAGTCATCACGGTCGAGGCTGTTTTTTTCACAATTATCACCACTGGCCTGCAATGCCTGTGGATCATTGTCTATGCCATATACTTTTTTTGCGCCCAGCAATAATGCTGCTATGCCGAGGATGCCTGAGCCACAACCGTAATCAATTAGAGTTTTGCCGGACAGGTCATTTTGCGCCAGCCATTCCAGGCAAAGAGCTGTTGTGGGGTGAGTGCCGGTGCCAAAAGCCAGGCCAGGATCGAGTTCCATTATCACGCCCTGATTTGATTCGGCGGGGCGTAAGCCTGTCGGGCAGACCCACAGGCGGTCTGCAAAGCACATGGGTTTAAAATCATCCAGCCAGGCCCTTTCCCAATCCTGGTCTTCCAGTTTTAACAGGGTGCAGGGAGCCAGCGACAGGGAAGAAAGTTTTTCATTGAGCTCGTGTTCAAGACTATCCTGAGTTGCGTCACCAGGGAACAGGCCAACCACGGTAACCAGATCCCAGATTGGTGTTTCGCCGGGCCCGGGTTCAAAAATGGGCTGGTCTTCAGAATCTATCAACGTGACGGAGAGGGCGCCGACATCCAGCAGCAGTTGCTCAACGGCAGCTGCCTGTTTGGCGTTTACCGGGATCTGTACTTGTAGCCAGGAGATAGGCGTGCTCCTTCCTTTTAAACGATTTTCTAAAAAGGCAAGCTATTAAATCAGCTGGCAGTATTTTGCCGAACAAGGCTTAGCGATTTTTCAATTTTTGTTCGAGGTAATGGATATTGGCGCCGCCCTTTCTGAAACCTTCATCTTTCATAATCTCTACTTGCAAGGGGATGTTGGTAGCAATGCCATCGACCAGCATTTCTCCGAGAGCATTTTGCATCCTGCCGATAGCGACCTCGCGTGTTGGGCCATAGCTGATCAGCTTGGCAATCAGGGAGTCGTAGTGAGGCGGAACGGTGTAGCCACTGTAGATATGAGAGTCTACGCGTATGCCATTACCACCGGGAGAATGGAACAGTTTCACCTTGCCCGGGCTGGGCATAAAGGTGTCAGGATGCTCGGCATTAATGCGACACTCTATGGCGTGACCGGTAATGCTGATGTCTTCCTGCTTTACAGAAAGTTCCAGGCCAGCTGCGATACGTAATTGTTCTCTGACAATATCAATGCCCGTGATTCTTTCGGTGACAGGATGTTCCACCTGCAAACGAGTATTCATTTCAATGAAATAAAATTCACCATCTTCGTAGAGAAATTCCAGTGTGCCGGCGCCACGGTATTTTATTTTTTCACAGGCACTGATACAGGTTTGCATGATGCGCGCTCTGGTTTCATCATCAATTCCGGGCGCAGGGGCTTCTTCGACAACTTTCTGATGACGGCGCTGCATGGAGCAGTCGCGATCCCCAAGACAGATGGCCTTGCCTCTGCCATCACCGATAATCTGGATTTCGACGTGACGCGGATTCCCCAAAAATTTTTCCAGATAAACCACGTCGCTGCCAAAGTAGGATTTGGCTTCAGATTTTGTAACCTGGATGGATTTAATCAATTCACCGGCATTTTGCACGACACGCATACCACGACCGCCACCGCCGGCAGCTGCCTTGATCATTACCGGGTAGCCAATCTTTTCGCCCAGGGCAAGAATTTCTTTTTCATCAGTACCCAGGGGGCCATCGGATCCAGGCACAGTAGGAACGCCTGATTTGCGCATCACTTCGATGGCAGACACCTTGTCTCCCATGGATCGAATAGTCTCGGGAGTCGGTCCAATAAATGTAAAGCCGCATTGCTCTACCTGCTCTGCAAATTCCGCATTTTCAGAAAGAAAACCATAACCTGGATGTACAGCGTCAGCGTTGGTGAGTTCCATGGCACTAATGAGTGCCGGAATATTAAGGTAACTGTCTGTGGAGGAAGGTGGGCCAATACAAACGGATTCATCCGATAACATGACATGCATCAGCTCACGGTCTGCGGTGGAGTGCACCGCGACAGTCTTGATGCCCATTTCCTTGCAGGCTCTGAGTATGCGCAGGGCGATTTCACCGCGGTTTGCTATTAATACTTTCTTCAGCATGAGATTCGCTTCAGTTTAAAATCAGAAAATTTATAAGTTCGGTTTTGGCGAGCAGGAATAATTAAACGATACTCACCAGAGCTTGATCAAATTCAACCGGCTCACCATCTTCTACGAGAATGGCTTCTACAGTTCCGGCCTTGTCTGCTTCGATCTGATTCATCATTTTCATGGCTTCAATGATGCAGATGACATCGCCGACTTTGACCTGTTTGCCCACTTCAATGAAAGCAGGAGAGGTGGGCGAGGGAGAGCGGTAATAAGTACCAACCATAGGCGACTTAATGACATCCCCCTTATGTTGTACAGCGGTGCTTTCCGGTGCGGGAGTCTCACTTGCTGGCGCAGCAGCAACCGCAGGCGCCTGTATGTATTGGGGAGCAGGCATGGTCTGTGGGGAGTTTCTGCTTATTCTTACGGATTCTTCCCCTTCCTTTATTTCAATTTCTGCAACATCTGAAGATTCGAGTAATTCAATTAGCTTTTTAACTTTTCTGATATCCATTGTTTTTCTCTTTATCTCTACTTGCTTACCCTGGTAACAGGACTTTGGCTTTAAACAGCTTGTTAGCTACAAATTATTTATTAATGAGCGACGCCTGTGTCACTATTTACCTATTATTCATTCCCTATTAATGCTTATTGGTTATACTCCGTCTAATCGACTATCCAACTCGAATCAGGGCAGCTTGCAGGGCCAATTCATATCCCTGCGGACCCAGTCCTACAATGCTTCCGACGGCAATATCATTTAAAAAAGAATGCTTTCGAAACTCCTCACGTGCATGTACATTCGACAGATGGATTTCAATAAAAGGAATGTCCACAGCCAGTAAAGCATCTCTCAGAGCGACGCTGGTATGGGTGAAGGCAGCCGGGTTAATCAGAATGAAATCTACACCTTCTTCTTTTGCCGCGTGAACCCGATCGACAATTTCTGCTTCAGCATTACTTTGCAGAAATTGAATTTTATGGCCACCGGCCTCACACAAGGTGGAGAGGGAGTCATTAATATTTTCGAGAGTGAGCGAGCCGTATATTTCAGGCTCTCTGGTGCCGAGCAGGTTCAGGTTCGGACCATTTATTACCAGGATCGCTGCCATTGTGTCACCGTACGCATAGAAGAACAAATATTTGAACTATTACAAAGCCTTAGAGTAGTACTTTTGTTCACAGAGCGCCGGCTAAACACCGAAATTATGTGAGATATGCTTTGTTTCCAGTATTTTTTGCCGACGATGCCCACAAGATCGGCGCATTTAATTAAAATTTATAATCTGGAGAGATTATAATTGTTTTAAGATGTAAAACTAGCACTTTTTATGGCTTTTTTGTCTATTTCGATGATTTTGCCTTCATTTGTCGCAATTTAACTACAAATTAACATGTTAGCATTCAAACATTTATCCTTGCTTCTGATTTTCAGTGCCCTGACCTTGAGCCCCTTATATGGCCAGGATCAACAGTCGGCAGAAATTATTGTTGCAGGCGCTGATGATGAACTCTCCTCAAACATCAGGAATTATCTGCGCATTGGTGCCGAATCCTGTGCTACGCCCTTGTCCCGGCTTAAGCGCCTGGCGCCTCAGGTGCGCAGTAATATTGGTGATGCTGCCAATGCTCTGGGCTACTACCGAAGTACCTTCACGATGGACTTTAGCGAGGTGGAAAATTGCTGGCAATTGCTTGTGGATATCACTCCTGGAGACAGAATCCCGGTAAATAATGTAAGTATTCACATCTCAGGAAGCCTTGAAGATCAGGAGTATTTTCAGTCAATTTTGGCGGAGAACCCCGGTTTGGACGGCGCTCCCTTGCATCATGGCGAATATGAATCCATAAAAAGCGTGTTAAGTGCCAGCGCCGTGGAAAATGGCTATTTCACGGCGCGCTTCCTGCGCTCGGAAATTCAGATAGATATGTCAGCCTATGAGGCCGCGATAAGTATCGATTTTGAGCCAGGGGTTCGCTACAGTTTCGGGGAAATTATCATTGAACCCACCCCTGGATTTTCCGCCGAGTTTATTAACTCTCTGGTGATTCTGAAATCTGGAGAGCCCTATAGCAGTGAACGCATGCTCAGCCAGCGCAATAATCTGGATGAAAGTCGCTATTTTCGTCAGGTTAATGTGTCACCTCAATTGTCTCAGGCCAATCAAGGGGCAGTGCCAGTTACTATTACGCTTGTTCCGCGGGCTCGCAATGCCTGGTCAACAGGGATTGGTTTCACCACCGATACCGGTCCCAGAGTCAGGGCCGCTTATGAAAATCGGTATATCAATACCATTGGGCATCATCTGAATAGTGATTTGGCCTTATCGCCAGTCAGGTCACAGGTGAATGTGGGCTATGTCATTCCTCTGAGTGATCCTATAAAAGAAAGTGTGAGTATCGGTACGGGCTATATCACTGAAAGCACCGATACCTTCGACAGTGACCGCTTCAAGATTGAAACAGCTTATCGACGGGAATCTGATTCTGGCTGGCTGGAAACCTATTCGATTGATTTTCTCCGGGATGATTTCACCATTGATTTGCAGCAGGACATTGTCACCTTGACGATGCTGGGCTTCAGTTTGTCCAAGACGCAGGCAGATAACCTGATATTTCCTTCCAGGGGCTGGCATTTGTTCGGGCAGGTGCGCGGGGCGAGTGACTCCATCATTTCCGATACCACCTTTGTGCAGTTTTACGGAAGCGCCAAAGGCGTTATCAATTTTGGTCCGGGCCGCTTTCTGGGAAAATTGGAGCTCGGTTCTACCTGGATAGATGATCCTGTCGATCTCCCCGCCTCGGTGCGATTCTTTGCTGGCGGTGACCAGAGCCTGAGAGGATATAAATACCGCTCCCTGGGTCCAGTGAATGAGAACAATGAAGTTATTGGTGGCGAACATTTGCTGACCGGTAGTGTTGAATATGATTTCCCGGTAAAAAATAACTGGCGCGGCGCTGTTTTCCTTGACGGCGGTAATGCTTTTTCAAATCAGGAATTTGACTGGAAACAAAGTGTTGGTATTGGCATGCGCTGGCTTTCGCCCATTGGTCCAATAAGAGTTGATCTTGCGCATGCTATGAGCGATGACGGAGGGATTCGTTTGCATATAACCATGGGGCCAGATCTATGACATCTGGCACTATTATTAAAAAAATGAAATCGATTTCTATTGCTGCGCTAAAAATCCTGACATTTTTGCTTGGCCTGGTGCTGTTTCTGGTGCTCATTGTGGTAGGCACAGAAGGCGGGACGCAATGGACTATGAGCCGCATACTGAATGTGGCTTCTGATAATAGTCCCTACCGATTTTCTGTGGAAGAGCTAAATGGCACCCTGCTGGATGAGATTACCTTTACCAATTTTTCTATCACTGCTGATGACCCGACAGGCATAACAGCCACTATGGGAAACCTGGTGCTGGCCTGGGATCCCCTGGCCTTGTTTGATGAGTCGCTGCGAATCAGGAATTTACAGCTAAGCCAGTTGGTGGTTGACCAGGGGCAAAGTACTGCAGAGGACGCCGACTCTGATATAGCAATCGATGACTTACTGGAGACACTTTTTGCATTGCCATATTCTGTGCTCTTAGAGCAATCGGGTATTAGCAATATTACTCTCAGGGGAGAGGAAGACAGGCGCATTGCCGAAGTCACTTTGTCCGGCAGTCTGGACCAGGTGGGCCTGGAAATTTTAGCCAGTATTGATCAGGATGATGACAATGGCATCTCCACCAGCTTACGCCTGGACTCAGCAGATTACGCTGTGGTCGGAAGCTTAAGCTGGAAGGCCTTGCTCGGTGAAACCGCCGCCAATGGCACCATGAATATCAGTGGCACTCTGGCAGAAATTTATCTTCAGCATAGCCTTATGGCCCCTGCGCTGGTTGATACCAGCGGTCTTGTGACCCCCGGATTGTTTAATGGTAATCCCCTTGTCATAGATTTACGTCATCAAGTCAGTGCTGTTAGTGGGGCAACTTTGTTGCTACCTGCGCTGGAAAGTTTGGAAGATCTTGCAGGTGTAATCACCACACGAGGGAGTCTGGAACAACTGGATGTGTTCGGTGAATTGGAAGCTCAGGTACTGGATTTCGGATTATTAATTGCCGAGCTTGATGTGACTTATGAAACCGGGCTTATTCAAATAAACCAGCTTGCACTGGACAGTGAAAAGCTGATTATTGCAACGTCAGGAAATTACACTCTGGCCTCTGAAAATTCACTTGGCAGTTCACTATCGCTTAACTGGGTTCTGGACAACTTTACTGATGGTGATTTACTCGAGGATCTGGAACTGGTCTCTCTAGCCGGTAGTGGCAGTGTCAATATAGACATTAGTGATGAGCTGATCATGACAGTGCTTTCTATTGATGAGCTGGCCGGTGACATCAATAACTTCCCTCTGACTGGTTCAGGTGATCTGGCCTTGCTCAATAATCAACTTGAGCAGATCAATCTAAATTTTGAAGCGGGTGGTAATGCCCTGGCGTTAAATGGTTCATTAAGTCCTGAGCTGGATCTTGACTGGAGACTGCAGGCACCGGCGCTCAATCGATTGCTTTTCTCACTTGAAGGTGTGCTTAACGGTGAGGGCAGGTTAAGTGGGTCAACTGAATCGCCACGCATCGATGGCTCCTTAAGCGGCTCGAATATTTCTTACCGTAATGAATCAATCCAGTTGCAATTGGCTGCGCTGGAAGCGCAAGCCCGTTATGACGGCAGCGACAACCAGATTGAATTAAATTTTGCCAACCTGGAGTGGGGAGAAGGAAGCAGCCCACTGGTATTTTCCGGCGGGGAACTGTTTGTGTCAGGTACCTTGCCCGAGCATGTGATTTCCATGGAAACCCAGTCCTCCTTATTTAACCTGCAGGCGCGTGTAGCCGGGGGAGTTCAAAATGAGACCTGGAATGGCGTCATCTCCGCTATGGGTTTGCAGTCTGATTTTGGTGATTGGCAGCTAAGTCAGCCGCTAGAAATAATAGCCTCCAATGAGCAGGTCAGCTTTTCAGAACACTGCTGGGCAATGACAACATTTTCACTTTGTGGTCAGGGCAATTGGGAATCTGTTGCGGGTCTTTCAGGAGAAGTTGTCATTGATAATTTTCCCCTGTCTTATCTTAATAATAGTCAGCTTATTGAGGATGCAAATCTAGGTTCGATTGTTGAAATGTTGGCTAGCCGACCGGCAGGATTGGAAAAATTACTGGCAGACTATGCTATCTCTTTGCCGGCCAATAGTTTTATTGATGGCAGAAGCGATGTGCAATCATCGTTCTCTGGACTGGGTGGAGATTGGGCATCAACACAATTGAGCTTTATTTTTTCACCGCGGGATCTGGTGCTTGGTGTGGTCATTCCTGTTAGTGAGGATGATGAATCCCTGACGCCGAAAGTAGAGAGTTATGGTCTTGATGAAGTGCAACTGGATTTAAGCCGTGCTAGTGGGCAATGGTTACTGGAATCGGCATTCCAGGTATATGTTCCTGAATCCGGAGGTCTGAATTTTCAGGGCGCATTCAGTGGTCAGGCTTCTCTTGATGATAACGAAATGTTGGCCGCTCAGTTTGAACTAGATTTCAACAATATAGCCTGGCTGGAGGCACTGGTACCAAACCTTCTCAATCCAGCCGGAGAGTTGCAGGCCAGTGGGCAGATTGGCGGTAATCTTACTCGGCCCTTGCTGACATTTGATTCAAACTTTAGTAATGGCAGTTTTGAGTTGCCCGAATTTGGCTTGTCATTAGCAGAGATAAATCTCGCCCTGCATAGTGAGCAGGACAATCAAATTACAATTAGCGGTTATGCATCCTCTGGCGCTGGGCAGGTAAGTTTTGACAGCTTGCTAAGCACACCCTTTATTAGCACTCGCGCTTTGCGCCTAGAAGTCACAGGGGAAAATTTTCAGATACTTAATAGTCCGGGGACTCAAGTGGCTGTGAATCCGGATCTGCTTATTACCTTCACTGATAATGTTCTGGATATTACTGGTGCGCTGGTAATGCCACAGTTTGATGTCGATATAAGCAGCAATATGGCGCTGGTAGGCAATGGTTCTGTCAGTCTTTCACGGGATGTTGTGGTAGTGAATATTCCGCCAGAACTTGAGGGGTCTGTGCAGGCAAGTAATGAGGGCCTGCTCGGGCGTATCCCGGTAACCATGAAGGTGATGCTGGGGCTTGGCGATCAGGTACGTTTCCGAGGCTTTGGTCTGGATCTGAACCTGAATGGCGATTTATTACTGGAACAAAGTATTGATCGTCCCTTGCTTGCTTATGGGGAACTTGCCATACCCACTGGCAGTTACTCAATGTACAGACAGCGCTTGTTGATTGAAAACGGCAAGCTGTTATTCCTCGGAAATCCTACAAACCCTGCAGTTGAAATCAGAGCAATTCGCAATACCCCGAATGCCCAGGCAGGGTTGCAATTGAGTGGCACTATCAACAGTCTGCAGGGGCAATTATTTTCCACGCCTGCATTACCTGAAAGTGAAATACTTTCCTTGCTGGTCACCGGTCGTTCCTTTCAGAATATGGGTAACCAGGATGGAAACAATATGCTGGGGGCTATTGCCAACCTTGGTCTGGAAAAAGGCCAGGGACTGACAAACAATGTCAGAAATGGCCTGGGTCTGGATACCTTGGATATCACTACCAGCGATGATTTCCGTGACAGTGCTTTAGGCTTGGGAAAATTCATTAGACCTAATTTATTCATGCGCTATGACATCGGATTATTCGACCGCGAAAATTCCCTGACCTTGGAATACATTCTTACCGAGCGCTTGAAAATGGAAGTAGAAACCGGGGTTAGTCAGAGTGTGGATTTGACTTATACGGTTGAGAAATAGGTACAAGGTACAAGAGGCTCAGGTTTGTGTGAAGAGTTCTCTAGGTCGGATAGGGCGTAGGCCGTCATCCGACATGGCGATCGCAGATCGCCCGCTTGAGACTTTTCGGCGGATATCGCTGCACTCTTCCGTCCTACATTCTTGTTATTATTCCGGAAGGGTTAGTTCAATTTCTTTTATCTGCATTGGATAACAATACAAATCTTCCGCACAACCCTGGTATTGCAGGGTGAAGGCCACTTTATTGTTTTCTATGGCAAGGGATGTCAGAGGGAAATGATGCAGGAGTCTGTCGGAGTAAATCTTTACCTCCCCAAAAAATTCATCGCTATGTGTAGTGCCTTCGGGTAATTCACCTATTGTTATTGAATTGCCGTGGATGTCTGAGACCGAGATACTTTTTCGGTAAAGGTAATAGCCGTCTTTAATTTCCCAGTACAGGACAAGCGTATCGGGAGCTTCTATCAAGGCATTTATGGCAAATGCTTCATCCGCGGGGAGAACGGTACTGCGCATGATGGGTACTTTTGCAGAGGGAGTATTAAACAGAGAATCCTGCCCTTGGACAGGCAGGCAAAAAATAATGCCTGCAATCAGGGAAAGGCTTAAGGCAGAATTTAAAAAAAATTTCATCCCATGATGCCTATTTCATTTCTGCTTCTGTCATTCGGAGTTTGCGGAATAAAGAGTCCTGTTATTTCTGCAAACGTTCAAATACCAGGGTGGCATTGGTGCCGCCAAAACCAAAGCTGTTGGACATGATGGTATTTAAGGTCACATTATCCTGGCGTTCTCTGACTACCGGAACACCTACTACGGCTTCATCAAGGTTTTCGATATTGGCCGATTCACAAATGAAGTTATTCTCCATCATCAACAAGCTGTAGATAGCTTCCTGAACGCCGGCAGCCCCTAATGAATGGCCTGACAGTGATTTGGTGGAGTTGATCGCAGGTATATTGTCACCAAACATTTCTTTTACTGCGCCGATTTCGGTGACATCGCCAACCGGTGTGCTGGTACCGTGGGCATTAATGTAATCAACGGAATTATTGGCAGTAGCCATCGCCATTTGCATGCAGCGTACTGCACCTTCACCGGAAGGGGCGACCATGTCATAGCCGTCAGAAGTGGCACCATAGCCGGTAATTTCTGCGTAAATCTTTGCACCGCGAGCAAGGGCATGTTCGAGCTCTTCAACTACCAGTACGCCACCACCACCGGCAATAACAAAACCATCGCGATCGGCGTCATAGGCGCGGGAAGCTTTGCCCGGAGTGCCATTATATTTAGTAGAAAGTGCACCCATGGCATCAAACATGGCGCTTAGTGACCAGTGCTCAGCTTCAGCACCGCCGGCAAACAAGATGTCCTGTTTGCCCAGCTGGATAAGCTCCAGCGCATTACCAATACAGTGCGCACTGGTGGAACAGGCTGAAGAGATGGAATAGTTAACGCCTTTGATCTTGAAGGGTGTTGCCAGACAGGCTGACACGGTACTGCCCATGGTACGTGTGACACGATAAGGTCCGACTCTTTTAAGGCCTTTTTCGCGCAGAATGTCTGCAGCTTCGACCATATCCTGGGTTGAGGAACCACCGGCGCCCATAATAATACCGGAGCGGATGTTAGAGACATCGGATTCGTCCAGGCCAGCATCCTTGATGGCTTGTTCCATCGCGATATAGCCAAAGCCGGCGGCATCGCCCATGAAACGTAAGGCTTTACGATCGATATGGTCGGATAAATTAACATCGATAGCACCAGCAACATGGCTGCGCATGCCAATTTCTTCATATTCAGGGCGGAAGCTTATCCCGCTGCGGGCCTGTTGCAGTGAGTCAAGTACGCTTGCTTTATCCAGACCCAGGCAAGATACGATGCCCATGCCCGTTACGACGGCTCGTCGCATAGTAATGCCTCTTAAATTAAGTCCTGAAAAGCCCTGTTAGGAAAGTTTCAGGTATGTAGTTTTTGTATTTGTTTTTAAATAATTGTCGGGCTTGCGGTTATTTAACAACCCAGCTTTTCATCTGGTTTGAACAAGCCTACTTTTAAGCTTTTAGTAGTATAAATGACCTTGTCATCAACTGAAACCTTGCCATCGGCAATGCCCATGATGAGCTTACGCTCAATCAGGCGTTTGATATCCAGTTCATAAGTGACTTTCAGGTTTTGCGGCAGAATTTCGCCGGTAAATTTTACTTCTCCACATCCCAGCGCGCGCCCTTTGCCTGGATTTCCCCGCCAGCCCAGATAGAAACCAACAAGTTGCCACATGGCATCAAGCCCAAGACAGCCAGGCATGACAGGATCACCTTTGAAGTGGCAGTCAAAAAACCACAAGTCAGGATTAATATCCAGTTCTGCAATGATATGCCCCTTTCCCTCACTGCCGCCATCGGAATTGATTTCCAAAATCCGATCAATCATAAGCATCTTGTCTGTCGGCAGTTTGGCATTTCCCGGGCCAAACATATCGCCATGACCGCACGCGATTAATTCATCTTTATTGTAATTGTTTTTAGCTGTAAAAAATTCTGAAGACATCTGCTATTACCGGACTGGTCCGGATTCCTCGTAAAAAGATGCCATTATAAAGATAACTCAGGGGAAACCCTAGGGCCGATTACGGCTAAATTGATTACGGTTAATCGCGGCATTCGAGGCAGATTGGCACCTGCGGCGTTTATAAGCATTTATTTATGCAATGTTTCCGGGTTTCCAATGGGGGGGAGCGCAGTTGAAAATAAGGGGGTGCTGACCCTGATTATTTGTCTGGAAAGTCTTTATAATCCCTCTTTACCGAAACAGGGAGAGCAGGATAGTCGATACCACCTGCTGCTGAAAAAAACATAGGAAACGCTGCCGGCAATAGTCATCAGGCAGTGAGAGGAAGGTTAATGATAAGACCGGTAATTATGTGCGGTGGTGTCGGATCCAGATTATGGCCGGTGTCACGCAAGTTGTATCCTAAACAGTTTGTGTCTTTTCAGGCTGATTCCCCATCACTGTTCCAGCAAAGCATTCAGCGTCTGCAAGGTCTTGATAATGTCGGACCTGCCATTGTGGTGTGTAACCAGGAACATCGTTTTCTGGTAGCTGAACAACTGCGTAATCTTGCTCTGGACTATGCTCTGGAAGAGGTCACTATTATTCTGGAGCCGGAAGGTAAAAATACCGCACCGGCCGTTGCACTGGCGGCATTGGCCGCTGCAGAAGACGCGGATAATCCTACCTTACTGGTACTGGCAGCAGACCATCTGATTGATGATATCCCGGCATTCCACAAAGTGATTGCTGAAGGTGCAAGTCAGGCTGCCGATAGGGCACTGGTTACCTTTGGCATCGTGCCTGATCAGCCTGAAACCGGCTATGGCTATATTCGCCGCGGAGACGCCGTAAAGCAGGGCTTTGCCATAGAAAGTTTTGTGGAGAAACCGGATCTGGAAACCGCTCAGGCTTATCTGGAAAGCGGCGAGTATTACTGGAATAGCGGGATGTTCATGTTTACCAGTCAAGTCTATCTTGATGCGCTGGCGAGCCACGCCCCTGAAATTCTAAAGGTTTGTGCCCAGGCCTGGGAACAATGCAAAGCCGATCTGGACTTTAAACGCATTCCGAAACAGATATTCAGTCGTTGCCCCGCGGATTCCATTGATTATGCGGTGATGGAAAATACCAGGGCGGGCGTCGTGGTTCCTCTGGATGCCGGGTGGAATGATCTGGGCGCCTGGTCTGCCTTGTGGGATCACGGTGATGCGGATGAAAATGGCAATGTAAATCGTGGCGACGTGATTCTGAAAAATGTCAGTAATTCCTATATTCATGCGGAGTCCCGACTCGTTGCCATGATTGGCATAGAAGATGCCGTAGTGGTTGAGACAGCAGACGTTGTTCTGGTGTCAGCGAAAGACAGGGTTCAGGAAGTGAAGGATATTGTGGATGTCATCAAAAGTGCCGGGAGGCCTGAAAGTGACAGTCATGTAAGAGTCTTCAGACCCTGGGGTTCCTATGAGGGACTTGCTGAAGGCAGTGGTTTTCAGGTCAAGCGCATCAGGGTAAATCCTGGCGCCGCACTTTCGCTACAAATGCACCATAAGCGTGCAGAGCACTGGATTGTAGTGCAAGGCACAGCTTTAGTAACAGTAGGCGAAAAGGAATTTACCCTGGAACAAAATCAATCCACCTATATCCCGATTGAGACCAAACACCGCCTGGAAAACCCCGCCGCTGGCGAGCTGATCCTGATAGAAGTGCAATGTGGTGATTATCTGGGTGAAGACGATATCGTTCGCTATGATGATATTTATGGGCGGGTGCAGACTTAGATAATAGTCGCAAGTTACAAGTCGCAAGTTACAAGGCACAAGGCACAAGGCACAAGTACGTAGGCCGGAAGAGCGCAGCGTTGTCCGGCATGGCGAACGAAGTTCGCCTGATAAGTCACGCAAAGTTGAAAATATGTAGGAGGGGTTTTAACCCCGAATGAATTCAAAGATATAAAAGAGAGATAAAAGAAAAAGGAAAAAGAATAAAGGCAAGCAGGTTCAGGTGAGCCTGCAAGTTTACCCCTTTCGCCTTTCTCCCTATAAAATAAGAAACAGAAGCTATAATTTTAGATAATTTAAAAAGAAAAATATGTCTGACTCTCCGATTAAAAAATGTCTTTTCCCTGCCGCCGGTTACGGTACGCGTTTTTTGCCGACCACCAAATCCATGCCCAAGGAAATGATGCCCATCGTTAATAAACCGCTGATCCAATATGGTGTTGAAGAAGCCATGGCAGCGGGAATGGATAATATGGGAATTATTACTGGACGCGGCAAGCGCGCTCTGGCTGATCATTTCGATATTAATTACGAACTGGAACATCAGATTGCCGGTACCGACAAGGAAGGGCTGCTGGAACAGATTCGCTATATCATTGAAAAATGTACTTTTTCCTATACCCGTCAGATTGAAATGAAAGGCCTCGGTCATGCCATCCTTACCGGTGAGACCTTAATTGGTGACCAGCCTTTTGCCGTGGTACTGGCTGATGACCTTTGTTACTCACCAGATCAGGGCGTGTTGTCACAAATGGTTGAGCTCTACAAAAAACACAAGTGCAGCATTGTTGCTATTGAAGAAGTGCCAAAAAATGAAACCGATAAATACGGTGTTATTGCCGGTGAAGAAATAGAACCCGGATTAATTAAAATAACAGACATGGTGGAGAAGCCTGATCCCAGTGAGGCGCCAAGTAACCTGGCCATCATTGGTCGCTATATTTTAACGCCGGATATTTTTGACATTATTCGTGACACGCCACCGGGCAGAAATAATGAAGTGCAGATTACCGATGCGCTATTAACCCAGGCACTCCAGGGTAAGGGTGTGCTGGGGTATAAATTTAAAGGGCGCCGTTTTGATTGCGGTTCAGTGCCGGGCTTTATGGAAGCCAGCCAATATTATTTTGAAAATAATTTGTATTAAGTGTTCAGAGATTTTCAGAATAGTTTTTCAATATAAACGGAGCAGTATTCCTTGCAAGAAATAACCTGTTTTAAAGCCTACGACGTGCGTGGCCGTATTCCTGATCAGTTAAATGAAGAGATTGCCTATCGTATTGGTCAGGCTTATGCAGCATTCATCAAACCCAAGGAAGTGGTGGTAGGTTTTGATATTCGCCTGAGCAGCAATTCGCTATGTAATGCCTTGATACGCGGTCTCACCGACTCAGGTGTAGATGTGTCGAATATCGGTCAGTGTGGCACCGAGGAGATTTACTTTGCCACCAGCTTTCTTGGCGTGGATGGTGGAATTGTTGTTACCGCCAGCCACAATCCAAAAGATTACAACGGCATCAAGTTTGTACGGGAAAACTCCAAACCAGTCAGCGCAGATACCGGGCTTGTAGAAATTCGTCAGTTGGCTGAGAGCAATGAATTTGATATGGCGCCCAAAAAAGGCAGTGTCACAGCCGTTGATGTGAAAAAAGATTATATAAAACACCTGCTCGCCTATATTGATCTTAACAACCTGAAACCGCTTAAGGTGCTATGTAATGCCGGTAATGGTGGCGCAGGTCCTGTTGTCGATTTACTGGAACCGCATCTGCCCTTTGAATTTATAAAAATGCACCATGAGCCGGATGGTAATTTTCCTAACGGCATTCCCAATCCTTTGTTACCGGAAAATCGTCAACCCACTAAAGAGGCATTGCTAAAACATAGTGCCGATGTAGCTATTGCCTGGGACGGGGATTTTGATCGCTGTTTCTTCTTCGATGAAAAAGGCGCTTTTATTGAGGGCTATTATATTGTTGGATTGTTGGCAGAAACTTTTTTGAAGAAGAATCCGGGCAGCAAAATCATTCATGACCCACGTCTGGTCTGGAATACCCGGGCTGTTGTTGAAGCAAACGGTGGTGAGTCTGTCCTGAGTAAATCGGGCCATGCCTTTATTAAAGAAAAAATGCGTGAAGTAGACGCCGTGTATGGCGGTGAAATGAGTGCCCATCATTATTTCCGCGATTTCTTTTACTGTGACAGTGGCATGGTGCCCTGGTTGCTGGTGCTGGAAATAATGTGTACTTCAGGCAAGCCCCTGTCGCAATTGGTGGAAGAATGCATCGCCCGTTTTCCGGCCAGTGGTGAGATTAATCGCGAGGTTGCTGACGCCAAAGCCGTCATCGAAAAGGTGTTGGCATACTATAAAGGGGATGCCATTGATGTTGACTATACCGACGGCGTTAGCGTGAGTTTTGACGACTGGCGTTTCAATCTGCGCATGTCCAACACCGAACCGGTAGTGCGATTGAATGTGGAGTCGCGTGGGGATATTGCGTTGATGGAGCGCAAGACGGAAGAGATTTTGGCCTTGATGGAATAGTTACAAGGTACAAGTTGAAAGTATGTAGGAGGGGTTTCAACCCCGAATGAATTCAAAGATATAAGTAGAAAGTTCCTTGGTTCCGTAATTACCTACATGTAAAAATCATAAATTAATCAGAAGGCCGTATTTTTTATTCTTTATGGGATAAACAGGTCGGATAAGCGCAGCGTCATCCGACGAAGTACGCTCACCCAAATAAGATCATTTTTTCCGTGTAAGCTTGTAAGACGTCATCCTTGACGCACCCGAAGTATAAATAGTCCCGTCACTATCTACTCCCAATCCATGGGCGCGCAGTGCATAGGCGGTATCCATTAATACTCCATCTTTGACGATGCTGACTGTGCCTTCGTTTACATCGCTGATGTACATCGTGTCATCGTCCATTATTTCAATACCGCCGCGTGATGGGTAAGGCCAGCTTTCAATATACTCACCTTCGGGGCTCCACACTTGCACGCGGAAATTTTCACTGTCATTGATGAGTATACGATTACGCGAATCAAGGGCAACACCATGTACTGCCTGGAACTGTCCCGGGCCGGTGCCTTTTTCGCCACCAATGATGCGTTTAAAACTGCCGTCTGCTGAAAAATGCACAACACGGGAATTCACATAACCGTCTGACACATAAATATCATCATTGGCAGCAATGAATACATGATTGGGCTGGTTGAATTTATCCCTTGAAGCGTTATCACCGGCTTCATCCAATATGCCCAGCGTCATCAGCAGCTCGCCCTCAAGACCGAACTTGTGAATCACATGTCTGGCAGAATCGCTGATCCAGGAATTTCCTTCATCATCAAGAGTAATGCTGTGGGCGCTGCCAATTTCAAAGTCGCTGCTCCAGGATTTCACAAAGCTGCCGTCGCGATTAAAAATCCGTACATAGGGCGGCGTGCGCACCAATACAACAACCTGACCCTTGCCATTTGTTGTTATCCAGGAGGTAGAGCCATCCCATGCGCCGCCTGGCACCTGTGCCCAGTTGCCATCGACCGAGTAGTTTTGCTCGGGATTCTGGTTCGCAGCATCTTCACGCTGGGCCATGGCCAGGGAGGTACACAGCGTTAAAGTCAGGGCGGAAATCAATAGTCTGGTCATGGTGCTTGTCCTGTTATCGGCATCAAGAAAGATATGAGTATATAAGTATGGAGTTGAGGATGTAATACTCATCAGTACAGGTCAAGGCAAACTGGATAAAGTCCTGCAGGGTTCATATACTGCAGTGCCTATACTCAGGGTGAGCGAGCTTCCAATAATGAGGCCTGGCATTACTGCCTGCTTTGGGAAATTGTAGAATTGCAGTCCGCTATGTAATTAGAACAGAATATGTAGGCCGGAAGTACCCGAGGGCATAAAAGCGCAGCGATATCCGGCGTTGAAAGTACAAGGTACAAGTTACAAGTTAAAAGATACAAGGTAAAACAGGCGTAGGGCGGAAGAAGGCCGCAGGCCGATATCCGCCGGGCGAAGCTAGCGTAAGGCTTGCTAGACAAGATTAAAACAACAACTCAAACCAGAGATAAGCATCATGATAAAAAGAATACTGATTACCTCCACTAAACTTGCCGGCTTTGTACTTGTCCTTGCACAAGCCTTCCTCTCCAGTTCGGCCACGGCACAGAACGTTGCACCATTGCCAGCCTGTGGCCCGCGCGGTCAGCTTCCTGCGGAAGTTGCTGCCAATGTAGATGCCAATGCGCGCTGCTTTGAACTGCGTATGTATACCGCTGACCCTGACCGCGATGGCGTTGATAATTTCGAAGGCGGCATTGACGCCTTACACCAACGCTTTCGCGAAGAAGAAGTTGCTCTATTCGAGAAGCATGGTGCAGAAATTATAGGTGTCTGGCAGGATCTTGAGAGACCCAACACGCTGATCTGGATGCTGGCTTATCGCGATCGTGCCCACCGTGAAGAAGTGTGGGCTGGCTTCGGAGCTGATCCCGCCTGGACAGCGCTACGCCTGAAATACAACGTGCCGTTGTTGCGTCCGCAGGTATTCCTGATGAGCAACACCGACTATTCCAACCTGAAATAAAAATTTTCGTAGGGCGGAAGAAGGGTGTAGGGCGGAAGAAGGGCGCAGCCCGATATCCGCCGGGCGAAGCTATACAGAGAGAATTATGAACGACAAAAAATATAACCCCGGCAGACATTTTCTGCAAATCCCTGGTCCATCCAATGTGCCTGGTAGAGTACTGCAGGCCATGGCATTTCCCACCGTGGATCACCGTGGCCCGGATTTTCCCGAGCTGACATTTAGGCTTATGGAAAAGCTCTCGGCATTGTTTAAAACCAAACATCCGGTGATTATATTTCCGGCTTCTGGAACTGGCGGTTGGGAATCGTCTTTATTAAATACATTGTCACCAGGTGACAAGGTGCTGGCTTTTGAAACCGGGCACTTTGCCACCCTGTGGAAAAATGTCGCTGAAAAACTCGGGCTGGAAATCGATTTTGTTCCCGGTGACTGGCGTCATGGTATCGACCCCGGCATTGTGGAAGAAAAACTGAAAGCAGATTCCAGTCACAGCATCAAAGCGGTGCTGGCAGTACATACCGAAACTTCTACCGGTATCAACAGCCGTATCAGTGACATTCGAAAGGCGATTGATGCCGCGGGTCATCCCGCGCTGTTCATGGTGGATGCGGTGTCTTCTCTGGCCTGTTCGGATTACAGGCATGATGAGTGGGGCGTTGATGTCACTATTAGCGCCTCGCAAAAAGGACTGATGCTGCCCCCGGGCCTGTGCTTTAACGCGATCAGCGAAAAAGCGCTTGCATGCAGCAAGACCTCAACAGCGCATCATTCCTACTGGCGCTGGCAGGAAATGCTGGATAACAATGCCCGCGGTTATTTTCCTTATACACCGGGGACCAATTTACTTTATGGCCTGGATGAAGCGCTGAATATGCTGAATGAAGAAGGGCTTAACAAGGTGTTGGCACGCCATGCCCGTCTGGCCAAAGCCACGCGTGTGGCGGTGGCTGCCTGGGGTCTGGAAAATCTGTGTCTTAATGATCACGAATTTTCCAATTCAACCACCGCGGTAATGATGCCCGCTGGCCTTGATGCCGATGAGCTGCGTTTAATCATTCTGAATCGCTTCAATATGTCGCTGGGCATGGGCCTTGGTAAAGTAAAAGGAAAAATTTTCCGTATTGGCCATATTGGCGACTTTAATGATCTGATGATGGCCGGCACTTTAAGTGGCGTGGAGATGGGCTTGGGTATTGCCGGTGTGCCGCACAATAAAGGTGGTGTGCAGGCGGCCTTGGAGTTTTTGGCTCAAGAGAGTTGAAAGGTACAAGTTAAAAGTGAAAAGAGTTTAGGCCGGAAGAGCGTAGCGATGTCCGGCAAGGCGATTGAAAATCGCCTGAAGGAGAATAAAGGAATGTAGGGCGGAAGAAGGCCGCAGGCCGATATCCGCCATGGTGATTGAAAATCGCCTGGAGGTAAGCAAAGACCACCAGAAAAAAATACCTGCTATTAAGGGAGCAATCATGAAAACAACAATCAGCTTGGCATTACTATTAGGATTTTCATTCGCCGCGTCTGCACAACAGCCGTCATCTACTTTTGATCGTGGTAATTCACTTCAGGCGAGGCTGGACCCCCGCTTTGCTGATGTCATTACTGGCTGCAACATTGCTCCGCCGTCTATTCAATTTGGTGAAGGGCCAGATGACAGTTCATCACCTCCGATGCCAAGCCTGCCCGCCGCATCTTCCATTCCTGGTGTTATTCAGGGCGGTAAAGTCTGGCAAGTGGTATGGCGCTGGCATGGCAACAATGCGGACGGCCCCATTGCCGGTGAAAATGGCACCCTGCAATTCGCCAACAATGATGCTGGCAATGTCATGGAACTGGATCCTGACACCGGGCTGGCTCGCATTATCCATGATGACATCAACACTGCAGGTGCAGTTTCGCGTAGCAAGAATGGTGCGCTGTATGTCGCTACGCGCGGCATTGGCACTGGCATCGAGCAGCTGGAACCCGAACGCAAATTACTCACCAACACCTTCAACGGAGAACCATTGGAATGTGTCGGTGGCGTCATGAATGACCTCACCGTGGATGCCAAAGGCGGCGTCTATTTTTCCATCTCCGGCACCGGTGTGTTTT
>CAWUSW010000086.1:0-26699 GCA_963925675.1 uncultured Pseudomonadales bacterium
TTCAAGCCTGGACTTTTTCATCTATACCTTCACCAAAACCACCAACTGGATTCACTTTCATGAAGTGAAACAGGATGTGCTGTTAAAAGTAATCGACATCATTCACGAGCATGATGCTGATGTCGCATTCCCCACCAGAACCCTGGATGGTCTGGAACAATTAAAGCTTACTTAATAATATTTACTTCTAATCGCTTGTATTAATAAGTGCTGAATGATTTAGTATAGATAAAATTGTTTGGTATTTTTGATTAGGGATATCTTGGGCTTTGGTATTTGGCATTAAAACCATGTTTATATAAAGTCTGATTTGGCTCTAAGAAAAAATTAAAGGGGGAGAATCACACCATGGCTAACTCAATTTTGATAATTGATGACAACGAATTCTTTGCTGCGACATTAAAGAAAAAATTCAATATCGTTTGCGATGATGTTGAAGTATTTATAGCGGCTAACGGAAAGGAAGGGATAAAAAAAGCAAAAAAAATGAAGCCTGGCCTAATCCTGTTAGACATTATGATGCCAGATATTGATGGTGTTCAAACAATTAATCTTTTGGGCGAAGCCGGATGCAAAGCCAAGATCATTTTGATGAGCGGTCTTGATCAGAGAACAATCTCTAGTGTTGCAGCAGGAGCCAAAAACTTAAACTTAGACGTATTGGCGGCTATTACAAAGCCTTTCAAGCCAGGACAAATCGAAGGCCTTTTAGAACCTGTCATTGCGTCCAGGACCGAGCTTGATAGCAATTCTCCAAGTATGGAGACTGAACAGCAGGCATTGCAGCCGGGACCCCAGGTGAGTTATACCCCCGAGAAATCATTAATTGATTCGTCTTCCGGTGATGATATTTGCTGGAATCGTGCTCAATTGGTTTGGATACTGGATGATGATCAGCTGATCAATTTCACTGACATTCTTGTGGGCTCGAAGAAAGCCCTGATGTCCAAAGGGTTAATGAGATTTTTTATCAGTTTACTGGCTAAAAGACAGCCAGACTCTTCTCTTGATAGCAGTGCTATTGGGTTTAAAGTGCCTCTTCCACTAGAAATCTTAATGGATGCCTCTGCACCAAATTTTCTGGAAGAGTGCGTAAACCAGGCTGGATTAAATAAACAAGCAGTATCTTTCGAAATTAGTGAAACTACAATTGTAGGTCAATCAGACCTTGTGCTTAATACGCTCTCAAGATTGAAAATTAAAGGATTCAAATTATCTGTTTGTATTCGTTCAGAAATAGACAACGTGCTGTTACTGCTTAATAAACTGCCTCTTGATGAACTGGTTCTGGATATGTCCGACGATTCATTGCAAGGGCCATTTTCAGATAATTCCGAGTTGGATTTTCAGGTGGGCTCACTTGTATCATTTGCCCTAAAAAATGAGCTCGTTGCTACCGCTATAAATATTTCATCATCGCAACAATTGAATTTAGCTAAAAAATGCAATTTTCACCGTGTAAGCGGTAAATTTTTGGATTAGTTTGAATTAAAACTTTTTTTAAATTAGGGCCAGAGCAGAAATTAACTGATTTTAAAGTACGCTTACAGCCAGCAACCGGAATCAGACGTTGCTAGAATGTAACTAAAAGGCTAGTTGATAGCCGAATGTTAACCTTGATTGCATTTCCATCTGCACTCCATCGACTATCGGCCAAAGGGGACACTACCGTAGCACAATTTAGAAGCGCCTAAAAAGGCCTGCCTATAGAACAAAAAAATTGGAATGTGAGTATTTGGATGACCCGGTCAAGATGACTCTTTATGACAGGGACGCTTGCAACTTAGCAACATATCCTGGTCTACATTTTGTATTATTACAAGCGGCCCTATTATTTTCTGTTTTTGAATAACGGCTTAAAACATCGCCATCAATCTGGCTTTATCTTCAGCGCTCACCATATGAGCAAATTTGCCAATGATCCCGGCCAACACTTTTCCTCGCTCAGGCGTATCTTCGCCAGCAACCAGGCTTGCCATCATCGCTTTCCCTTCATGATTCGGGAAGTGCTGAATATTGGCAACAGTAGCGGCCATGTCTCTGACCCCTTGAGCAAGACTTTCATCATGAGCTATAGCCATCAGTGTCATTTTGTCGGCGTCGGATGGAAAATGATTCATGCTACTCACGATTCTGGCAATCTCATCAGCAGATCCCTCGTTGTCTGCTGCCAGTACCAGTTGTGCGAACAGGCAGCTTGCGATAAAAGTCAGTATTTTTATTGTGTGTGGTAATTTCATTTGCTTCTCCTGTAGAACAAACTGATTAAAAGGTTTAACTACTGTAGAGCATCCCAAAAAATCCGGACCATTAGATTCAGTGAAAGGTATCAGAGAATAGACCTGTTATTGGCAACTCGTCTACTTATAATTGAGAAAGTCCGCTTTTGAACCAAAACAGCTCATTACAGAATTATGGAATTATGGAATTAACATTGTTAAATGTTCTGGTTTCAGGGAAAAATAGCTCTCTGCTAGTGATTTTGCCCAGGGTCTGCTTACGACCCAAAGCAGACCCTTTTGAAAAACTACGTTAAAGATCGTTAAAAGCTGTGCTTTTGGGGTAAAACAGTTCTATTCTCATACTTTTATGGCTTCCGGAGGGGGTGGCTATGAAGGAAAAACTACAAGAATATGCACTTATTGCTGAAATCATTGGTGGTATTGCTATTGTTCTTTCATTAATTTTTGTAGGTGTGCAAATCCAGCAAAGTTCGAATGCCGCTAAAGCACAAACAAGAACAACTCTAACTCAGATTGCCCACGAAATGATTGCTACGCAGATGACTCCGGAATGGGCGGATATTGACAAAGCGATCAGTGAAGGCAAAGGATTAACTGACGAACAACAAAGAACGTTTGTAATCAATACGATTATGCAATTGAGGACAGCTGAAAATGTATTTTACCAGCATAGGGTAGGTACATTTGATGATGAGGAGTTCAGTGGTTATCGTAATTTTTATAAAAGAATGTTTTCAAATCCTTTTGTACAAGAGATTTGGGGAAATAGGAGAGACGATTTCTCAGTTGTTTTACAGGAAGAAATAGATCATCTAATTCTAGAAATTAAATACGATACCCAATAATTATGTTGAACATCCGCTTTTGGCCGAAAGAAGCCGTTTAAATATAGTAAAAAGTTAATTTAAATTATTAAAAAAAACAATGAATAAAAAAGAAATTTCAAACCCTTTATCAAATACATATCTTGATTTTCTCCCGTGGGATGATTCCTTTTTAGTGAATATTCCTCTGATTGATAAGCAGCATAAAAAACTTATTACTATTATAAATAATCTTTGTGATTATATTTTCCAGGAAGTCAGTGTAAAAGACCTTGAGTCTTCCTTTGTGGAGTTAATGGATTACACCGTATATCACTTTGAATCAGAGGAAAAAATATGGCAAAGTCATTTTGGGCAAGAAAAAGATTATATTAATCACCAACACACACATCAGGAATTTATAAAAGAACTCCATCTTCTAAAACAAGGTTTGGCATCAAAGCCTGTTAATGATGTTTTAGCTGATTTGGTCAAGTATTTAGTGAATTGGTTGACCTTCCATATTTTGGATACTGACATGAGGTATTCAAAAATAGTGATAGCTATGGAAAAGGGCTCTACCTTTGAAGAAGCAAAAAAGACAGCTATTAATCAAATGGATAAGTCAAAGAGAATGGTCAGGAAAATATTAGAGATGTATGACCATCTTGCAATCAGAACAATACAGTTAGTGCATGAAAAAAGGGAGCGTGAAAAAGTAAATCTGGAGTTAATAGCATCTCAGACAAAGGAAAAATCATTCACAGATATGATTTTATTACACTCTCCCGGGGCATTATGTATCTTTGATTCAGAAATGAATATTTTACGTTTTAACAATCAGATCTTAAATGATACCTCATATAGTTTTGATCAAATGAGCAACATGTCAATATTTGATATCACTCCAAAAGATGAGCATGCAAAGATATTGCACTTAATAGATGGAGATAATGAAATCGAGCAAATTGAAACACATTTAATTGCAAAAAATGGCAAGGAAATCCCATTTTTATTAATGTTTAAGTCGTCAGAAATAGGGGGAAAATCATTTTATAGTATGGCAGGGCTTGATATGTCAAAGCATAATGAAAACCAGGAATATCTTGTACAACTCTCAGATCAGTTAATTGCTGCTCAAAAGCTAGGTCATATTGGAAGTTGGGAGCTTGATCTGGTTAATGATGAACTTTTTTGGACTGATGAAGTATACAACATAGCTTCCCTTTCCAAGGATGAATTTGATGGTACCTTTCAAAGTTTTCTTGAACAAAGAGTTCACCCTGATGATAGAAAGTTGGTTGCTGATGCTTATAGTCAATCATTAGAAAAAAGGCAGCCATATTCATTAATACACCGACTTCTTTTGCCTAATGACCAGATTAAGTTTGTTCATGAAAGAGGCGTTTCCATTTATGCAGAAGATGGAACTCCTTTAAGATCACTAGGAACAGTGCAGGATATTTCTTTGATTGTAGAGAATGAGAATAAAGTAAAAGAAACTCTAAAAAGAACTATATATGCTTTGTCAGAAACATTAGGAGCAAAAGATCCATATACCGTTGGACATGAAAAAAATGTTTCTGTAATTACTAAAGCTATTGCTGAAAAGCTAGGTATGGACTTGCAAAGAATTGAAGGGCTTGTGTTGGGAGCAATGATCCATGATATAGGTAAAATATCTATACCTTCCGAAATTCTTAGCAACCCAAGAAAACTCAATAAAATTGAATATGAAATGATTAAACAGCATCCTCAGGCAGGGGCAGACCTGGTGAAAAATATTGAATTTGAATGGCCTATTTACGAAATGTTATTGCAACACCACGAACGCATAGATGGCAGTGGGTATCCACAAGGTCTAAAAGGAGATGAAATTATAATGGAGGCTCGAATTCTTGCAGTTGCAGATACTGTTGAAGCGATGACAAACCATCGGCCATATAGACCAGGTTTGGGAATTGAAAAGGCTTTGGCAGAAATAGAATCTGGTGCAGGAGTTCGCTACGACCCAGAAGTTACCAAGGTTTGTGTCGAACTTTACAAATCTGGTGAATTAAAATGAAATAAACGACCGCTTCTGGCCGAAAGCAGTCTCACCAAACAAGCGCTTTAAGCTTATACAAAAGGTGATGCCAATTAAAATGTTAGGGGGAAGCTGTCATGAATATGGTATACGTGAATGAGAACTGCTTAATTGTAGGGAATGTGAATAACATTCTGCAGGCACATGAAATTGATGTGATTTTAAAAAATGAATTTTTACAAGGAGGAAATGGTGAACTATCTTCTTTGGATATGTGGCCAGAGTTATGGGTTCTTAAGGATTCTGATTACGACAGAGCAACGAGTGTAATCGAAAAATCCCTTAGTAAAGACAGCTATCCTGAGTGGAAATGCAGCACTTGCCGTGAGATTAACTATGTCTCTTTTGGTTCATGCTGGAAATGTCAAAGTGACAACCCATAAAACAGTCATCAAACTGAAGTCGCCTGAAGTAATTTTTAAAGAAGTATTCCTTATAGATTGCAAAAGTCTGCTGTTGTGCGAAAGCAGAAATCCCTGAAGTTGAGGCTGTACCGCTTGTTTGGTGCAACTCCTGTAAACAATGCACTTACTAGAAGAATTCCCAGGAAGTTTAAGTATTAAAAATGAAAAAGTGGTTTGAAGAAAGACATGCCCCAGCAGCTGGGACCTATCTGTGTCGTACAGTAGATATTCACGAAAACCAGGTAAAGGAGTTCAGCTTCGGCAAGGATTCACCTTTTTTATTTCGACTATTTGTTTATAAAGATGGAGAAGCTTTCAGAGCCTTCAGAAATGCCTGTCCTCATTACAATGTTCCCCTGAACTATATCCCCGGGGATGTGTTTACTGCCGACGGTACGCAATTCTTATGCATGACCCATTTTGCAAAATTCGATACCGGCACCGGACTGTGTACTGAAGGTCCCTGTGTAGGCGAATCACTGGATCAAATTCCTTTACACAGGGATGGCCAGCGTTTATTAATCGCTGAATATGACTGATTCCTGTTTCTGTTTATCCCTTTCAAGTTCTTTTTTCCAAGCCCCGTATTATGTCAGCACGAATTGTGCTGGTTTCCAGTGGCCAGCCTTCATATACTTGACCCAATTAGTAAAATTATCCGCACAGGTACTCAAGCATGTTTAAATTTACCGGTTTTTCCAGTTTCATCCGCTACTCTTTCTTGCTCCCGTTTTCTGTTCTGTTTTCAAGCCCGCTAGCGCTGGCTCAGAGCACAGTTGAGAGCACTGTTGTCAGTACTGAGATCAACGCTGCCGGTCTGGCAGTGTATGAAGAAACCTGTGCCACCTGCCACGCTATGCCGGTAGAGACCAAGTCGCCGCCCATTGAGACTCTCCAACGCATGGGGCCGCGAGCGGTCAGGTATGCCTTGACCAATGGCAAGATGAAAGTCCAGGCGGCGGCATTAAGTGCAGGGGACATTGATAATGTGGTGGCGTATTTGTCTGCCACTGCGGATATTGATAATAGCTGGATAAGCCAAAATACCTGTCCTGCTGAGCGTATGGATGTGGATACCGGTGAGGCCACAATCTGGACGCAGGGCTTTGATCGTATGAATCATCGCAGTTTGTCTGCCGAACAGGCCGGGCTGACTACCCGTGATATGGGTAATCTTCAGCTAGCCTGGTCTATGGGCTTTCCCTCAACTGCCAATATGCGGTCCCAGCCGGCTATTGTAGGCAACACCATGTATTACCCCATTGTGGATTCCGGTCAGTTATTCGCACTGGATATCGGCGCTAACGAACCTTGTGTGAAATGGGTCTACGAACATGACATTCCCTTGCGCACCACCATTGGCTACCACACCCTTGAGGATGGTCGCCCTGTATTAGTGTTTGCCGACACTTCAGCACATACCCTGTTGATGGATGCCGTAACAGCTGAAATTATCTGGGATGTGAGTGTGCAGGTGACCAGTGTTTCCAATGTCACCGCCATGCCGGTGTTATATGGCGATCGTGTCTATGTGCCAATTTCCTCCGGAGAGCTGAATATGGGCGCGGCACCGGAATATGAATGCTGTACCAGTCATGGCGCCGTGGTAGCGCTGAATCTGGCGACAGGCGCTAGAGAGTGGGTGTATCACACCATGGAAGAAGCGCAGCCCACCACAGTCAGTCGGGTCGGCACCCAACAATACGGCCCCAGTGGCGCGCCAATCTGGACCGCTCCGGCTATTGATGAAAAACGCGGTTTATTACTAGTAGGCACTGGAGAGAACACTTCAGCACCAGCAACAGATACCAGTGATGCCATTCTGGCAATTCGCCTGGAAGATGGCTCCCTTGCCTGGAAGTTTCAGGCCACGCCCAATGATATTTATCTCACTGGCTGTGACAGGAATCCTGATGGTCCCAACTGCCCGCCTGCTTATAGTATTAACAAGGATGTGGATTTCGGTGCTGCCATCATGCTGGGACAAACCAGCAATGGTGAAGACATCGTACTGGCTGGACAAAAAAGCGGAGACGTATGGGCCTTGAGTCCGGATACCGGTGAATTGATCTGGAATACCAAGATAGGCCCTGGCGGTGCCATGGGTGGTATCCACTGGGGTATGGCATTTGACGGGGATTATCTGTTTGCTGGAAACAATCAGAGCACAGGACAGTCCGCAGATGGTAATGACCCGGGCCTGTTTGCGCTGGATGTGAATACCGGCAATATTGCCTGGGAATATCATCATCAACCCGACTGCAGCGGGAATCGTCGTGAACAACTACCAAGCTGTGATCGCAGCTGGGGCATGTCGGCTGCCACCATGCTTGTTGACGGTGCGGTGGTACAGGGCACCATGGATGGCTTGATCAAGGTATTTGATAGCACCAATGGCGAACCTATTTTCACCTATGATACGGCCCGACCATTTAACACGATGAATGGCGTGGAAGCGCGCGGTGGTGCCATTGATAATTTCTCGGTGTGGGCGGCAAACGGTACCTTGTTTGTGCAGTCAGGATATGGACTCTTTGGCATACCCGGCAATGTGCTGTTAGCGTTTAAACCAGGGCTATGATGGTTGCTTTATCAGCTATCTGGCTGACGTAATTATGGAATCAATCACAAACCTTTTTGCCATTGAGTGGGAAAAGTTGCTGACTTTTCTGCCAAAACTGGCAGGTGCTTTAATAGTTCTTTTGTTGTTTGTTTTTATCGGTAAATTTCTTGCTGGAGCCTTCAGTAGTGTACTGAGAAAGCTTTCCAGCAACCGTATTCATGAAGCCTTTTTTCGCACATTAATTCAGCTGGTTGTTGTCTATTTTGGCCTTGTTATCGCGTTGAATATTGTCGGCCTGGAAAAATTGGCTTTATCAATTCTTGCGGGAGGTGGAGTTACAGCTATTGTTCTTGGCTTTGCTTTTCGTGAGATCGGCGAAAACTTTCTGGCGGGCATTTTTCTTGCCTTTAGCCGGCCTTTTGAAATTAGTGATCTGATAAACACCGAAGGAATTGAGGGCAGGGTACAAGCCATCGAATTACGCTATACCCACCTGCGCAGTGATGATGGCCAGGATATATTTGTGCCCAGCTCGCAGTTGTTCAGTAAGCCAGTAATAAACTTTACCCGTGACGGGTTAAGACGGATAAATTTTACCGTTGGAATTGATTACAACAATGATGCCAAGCTTGCCTGTGCCCTTTTGAAAAACTCTGTGCAAAGTATAGAAGGGGTACTCGAAACACCGCCAGCTAGTGTGACAATTAATTCACTGGAACCCCAGTATGTCGAAATCAAAATATACTACTGGCAGAATATTTTCGATGACTCGGTAGATGGGCGCACCTTACGCATTAATGTGATTGATTCCTGCCGCAGGGTACTCATTGAGAATGACTTTATTGTCAGTGCAGATACTACAAGTAATATCGCGGTTTCGGGAAAAGTGGGCAGGGAATAGTTTTGGTAATGCTCAATGAAGAAAAATGATCCTCTTGTCTGGCTAGACATGACCCAGTCCGAACTGGACGCGGCTTATGATCAGGCAGTACATGCGCCGAATATGGATATGCTGATAGCGCGGCATGCCGCCAATAGCCATGCAGTTCGGGAAGTCCTGGGAGAGCCATTGCGCATTGCCTATGGTTCCAGGGCTAATGAAGGCATGGATGTTTATCAAACAGGTGCAGACAATGCGCCGGTACACCTTTTTATCCATGGTGGTAGCTGGCAATTTGGTGATGCTGCCAGCAATGCCTTTCCTGCTGAAATATTTGTTAAAGCGGGGGCACATTTTGCCGTTGTGGATTTCGATCCCGTCACGGATCATGATGGCGACATATTGGCTCTGGTTGAACAGGAAAGGCAAGCGCTTGTCTGGCTGTATAGCAATGCGGAAAGTTTTGGCGGTGATCGTAGTAGAATTTATCTCTCAGGCTTTTCATCCGGCGCCCACCTTGCCGGCGTGTTGGTCACCACCGACTGGCATGAATATGGCCTTCCTGACGATGTCATCAAAGGCGCCTTATTATGCAGCGGGATGTATGACTTAAGCCCTGTGGCATTATCCTGTCGGCGAAAATACGTCTCCCTGAACCAGGACAATATTCCCTTACTCAGTCCATTAATGCATCTGGATGCTTTTAATATGCCGGTGATAGTGGCAGTAGGCACGCAAGAATCACCGGAGTTTCAGCGTCAGGCCAGGGACTTCGTCAGTGCGCTTGTAGAAAAGGGAAAAGATGTCACTTTTTTGGAAGCCAGTGGATACAATCATTTTGAAATAATTGAAACACTGGCCAATCCGTTTGGCATTTTAGGCAGGGTAGTTCTGGAACAAATGCAGTTAACTTTTTAATTAATTTTAGTTAATTGGCGATGCAAAATAATTGATACGCCTTAGCGTTTGGGCAGGATGTCTTTTAATTTTTCCCGCGCCTCGCGGATGCAGCGTTCTGTAGTTTCCCAGTCGATACAAGCATCCGTTACTGAAACACCGTATTTCAAATCTCTGAGGTCTGATGGAATGTCCTGACGGCCGGCTTCGAGATTACTTTCTATCATCAGCCCAACAATCGATTTATTTCCTCCGAGGATTTGATTAAGCACATTCTCCAGCACCAGTGGCTGCCGAGTATAATCCTTGTTTGAATTAGCATGGCTGCAGTCGATCATGATATTGGTGGAAACGCCGGCTTTCTCACACAGGGCTTCACACTGCGCCACACTGGCGGAATCATAGTTCTGCATACCGTTGCCACCACGCAGAACAACATGTGCATAAGGGTTGCCTCGGGTATGCACAATGCTGACTTTACCTTTGGGGTCGATACCGAGGAAGCGGTGCGGGCTGTTAACCGCCTTCATGGCGTTAATCGCCACTTCCAGTCCGCCATCGGTGCCATTCTTGAAACCTACAGGGCAAGACAGTCCACTGGACATTTCCCGGTGCGTTTGTGACTCGGTAGTGCGTGCGCCAATAGCGGACCAGGTGATAATGTCATGAAGATACTGGGGAGAAATTGGGTCCAGTGCTTCTGTGGATGTTGGCAAACCCATGGCGCTGAGTTTTAGCAATAAGCGTCGACCTATATGCAGGCCTTCCTCAATACGAAAGGTGTCATTCAGATCAGGATCATTGATCAGGCCTTTCCAGCCTGTGGAAGTACGCGGCTTTTCAAAATAGACCCGCATTACCAGAACTATAGTGTCACTGACTTCCTCAGCAAGGGCTTGTAACTTTTCTGCATAATCAAGAGCTGCCTCAACATCATGAATAGAGCAGGGGCCAACCACCATAAAGATACGGTGATCCTTGCGATCCAGTATGTCACAAATAATCTGACGGTTGTTTTCAACCATATCGGCAGTTTCGCCAAACAGCGGCAAGCGCTTCTTCAGCTTCTCTGGCGTAATGAGTGTTTGGTACTCACCAATATTTACGTTTTCAGTTATGCCTGATTTCATGTTTGCTTCCTGAAATGCCCCAAAAAGGCGCGCATTATAAAGGCTAAATGATGATGAAACATCCGTATTCAACAGGATTTTCGGCAAAAAGGCTAAAAAAGTGAATCCTGAATAGCAAATTGCTCATCCGTTTCATTGCGGGACGTGTCTATTTCGTGGAATTTGGACAGGGCGGTAAAAAACAGAGCAGTTCTGATTTCCCGCTCTTCCATAGCCGCAAAAAGCCCGGCATAGCGATCCAGTTGAGCTTTGTATGTCTGCTCCTGATGGAGAATAAATTCTGCTTCATTTTCTCCTTTTGCAGGACGGCTGCTTTTATAGTCAATTATCCAGCGTACTCCTTTTGCATCGACAAAAGTGCGATCTATAACCCACTGGTAGCGATGTCCGGAACGGTAATCACTCAGACTCAATTCACTGGCAGCTTCCTGATGCGGGGTACGAAGCATCCATTGAAATTTTTCATGCTGGCTGCACTGCTGTAATTGTCGCTGTATTTCATCAATGGCGGCATCCAGCTGATCGGTCAATGGAGCAAGCCGCAGACGCCATTGCACCCGCATGGCTTGCAAAACGCTGTCATCCGTTGTTTGTGTTAGCTCAAGCCTTCCCTCAGCAATTTTAAGCAAGCAGTCATGAATTATATCGCCGGTCTCCCGCTCCAGAAGATTGTCATGAACGGTCTCAGTCAACTGGACTTCATCGCTCTGTGCTTCACTGCTGATAAATGCAGTGCCAGGGTAGATCCAGTCAGGTTTCAAGCGACGAATAAGTAATTCATCTATCTCACTTTCAGCAGAAACATCGTCCAGATCAGCTGCAACAGCAATAATCTGTGCATGTGCGGCCGGATTTTCTTCCAGTTGTGGCCACAGGGACGCCAGTAATGAATTTTTATCAGGTGCTTTATAGGAATCAGCATCTTGCTTGATACTGCCAATCAGGCAGGCGCTTTTAATCGCCCGTGTCACGCCAATATAAAACAGGCGATTGGTTTCAAGTCGCTGCTGTAATGTTGTTTCATATTTAAGATGCTGATAAGTACGGTCGTAATCCTGGCCACGTTGAGCAGGCATGCTAATAAGAAGTTCAGGGTGGCCGTCATGGTTTATATGTTCACGCCAACGCAAAAGTGGATTGCCGTCGGGACGTGATTTACGTTCCAGGCCGGGGATAAGGACATGATCAAACTCAAGGCCCTTGGCTTTATGAATGGTCATGATGGAGACCGGGGCATCGGGATCGAGTCCATCAGCATATTTACTGTTAACTTTTTCTTCGAAGCGATGAATATCACTGATATCACCACTTTCATCATATTCTTCCAAGAGGGTAAAAAAATGCAGAACACTATCCAGATAATGGCTACTCTCCAGCGTTGCAGGGCCACCCAGTGCAATCCAGCTTTTTTCAATCCATTCCCGTAAAGGCAAGCGGCGGCGGTGGTGGCGTACATGCTCGAGAACAGGAACAGACCTTGCCAGTATCAGTTGTGCATCCGCTGACAGGCCTTCAATTGTGGTGAAATCCTGCACGCTTTGCCAGAGAGTCATATTGCCGTCCCGGGCAGCCATGGCAAGACAATGCAGATCCTGCAGAGGCAGTCCAAACCAGGGTGAGCGCAGCATGGCAAACCAGGCCGTAACATCCGCCGGGTTCAACAGAGCCCGGGTTAACATCAATAAATCCTGTACCACAGGATATGAAGACAAGGGATCAATGTCAGCCGCATTCCAGCGGATGCCAAGATTGCGCATGGCAGGAATGATGGCTTTTAGATGACTACGCGTGCGCACCAGAATAGCAATGCTGTCCCCAGGGTACTGCTGACTGATTTCTTGTATTTTATTGGCTACCAACAGCGCTTCCCGGCGTTGCATAAGTGTTTTGCCATCATCCAGGTTATTCTCTGCCGTGAGCAAGATTGTTTCTATAGCAAGATCAGGTAAAGCCGGATGGATGGCCTGGGCGCGACTGTAACGCACACCTCCACGGCTTATATCATCCTGCTGAGGAAAAGCCGGGGCAAACCAGGTGTTAACCCAATCCACCACAGCGGCCTGACTACGAAAATTTGTAGTCAGGATCAGACTGTCCAGTTTCACCTGTCCTATGCCGTTATCCCGAGCCGCCAGAAACAGGCCAACATTGGCATTACGGAAGCCATAACAGCTCTGCATCCCGTCGCCGACAATAAACAGCGTTCGTCCATCGTCCGGTTGCCAGCCATAGGTAAGCTTTTCCAGTAAATGAATTTGCAGGCTGGAGGTGTCCTGAAACTCATCGACCAGGATATGTTTAAGGTGGTAGTCCAGTCGTAAGGCAAGATCGGTATGTTGTTCATCTGTACCCAGTGCACTGAGTGCAGCGATACTTACCTGTATATGATCAGTCTGGCCATGGCGGCTAAATACTATTGTTAATCTGGACACCAGTGCAGGCAAAATTTTGGTGAGGCTTTCAAGAATATTCCATTGGGCATCTGGATAATATGGATCAGGTAAATGTCTGAATTCCTCTAACAGCCGTACCAGCTCAGCATCATTGCTCATTTGTTTGAGCAATTCGACCATTGCCGTCTTCATTACTTTACGTCGATCTTTTTCTGCTTTGTCTTCAGCATCAGAAGCGGAGAGAAAGCCAACGCGTTTATCAACCTGCTTGCGCAGTGTATGCGTTGAGGTTAGTAATAATTTGCTAATCTCCTGCCATTGAACAAAAGCACTGGCAGATTCAGGGGGCAGTCCATCCTCAATGTCGCATTCGCTGAGTAGCGAATTACCCAGGGTTTTCATGTTGTCTGCGGCAAAGTGCAGTAAGGGCAGAAGTTCGGCAAGGTAGGGCGATAAGGCTTTGGCCAGTTCAGCAAGCTTTTGTTCTATAACTCCGGAAAGCGTGTTGTCGAGTATTTCACGCGCCTGTGCTGAATGATTTTTTATATCCAGAATATTTGCCAGCCACTGATCGCGCTTCGCTAAAAGGCCCGAGAGCAAATCGGACAAGGATTGCCATTGATTGTTGACATGACCCAGAAGATTTTCAATATGGCTGGAGAGCTCATTACCTTTTTCAAGCTCGACAAAAAGTTCGCTAACCGCTTCGCTGTAAAGCAGACTGGCATCGTCCACAACGCCCGGCATAACACCGAGCTCTGAAACCACCGGCAACTGGTTAGTCAACTGTGCATTAAAACTATCGATGGTGGAAATTTTCAGTCGTGAGGTATTGTCATCAAGCTGCCACTGCTTTTCCTTATCCCTGGCGATTACTTGTCGGGCTAGATCAATGGTCAGTCTTTGATGCTCGGGCAGTAAAGCGAAACCATCCTCATCAATGCTTTGGGCTTGCGCCATATTTTCAAGAATGCGATTACGCATTTCTGAGGCTGCTTTACGGGTAAAGGTAATGGCGAGAATTTCCTCGGGATGTTCGCAGCGGGCCAGCAAGGACAAATAGCGTTGCGTCAGAAGCTCAGTCTTGCCTGACCCTGCAGGGGCCTGCACACAGTAAGAGCGCTCCAGATTAAGAGCCAGGCGTCTTTCTTTTAGATCGTCAGGTGAAAAACTCATGCTTGCACCTCTTCCTTGATGCGGCACAAGCCGCCCAAATGACACCAGGTGCAGCTAGCGCTGACATTCTTTGGATCTACAGCGGCAAATCCTTGTAGATATTGATTCGCCACACTGGCAAGTGATTCTTGCCAGGCCTTACGAAGATTTTCCCAGCTTGTTTCATCCGGTATATTGGTTTTATTGCTAAACTGACTTTTTGGATAAATAGAGTCGTTGTTGCTAATGCCCTTATAACGAGACTCCTCGACATTAATTTGGGCAATAAACAAGCCATCAACAGTTTGATCCCGATCTGCCTCAACAGCCAGCATATACAACATTAGTTGAGTGTCGCTCTGACGTTCATCCAGCCATTTGATCTCGCTGCTTTTTCCTGATTTGTAATCGATTACCACGAGAGAGCCGTCAGATGCTTCGTCGAGACGATCGAGGCGCATATTAAGAACCAGGTCCGCATGTTTCCACTGTAAACGGGATTCACTATCGAGCACCTTGAAAGCACCACGCTTCTTTTCTTCCTCCAGCCAGGTCATTAAAAGGGCAGAAAGTCGCCGGGTTTCCAATGCTATGAAACGCTCTGTCATGGTGTAGCGATAATGCCGGGCTTTATTCTGTATTGCTTGGTTTACTGATTTTGTGACAATTGTTTCCAACTCCATCTCACTGCAGTCCAGTAAATGCTGCTGGCTTTGCATTGTTTTCCAGAAACTTTCCATGACTTCATGAAGCAGACTTCCCAGCACATTGGCCGATAAACCAATAACGGGGGCCGGAAACTGGGTAGCATCAAGTCGATGAATTGCAAAGGCCTTGAATGGACAATCAGCCTGATTGGCGATAAGTGAGATGCCACCATGACTGTTTTCTTCTGCAGCCAGCGGTATTAAATTCTTATCCCTGAATAATTCAAGGTCGCCTCCTTGCACCTCAGCTTCTGCCCTGGTTTTCATCATCGCTATTGCTGCTGGATGTAGGAGAGGGCCTGAATCACTAAGGTTTGTGCTTAACGGACTCCCTGCCAACGCTTTCAACATGGCAGCAGGTTTCAAGGCCAGGTCATCATCCTGGCAGGGATAGCTATAGATTATTTGAGCAGAGCAATTATCCCTGAATTGCTGTAATTGTTGCCGTGCGTAAATGGTTTGTAAGCCAATATCACTTTCCGGCATTCTGGCTTTTTTCTGGAAGCTTAGCGGGATAAACGGAGAGGGGCGAGACGCAGGAGGCCAATGCTGCTCGGACAAACCCATCACCCAGGTGTGAGTAAAAACCAGGCCATCAGCTTCTGTTGGTGTAATAATTTGTATCGCTGACGAATCATCAGTTGGCGCAACGGTGAACGATGCAACAATCTGCTTCAGCTGCGCCAGTGCCAGATCAATTGATATAACCCCATGCCAGTGACTTGTTTGCTTAAATAACCTGAGCGCTTTTGACCAGCTATACAGTTGCGTCACTTCTGCATGATCAAGTTGACGCCTGCCGGGCCAGCCCATGGTTTGCAACTGGGTTTCAAAAATATCGCTCCATTGATCACAGCTTGCCCGGGATGGCGCTTTTCGTCTCAGAGAATCGAGTTCAAGCAGTGCCGATGATATCTTTTCACTGTATTCAGGCTTGTTTTCGTGTCCCAGAATTTCACGTATCAGCGCAAGTTGAATTTTCAGCTCGCCCTTCCTGCGCAGCGAAAACTCCAGCGCAGACTTTGCCAAGTCATCTTCTTCCCCATTGAGCAGAAATGGCGACCTGATTAATTTACAAAATGACAGCGTATCTAGCCAGGTGTTGTTTAGCTCAAGAATTCCCAGAGCAGATTCTATTATCGGCGTTTCTTGCAAGGGGCGACTTAAGGAAATATGTATTGCAGACGACTTCGCATCCGCTTCAAAAAAGAGCGAGTCCTGATTAAAGACATCATTGAACACACGTTGCAGGGAGGGCTCACGTTGTTTTAGTTGCTGACAGATGATGCCAATTTTGGCCTCGGGGCTTTCTGCTAAAACAGTTTTCGCCCATTGTGCAGCTTGTGAAACTTCATCATCAGAGTTAAGGCATGGCTTGTTTATAACATTTGGCGTAAAGACAGAATGCTTAAAGTGATGAACACTGTCTGACTTTTCGACTAAGGCATCGATCAGATCAGCGTAAAGTGGAGGAGGGCTTTGAAAGCCGGTCAAGTATATTTGCTCAGGAATGTGGATCTGACCTACCACGATTTTTTCAATGATTTTGGTGACGAGGGGAGACAGGCTAATGACTGATTTCAACTGGCAAAATTTTTCAAAACTTTCTACCCATGACAAAAACGCGGCCAGGTCATCCAGGTTGTTCGCTGATTTCTGAAAATGATTTTGCTTGCGAATATCATCAAAGCCAATTTTCCAGATATGGATTAGTCGCCAGGCTTCCTGGACGGTTCTTGCGGTTGAACTCTTGTTGACCAGGTTGGCGCCAAATTCTGACTGCTGAATAAGATCTTGCCAGACAGACGCCTCCAATACGGGCTCCAGTATTTGCAAAGTTTGATCTTCACTTGCTGGCACCATTTGCTGCCATTGACTGCGAATCCAGATGTCGACAGGATAAATTTCAGGCGTTGAACAAATGAGAGGCAAGCCCTGATCTTTGCGCCATTGCCCATAAAAATCCAGAAGCTGTACATGGGTTCTGTGATTAGGGGTAAGAACAAGGTGACCAGCTGCCATTGCCTCCAAAAGGGGGATGAATATAAGATATCGATCAGCCATCAAACGAGACCCATATTTATTACTGGCCTGGTACCTGGAGAATTTTTACATGTTGGGATAATTGGGCCCACCTCCGCCTTCCGGGGATACCCAACTTATATTCTGGGTGGGATCCTTGATGTCACAGGTCTTGCAGTGCACACAGTTCTGGGCATTTATCTGGAATCGGGTGTCCTGATCAGAACGAATTATTTCATACACGCCAGCTGGGCAATAGCGTTGCGCGGGCTCATCGTATTGCGACAAATTGAAATCAATCGGCGTATCGGGATCAAATAATTGTAAGTGACAGGGCTGTTCTTCTTCGTGATTGGTATTGGAAAGATAAACAGAACTAAGGCGATCAAAACTGATAGCGTTATCGGGTTTAGGGTAGTGAATTTTGGGACAATCTTCTGCCGGTTTCAGGCTGGCATGATCAGGGACCTTGTCCAGCAGTGTAAACGGCAACTTGCCACGGAAAACATTCTGGTCGATAAAACTATAGGCTGAGCCCAGCAAGGTGCCAAAGCGGTGCATGGCAGGCGCTACATTGCGTGCCTGCTGTAGTTCAGCATAAACCCAGGATGATTCAATACTGCGTTGATAAGAATCCAGAACATTGTTAGCGCCCTGATCTTCAGATTCAAGTGCAGCAAAAATACTTTCTGCAGCAAGCATGCCTGATTTCATTGCTGTGTGAGTGCCTTTTAATTTCAGGAAATTCAAAAATCCGGCGTTATCTCCAGCCAACAAGCCGCCCGGAAAGACCAGTGAAGGCAGAGATTGAACGCCGCCTTTGCTTAATGCGCGGGCACCGTAAGAAATACGTTTACCACCGTGCAGAATATTTTTAATCAGCGGGTGATGTTTAAAGCGTTGAAATTCTTCAAAGGGGTTAAGCCAGGGATTGCTGTAATTTAAATCTGTAATCAGGCCAACGGCAACCTGTCTGTCTTCCAGATGGTAAAGAAAACTGCCGCCAGTGGTTTTTCCAAAGCCCAGTGGCCAGCCCAGGCCATGGATAATTTTGCCGGGGAAATGTTGGTTTGCATCAACTTCCCATAATTCTTTTATCCCGAGACCGTAATGCTGTGGTGTCTTGCCTTTATCCAGTTTAAATTTTTGTATTAACTGCTTACCCAGATGGCCCCGGCAGCCTTCAGCAAACACGGTATATTTTGCCTGTAATTCATAGCCGGCTTCAAAGGAGGGTTTTTCATTGCCGGCCTTGTCTCGTCCCATATCACCAGTAGCGACACCGATTACTGCTCCGGATTCATCAAAGAGGATTTCTGCAGCGCTGAAGCCGGCAAACACCTGTACACCCAGATTTTCCGCTTGCTCACCAAGCCAGCGGCACAAATTACCCAGACTGATGACATGGTTGCCCTCATTATGCAGATCTTTCGGTATTAAAAACTCTGGTAATTTGAATGAACCGGCGGCGCTATACAGAAAATGGATTTCTTCATTAGTGACTGCTGTAGTGACCGGTGCGCCCATCGCGCGCCAGTCAGGAAATAATTCATCGAGAGCTTTGGACTCCAGCACTGCACCAGAAAGTATATGGGCGCCGATTTCAGAGCCTTTTTCTATCAGGCATATATCAAGAGAGAGATCATGTTCCTGACTGAGTTGTGCCAGCCTACAAGCTGTGGCAAGACCTGCCGGACCGCCGCCCACAATGACGACATCAAAGGGCATAACTTCACGAGCAACTTCACGAACAGATTCACGAGCAGGTTCACGGTTTGATTCAGGTTGTGACAAGAGAATTACATCCGTTTTAAAAAAAGACTTTTCTATAAGACCTCATTATAATTGCCCTGTGTTTAAATAACATAAGAATATAAAACCATCAGCTGATGATTCTTTCTTAAGCCTTTTTCCCGCAATATAAAGTAGCCTTTCAAATGAAAATCCTGGTCCCTGTTAAACGCGTCGTTGATGCAAATATCAAAGTACGTGTATCTGCTGATCATTCAGCTGTTGATCTCAACAACGTAAAAATGTCCATGAACCCTTTTTGCGAAATCGCAGTAGAAGAGGCCGTCAGGTTGAAAGAAAAGGGTATTGCCAGCGAAGTCGTGGCAATTACAGTAGGTGACGAAAAAAGTCAGGAGCAACTGCGCACAGCCATGGCGCTGGGAGCTGATCGTAGCATTTGGATTGAACAGGCTGGCAACACAGAACCATTGTCAATTGCCAAACTATTAAAAGCAGTGGTTGAAAAAGAATCGCCAGATCTGGTCATTCTCGGCAAGCAAAGTATTGATGGTGATAACAACCAGGTGGGTCAGATGTTGGCTGCACTTTGTGATATGCCACAGGGAACATTTGCTTATAAACTTGAGATAGAAGATGGCAGAGCGATTGTAAGCCGCGAAATAGATGGTGGTGAACAGGTGGTCAGCCTGGCGCTTCCGGCTGTAGTGACTACAGATCTCAGGCTAAATGAACCAAGATACGCCAAGCTGCCCGATATCATGAAGGCCAAGAAAAAGCCGATTGAGCATCTAACACCTGCAGATTTGGGTGTAGAAGTCTGCAGTAGTCTGAAAACCCTTTCCGTCAAAGAGCCTGCGGGCCGCTCAGCAGGAGTCATTCTCAATAGCGCCCAGGAGCTGATTGACAAGCTGCGTAATGAGGCAAAAGTTATCCCCTGACGGCAAGCGCAGGAGGAATTAGACACAGATAATAATTGAAAGAATAGAAAGAATAGAAATATAAAGACGAGAGATAACATGAGTGTACTTGTAATAGCGGAACACAATAATAAAATCCTGAATGCTCTTACTGGCAGTGTGATTACCGCTGCCGCTAAAATAGATTCCGATATTCATGTTCTTGTTGCTGGCAGCAACTGCAGTACTGTGGCTGAACTGTCCGCTCAATATGACGGAGTCAGCAAAGTGCTCCTGGCGGACAATACGGCTTATGAACATCAGTTACCAGAGTCACTTACCCCTCTGGTGATTGAATTAGCCACTAATTACTCCGCCATTCTGGTCACCGCCAGTACGACAGGGAAAAATCTGGCTCCCAGAGTTGCCGCACTTCTTGATGTTGCCCAGATATCGGACATAGTAGCCGTTGAAGCAGCAGATACTTTTGTCCGGCCAATTTATGCAGGTAATGCTCTGGCTACCGTGCAATCGGGTGACTCAATTAAAATCATCACCGTGCGTACCTCAGCATTTGACGAAACAGCCTCAGGCAACACAAAGGCCCCGATAGAACATATCGATTTTGCTCAGGAGCAGGACTCAAGTCGTTTTGTCAGTGAAAATCTTTCAGTCAGCGAGCGACCAGAGCTTGCCGCGGCCTCAATAGTAATAGCTGGAGGCAGAGGACTGGGCAGTGCCGAGAACTTTCAGATGCTTGAGAAGATCGCCGATAAACTTGGCGCTGCCATAGGAGCATCAAGGGCTGCAGTAGATGCCGGTTATGTGGGGAATGATCTACAAGTGGGACAAACTGGTAAAATTGTAGCACCGGATCTGTATATTGCCGTCGGCATTTCTGGTGCCATTCAACACCTTGCAGGTATGAAAGACAGTAAAGTCATTGTCGCCATCAACAGTGATGCGGATGCGCCAATTTTTCAGCTTGCTGATTATGGGCTGGTCGCTGACTTGTTTCAGGTCTTACCGGAAATAGATGCCCTGTTGTAATATTAGTTGAAACAATAGTTGTCATAATAAATATGATCAGGGGGCTCTAAACAGAGATTTTCATTGGTATTTAAGTCACCGGGCTTACCTAGATCCTTACACAAACACCAGCTTTCTGTTTTGTCAGTTGACTCCGCAGTTCTTCATCAGTGTCACTTTACCTGGTCAAATCAGACTCTTCATTCATTCCCCAGATCACTCTCCAGGTTGCTTGCTAAACTAATCACGCAAAAGGCTCTGTAGTAATGCAAACCAATAGCTCTATAATCTGTCTTCGGTCACATTGAAACAGGTTCTGCCTGTTCGGTTGTTTTTTTTCGGGAGAGAGTTATGTTCACTTTTACACGCCTTCGATTTCCACTTATTTCATCCTTTGTATTTATACTTCTGGTATTCAGTCAATCAAGCTTTGCTGGTTGGACACTCAACCCGCTTGATTCAGCTTTGTATTACATAACCAGCAAAGCTGCTGCCGTCTCTGAGCTGAATTCATTTACTGAGCTTTCGGGGAGCATTGATGATGCCGGCAACGGCACTCTAGCCATTAGCCTGTCCAGCGTGGACACTGCGGTAGATATCCGTAACGAGCGCATGCGCGACATCGTTTTCCAGGTTGCAAACTACCCAATAGCCAGTATTTCAGTAAAAGCTGAGGGCGCTATGTTGACAGAAATGCGTGCAGGGGAATCGGTTCAGGCAACTTTTGAAGCAGTCATTGACTTGCATGGTATACAGCAAAGTATGCCAGTACAGCTCGCTGTTAATAAACAGGAAAATGGGGGGTTGTTGATTGCTTTGGCGAAGCCGCTAATCATTAATGCCGCGTCATTTGGCCTGGCAGAGAGTGTGGAGCAATTACGGGAAATCGCCGGACTGCCGAGTATCAACAATAATGTAGTTATTGATTTTACTCTGCAGTTCGACGTAGCCGATTAAATTACTGGCTTAGATATTCCCACGCCCTTCATCATCAGCTTTGGGCTGATCTTCCTTAACAGGGGCAGTCTCTTGAACGAGATTGCCCCGATTATCATTCTGACTCAGGTCAACTGGCTCTTCCTGTTTGGGTGAGGCAGTTGATCCCTCATTTGACTTTTCCGCAGGTGGGAAGGCAGGCGAAGCTACGGGTGCTGGAGATGTAATTTCAGCCTTAGCTTCTGCTTTAGCAGGCGCGGCTGCGGCTGCAGCTGCAGCTCTTGCCCGATTACGCGGGTCATTTGATGCACGCGGACGTTCTTTCGCCGGTGCTGGAGCGCTTAACGCAACAGCGGAAGTACTTGCAGCAGGAGTGGCAGGAGCCGCTTGTGAAGGAGCTGGGCTTGTCGGTTTATCAGTTTTTTCCTCAGCTTTTTCCTCAATTTTTTTCGTGACTTGAGGTGCCGCTTCTTTTACTTCCTGTTTTATATCCGCTTTTACCTCAGGGCTTGTTTCTGATCTAGCCGTTGTAGGTGAAGACGCAGCAGGCGCATTAACAGGTTCTTGTATCCTGCTAACAGTTTGTTGCTGGGTGCCTGCTTTATCCTGTGCCTCTGGAGTGGCCTGTTTTTCTTCAGCAACTGCAGCCTTTGGCGCTGGTGTAGCTGATAAATTAGTTTCAACAGTGGCCGTAGATTCAGACGCTTGTGTGCTGGTTTCATTCCCGGAAGGTGAGCTTGCTGAATCGGCACTCACATTCTCACTTTTCTGTTCAGTATTCTGATTGCGAGGAGGGCGCGAACGTCGAGCCGGTCTCTTGCTTGCCGGCGCTTTGTTTTCAGACACTTCAGTTACAGAATCATTTTCCGGGTTAACTTCCAGCGCTCCAATTGCTGCAGGTGCTGCAGGTGGAGAAGTTGAATCCGGGCTTTCAATGGCGGCACTCGCAGGCTGTATATTATCAGCCTGATCGGTGTTAACCGGCAATTCTTCCACATTGCCCCGGCGACGTTGGCGGGGTTGCCTGCTACGCTTCTCAGCAGGGCGCTTGCGTGGCTTGTTTTCTGTAGCGCTGGAATTATCCTCTACACTACTTTCCTGGGTTTCTTTGGCTTGCTGCGTATCAGTCTCTTCACTTGTTGCAGTTTGTGGTTTACCACGCGAACGTTTGCGGTTACTGCCACGACGGGTGTCAGACCCTTCTTTTTTGGCAGGATCTCTTGCTGCCGGTTTATCCTGACTACCGCCTTCTGCCTGGCGTGCAGGTTTATTTCGAGCCACTTCGCTTTTAGCAGGACGTTTACGATTACGTGGTGGTCTTTTCGCGTTTTTATCGCGGCTTTCAGATGTCTGGGTTTTCTTAACTTCTTCATCGCTTGCAGAGGCACTGAAAAGACTGCCCAAGGCTGCACCGATACTGGCCAGAATACCGCTGCTTTGTTTGTTCCCAACCGCAGGGGTCGCAGCAACTGATTGCGCCACTGGGATAATATGGGGAGCCTGAATAGCAGGTTTATCAGCAAGTTCTGGCTGTTTCGGAAGAAATTCATCTATTTCTTCTTCGTCATCAGCGGTGATGTTGTAACTTCGAACGTCACTTTCATCCGTCATATTTTGAATTTCATAATGCGGTGTATCCATGTTGGGGTTAGCAATGACAACCAACTTGGACGCAGTCTGAGCCTCAATAACAGCAATTTCTTCGCGTTTTTCATTGAGCAGGTAAGATGAAACGCTGATAGGGACTATTGCACGCACTTCTTTTGAATTGTTCTTGTTAGCTTCTTCTTCCAGGATTCTGAGAATAGAAAGCGCCAAGGACTCGATATCCCGAATACTACCCTGACCATTACAACGCGGGCAGACAATGGCACTGGTCTCTCCCAGCGAAGGTCTCAGACGTTGTCTGGACATTTCAAGTAAGCCAAATCGGGAAATACGTCCCACTTGGACCCGTGCACGGTCCATGGCCAGAGCATCACGCATGCGATTCTCAACGTCACGCTGGTTCTTCTGGGACATCATGTCGATGAAATCAATTACCGCCAGACCACCCAGGTCGCGCAAACGCATTTGACGTGCAACTTCATCAGCTGCTTCAAGATTGGTTTGAACCGCGGTTTCTTCAATGTCAGCTCCCCTGGTTGCCCGGGAAGAGTTGATATCAATAGAAATAAGGGCTTCTGTAGGATCTATGACTATTGAACCGCCACTGGGTAATTTGACCTCACGCTGGAAGGCTGTCTCAATCTGGGTTTCAACCTGGTAATTGGTGAACAGGGGAACTTTACCATCGTAGAGTTTTACCTTTTCCTCGTATTGAGGCATGACCTGACGAATGAAGTTTCTCGCTTCCTCAAAAGTCTCCTGAGTATCTAGAATCACTTCTCCAATATCCTGCCGCAGATAATCGCGAATAGTACGGATAATGACGTTGCTTTCCTGGAAAATCAGGAAAGGCGCTTCTTTTTCGGATGAAGCTTTTTTAATCGAGGTCCACAACTGTAATAAGTAATCAAGATCCCATTGAAGCTCTTCCGAGGCTTTGCCAACACCGGCAGTGCGCACAATGGTACCCATGCCATCAGGCAAGTTAATGCCACTTAAAGCATCACGTAGTTCTGCGCGCTCATCGCCTTCAATACGTCGGGAAATGCCGCCTGCACGAGGGTTATTTGGCATTAACACCAGATAACGGCCTGCCAGAGAGATCATGGTAGTTAAGGCTGCGCCTTTATTGCCGCGTTCTTCCTTGTCTACCTGAACTATTACCTCAATACCTTCATCAACCACATCCTTGATATTGATACGGCCACTGATTTCAGAGGGCTTTTTGGAAAAATATTCTTTGGAAATTTCTTTCAGGGGAAGGAAACCATGGCGGTCCGCCCCAAAATTGACAAAAGCTGCCTCAAGACTCGGTTCTATCCGGGTGATACGGCCTTTGTAGACATTGGCTTTTTTCTGAACCCTGGCACGATTTTCAATGTCCAGGTCATAGAGTCTCTGGCCATCTACCAAAGCAACGCGCAACTCTTCTTTTTGAGTTGCATTGATGAGCATTCTTTTCATATTACCTTCTACTTTTCTTTTTAGGGAAGAGCAGGGTAAAAGATATATAGAAAATTGGATTAACTACAAAGCATAACTTATTGAAAGATATAAGAAATACTTTTTAAAGGGAGTGGCAAAATAACACCATGGAGGGCAGTGCCCATCGGATCCTGGAATACTGGCTGTATCTGTATAGAGAGTTTCAGTTTGCCGTAACAAGAGTGTCTCTTGCCCGCTAATCTTACAATTTTTCTACGTTTTGAATCAGGCCTAAGGCCATAGATTCCGGTGTTACCCTGTTAAATCAGGGGTTTTCTGATTCTCTGTATTTCAGCCTGTAACAGCTGCCAATTTCCTTTTAGTTTATTCTGGTATTCGCCTTGGACAATTCCTGCCTGCTGTGACCGCTGGGAATTGCTTTTTTTACTCCTGTCCGCTCGATGGCGGCGTTAATCCTGTTTCTATTCAGATGTTCTTTATCTTTTACCCAACTATTCCGGGTTAATACTGACGCGACTATCTTTAAATAGCGCGATATATATTGTTAATTATTTATCTTATTTATTTCGCACTAGTCTGTTTGCAGAGTAGTGGTTCTGAGTCACGGCCTGTCTTCGCTCTGGTCTTGCTACATTGAGCGGATCAATCAGGTTATGACGAAATTCTTGCTTGCTGTTGTATTTATTTGTGTTTTTTTCCTTTCAGCTAACTGTTTGTAATTAAGTAATAACTATAAATTCCGGTTAACCAACTCCTTCCAGGGAGCCCCAATTCAGGCAGGTACAACTAAGTACACTGTGTTTTGTTCAGGCTAACTCAAGCCAGGTTTCGTTCAACTTTCGTTCAACTTTCATTTAACGTTTGTTTCACTTTGCAATTGCAGTTTTATTTCTGGGCACTTGGCCCGGTACGAAACAATTGCGCAATATAGCAGTAAAAATTAGCCTCTTCAATGATTTACGGCCCTTTACTCCAGTGACACAGGAACAATCTCAGATAATTGAATCGTTATCAGCACGCTAAAGGTATACTTGTGACTATTATTGCGGACCGCTGCTGAGCTATTAACCAGTGTATCTGATGATACAGCAGATGATGAAATAGTTGAGCAATCAGTAAATACAGGTGAAACATAAGGTGAGCAGAGATTTTGAGCAGTAAAGTTCCCACCAAACCTGCGCCCGGTGGTCCATCGGTCACCTTTCAGGAAGTCAGTAGTGAGCAATCCGGGCAACGTATTGATAACTTCCTGCTATCGAGACTCAAGGGTGTTCCGAAGTCCAGAATTTACCGGATTATTCGCAAGGGCGAAGTAAGAGTTAACAAAAAGCGGGTAAAACCGGAATATAAACTTCAAACCGGCGATCTCGTCCGTATTCCCCCGGTGCGCGTTGCTGAACCAAAACAGCAGATTCCACCCTCAGAAGCATTGCAGGAACTATTACAAAATGCGGTGCTGTTTCAGGATGAATACCTGCTCGTCATTAATAAACCTGCTGGCTTGCCTGTTCACGGTGGCACTGGCGTCAAAATCGGCCTGATTGAGGCTTTGCGTCATATTTATCCGGCATTAACGGGTCTCGAACTGGTTCATAGAATTGATAAAGGCACATCCGGTTGTCTTTTGCTGGCGAAAAATGCGAAATCATTAAAAATTCTGTCAGCACAGTTCAAGGCCAGGGAAGTTCAGAAGACATACCATGCGCTGGTTGAGGAAAGTTGGCCAGAGCAGATAAGCGAAGTGGATGC
>CAWUSW010000087.1:0-3467 GCA_963925675.1 uncultured Pseudomonadales bacterium
GGCCATAGACTAACTGCGTAAGGCCAAAGGAAATGAAAAACGACATCAGGGTAGCCTGGGAAGCTGAGATTGACGCATTCAGGTCTTCAGCGATCAACGGCATGGCCGGTAAATACATATCAATGGCAAATGGACCGATCCAGCTCAGAGAACCCAATACCAGAGCCATCTTGAGAAAGTCTTTTTTCATTACAACACTCAGGTTTATTTCAGGAAGGTGAGAAAAATAAGGGCGCTATTATATAGAGATGGACAAAATTATCAGGGGTATTTTTTCCATTCCAGTATCAAGTAGAAATACTCTACTGGCGGGCCTTCACAAAAAAAGATTTATCATGGCTAATTTACCTATTCACTTGAACAGTGATTTATACTTTCCTAACATTTAGCTGTTATTTTTATACCTGATAATTATAGAAAGCGTAATCCAGAGAACTAAATTCATGCCTGAATATCCCAACATCACCTTACATTATTTCGACTTGCGCGGACGCGGTCAGTTTATTCGCGGCTTGCTTACTCATCGTGAGCTACCTTTTACCGATGATCGCATCATTCTGACTGCGGACAATTCCAACTGGCCGGGAATTCGCAATGACCGCAGCCTCTCCGGCAAATTCCAAAAATTCCCTGCGCTTCAGTGGGGCGATTTGATACTCAACGAAGTTCTGGTGATTCTTGACTTCATCCACAAAAAACTCGGCGATGAAAAATTACTGGATGACCAAGCCCGGATCCGCCACAGCATGCTGACATCCAGTGCCTTTCTGGATTTACTGACCCCCTGTATTAATTTGATCTGGTGTGATGTTTTTCATCCTGGCACTGACGTGCCTGCGACAACAGCAATCATGAAGCGACGTCTGACCATGCATCTGGCTACCGTTAATCAGACTCTTCACGAATGGCAATGGCTGGACTCAATGAAAGATCGTCCAACGATGGCAGCGGAAGCTGTTCTTTGGGAGGCACTGGATATGATTCGCCTGACCTTTGATGACCATGTCAGCTTTGAAGAGCTGGATGTATTGTCAACGTTTTATGACACTTGCGCCGGCGCTGAAACTTTCAAGAAATTATTGGCAGAAAAACCACAACACATCACTGGCAGGCCGGGAGAGGCTGATGCTCTGATGACCATTCACAACAGTCTTGCTGAACAGGAATGAATAATATCCAGCTAGCCCCCCTTTTTAAATCAGGGTGAATCCGGGCTATTGATAACCATTACTTCCTCGATCATAACCGGTTTTGTGGATAAAGAATCCAGATAGGCGGCACCATCAGTCCAAAGGCGTTCCTGATCCAGCCCGCCACCGGGGTCGCCCACAGGGATAAAAGCATCGACTGCTTCCATACCTGACACCACTTTTCCAAACACCGTGAAGTTAAAGTTCGGTGATGCCAGCCGGTTATTCTCAACAGAGTTAATGAATACCTGAGTGGAGTTGGTATCAGGACCTGCCTTTGCAAAGGCCAGGGTACCGCGCTCCAGAGCAAAAAGCGTGGGATCATCATTAAAGTTGTTGTCTTGCCATTGCGGAAAGGGTTCACGCCAGTTAATGCCAAATTGAACCACAAAGTCAGGGACCACCCGAAATACCGGAGTTTTGTTGTAGAAACCTGCTTCAACAAGTTCCACAAATCGCGCCGCCGCATTGGGTGCAGCTTCGGGATAAATTTCGATAGTAAGCTCGCCAGTCCCGGTGCGCATCAGTATCGTTGTCTTGCGAGTTATTTCTGGAACGCTTTCTTCCATACCCGGCAAAGGCACCAGGACAGTTTGCGATGACATTTCTGCCAGCGTATCGGAAGCCATGTTTTCCTGTGCAGTGTCGACACTTTCCGCCCCACAGCCTGCAAGCAGAATAAAACTGCCAATGATCAAGGCACGTAGAGAACCAGATGGATAATTACGGAAGCTTTTCTCTTGCCACTTTTTACTTTTCACTTTTTTACTTTTCCTTTTAACTTTTAATTTTTATCTGCCGTACATCGCTGCGCTCTTCCGGCCTACAATTGTTACATTCCTGTGGTTTTCTGGAGTCCTGCGGACTCCTTGTCGGATGACGCTGTGCTTTCCCGACCTACATTCTTTTCACTTTTAATTTTTAACTCAGGGCCTACGTAACTTATCGGGCGAACTTCGTTCGCCATGTCGGATGACGGGCTGCGCCCTCTTCCGACCTACATCCTTTTCACTTTTCACTTTTCACTTTTCACTTTCCACTTGTACCTTGTACCTTGCAACTTGCAACTTGCAACTTGCGACTTGTGACTTGTACCTTGTGACTTGTGACTTTTTTCACTGCAAATAAACCCAGGTCAACAGCGAATCCAGCAACTCATTGCCAGGTCCCCGGTCGGCCAGCTCATGGTTAACCATGCCGCTGACAGCAAAGACGCGATTGCTCTGGGAATAGATAAAGCCATTCACTGCTGTTACCTCATCCAGAGAACCTGTTTTTACATGCATACGTCCGGACATTTGTGAGCCGCGTACACGGTTGCGCATAGTACCATCCATGCCATTCAAGGGCAGTGAGGCGACATATTCCGGCATATAGGGACTCACCCAGGCACTTTGTAACACTTCATTAAGCAAGGCTACCGTCACCCGGGTATCCCGGGACAAGCCTGCCCCATTAGTCATGGTAAGCAGAGCCGAATCCAGACTTTTCAATTCCAGATAGTTTTTCACCGCTTCAATACCCTTCTCTACGGTTGCTGGCGGGCCGAGAATTTCGGCACCCAGTGTCAGTAATAAATGTCGGGTCATCAGGTTATTGCTGAATTTATTGATCGACTTGATGATGTCGGACATGGGTACAGAATTCCACACCACAATAGGCTCAATCTCATCAGGGACTGCACCGCTGCGAATATCACCTTCCAGCTGTCCACCGAGCTCTCCCCATAATTCCTTGAACAAACCAAAGGTATAATCAGGGGCATTGAGCACTTCCCTGACCATTTGGTAACGCGCACAACGTGAAGGAAATTGTCCTTCAAAAATAACTTCAGAGGGATCTTCAGGATTCAGATTAAAGCTGATGCCGCGCTGATAGCCGCCACAGGAACGGTTCGCCAGTCTTAATCGATTGGTAATTTTTACATTGGGCAGACGCGGGTCCGTGTGAATAATAACGTCGCGACCGTTGGTATGCGGATAGAAGTAAAAGGTCATCGCCTGAAAGTTGGCAATGATGGCATTGGGATTGGTGTTATAGGTCCTGCCTGACTGGTTATCAATAAGCTGGGTGTTTTCAACGGAGGCGTCAAAATAGGAACCATCCAGAATCAGGTTGCCGGTAATATGTTCGACACCGGCTCTTTGCAAGGATTTCAGCATCCCGCGCAACTGATCCTCAATCATGAAAGGATCGCCGCCACCTTTCATTAAAAGGTCTCCCCTGAGCACACCATTTTGAATGGGTCCCAGTGCATATAACTCGGTTTGCCAGGTA
>CAWUSW010000088.1:0-6068 GCA_963925675.1 uncultured Pseudomonadales bacterium
TCTGCCCGTGTATATTCACCTGGGGATTTGTCAGGCAAAAACTCCAGCAAGAACGTGATGGCTCGCTCCGCAGCATCTGTGAATTTCTTATCATTCTCTCTGTGCTTTAAATGCACATAGCTATTTGGAAATGCAGAAGCAAGTGGTCTGTACCTACCGCGCAATATCTCCAGTGCTACTGCCTCAACAACATCAAGGTGTGCTGATGGGTCACCTTCCTTATACCAAACATGTTCAAACTCTTCCTTGGATAACTTGTCACTCAACTTATCTTCAAGGTGGTCTAAAAACTTACCTTCAAGTGCTGTTCTCGCCCCATCATCCATTTCAATCTCAGGAGCGATATCATATTCATACAGCATTTGAATTGCTTTCTGGTGAAGGGATGAAGACCTGCGTTTAGGCAACCCTCTCCTGAGCCTGTCAAATTCCTTTTCAACCTGATCATTTAGTTTAAGACATGAGCGCGCAGCCTGAGTTTTATCTCTGGTCTTGAGTGATTTCAGAAGGGCTGGCTGGGAATAATGCCTGCGCAAGTCTGCCGGAACCTGGCGTCTGTAATACCAGGTATGGCGACCTTTAGGCTTATGTAGGTAATGGAGAGTCAACGAAAATAGTCCCAATCCAATCTGAGTCACAGTGTACCTCTTTTCATCCATGTATACGATTATGTATACGTTTTGATTGAGATAAACATCTAACTACTTGATTGTATTGGAACTTTTTACTTAGTATGGCGCGCCCGGAGAGATTCGAACTCCCGACCAACTGGTTCGAAGCCAGTTACTCTATCCAGCTGAGCTACGGGCGCAATAAACTTTTGCGGTACTACCTGTTCTTTCTGAAGTGCCGGACATCGCTTCGCTCTTCCGGCCTACGCTGCGGGCGCAATCAATTAGTTCAAGGTCGGCAATCATACTCGAAAAGCCGGGCTTGCTCTAGGATTTTGCATTAATCCTTTATGGATTAACCACACCCATTCCCGTAAAATCGCGTCCCTCTCGATCGCCAAGACTTTTATTCTTTTCATGTCTGAAGATAACGCTATAAAACCAGACGATACACAAGCCGCTAACCCTGCCAGGAAAATGCCGCGGTCTTTTGCTGCGCTGGAATCTATTCATTTTCGCTGGCTAATTAGCAGTCTTGGTACTTTCTTTCTGGCTATGCAAGGTCAGATGGTGGTGCGCTCGCTGCTGGCCTGGGAATTGACCGAAAGTACCTTCTCACTGGCGCTGGTCAATCTGGTTATTGCCACCCCCATGTCCATTGGCTTGTTGTTTTCCGGCGCTGTCATTGACCGTGTGGAACGGCGCAAGCTCACCATAATCAGTCAGGCCATAGTTTTAGTGAATGAATTGATTGTTCTGGTGTTACTGGTCGCGGGCAAACTGGAATTCTGGCACCTGCTGGCAACGGCATTTGTGCTCGGTGTTAATTTCCCATTTCTAATGCCGACCCGAACCGCCATGATTTACCCTTTGGTAGGGCGTGAAAAATTGGGCAATGCCATGGCGCTGCAGGCAACCTCACTCAATATTGCCCGTATCGTTGGTCCTGCTGGTATGGGCCTGCTTATTCCGCTGATTACCATGCCAGGGGCTTATCTTGTATCTATATTACTTTACGGGTTCTCTATTTTTGGCATGGTAAAACTACCAAAATCTTATCCGGATAATAAAAACAACAAAGGCTTTTTTACCGATGTTAAGTATTCTTTTACTTATGTAGCCAGCAACAAGCCAATACTGCTATGTCTTGTCTTCGGTCTTTTCCCCATGCTACTCGCCATACCTATTATTAGTTTCCTGGTGGTATTCACCGAATCCATCTGGCAAGTTGGCGAAACCAAATTGGGCATCATGATGGGCAGTGTCGGTGTAGGCGGTATCATCGGCTCGCTGTTGGTGGCGCGTTTAGGTGACACCATGAAACGTACTCGGGTAATGATGTTTGCGGCGCTGACCTTTGGCGTATTCCTGGCAGGGTTCAGTATCAGCCCCTATTATTATGTAGCGCTGCCCATTCTGCTGGTTTCCAATATTTTTGCCAACATGAGTCAGACATTGAACCAGACCCTGGTGCAATTACTGGCTGATAATGAAGTGCGCGGGCGGATGTCTTCTCTAATGATGCTCACCGTCGGTCTGACTCCACTTGGTGTTTTGCCTGTTGCCTACTTTGCAGAGTTTTATGGAATTGCCAACACTATGTTTGTAGCATGTATTATGCTCGTTCTGGTGGTGCTTGCCTTTTTCATGCTCAGCCCAACGTTGCGTGAACTGGATAAGGATTCAAGACTGACCGATGTCCATGAGCTGGGTCACTGATAATCAGTTAGCGCTGTCAGGTTATAATAAGTTTCAAAAAATACTGCCATCAATTAAATACTGAGAATATCCAGGAATGTCCGAAGCCGTAGCAAAACCTTCAATGTCGCCCTGGACCCCCTTGCGCAATAATCGTGTATTCCTGTTTCTCTGGATTGCCACTCTGGTTTCCAATATCGGCACCTGGATGCACGATGTCGCCGCCGGCTGGCTGGTCACCAGTCTTACTGATTCAGAATTTGTGGTGGCACTGATGCAAACAGCCAGCTCTCTGCCCGCCTTCTTTCTCTTACTACCTTCCGGGGCGCTGGCCGATATCCTTGATCGCCGCCTCTACCTGCTAACTGCCAATATCGGCATGGCCGTGGTGGCCATACTGCTGGGGATTCTTACCCTGTCCGGCAATGTCCAGGTCTGGTCCTTACTGATACTGACACTGATGATGGGCACCGGCACCGCCATGGTCATGCCGACCTGGCAATCAATTATTCCTGAAGTGGTCAGTCGCGAAGACCTTCCTGGCGGCATCGCCCTGAATACCATGGGTATGAATATTGCCAGAGTGTTAGGGGCATTTATCGCCGGTATCATTCTCGCCATTACCGGACCGGGTGCAGTATTTGTTACCAACGCAGTCACCTTCTCTTTAATTATCGTGGTACTCATCCGCTGGAAACGAAAACCTCCTGAAACCGCCCTGCCTCCCGAGCGCCTTAGTGCCGCAGTGAAAACCGGCTTGCGTTATACCCGGCACTCGCCAGCCCTGCAGTCCACTATTTTTCGCAGTATCGGTTTTTACTTTTTTGCCAGTGTCATGTGGGCGCTGTTTCCACTTATCGCCCGCGAATTGCTCCAGGCTGATGAATTTAAATATGCTGTTTTATTTGGCGCCATCAGTATCGGCGCTATTATTAATGCGCTGTTTATTCCACGTCTGCGCGCCCGTTTTAATAATGATCAACTCATTACCGGGGCATCCCTGGTCTTTGCCTCCGGCATGATCATTACTGCTTTGACACAGATCTACGTGGTCGCACTTTTTACTCTGGCCTTGTGCGGTTCGGCCTGGATCACCGTGATGACCTGCGCGCAAACCGCCGCGCATACCGCTTTACCTAACTGGGTGCGCTCAAGAGGGATAGGTGTATTCCTGACTTTTTTTATGGGTTCACTGGCAATTGGCCCTGCGGTATGGGGAGGACTGGCGCAGCTAACCACCATTCCTACAGCTATGTATACAGCCTCCATTTGCCTGATAGTTGCCGCCTTTTTCACCCAGCGCTGGCCGGTTACCGGCAATGAAACCATGGACCACACGCCCTCGAAACACTGGATACTGCCAGACCCGGCGCTGGAGATTCATCCCGGGCAGGGACCCGTCATGGTCTGTATTCAATACACCGTAGACCCGGATGCCCGAGAGGAGTTTCTGCATGCCATGGAGCAATTAGGTAAAGCCCGCCGCAGAGACGGCGCCTGGGAATGGGGCATTATGGAAAACATCAGTGAGCCATTCAGCTTTCAAGAGTTTTTCCTGCTCAATTCCTGGCTTGATCATTTACGTCAGCATGAGAGAATTAGCAAACAGGATGCAATGATCCAGTCCAAAATTCTCGACTTCCTGGTTGCGGATTCAGAGCCAGTCATTACTCATTACATAAAAAGTACATAACGTAAGTAACGACTAATTACTATAGAATCGGTTCCAAAATTATTTTTAACGATGTCTGGTCCAGCGCAGTAGCTAATGCCCTATACCCAAAAGCCACTATGAATCCGGAATCTCTAACAACTTTTCTAGCGGCCTCTTTTCTACTCTCTTTAGCACCGGGGCCAGATAATATTTTTGTCTTAACCCAGTCAGCGCTCTACGGGAAAAGGCCGGGCATAATCATTACGCTGGGTCTTTGTACCGGCCTTATCGTTCACACTGGCGCCGTTGCCCTAGGTGTCGCCGCTATCTTCATGGTCAGTGCACGAGCCTTCACCACCCTGAAACTGATCGGTGCAAGCTACCTGCTCTACCTTGCCTGGCAGGCATGGAAGGCATCAGCCAGTTCTCTGGATAACAGCCTTGAGACGACACTGCCTTCTATTGGCGCGCTTTATCGCCGCGGCATCATTATGAATCTCAGCAACCCCAAGATTGCAATTTTCTTTCTGGCTTTTCTGCCCCAGTTTGCCGACCCTGCAAGTGGAAATATGACCCTTCAGTTATTTATGCTCGGATGTATTTTCATACTGGTGTCTTTCATAGTATTTAGCATTATCGCTTGTCTGGCAGGCTTGATTGCCGAATATTTCAAGCGCTCCAAGCATGCGCAAATATTACTAAATCGAATTGCAGCTCTGGTATTTACCAGTCTCGCCCTTCGGCTGGCCACGATTAGCCGCTGAATTTTCCAATTATCTTTCCAATAGCTACCCGCTCCGATCCCGCCTAACCATGGGCAATTCCTGCCAAAATCTGCCCTATATAGAGTGTGTCTCTGCTCACAGAGCAGTCAATAATTCCCATCGACATGAAAAAAACCTCAACAAGCCGTATAATGCTTAACCGCGCAAAATTTTCAAAGGGGAAAATTGCGCATTTTTCCAGGCAACCCACTTACAACTTAGGCCCTTCAGAAAGGGCTTGTCTGATTAATCGGTGGCTCTGAGAAATAAATATCTTTTCAAATAAATATAAAAAAGGATAAACATGGCTAGCGCAAAAAGAGCTAAAAGCAAACTCGTTAAAGAACAACCTGATGATATCTCAAGAGATAACGTTGATACTCATATTGCTGCCTTCCTTGCAGAGGGCGGGAAAATCCAGGAGATTCCTCTTGGCGTAAGTGGTCAGGTTGCCACATCCGGCCCACGACACATTACTCTGGGCAAACGTCACAGCGGTTAAGGCCCTAATTCAAATAATAATAATTATAGGCGCTCGCATTACCCCGCCGGGGACTTTCCAGAAATCTCCTGTACCCACAGGATACTATTAGCAGACAATAAGGCCCGTTTAACACGGGCCTTATTTTTTTGTGTTGATAATTTATGCCTCATTGCGCACAAGCACTATAATCAGCACAATCGAATTCATTAATTCATTTTCCGGCAACTTTTTAAAAGAGTTTTTTGATGAGCATTCAGCCCCGCAAAATTGATTATGATGCGATCAAGCATCAGCTTGCTCGCCGAGAGCCAGATACCCACAAAGGTAATTTCGGCCATGTTCTGGTGATTGGCGGTGACAAGGGTTTTGGCGGCGCCGCCCTGATGGCTGGAGAAAGTGCAGCCCGCAGTGGTGCTGGCTTAATCTCGGTAGCAACTCATCCATTTCACTGCGCAGCTTTTCTGGCACGCTGCCCTGAGCTTATGGTAAAAGCTATCGAGGCAAATGAGGACCTGATCGGTCTGATTCCTGCTGCATCCGTGGTGGTGCTCGGCCCCGGTTTGGGCCAAAGCGACTGGTCACGTTTATGCCTGAAACTTACTCTGAAGGAGTTGGTAAAACACCCGGTTCCCTTAGTGCTGGACGCAGATGCGCTGAATTTGCTCAGTGACGGCCTGGCCCAAGCTGCTCTGGCTGCTTTACATGAAATCATCCTCACGCCACACCCCGGGGAAGCTGCGAGATTACTTCACTGCAGTACATCTGACATACAACAGGATCGCTCGGCGGCAGTTAGTAAACTGCAGTCTACCTTTGGCGGGGTAAGTATTCTGAAAGGTGCCGGAGATCGGAAGAGC
>CAWUSW010000089.1:0-16823 GCA_963925675.1 uncultured Pseudomonadales bacterium
AGGTTTTTTCTGAATCTGCAATAATCAGAATCGGCAATAACCAGACAAAAAATATCCCCACCATGAATAACAGGGCTAATCCAAAGGTAAGCACGGGAAGGAGGACCACACCCGCCATGGTTAGTATCAAAAGGATGAAAAGGGTACTGATAACATTCATGGCCTACTCCGGCTGGTCAATACAACTATTTTTTAACGGTTTTATGATTACTGTAGCGAGAATCATGCCAACTATTATATTGATATATTTCATGTAGTTATATTTTATTGCAATTGGTAGTAGCCTTGAATTTATCTAATAACACCAATACTTAGCGAAATATACCAATGCAAATAATTATTGTATTCAGCCCCATGCATAGGTGTAATAACAGTAATTATCTCCACGCAAGGGTTTAGCCCATGAAACAGTGGCTAACTGAAAGAAAGCAAAGTGTACTGGATAAATATCGTTCTGTTATCCGTGAAAAAGCCATCGACCAGGCCAAGGTAGAAATTGCCCTGGCCGGCAAAGACGTCACTGATTACAACGCTGACCAACTCGAGATTATCGTGAAGGCTCAGGAAGATAAAATTATTCAGCGCTATAAAAACTCGACACTGGTAGTTTTTCTTTTGGCGCTGGGTATTTACTGATGTATAAATTACTCAAAATAGGCGCATTCATCATGGCCGGCCGGTTTCTAAAACCGCGTTTGAAAGGTCTGATTAGCCTTATTATCTTTTGGTATGTCCTGCGTTTTCTCCATGCAGAGTATCTTAGCTATGTTGAATTATCAGACGATACTCAGTATCTGATTGCGGCTGCACTGACAAAGATTGCCTTATACCTCCTGGCCTTTTTGATTTATGTTTTTATGGTAGAAAGAAAAATATTGTTGCGCACTCAACGCGAAATTGAATCTCGACAGCAGCAGGAATCCAACTCTACAGAAGACGATGGTTTTGACTTCATCAGGCATAAGAAAAAACTTGATGGCTCTGCTGAAAAATTGCTGGGCAAGGATTAAAACTCAAGGCTTTTTATTACTTAATACGTAAAAATTTATCATGCCTTTAAAGGAAAAATAATGAGCTGGCAATTCGCCGACATCCCATCCGATAACGACAACAGCAATCCTGTAGAACTGGTGCTTAGTCCCCGGGCTAAAAGTATTGGCGCTTTCGAAGTAAAGCGTGCCTTACCCTCACGGCATAAACAGATGATTGGACCCTTCATTTTTTTTGACCAAATGGGGCCGACGGTTTTTTCAGGTAAAACTGCCATGGATGTCCGTCCCCACCCGCACATCGGCATCTCAACAATCACCTGGTTATTTGAAGGAGAAATTCAGCACAAGGACAGCCTTGGTTTTGACATCACCATCCGACCCGGCGAAGTTAACTGGATGACCGCTGGCTCGGGGATTGTCCACTCTGAGCGTTCACCACAACGCCAGCGCAATGTGAATGCACCCTTGGGAGGCATTCAGTCCTGGGTAGCTCTGCCAATAGACTGCGAAGAAATCGCACCGGCTTTCACTCATTATTCTGCTGATCAAATCCCGCACTATGACGACGATGGCCTGAAAATATCACTGATAGTCGGTAGTGCTTTTGGCCAGACCTCACCAGTGATAACGCAGTCACCAACACTGTATGCTGAAATCAACCTTTCATCAGGCAAATCATTTATTATCCCTGACCTTGCCGAAGAAAGAGGCATCTATATTTATCAGGGTGAATTGGAAATTGCAGGCTGCACCTATCCCGAGGGCTCGATGCTGGTTTTAAGTTCAGCCAGGGATGTTGAAATTTTAGCGTCCCGGAGAACCAAGCTGATGCTGCTTGGCGGCGATGCAATGGAAGGTCCAAGGCACTTGTACTGGAATTTTGTTTCCAGCAGAAAGGAAAGAATAAATCAGGCCAAAGACGACTGGCGTAAAGGACTTTTTGCTGGCGTTGCTGGTGACAAGGAATATATTCCGCTACCGGAAGATGAGGAATAGAAAACTCCAGCAAACAGGATCAGTAAAACTTGTCGCTTAAAGAGTCAGTTTATTTTTTGCCCGCAGACTTTTCATCGGGATCCAGATTTTTTTTCATTGCCTCACACAAGGTTTTAATAATCTCGACCCTGGCGACTTTTTTATCATTACCGGAAATAAGTGACCAGGGGGCAAACTCGGTGCTGGTATGTGCCACCATGTCGTTCACCGCCTCCTTGTAATCATCCCACCTTTCTCGATTGCGCCAGTCTTCATCGGTAATCTTATGCATCTTCCATGGGGTTTTTTCCCGTTCTTTAAAACGCTTAAGCTGTTCATCCTTACCCAAATGTATCCAGAATTTCAGCATGATAATACCGCTTTCGCATAACTGCTCCTCAAAATGATTAATCTCATTGTAAGAGCGTTTCCATTCCTCTTCACGAGCAAATCCTTCAACACGCTCGACCAGTACTCTGCCATACCATGACCTGTCATAGATTGAGATATACCCCGCTAGCGGAATATGGCGCCAGAAACGCCAAAGATACTGATGCGCTTTTTCTTCATCGGTGGGGGCTGCAACTGAAAGCACTCTGTACAGGCGTGCATCAATTGCCCGGGTTACTCGCCTGATTGCCCCTCCCTTCCCGGATGCATCCCAACCTTCAAACACAGCAACTACTGACTTCTTCTGATGATGCGCTTTCCAGGCAAGATCAAATAATTTGCCTTGATAATGCTTCAGCTCATCATTGTATTGTTTGTCGCTTAAGGTCCTCGTGAGATCCACATGATCAAGAATAGTTAATCTGTTGGCTTCAAAATTATCGGTGAGGTGAGTAACTTGAATCTCTTCCTCGGCGTTGGCTTCGTCGTTCTTCTCGTTTTGTTTTTCTTCTCCCAACTTCGCTTCCATAGCATTCAGCAAAATCTGGCCAACGGTAATATCGCGATAACGACGGTCTGTCGCCTCAATCAAATGCCAGGGAGACTGCCCTTTGTCACTTATTCGAATAGCCCTTTCCGACACGCTGGCAAAGGCATCATATTGTTTGGAGAATTTTTCCAGCAAAGGAGACTTCTTGATTTTCATTTCAAGAATTCCCTGGTCTTTCTTCAACTGTTTTTCCACTTCATGCTTGGGCAGATGAAACCAGAATTTGATTATCAACGCACCGTCCTGCACCAGCATGCGCTCAAATTCCACGATACGCCTTAATGCCTGCTCGAAATCACCATCATCAATTTTTCCAAAAACCCTGTCGATAATCGGCTGTGTATACCAGGAACCAAACATGATCCCTATGGTTCCGCGCTCTGGCAGGGTGCGCCAGAAACGCCAGTAGTCCGGACGCAAGCGCTGCTCGTCTGTTACTTCCCAGAACGCTGTGGTTTTGATATCACGGGTATCAAGCCATTCACTCAGGCGATTCACTACCTCACCTTTACCAGCCCCTTCTACCCCCGAGACAATAATGATGACCGAGGTGTTGGATTTTTTCAGCAACTGCTGAGCTTCCAGCAAACGCGTATGCAAATCTGGCTCAACGGCCTGGAATTCTTTTTTTGAGAGTTTTCTGCCCAGCTCTGCGGCTTCAAACATTTTGACTTCCTGTTATTGTCACTCACAATGACAAGCCTACTGCGCCTGACCATTGCAATGATTGACCCGCATCAACTCTTTATTAAGTCCTTGTAACCTTTCCTTGTGCCCATAGAAATCACTGTGAAAAAGTTAATCCTTCTTAAGAAAGCTACTAATAAGATCTACCGGCAGAGGAAATACGATGGTGGAATTCCCTTCTCCGGATATCTCCGTCAATGTCTGCATATAACGCAGCTGAATGGCCTGGGGAGACTCTGAAAGTTTTTGCGCAGCAGCAACCAGTTGCTCTGATGCTTCCAACTCACCCTTTGCATGTATTACTTTGGCACGACGCTCACGCTCGGCTTCCGCCTGTTTCGCCATAGCCCTGATCATGGTCTCATCAAGGTCAACATGTTTTAACTCAACATTGGTCACCTTGATACCCCAGCTGTCAGTTTGCTCATCAAGAATTTTCTGAATACCGATATTTAGCTGCTCTCTGCTTGCCAGCATTTCATCCAGCTCATGCTGCCCAAGAATGGAACGCAATGTGGTCTGGGCTAATTGACTGGTGGCTTCAAAATAATTCTCCACTTGAATAATGGCTTTTTCAGGATCAACAACCCGAAAATAGATAACGGCATTTACTTTCACCGACACATTGTCTCGGGAAATCACATCCTGAGTTGGCACATCAAATACCAATGTCCGCATATCAACCTTTACCATTTGTTGAATCATCGGGATAATCAAAATCAGGCCCGGCCCTTTCACATTTTGAAATTTTCCAAGAAAGAAAACCACAGCTCTCTCGTATTCGCGCATGATATTGATGGCCGCAAATAAAAATGCGCCGACCAACACCAGTAATAAAATTAAAAATACGTTCATCACACTGTCTCCTTTTCTTTTTACTTGTAATCAGCAAGAGCTGCTGGCTTTTTTTAATTATATTTTTGTGACAATTAATTCCAGACCATTTATTTCTTTTATTCGAACCTTATCACCCGGATGAACAGGCGTGTCGGTCAGCGCCTGCCATAATTCCCCTTCTACTTTCACCATACCAGACTCATCAAAACTGTCGATCACTTCAGCAGTCTTGCCAATAAACATCTGAATACCGGAAACCGGTCCCTGCCGCCTTATCTTCATGAAAATTCTCATGGTCACTATTAACAGCATAGCCGCCGCTGCAACCACAGCCGAGATCAACGGCATTGAGACGCGAAACATACCTAAATCAGTATCTACCAGAATGATGGCACCAATTACAAAAGAGATAACCCCGCCTATTCCAAGAATACCAAAACTTGGAATAAAGGCTTCCGCTAATATTAGAATAAGACCGAACAGTATCAAACCTAATCCGACATAGTTAATGGGTAACAACTGCAAACCATAGGCTGCCAATAATAAACAAATTGCCCCGGTAATTCCGGCAAAGCCAAATCCCGGGTTATAAAACTCAATAAGTATTCCATAGGCACCCAGCATTCCCAGAATAAGTATAAGATTGGGATCGGTAATCACCTTGAGAAATTCTGTTCGCCAGTCCGGCGTATCCATGTGCAAGGTTTTGTCAGTGGTAGCAAGTACCATTACCTGTCCATCTACTGTCACCTGCATCCCGTTCATTTGCAGTAACAGATCGTCCAGATCATCCGCCACTATATCTATTACATTCATGCCCAGGGCTTCTGTTGCTGACAGTGTTGCCGCATCAGTCACAGCAGAGACCGCCCATTCTGCATTGCGCCCATGCAGTTCTGCCAGGCCCCTGATATAAGCCGTAGCATCATTCATGATTTTTCTTTCCATGGCTGTCGACCCTGAAGTCTGAGCTGATTCAGCTTCATCGCCATTAGCACCCGTTATATCCGTGGGTAATTCCTTGGGAAGTTCATCAGGTAGTTCATTGGGGAAGGAAGGCAAACCTATCTGGACCGGCGTGGCAGCACCAAGATTAGTGGCTGGGGCCATAGCAGCGACATGACTTGCATAAAGAATGTAGGTTCCGGCACTGGCGGCGCGAGAACCCTGCGGGTATACATAGGTTGCCACAGGTATTTCTGACTCAAGAATTGCCTGGATAATATCTCGCATGGCGAGATCCAGGCCTCCAGGGGTATCCATGGTAATAATGGCCATGTAAATACCCTCATCACTGGCTTCGATAAGCCCCCGTTGCAGGTAATCACTGGTTGCTGGCCCGATAGCGCCATCGATGTTGAAAACACGCACGGTGTCGGCGCTGGAAAAAAGAGATTCCTGCAAACGCGCCACGGCTGGCACGAGTACAAGCAAAACCAGTAATGCCGCCAGCAGGGTAGGTGCAGTTCTGCTTAAAGCATGTTTACTGAATATACTGGAATGCGCTTTCATCAACAGACCTCCATATTCATAAAATGGCGAAAGGTAAATCTCACTGTATTGTGCAAACAGACACGCCAACATGACTTATATCAAAGGCTCGTCCTACTTGCTAGAAAAGCGACCATTCAATTGCCCTGTATTGGGACCCGGATCAAGGCCCGCTACTCTGACCGAGCATTCCGGTAGTATTTTAACCAGGCAATTGCCAGAAAAATAATCAGCAGAAAAGGAAGTGCTCCAAGGTTCACAGTTTTCCAGCCAAAAGCATTCTGCAACGCACCTGAAGACAGTGAGCCCAACGACACTGTTGAAAAAATTACAAAGTCATTCACTGCCTGAGCTTTGTTTCGCTCATTACTTTCATAGGTTTGGGTAAGAAGTGTGGTCGCGCCAACAAACAGGAAGTTCCAACTCAATCCCAGGAAAATCAATGACATCAAAAAATGACTGAAGCTTGCGCCCAACAGATTAATAGCAATACACAATACGCCAAATACTGCCCCTATAAACATAATGCGTAACACACCAAAACGCAGGATCAGAGTCCCGGTAAAAAAAGAAGGGGCAAACATTGCCATCACATGCCACTGGATTACTATTGCGGTATCTGCAAAGAGAAAAGCGGCCTGATCCATGGCCAGAGGCGTTGCCGTCATCACAAAAGACATAATGGCATAGCCCAAAGTTCCACAAATCAGGGCAACGATATATTCAGCCTGGCTGACAATTTCTTTAATGGGCCTGCCACTTTCCTTCCTGGCGGATCTTCTACTTCCTTTATCCTCTATATGCAGAAAACTGAGTACTGCAAAGCTCGCCAGATAAATAAATATGATAGCCATATAGCTACCGGCAAACTCAGCATCGCCAATCCACTCTCTGGACATTCGCGCCAACGTGGGTCCCGCAACGGCGGCTACCACTCCCCCCAGCATGGTGTAGGAAACAGCTTTACTCTTGTAGGCCAGCTCCACACTATCGGCTGCTGTAAATCTATAATAGTTACCAAAACCATTAAAAATTCCAATCAGGGCCGTACCACAAACAAACAACCAGAAATTACCATTAATAATCGCGGTACTGGTGAGTACGCCCCCACCCACACCAAAACCACAGGCAATAAGAAAAGCGGCCTTACGTCCTATTTTCTCCATCACCATTGCAGCAGGAATACTGGTACACATCACAGCTATGAACTGGACTGCCAGCGGCAAGGTGGCCAAAGATTTATCGATTGCCAGGTTATATCCAACCAGGGCAGCCGTTGCCACAATCAATGAATTACAACTCATCATCAGTGCCTGAGCCACTGACAACAGGGGAACGTTACGATGTAACAGCTTCAATCAATTTGTCCAGTAAGCGCAAAAAAAATCATTGGAAGGTAACAATCGGAACATGAGTTTAGAGCCCTGACATTAAAAGCAGGCTATAACAGGCCAGTCATATAAGAAACTGGTTGGGCTCAGAATAAACCAGGCCATGGGCGTCAGCCACCATCTCACAACACACATGGCCGGCATGGATATTGAGACCACCCATAAAACCCTCGTCATCAGCAAGGGCCTGCTGCCAGCCTTCATCAGCAAGACGCAATATATAAGGCAAGGTTGCATTGTTTAGTCCAAAGGAAGAAGTGCGAGGGACCACACCTGGCATATTGGCCACGCAATAATGCACCACTCCATCCACAACAAAGGTTGGGTCTGAATGGGTGGTGGGTCGGGACGTTTCAAAACACCCCCCCTGGTCAATTGCTACATCAACCACCACTGACCCCGGTTTCATTTTGCTAATAATGTTTTTGGTCAGCAGTTTTGGGGCTGCCGCTCCCGCCACTAAAACCGCCCCTACCACCAGATCAGCTTCAATGGCATATTTTTCAATGCTGGCCTTGTTGGAAAACACACAATGCACGCGCCCGGCAAAATTATTATCCAGCGCTCGCAAGCGCGGCACACTGTTATCAAGAATGGTCACTTCTGCTCCCATGCCCTTGGCAATATAGGCCGCATTTTCTCCCACAATGCCGCCACCGATAATTAATACGTGGGCCGAATCAACACCAGGCACACCGCCTAATAAAATACCGGCACCACCATTATCCTTTTCAAGACAAGCAGCCCCTGCCTGAACCGCTAGGCGACCAGCCACTTCGCTCATGGGTGCCAGCAAAGGGAGAACCCCATCAGGGGTAGAAATAGTTTCATAGGCAATGGCCGTAACACCGGACTTCATCAAGCCCTGAGTTTGGGCCAGGTCGGGAGCCAAATGCAGGTAAGTGAATAACACCTGACCCTTGCGCAACATGGCAATTTCCTCAGCCTGTGGCTCTTTGACCTTAACGATCATTTCAGCTTTGGCAAAAATCTCGGTAGCGCTGTCCGTGACTGTAGCTCCGGATGCACGATAGTCATCATCTGTGACCCCGATACCAAGACCCAGGCCGGATTGCACCAGCACCTCATGGCCGTGATGTACCAGTTCAAGCACACTGGTGGGTACCATCCCTGCGCGATACTCATTGTCTTTAATTTCTTTGGGGACCCCTACGAGCATGACTTTCTCCTTTACGCAATCTTAATGACTAATGATTATTGTTGTAACATGAATCCCGGTATGACTGGAAATGATTTTCCCTCACCAGTGTTGCGTCAACTTGAAGGCAGCTTAAGCCCGGTAGATTTTAGCCAACTATTACTGGATGATGGTTTACTGGCACAACTCAAAGAACCTCGCTATGAAATTGTAGAACCTTAGTCATCAAAGCCAAGGGTTCGACAATCAGTCACACAAAGAAAAAATATAAGCATGGAGTCTCTATGAACTGGAAAATGATTATCGGTGTGGCAGCCCTGATCCTGATGGGGATTTTTGTAATTCAGAACATGGAAGTCGTCAGCGTAGATTTTTTAATTTGGAGTTTACAGGCATCGCGGGTGATTATTTATTTATCAATCTTCCTGCTTGGCTCCACTGTGGGATGGATCTGGAAGTCCATAAGCCTGCATAAAAGATAAAACCTGATTTTTTTTAATACCGAAAGGTATAACTGAATTTGGCTGTCACCGATGAATAGCTGGTATGAAAGCGGTTATCTAGGTCAAGATCCTGCATATTATGGTTTACCACGAAAAAGAATTCCTGCCCGGCCTCGGGTATCCAGTTCAGACGCATGTTTATACCGATGGTTTCACTGATATTGTCATACTGCACCAGGTTCACCCATGACAGGGTATTGGAAAAAATATAATCGAAGCCTGCGGTCAACAGGCGTGTAATAAACTCCCCTTGAGGCAGTTTCACATCGGTAATATTAAAGCCCACGTTAGTGCGAATTTTTGGCGAGGGTTGCCAGGTGACATTGCCGAATACCCTGCTCTGGTCACCGCTGTAAAAAGTCCCATCGATAAAGGCTATACGGCCACTTAATTTGCGGAAGCTGGCGCTGCGAAATTCGATGCCGTGGTTTTCAAAATCATATTCTCCCACCGGGATAATTACACCGGGATAAATCCGAAAAGGTTGAGTCAGCACTTCCGTGTCAAAATTTGAACGCAGGAACATGGCATCACCTACTCTGGTGGTCAATTCCAGCGGTGTAATGGTCAGGCCCTGTGATTGCAGCTTGCCAGTGCTGTCTTCGTATCGCTCCCAGGAGGTGCTGAAATACACCGATTGAAAAATCCCGTCATCCGGCCGCCAGTTGTAATTCAGTGCCGCCACCGACTGATCTATCCCCACACGATTAGTGAATCCCAGCGCCGGGTTAAAATTATCCTCGAAACGATTGAGCTGAACCTCCCCTGTCAGACCTTCCTGACTGGGGAATGCCACACTGATCCCTGCCGCAGCGTCGTTACCTGAAATCCCTTCGGTACTGCTTTGCTGGTACCAGCTGGAAACCTCAAATATGCGCCCGCCCGGCAAGTCGGATTTACGGTACAGGAAATCAACACCGGCAAGAGAGTTATCCAGCTCTGAATTGGGATTACCGTCAGTAAAAATAGCCCCGATCGTCGATTCGCTTAACAGGCCTTTCTTGACCCTGATTATAGAAAGAGTGTCCGCTGACACCGTATCCTGCTCACCTTGTCGAATGGATAGTGCACCCAGTTCCCAATCACCAATACGACCACTGATTTTGGCACCCACGTCCACGTCAACAGTGTCACCTCCACGCCCGAGGCCAATACGGCGCGAGAAAAAAGGACGACCATTCTGGTTCAAACGCCCGAATTCAAAAATATCTGCCTCGCGCAAAAAGAAATCTCTTTTTTCCGGAAAGAACAGGCTGAAGCGTGTCAGGTTAACCTGGCGATCATCGACTTCGGTGGCTGAAAAATCAGTATTCACCGTCAATGAGGCATTAAGCCCCGTAGTGAGCTTGTAAAACACATCAACTGAGGGCTCTGCGTTGGTATCTGATGTCCCGGCCACAATATTTCTTTCCTGAGTCACACTGGTGGACGGAACGATGTCCAGACCCAGACCCTGCTTCATCCCTTCCAGGCCAGTAGCCAGGCCTGCACTGCTGGGATCATAACGGCGGTCATTGCTCACCCACACCATCTGTTCATTCTTGTATTGAACGCGACGCGAAAAATTCAGCCCCCAGGTGTCATTGTTCGGATCGAAGGAAATGGACTTGAAGGGGATTTCGAATTCCGCGATCCAGCCATCCTCAACAATAGTGGTTTCCGCAAAATAAATGGTGTCCCAGTCGGCATAGAACTGAGAGATATTTCGGTACAAACCGTCGGCACGTACGCCGTTGGGATTCACTCCGAAGAAATACCCTCCGCGCTGGGTATTAAACGAGTCCAAAGAAACAGAAACAAAATCATCACTGCCGAAAATCGTCGTGTTCTGCTTCAGGATATTGGCTGTAATCAGAGCAGGGTCGATGAACATTTTTGCCGCGATATAAAGCGCATCATCATCGTAGAGCAAGCGAATTTCGGTACGCTCGGTGGGTTCGCCATATTCTACCGGGATGATCTGGTGGAACTCATCAATGTAAGCCGCATTCTCCCAAACAACATCATCTAGCACACCGTCGATTACTGGTGGCGAGTCGGTTCGTACCATCTTGATGGATTTCTGGTCACGACCTTGCCCAACCTGCACAGACTGGGCAGTTGCCTGTGATGAAAGGAGGGTCAGAACTGACAGAGTGAGAATGATTCTGAACATAGCTGAATTCTTGTTTTCTTAAATTATCGCCATTAACAACAAAGAGGGGAAGCTAACTAATAAGGAAACAATATGCATTGAAATCTGAATCTTCCGTTAAAAAACTGCGTCAAATACAATAACTGGTGAAAAACATCGAAGAATTTTCTATTGGAAAACGTCTCTGCTATTTTACTGGCCATGTTTACCGACAATAAACTCCTTTGTTTCGCACTTGTATCTTCCCATAAAAATTTGCTTAACTACCATTTAGTCAAAAAAACCTTATGCCTATTGTGACCTTGGGAGCGTACCTGCTGTGAAACGATTACTTCTGCTTTCTACTTTCTGTCTCTTGCTGGGAAATACAGTGTCTGGTTTAGCGCAAAACCTCACCATTACCAATGCCCGCATCATTGCCAGCAATGGTGACATTATCGAAAATGGATTCATAATTGTCCGCGATGGAAGAATTATTTCCCTGGCAGCTGGCGCGCCAGAAAACCCACTGGGCACCATCATTGATGCCAATGGTATGTCGGCAATGCCGGGTTTCATTGATGCCCATCGCCACGTTAACAGCAACCCCGATGAAGGCGAGCAAATGCAGGCACTTCTGGAAGCCGGCTACACGACTGTGCTTTCCGGTGGCGGTCCAGCCGAAGGCGGGATAGCGCTCAGGGATCACATTGAAAGTGGCCAGATCAATGGCCCCAGAATAATTCCTTCCGGACGGGTAAGCCTGAGCAGTACGCCAGAAGAAGCGCGCGCCGAAATTCGGCGTATGGCCAGTATGGGAATCAAATTCACCGGGGAGATTATCCTGACTTCATTTCCAGGGCCTTCTGACCGGGAAATAGAAGTCCTGGGGGCTATTCTCGACGAGGCTGAAAAAGAAGGCGTCATGGTTCAGGTTCATGCAGTTAGCGTGCAATCGACCATGGCAGCAATAGAGGCCGGCGTCCCTCTGCTGGTGCATATGATCAACAAAAACTTTCTGTCAAGGGAACAAGCCCAGATAATTTCTGCCTCTGGAGTCAATGTATGTTCTACAGTTGGCTTTGCTTCCCCGGTTTTCGGCGTTTATTCAAATGATAATGCCCCAACTTTCCGTAATGGGGAGGCATGGCCCGAGTCGATTGCATTGACAAACCGGGTGCCAGAGCTTCATCTTGGTCAGGAAGCCGGGCATGCACCGGTAAATGCGCGAACAGAATGGGATGCGGGGGTTGTACTCGGGTATTGCACAGATACCGGTTATCACCCTCTTGCCGGATTAGATCATGAACTGAAAATCCTCAGCGTTATGTTTTCCATGAAAGACCTGATCAAAATGATGGGACCAAACTCGGCATCATACATCCAGATGAGCGACGATCTTGGGGAGCTGGCAACGGGTAAACTGGCAGATATCATCCTTATTGATGGCGATCCGCTGGCAGGTTACTGGGAATGGCTTAAAACCAGAGTAGTCATAAAAGAAGGCAAGGTCGTTGTTGATAAACGCTGATGCTTCAAACAGCGAAAAAGGCCCTTATTTGACCCCGGGTCCATAACAATTAAACATGAGTATTCTGAATATATTTTTATATACCTTGACCTGATTAATTTCAGAGGAAACTTCTATGAGCCAATTCAACATTAAACTTCGTCATTGCTTTGCCCCCATAGTGCTTTTGCTGCTGAGCCTGTTATTGACTGCATGTTCAGAGACACCTGCTGATAATCCTTCAAATGCCTCCAGCATAAGCATTTATGAAGGCGCCCTGCTGATCGTGGGAAATGGTGAGGTTATCGAAAACGGCTGGTTTACGGTACAAAATGGCGTGATTACCGCCTCGGGATCATCTGCAGATATGCCAGCCCAAGAAAATGCTACGCATGTGGATCTAAGCGGTATGACAGTGATGCCCGCTATTGTTGATTCCCATGTCCACCTGAGTGGTACACGTAATGCACTTATTGAAGATTTGCAACGTCGAGCAGGCCAGGGAATTTCTGCAGCGCTGAGCCTTGGTCTTGATGGCCTTGATACTCCGCTGGAAATACGTGATGAAATCCACCCCGGTGCTGCACGTTACCTGTCTGCGGGACGTGGTATTACCGCACCCGAACCCGGCCGTTCAGAAGTTCCTCACTGGGTGACCACTGAAGAGGAAGCACGTCAGGCAGTACGTGACGAGGTTGCCAACAATGTGAATTTTATTAAAATCTGGGTTGATGACCGTGATGGCCAATACCAGAAGCTGGGACCTGAGTTATACGGTGCAGTGATAGACGAGGCGCATCAAAATGGCTTGCAGGTCTTTGCGCACCTCTTCACCCTCGAAGACGCAAAAGGTCTGCTGCGAGCCGGCATAGATGGCTTCGCTCACGGCGTGCGAGATCAGGATATTGATGATGAGTTCATTGAGATGGTGCAGACACGGCCCGAAGTTGTGCTGATACCAAATTTACCCGGTCGTGGTGAAGCTACAGATCTTGACTGGTTGTCTGGTGCGCTACCCGATGATGAACTGGCGACACTACAGGCGAGAAATGTTTCACGTCCTGACGCGAGGCAAGCATTCGGCATTCAGGCGCGCAACCTGGCCAGGCTCAGCGCAGCGGGTATGCGTATTGCGATGGGTACCGACGGCAACACATTCTGGGCGCCCCATGTTGAAATGGAAGATATGGTGATTTCCGGCATGTCCCCGGGAGAGGTCATTGTTGCCGCTACTCGCAATTCTGCCGAGCTAATCGGACTGGATGATCTGGGCACTATTGAGCCAGGAAAAAGTGCCGACTTCATTGTGCTTGCGGCAAATCCCTTGCACGACATTACTTACACCCGGCGCATAGCGGACGTTTACTTGCGTGGCGAAAGAGTACAACCTTAATATAATCACCATTTATCTTAACAATTTATCTTACCAAGGTTCCGCGAGGAAACAGGGCATGAAAACACAACAAACGCTACAAGCTGCAAATATTAAGCGCCGGGGTTTCCTGAAAATTTCCGGTATGGCGGGAGCAGGTTTTTCCCTGGCGTCCTATTTACCGGCACCTTACCTCAAAGCCGCTGAAGCAAACACTTCAGGCCAGCTGGAATTGAATGCTTTTGTAGAAGTGGGCACGGATGGATCAATTTCACTCTATGCCCATACCCCGGAAAAAGGCCAGGGCATCAAAACATCCCTGCCCATGGTTATTGCGGAAGAACTCGGTGCCAACTGGAATGATGTCACTGTCATCCGTGCCCCCATGAATGAGGCACGTTACGGCTTGCAACGCGCCGGCGGCTCAACTTCTACCCCGCGCGAATTTGATCCCATGCGTCGTGCCGGTGCCGCCGCCAGAGTCATGTTCATAGCTGCCGCGGCAAAAAGACTGTCCGCTGACCCAGCCCTGCTTTACACCGAGAATAGCCAGGTCATTCATCGGGAAAACGGTGACAGCATCCCCTTTGCCGAACTGGCCATGGATGCCGCCATGGAAGCTGTGCCTGAAGTCGATACCTTGACCTTCAAAGCAAGAGCTGATTACAAAATTATCGGCACTCATATAGGTGATGTTGACAACCTGGCTATCGTCACTGGCGGGGACAGCCTTTACGGCTCAGACGTCAAACTGCCTGACATGCTCTTCGCAGTGTATGAAAAATGCCCTGCCACTTATGGTCGGGCAATCTCAGCCAATATTGACCAGATCAAGTCACTTCCCGGTGTCGTGGATGCCTTTATCGTGGAAGGCAACGATAACGTTGGCGAATTACTGGACGGTGTCGCCATTGTCGCCCGTTCCACCTGGCAGGCATTCAAGGCAAGGCAGCAGTTGGAAACTCAATGGGATACTTCGCAGGCATCCAGCGATGACAACGAGCAGTTTTTTGCCCGTGCCCGCGAAATTGCCGGTGCTCCCTGGCCAACGGATACCCAGTTCACTGCCAAAGGCGATGTTGAAAACCTTTACGAAGATGAATTCACCGAAGTCATTTCCAGCAATTACCAATTTCCCTACCTGGCCCATGCCTGCATGGAACCCATGAACTGCACGGCCCATTATCATCGCGACAGTAACAGCCTGGATATCTGGGCACCAACGCGCCAACCCTGGATGACCCTGGAGTCTATGGAAAATTTTTTTGGCATTCCCCAGGATCAGGTCACCCTGCACCAGATGCGCATGGGCGGCTCCTTTGGACGTCGTCGTTTCCAGGACTACTCCTGTGAAGCCGCCGCCATCGCCATGCGTTTTGATGTCCCGGTAAAATTATTATGGACCCGGGAAGATGATCTGATGCATGACCAGTATCGACCCGGTGGCACCTTTGCATTTAAAGGCGCAGTTAGTCGGGAAGGAAAACTTGTTGCCATGGAAAATCATTTGATCGGCCCTTCGATTCGCGGGCAGGCAGGAAATGGTACTCGCCTGGGCAGTGATGAATTTCCGGCATTGAATATTGACCACTACCGCGCCGCCACCACGCTTATCGATACCAATACCCCGACTGGCTCCTGGCGCGCACCAGGTTCAAATGCCACGGGCTGGGCAGTACAAAGTTTCCTTGCCGAGATGGCCGATGCAGCAAAGCGGGATTATGTGGAAATGCTAATCGAGCTGATGGGTGAACCACGCTGGTTTCAGGAAGGAAATCGCAACTCTCTCAATACCGGTCGCGCCGTTGAGGTGATTAAACTTGCCGCGGAAAAAAGCGGCTGGGGCAAATCATTACCAGCAGGCCATGGTCTGGGTTTCGCCTTCCATTTCAGTCACGCTGGCCATGTGGCAGAAGTGGCCGAAGTGAGCGTCGATGCCAACAAGAAAGTTACCATCCACAAGGTCACGGCTGCAGTTGATATTGGGCCGGTGATCAATATGAGCGGGGCGCTTAAGCAAATTGAGGGCGGCGTCCTCGATGGGCTCAGCTCAATGCGGGAACTGGAAATCACCACGAGAAACGGCGTCGTTCAGCAAAATAATTTTCATCAGTACAATATTCTAAGAATGAATAATGCCGCGACAGAAATAGATGCGCATTTCATCCAGAGTGATAACCACCCTACTGGTTTGGGAGAGCCTGCCTTGCCGCCATTGGCACCTGCTGTATGCAATGCCATTTTTGCCGCCACTGGGCACCGTGTCCGATCCTTACCGATGAGCAAGGAAGGGTTTACGATTTAAGAATTTAAAGCTGCAGAAAAAATAAACCTGAAAAACTAAAAACCCACCTGAAGGTGGGTTTTTTTATTTGGCGCGCCCGGAGCGCGTCTAACCTTATAAATGCCTACTTATTCTACAATCACACAGCTTTTGATAGCCTATCCTTGAATCTGCATTATCCCATTATTTTCAGTATGTTACATCATTTTATTATTGCTGTAGCATTTGCAGACAACATCTAAAGATCATCTACTCCGTTGCCACCAACTACTACTATGTATACGTTTATGTATACGTTTATGTATACGAATATAGGCAAGGCTAGCTTCTTCCCCCACCGGCCTAGGGCGCATGGCATCGTAGATTTTTACAGTACCTGCCCAGATACTTAATAGGCTATTTTAAAAAGAAGTCGTCCAAGACCTTCCCTGCCTCCTTTGACGCTAATCAATTGCTAAACATAAGATGACAAGCCCTTCCGAATCTTCACCACTCCTTTTCGCAACTGTTCTTCTTGATCCTCCCGGACGCCGGACGGCACGGCAACTTGGTAAAACCGAGGTTTCCTC
>CAWUSW010000090.1:0-3671 GCA_963925675.1 uncultured Pseudomonadales bacterium
TGGTTTGACTAAAAGCCGGAATACTGGATAGCTTGTTAATTTGTTTAAATTTGCCTGCCGAGTTTTTTGCCAACTTTTGCCCACTGCTTAATAAAGCCAGGGTATAAAAAGAAGCACTCTGGCCTACATGAAGAGGATCGGGCTGAATACTGGCAGAGACGTCAATGGTTTCAGATGGCAGGAAGCTGCTTTTATAAAGCATTCCATCCGCTGTTGCTCCACCATGAAAAATACTCTTTGATGATGCCCCTGAGGCAGAACTGGCCTTGCTCAGAATTGGTAAACTGTTATCGGAAATACTGATTTTATAGCTGCCGGTATTACCAGGACATTTAAAAGGCTCAACAAAGGTATTGGCCAAAACCAGGTACTCGCCAGCCGGAAAAGTCGCGGTGATCAGGGCGTCGCATTTTCCAGCAGAATCATCATCAAACTCGACACCATTTAATTTCTCATCGGTGACGATTAAAACAGAGTCCAACGCTGATGACTCCATCATAATATTCAGCCTGGTTTCTGTTTCGAGGTTAATCCGGTAAGTGTCCACAAAACTTGTGTCCTGACCGCCTCCATATAATTCAAGGACGGCACAATCACCCTCTACCAGAGAATCTTCAACGACAGAATTGGGAGACAAGTCCGCTATTGCACAATCCCCAGGCCCGCCATACAGGGAGTCGGCGCCAGCAATATCGTCCGCCTGCAATGAATCCAGATTACCAATTGATGAGGACATCATGGCCTGCTCATTATCTTCATGACCCAGACCCAGAGCATGGCCCAATTCGTGAAGCGCAACCCGTCTGAAGTCTATTTCAGGCCGACGCGGACCACTGTAAATATCCCAGCTAAACGCATTGTTAAACAGAATATCTGTTTGATCAATGAGAGCAAAACCCAGGTTCCCGGGAAGTGCAATCGACAAAGTAAGCGCCAAAACACTTTGCCCAAATTCATTACCACAAACATCATCTGAAAAGTTCACGCCATTAAACGAGTCTCCATTTCCCTCTGGAAAATCCATATTTTCAGCATTGGCACTATAACCTTCACAAGGGTCCACAAAAGTAGAATTTATCAGAAATGAGAACGCCGTTTCATCAGACCATTGCGCCAATGAATCTTCAAAGCCATCATTCCAGGAAATTCCGGAAGGAGCCAGGCCTGGAATATCGACAAAAAATGTCGCCTCTGCGTCTGGCCAGCGATTACCATCGAGATTAAACGCCAGGGCGGCGGCAGGAATACATATTAATGAAATGAGACCAGTGGCTTTACGCACAGCTTAATCTCCTGGCATGGTGTCAAGATATTCATAAACAGCATCACGTAACTCTTCTGGTGTTGAAGGGCTATAGTAAGCTTGCTCAACAAGCTTATTGCTAAATTTCATATTGCGTAGCTTCGCCGCTAAAATGGAATTTTTATTATCGCCAAGCTCCACTATATTTTGGCCATCACGATGTAATTGAGTTGCAAGGAATTCATTCCCTTTAATATCAGCGACTATTCTAAAATGTCCTTGAGACCAGCCCGTTAGTGGGTTAACTGCTTTTATAGATCGATCTTCTATGAAATAAAAGCCACGCTCACCGGAAACAGGAATGTCCTGGCCGGCAACGCTTACTGATATTCCATCTTGAAAACCGCCAACAAAATCCAGCTCTAAAAACTCTCCGGGTTCTTCACCCTTCAATACATCATCGACTTTGAGCAGCACACGTGTATAAATCAATTCCCCTGAAGCAAATGGCTTCACGGATATCACTTCGCCTTCAATGATCAGTTCAGAAAGACTTACTAAAGATTCAAAAGAAAGCTTTTGAATTGTTGTAGCCATAGAAAATGGGATGCTAAATAACAGAAATACAGAGTAAAACGATATCTTTAGATTAAATTTCATAGCTTTCAAAACCATTGTTGGCAATGTCTATTCAGAATTGTGCCGATTGATAACTACCATCCATTACATCACGCCACCAGGGCTCATTATTCAAATACCATTTAGCGGTCAGTGCCAGGCCTTCTTTGAAATCACTTTCTGGTGCATAGCCTAATTCTGTGGAAATTCGCGAGGCATTGATCGCATAGCGCACATCATGGCCCAGCCTATCTGCCACAAAGGTTATCAAGCTTTCGCTTAACCGACCCTTACTGGCCGGACTCTCTGGAAACCTTTGTTGTAATTCGGCATCTTCAGCAATTAATTGATCTACGATTTCACACAATAATTTTACCGTATCAATATTGGTCCATTCATTATTGCCTCCTATATTGTAGGTCTCACCATGCGTACCATTTTGCATTACCAGTTCTATACCACGACTGTGATCATCCACATATAACCAGTCTCTTATCTGCAAGCCATCGCCATAAACAGGGAGAGGTTTGCCTTCCAGAATATTTAATAAACAAAGTGGCAGCAGTTTTTCAGGAAACTGGTAAGGCCCATAATTGTTGGAACAATTACTGGTGGTTACAGGCAAGCCAAAAGTATGATGATATGCCCTTACTAAATGATCAGAACTGGCTTTGCTGGCCGCATAAGGTGAGTTTGGTGCATAAGGCGTCGATTCAGAGAAGGCCGGATCATCAGGGCCGAGGCTACCATAGACTTCATCTGTAGATACATGATGGAATAACTTTCCTTCAAAGCCACCTGCTTTTTCCCAGACATTCCTGGCCGCTTTAAGCAGTGCATGTGTGCCAACAATATTTGACTCAATAAACGCATCCGGACCTGTTATTGATCTGTCTACATGGCTTTCCGCGGCAAAATGAACGATTGTGTCTACATTATTGCCCGTGAGCGCCTCTTCTACCAAAAATTGATCACAGATATTTCCTTTGATAAAAGTAAATCTTGGTTCTACGCGAAACTCGGCCAGATTATTCAAATTTCCAGCATATGTCAGCGCATCAAGTACTATCACTTTCACATCTTTGTGTTTACCCAGCAGGTATTGTACAAAGTTTGCGCCGATGAAGCCGGCGCCACCTGTTATTAATATGTTTTTCATTTATTCAAATTTGCCTTTTTAATTTCTGATAATACTTGCAACAATTGATCTTGCCAGGCAATGGTATTTTGTCCCAGCAGCTTTTCAGTTTTTGAGGAATCCAATGCTGAATATTCAGGCCTGGCTGCAGGTGTTGGGAATGCAGAAGTTGGAATTGGATTAATCGTAATATCAGTATACAAAATTCCTAATTGCCTTGCCTGTTTCTGAATCTCTACAGCAAAGTCATACCATGTGATAACTCCCTTATCAGACCAATGGAATAGCCCTTGTGCAGAGTCGATAGCAGCAAACTTCCAAACTATCCTGGCCAGGCCCATCGCTGACGTAGGAGATCCAAATTGATCATTCACAACACTGATCTCATCGCGGGCTTCCATCAACATTAACATTTTTGTCAGAAAATTTTTACTGAAGGGGGAATATAACCATGATGTACGAATAATAATGGAGTTTTTGGGGTGATAGGTGAGCAATGCTTTTTCACCGACAAGTTTACTTTCTCCATAAATAGAAACAGGGGATGTAATGTCTTCAGGAGTATAAGGGCGCGTATTAGATCGACTAAATACAAAGTCTGTGGAAATATGAATTATCCTGATTTTTTCATTAGCTGATTTTGCAATATTTTCAACTGCTTCAGCATTAACC
>CAWUSW010000091.1:0-25439 GCA_963925675.1 uncultured Pseudomonadales bacterium
GCCAATGAACTGTTTGTTCACCCAACCGTTGTAATCGGTATAGGCGGCTACCCTTGGGTACCACTGTGACAGGGCGAACTGATAAGTATCATTATCCGGAAAATGTTCATAACCACCGCGTCCACCGGTAATCTCCTGAAACACGATGTTGTGTTCCCAGTCGATTTCAAAAGTGACCGACTGACCGCTGCGCAGAGGGCTGTCGAGATCTATACGCATCATGGTGTCGTTGATCGTGTAATCAAGAGCGGCGCCATTTCGCAAAGCAACACGCTGAATTTCAAAACCGTATTGTCTTTCAGCGCCATGTTGTTCCAGGCGCATACTGGCAAAAGAAATGCGGTCGCTACCAGTGCTGCCTGTTGTTTGGCCAATGGAGTCTTTGCGGAAGCGATTCTGATCCAGTTGGACCCAGATAAAAGAGAGGGTATCAGGCGAATTGTTGCTGTAAGTGATGCGTTCGCTGGCGCTGATGCGTTTATTGTCTTCATCGAGAGTGGCGTCAATTACATAATCAGCCTGCTGCTGCCAGTAGTCATTACCCGGTGCGCCTGAGGCGGTGCGGTAGGTGTTGGGGGTTGGCAGAATTTCATCCAGCTGGCGGAAAACGTCTTCAAATGAGCCTTTCGTCTGTTTGGTCTGGCTGTATGACGCAGCTGAAAATAATGCAATACACAGCATTGGAATGATTGTTACAGCAGTTCGGAAAACAGGCTTAATAGTGGAAACTGAAGCAATGATTAGCTTAGCCGGTTTCTTGCCTAGGTTTAGCTTGTCTATCATATGTAAATCCCTGATCAGCAATTGGGGGCAGGCAGTAACTGTAGCGCTGTCTGTGAATTGACATTGATTATAACGACTAAAGAAGGTCTAGAGTATATTGACCCGGAAAACAGGGGAATAAATGGCTGGTTGAACTATTAGACTCGGTATTCAAGGAAATAAAAAGGGCTGTTTCTGGTAACAGCCCGATCCACATGTAAGATTTTCCAGTCCCGAGATTTAACCCATAGGGTATAAATATTCTTGATGCACAGCATCACACTGCTTGAGGGTGTCATCACTGAGGGTGACATCAAGCGCCGCCAGGGAGTCGTCCAGTTGCACGGCTGAGCGGGCGCCAATGATGGTAGACGCAACATAGTCAAACTGCATGCTCCAGGCGGTTGCCAGAGTGACCGGGGATATACCGGCTTCGGCAGCAATCTCCAGATAGCGAGCGCTGGAGGCAAGAGTTCCGGCATTTACGAAGCGCTCTGCCATGGCGCGCTGACGCGGGTCCTCGGCAGTGAGATACCCTGAAAAACGTGCGTTGTCCGGAATCTGCCCATCGTTGTATTTGCCGCTGAGCACACCGCCGCCGATGGGAGAATAAGGTAGCAGGGAGACATTTTCACGACGACATATGTTGGCCAACTCATCCTGAAAACGGCGGTTGAGCAGAGAAAAATTATTCTGAATGGACTGAAACCGAGCCAGCCCTTCGTAGTCTGCAATGGTATTGCTCTTGGTCAGGCCATAGGCGCTTTCGTTGGAGGTGCCCAGATAGCGCACCTTGCCAGCCTGAACCAGGCGATCCAGCGCCTCCATGGTCTCTGACATTGGCGTGATCGGATCAGGCCAGTGAATCTGGTAGAGATCAATATAATCGACATTCAAACGGCGCAAACTTCCTTCTATGGCGGTCTCTATATGATGGCGATCCAGCGCAGTCAGACCGTGTCGCACCACGGGTACCATCCAGCCAGAGGCGGCGCCGGTCACTTTGGTAGCAATGATCAGTGAGTCTCTGGGTTTACCCTGTAACCATTCTCCAAAAATTTCCTCTGACAGACCTATAGTGCTGGCATCAGGAGGAACCGGATAAATTTCTGCCGTATCGAAGAAGTTAATACCACGTTCATAACTTTTATCCAGAATACGAAAAGCTTCCGCCTTGTCGCTCCAGCTACCAAAACTCATGGTGCCCATACAGATGGGACTGACACGTAAACCACTTTTACCTATATAGCGATATTCCATTGCTTCTCTACTGTTGATGTTCTGGATCGATTAATCATTAGAACGATATTGGTACAGACCAAGTTTGATATTGATCGAAGAGCTATTTTATTGAATATTACCATGCTATTGGAATCAATCTTGGATTGATGTTCAATGGAGCAATAAACCTGAATACTTTGAAGCGGGATGAATAAAATAAAAATCGCTGGGCTAAAGCATTGGCTATCAATAATCTTAAATTCTGATACCGCTCGGCTTGTGATTTTTTTGGCAGTCCAGATTGGCCTTCCTCATACAGTCGTCGCAGCCTCTACCAATAAAACCGAATTTCCTGAGGTATATATGAGCCTTCCTTCACTATCACTCGATGCTTTATCTGCAGGCACGGTTGCCAGGGTGGAAACTGGTCAGTTTTTTCTGACCACTACTGGCGCACTAGCAACAGACTTTCCCGTGCATGTTGCGCTGGGTTTTGATGAAAAAAATCAGGATTTGATAATAGAGTTCGAACTCTTCAACGATCAATATCTGGAACAAAACAATTACACTGATGACAATTCAGCGCTGTGGAATCAGGAAGTGTTTGAGATGTTTATTGCACCGGGTGCAAACACGCCAGAGCGTTACATGGAAGTGCAGTTAAACCCTAACGGGGCTTTTTTTGCCGCATGGGTTACTAATCCCAATGGCATGGGCACTGAAAATACTATCGACTTATTTGATGGTTATAGCGCGGGTCTAAAAGTGTCGGTGATGAAACAAAAAAACTCATGGAGAGGAAAAATTCTGCTTCCTTTGTCGAATTTTGGGACTGTGCGGGATCAATATCGACTCAACTTTTTTCGTATTGTTTCTTTACAAACGCATGAAAGATCAACGCAATGGGCTTGCAATGCAACATCCTGTGCATTTCATGCCTGGAGTCCTACTTTCAGTGGTGCCACGCCGGCATTTCATATTCCCGAATATTTCGGTCATTTACTTATTAAGTAGTTGTTGTCGAAAAGATGGAGCGGCGCAGGTGTTGTGCAATTGCCAAGATGTCAGAATGAAACAGAGCTAAATAAATTTCAAGCCAAAATCCTCAAACGCTCTTGCTGGCTATTTTTTCAATTCTGCTCAGCGTCAGCCAGGACAGGACTCAGTAGCGCAACAATTGCGTCACGATCACCAGTATCAAATCTGCCTCGTCCACCGGGGCCGTTTATAAGCGGTGCAAGGGCTTCGTCAAGGGCGGTTTGACCTTCTGCATCAACAATAGAGGGATCCGCGCCACGTTCAAGTAAGTGTGCAACTACTTTTTCCCACCCTAATTCGGCAGCGTTATGAAGTGCAGTGCGGCCTTCGTTGTCGCGACCCTGGATATAGGTATCGAGCTGTGAAGTAAAATTGTGACTGCCGGTAACCTGGGCATTAATATCTGCGCCGGCATCGAGTAACAGATCGATTGTGGTAATGGCACGTTCCTGAATACCTTCCAGGTCACCACCGGGTCCACGCCCGTTGCCACTCATTCCTGTGGCAGACATAAGCGGTGTAATTTTGAATACGTTATGCAGATCCACTTCTGCACCATGGCTTAGCAGCGCTTCAATAGCCTCATGGTCATGGCTCATTGTTGCAACCATCAAGGCACCGGTACCACCACGCATATCGTAGTCAGCAAAGCGGCCGCGGCCTGGTCCATTGGGGCGCATGCGGGTCAACTGATGATTGACGTCAACACCCATATCAAAGAGTCGCTTGGCGACATCCATGGCGGTGTACTTTTTCTCGGTAGCAGTCAGAGGATTGAACGAGTCACCAAAACCACCGAAGCTTCTTGGTGAGAATGAGTTCATGTCTATCGCGAGATACAGTGGTGTGCGGCCATTCATATCCCACACATCAACGCGGGCACCCTGATCGATCAGGTACATGGCAATATCGAAGCTTTTGTTGTCCAGGGCATTGATTAAAGGGGTGACGCCGTCTGGATTGGGCTGATCAACATCAGCGCCGGCTTCAACAATAGCAACCGCGCATCGATAACAGCTGGAGCGAGCAGCATAGAGCAGGGCAGTGAGTCCGCCGGTGGGACGAAACTGTGCGCGTGGCTCAGAAGTCATTTGACGTGGCCAGTCATCATGTACTGCTTTCACAGAGACATCCGCGCCATGCTCAATCAGCAGCTCGACAATGTCAGGATGGTTTTCAGCAGCTGCCCACATGAGTGCTGTTTGCCCACGAAAATTTTCTATCGCATTCACATCCGCGCCTGCGTCAATCAGCATTGTGGCAATTTCCAGAGAGCCTATATTGGATGCCAGCATAAGTGCGGTTTGATTATCCTGGTTGGGAGAGTCTGGGTCAGCGTCCGCATCAAGCAGTAAGCGCACTAGTTCGACATTACCCAGTTTGACGGCTTCAGTCAGGGGGCTGGAGCCAAAACGATTGCTGGTATCGGCATTGGCACCGGCATCCAGAAGGGCTTTGACCAGTTCGCGATCGACGCTATAAGTTGCCCAGTGCAGTGCGGTGGAGCCATCGGGTTCTGTAGCATTGAGCTCAGCGGTGGAAATTGCAGCCAGTGCGGCATCATGTTGGCCATCACGAATGAGATCAATCAGCGACGATTGTGCAAAGGAAGTATTTGCCAGGAAACAAAGCAATACAGCCAGGCAAAATCTGCCATATTTAATAATTGTAAGGTTCGCCATGTTCAGAATTCCTTGGAAATTAGGATTTTTTTTCGACAGTTGCTTTGGATGCTTACTCGCGGACAAAAAGACAATTTCAGAAAAAGTGTACTCATCATTAAACAACGTTGCCGCCGAAGTTGGTGTAGTGTGCCCATAGTCCCTTTGCCACGTCGTAGAGGAAGCGGTAAGGATCGTCAAATTTGCGATCAATCTCATCCATCACACCTGCGTCGAGAATATCCTGCGCGCTGCGACCACTGTTTACCAGTGTTGAACAGCGTTCCCACAGATGCCACATCATGTCACGCTCGGCCTGAAAGTCGGCCAGTGACATGACCGGACCATAGGCTGGAACGAAACGGGTGTCAGCATTGGCTATCTTGAGTAAATTATCCATGGCATCAACACGACCACCGAGCCAGCCGCCCGCATACCAGTCGAGTTCAGGATCTCTTACAGGTGAAGCAACATCACCGACGACCAATATATTGGCATCACGCAAGAACACATAGGCATCGCCCCGAGTATGTGCTTCCAGCAAATAACCGGTTTCAATTGTTTCCTCACCTGCCGCAATCTCGTCTTTGTGTCGGAAGGTGTGGGTGGGGCGCCCGGCAACAGGGAGAGCCGGCACCCAGCGGTCTTCTGCCGGAATATAATAATCCGAAGACAGCCACTGGCGGGTAATCTCATGGGCATGAATTGCTGCACCGGCTTCACCAAACAAGGCGTTGCCGCCGGATTGGTCAGCGTGATAATGGGTGTTGATCAGGGTATGCACGCGAGCACCAGCAAGACTTTCTTGAATAGTGAGCTCAACTGAAGGTGCCAGTGCTACTGATCCACTGTCGATCAGTACAAGGCCATTTTCTCCGGTAGACAGAGTGAGAACGTTGCCAGGTGCACCACTAATGAGAGTAAGATTTTCACTTAGCGCTTCAGTTGGAAGCAGAGTCGGTGCCTGAGTGACTTGAGGCTCTTGTTGAACTTCTTGCTCGCTTGAACAAGAAACCAGGCTGCCCAGTAGTGGCGCCGATGCAATGCCAAGGCCGGCCTTCAAAATATTTCTACGTTCGTTCTTCTTCATAAACTGCCTGACCTTAAATGCTGCTCTAAATTTTAAGCTCCGAAAAACTAAACCTCGGAGATGATGCCCGTGCTATTACCAAAGCTTTCCTGTGGAATGCCGAGCCTGTCCAGAATGGTCAGATGCACATTAGCCAATGGCGTACGTTCAGGCAGGATTATATTCTGACCACCTTGCATTGCGCCGCTGGCACCGCCCACCAGAATTTCCGGTAGGGGATAGTTGTCATGCTGGTTACTGTTGCCCATGTTCGAGCCATACAGGAACATTGAATGGTCAAGAATGCTGCCGTCACCGTCGGGGGTGTCAGCAAGTTTCTGAACGAAGCGTGCAAAATGATCCATGTGATAGCGCTGAATACGGGTCAGATCGGCAATTCGAGCAGGGTCATTGGTGTGATGGCTGGTGGGATGGAAGCCGCCCGCCACATCAACTTGCTCATAGGTACGGTCGGTGCCTTCAGCTGCCATGACCAGTGTTGCGATTCGGGTCAGGTCTGCCTGATATGCCAGTGCAATCAGGTCGAACATCATTTTGATTTGTTCATCGAAATCTTCGAACTGGCCTACCGGGGCTGCAGGGACATCAACGCCTGTCATATCGCGTTCACCGGCAATTTGTACGCGTCGTTCGATTTCCCGAACGGTATCCAGGTAATCTGACAATAAAGCTCTGTCTCCAGGACCGAGGTCTTTACGCAATGCCTGCGTACGATCGGCAATCATGTCCAGAATACTGCTGTTCTTCCTTAGTATGGTTTCACGTTCAGCTTCCGTGTCATAAGGCCCCATTAGCTGAATGAAGACCTTGCGTGGATTGAACTCCATGGGCAGCGGTTTGTTGGGTGCGGAAAAAGAAGTGGTTACAGCATAGAAGCCCCCGTTGCCGGCAGCGACCTGAATAGTAGTCTCAGTGGCCAGTTCCAGAGAGGGCAGCGCGGTTTCCTGTCCTAACTGCTGGGCGATCACCTGGTCCAGCGTAGTAGCCAGTTCGGGTGTAGATCCCGATCCCGGGCGCACACAGGATAACCATGTTGCCGGATTGAGTGTATGCACAGAGCCGCCTGCAGCGGTATTTTCAATATTTTCAAAGGTGGTGAGATATTTTTTAAGTGGATCCATAGGTTCAAGAATGTGACCCAGCTGAAAATTATCGCCAGAGCCGCTAGAGGTCCAGGCATCCACTTCTTTACCAAATGGCGTGTTATTCATAATGGTGCCGTGGGGCAGATAGAAAAACCCGGCACGCTTTTTAGGCATGGCTTCAACCTGGGCAAGCGCTGTGCCCGCCGGCACCATGGCATCCAGAAAAGGCAGGCCAAGGCCTACCGCGCCACTGCGCAAAAGTGTGCGTCGTGATAAATGCTTTTTAGTCAGGAATGTAGCCATAGTCTTTTACCCTTTATTGGAAATAGGGGTCAGAACCCTATTTCCTATATTCTCATGGAAATTGTGATCTGACCCCAATTTCTGTTGATGCTATTGCGTTCTCGTGTTCTTCAGGACCCTGCTGCCGGAAAACCTCATTATTGACTATTTGCGTAATAATCGAGGCAAAGGTGTAATTTTTTTCAGCCGCTGCGCGAACAATCTTGCGCACCTGTGGCATATCGAAATATTCGATTTCACGGTTCAGGGCATACATCATCAGACGTTTGGTAATTGTAGTGGGCAGCTGGTCTTCTCTGCTAAGCAGATGATTGCGCAGTTCTACAGGACCGTTTAATTTTTTTCCACTGGTCAATACTGTTGATGCATCAATGGTCGCATTTGCCAGAGGATCAATATCACGCCAGCGTCCTGTCACATCAAAATTCTCCAGTGCCAGACCGGGCGGGTCAATCAAGCCGTGACAAGCCATGCAGGTAGGGTTCCCACGATGTTCTTCAAGGCGGGCTCGCACAGTGGTTGGAATATCACCTTCACGAATAGACAGGTCAACCTCAACGTTAGGTGGTGGTGGCGCCGGTGGTGTGCCCATGATGCGGTCCAGTACCCATGCGCCGCGCAATACCGGTGAGGTGCGATCCCCATAAGAAGTTCTCAATAATGTGGCTCCTTTACCCAATAGACCCCAGCGATTTTCATCCTCAAGGGTCACGCGTCGGAATTGGGATCCAAGCACGCCGCTAATGCCATACTGATTGGCAAGCGAGTCATTGAGAAAGGTCCAGTCAGCCGTTAGCAGTTCATGAACACTGCGTTCCTCCAGTAACACACTGGCAAGAAAAAGACGGATTTCTGTTTCGTAATTAGTGCGCATGCCATTGTTGAATCCGCGATCGGAAGGTTCAACAGCACCCAGTTCATCCAGATTCAGCCAGGCGAGTGCGAAATTTTCAACCAGTGCCCTGGCGCGAGGGTCCGTAAGCATTCGAGATACCTGCGCCTCCATGGTGGCGGGATTGCTCAATTGGCCATCCGCAGCCAGGGCAATCAATTCCTCATCGGGACCCTGGCTCCAGAGGAAGAACGACAGACGCGAAGCCAGTTCCAGATCGTTCAGGTCTCTGGGTTCTTCTGTGACTATTTTCAGCGAGCGATACAGGAAATCCGGGCTGGATAGAATTGCGGTAACCAGTTCAATAACGCCGGAATCAAAACCGCCTTCTTCAGCGCGACCCATTTCATAAAAAGGCATTAGCCATTCAAGATCTTCAGCACCTACAGGACGGCGGAAAGCTTTGGTAGCAAGGTTTTGGGCGATGTCTTCTGCACAACTGCGTTCTTCAGCCAGTTCTGATGGCTGGCAGATAAATATTCTTTCACGGCTCTCGCTGAGGGAAAGTCCTCTGGGTTCATAAGGTCCCTCAACTTCAACACCGAGCCCGATTCTTGGCATACCAGTAACTCTGCCGTTACCCGTTGCGTTATTGCTTGCACCCCAGGAGCGTTCAATAAAGGTGACGATGACCTCATGGGTGCCCACCTCAACATTGGCCGATAAACCTGCCAGTTTGGCCAGAATAACGTCGCCACCGACTACCCCATCGCGGGTAGCAATAGCGAGATCTTCAGGGCCACCGATCTCGACCCGATTAACTTCTACGCCATCGACCAGAATGACCATGGTCGCTGCAGTTTCCATTCCACGCGGATACAAACCGGCATCGATATCGAGAATGTTGAAGCGATATTCGCCATCAGCAGGAAAGAAATGTGTGAAACTCATGCCGCCACGCGTGCCCAGAGGAAAACCGTCAACGTGATTTCGTGCTGCGCTACTACCGCCGGCAAAACCAATATTGCGATCGGGTAGTTCATGGAAAACATTGGCGTATTTTGGCAAGGGAGTACCAACGGCCTGGGTGGCAACCAGTCGTGTCGCTGCAATATATTGTTCCAGAAAGGACGGCGAAGAACCCAGTGCATTGGCGATATTATCGAATCCTTCGACCTCGATTTCACTGGGCAGTATCTGTTCCGCATCTATATCTACACCAATGAGGCCCTTTACCGTTGTTGCAAATTCGGTCCGGTTAAGGCGTTGAATCGGGACATGACCGATATGTTGGGTTTGTGCGCTGGTATCGATGGACGTCTCCAGATAGCCAACCAGTGCATCAACTTCGCTCTGGGCCGGTTGCGGCTGCCCGGCCGGTGGCATCAGGCGTCCACGCAGTTTGTTGATAGCTTCTTCCCAGACTTCCGGTTCCTGATCAACATGGCCCAGATCCATCAGATCGAAGGCAACGCCACCAGAGTAGTCTTCCAGATTGTGGCATTCCACGCAGTATTCCTGGACCAGAGTATTGGACGCTTCGCTGCTTCCTATCACTCCCTGTGCAAGCGCGCTCTGGGCGGCAAGAGATGATAATGCCAGCCAAAAAGCGGTCTTGGCTATTTTGACTGGTGTCAGCGTGAGTGAATTTTCGAAAATCATTGCCTGCTTGCTCATTTACTTCCCGTTTGTTTCTTCTATATATAGGTATATACGCATGTCGCAATATTGTGTATCTATATTGTATACCTGTGATTATGAACCCACGTACCTGTCAGTACAGGTATCAGTGCAGGTATTTGTCCAGAAATCAGCCTTTTCAAGCCATGCTTGATACGCATTATATAGTGATAGGCGGGAAAGTCATTCCTCTTGCCTTCATACCTCAGAAGCGCTGATACTGCCTTTAAACCTGCCGTTTTGGTTGCCAATTCAGTTCAAAAATCAGGGAATACAAGATAAGCTTCATGCAGGATTAAACAATACGAAAAATAATAAAGGATGTTGCCGGTAAATAATGAAACCTGATTGGCTTGTAAAATGTTCCCTGATGCTTGTTCTTCTTTCGCCAGTATTTTCTATGGCGCAGCATCATACTCCCGTTGAACGTTTACCTCGAGAAACTCTTGATGTCCTGCCACCTTCAGAGCGCGTTACCGGTATTCCTGGTGAAATGCGCATTAGTGACCGCAGTTGCCATCAATACCCCGCGTCCCAGGTCAGACAAAGAATAGTTGATATCGCGACTCAGGAATGGGCGTGGTTTGGTTACAGTGTTCTGGATATGACAAGCCCAGCCGAACTGGATGCCAATGCTGGCCGCAGTCGCCGTTGGTGGCGCAGCAACTGGATGTCGGAACAAGAGGCCAGACGGGTATCAGATGATATTGCCGGCTACTGGGCTGCTGCACCAGATAGCAGCTGGTTACTGGAACGACAAAATGAACGTTGGCGTGAGCAGGGCATCACTGCGCGCTGGCGCGATTTTTGGTCTGCCGCATTTATTTCCTGGGTGATGTGTGAAAGTGGTCTCGGTGAATCTGAACAATTCCAGCGGGCTATTGCTCATCATTCCTATATTGATCAGGCTATACGGGCACGAGACGGGCTCGAACCAAAGGCTGCTTTTACAGCTTATGATGTAGGTGAAGCAGAAATTGTTCCAGGTGATTTACTTTGTCGCGGTAGCAGACCGGAATACCTGAATCTGGAGCAGCGCCGTGGGCAGATGGGAGAGGGTGCGAGAACCCATTGTGATGTTGTTATTGAACTGGATACGGCAAATAAACAGATCAAGGTAGTAGGGGGTAATGTCAGGGGTGCGGTTAGAATGAAATTGCTGCCTGGAGAAATAACAGGCTCAGGTCATTTTCAGCCTCTGCCTTATGGGGGCAGAAGTATTTTTTCTCACTTGAAGCTGGGATAGTGTGATCACAGTAAGACAAAATCCAGAAAATCCGATTAAATCTGGTTTCTCTTATCTTCTGTAAAATGTTGACGTAAACCCCCTGTATTGAAATCCTGTTTCATATCTAAAATCCGCCACCTGTTTTGTAGCCCTCACCTTTGTCCAGTCTCTCCTTTCCAGCCTTTTTTATGACTGCCACTACTACAGGAAAAACGCCTGTATTTTTACCTGTTAAATCTAAACATTCTCTTCAGCCCGCTAAATATGCAGGATATGGCAATAGGCCATCACTTCCTTATATACTGGCTGAAGTCTCCCGGATTCGGTCTGGTTAACATTTTCACTGGCTGGTTTAAGGGACTATAAAAAAAATAATTCCAGGATAATGGGAAAGTAATGGAATCACTCAAAGTCTTAAAGCCGGCTGATGGTAGTCGTGTAATTCAGTGTGGTGATGAATCAGTTCTCATTGGTCAACCGCCAGAAGTGCTGAAAGGTTTATTGCTCCACGATATTCCAACGTTTAACACCATGGTGTTGACCGACAGTAAGGAAAAAGACGGCTCTTTGCTTAACAATCTGGAATTTCCTCTCTACTTTTTTCTTTTCATGAGCAATGGCCTGGCCGAAGGTAAACGAATAAACCTGGTGGGTTGTTCTGAAGATATTTCACGCGTTTTTAGATTATTGAGACTAACCTTGCTTGGCCCCACTGCCAGTGAATTGAGTGGCTGGGGAACTCCCCAAGAAATGCAAAGGGAATGGCTTGGTGCTGCTCACTATCTTGCGCTCAAGGATGAAAAGGGACAGGTAAGGGAAGTAGAAAGTTTTTTCAATGTGATTCCCTTCGAGAGTGATAAAGCCACTGCTGGCTCATTTCTGATATCTCACACCGGCACTGATACCTATAGGGTGTCTCTTAATGGTGAGTCTGTGGAGATCGATATTAATGAAGATGAACATATTAATCCGCCGTACCAGATGCAATCTGATTTTATTCCCAGGGATCTGGTAAAGCTGGGTCTTGAAATACTCGGCAGTGCCTCCGGATTTACCGCCAATGAACCCTGCACAGGGCTTGCCTTGTGCTACAACGGCTCTTACATACTTATCGATTCCCTGCCTTATCTGGACAAGCATTTGTATGCCAGGGGAATATCCAAGAATTCTATTTCCGCAGTGTTTCTAACCCATCTACATGATGATCATTGTGCCATGTTTCCTCTTATCCTGATGCCGCATAAAGTGGAAGTCATCACCACGCGGGAAATATTTGAGATGGCTATCGAAAAGCTCAGTTGCAATCTGAACTGGAAGGCAGATGTGATACGTGAGTATTTTCACCTAGTAGAAATGGTGCCAGGTGAAACGCATAAATATTTTGGTATGGAGATCAAGCCGCACCTTACTGTGCATAGTATTCCCACCATTGGTGCCACTTTTTCAGTGCAGCACAAAGGAAGTAGTCGTGAAGTATGTATTATCGGTGACAATAACGGGATGAGCTCGGTTAAAGAAATGCACAAGCTTGGTATTGTCAGTTCGGATACTTATGAAAACCTGTGCAGTATCTTTACTGATCGCTTTGATTTGCTGGTGGCGGATGGCGGGGCAGGGGCTATACATGGTGACCCTGTTGATGCCTTGAATTCTGATTCGGACCGGGTTGTCTTTGTGCATGTGGAACATCTGGCGCATCAGTTCACCACAACTTTCTCACTGGCCAGTTCAGGCAAGCGTTATATCGTTGTGGAGGGAGACAATTCTATATACCGCTCGTTGATGAATCAGTACTTGTCTACCTGGCTGGGTGTGCCTTTTTCGGATCGCTGGGTCAGAACTATCATGGCCGAAGATGAAGTGCGCCGTTATAACAAGGGCGATGTCATCATGGTGCAGGAAGAACGTACTCGTGGTTTCATCTATTTAATTCTCACTGGTTATTGTGATGTGGTGATGTACGATGGTGCGAAATTCCAAACGGTTGCCAGTTTGCAGGCAGGTGAGATTATTGGGGAAATGGCGGTGGTTACCGGCACCTTGAAGCGCAATGCCAGCGTAGTGGCGAGTTCCCCTGTCACTGTCATGATATTTTCAGAAGAAAATTTTAATGAATTTGTAGTACGCGAAGGGTATCGCGATATGTTGCTCAAACGCTGGGAGATGCGCACGGCGCTGAGAAAATTGCCGCAGTTTTCCGAGCTTATTTCAACTGTGCTGGAAAAAATATCCAGCCTCGGTGAGGCGGATACGATTAGTGCGGGCCAGGAGCTCAGTATTGATGATGACTGGTGGTATATTTTCGAAGCAGGTAGCGCCAGCTTTGATGGCATTCCGCTCACCAATGGCGATGAGCTTGGCATCAGGCCATTTTCCCATCAAGTCCTGGGCACCTTGAAAGCGGAAAGTGAATGCAAAATTATCAGATTCCCCATTCAGGCTTTTTCAAGCCTGCTCAACGGCACACCCCAGTTAAATTTTTTGCTACGTAAATACCGACTGGCTACTGATGATCCCGGAGTGGACTGGTTGCGTGGAGAAGTGACGACACGATAGAAACCAGTTACAAGGTACAAGGTACAAGGTACAAGTGGAAAGTGTGTAGGAGGGGTTTTAACCCCGAACAAAAGGTGCTTTCTCTTCGCGGTTGAAACCGCTCCTACAAGGTTTCGCAAATCTATGTAGGAGGGACTTCAGTCCCGAAGGAAAAGTGACGACCAGATAGAAACCTGGTACAAGGTTCAGGGTTCAGGGTTCAGGGTTCAGGGTACAAGGTACAAGTGGAAAGTATGTAGGAGCGGTTTTAACCGCGAAGAACAAGGATCTTTCGGTCAGCGTTAAAACCCCGCTTACATAAGGTAATGCACCTATGTAGTAACGTCGGTCGGAAAAGCGCAGCGTCATCCGACATGGTGTCCGCAGGGCACCCGAAAACATCGGGTGATTGAGAAAATATATTCCCTCATCGACTTATTATAAAATCTTCCAGATGTTGTACTTCCCCAACCTGAATATCCAGTTTGTCCACTCTGGCGGCAGGCGGTCCTGAGTTTAACCATTCACATAATTCTTTCAAGGTCTCTTCTTTTCCTTCAGCTTCCAGATACACGCTGTCATCTGTCTGATTTTTTACGAAACCTGTAATCCCTAAAAATTCTGCCGTCTCCTGGGTCGCCGCGCGAAAATAGACACCCTGAACTCGTCCAGTTACTGTCACATTAATGTGCTTCATGGATTCTTTAATGCTCGTCCCGGGTTTCTGCGTCAGTTAATTTGTCCAGTTGCCTTAACCGTGGGAAGGCAATATAACCACCAAGGGCAACGGCAAAGGCCATTCCTGCACCGGCCAGCACTGTTGTCACCGGGCCGAATAATGCCGCTACTGAACCTGCCCGAAAATCTCCCATTTCATTGGAGATGCCAATAAACAGCATATTCACCGCGCTTACTCTGCCGCGTAATTCATCCGGGGTGGCAAGCTGGATTAGTGTGGAGCGAATATTTACGCTGATCATGTCAGATGCGCCATAGACCCATAATGCTGCCAGACTGATCCAGAGTGTGCTTGATAGCGCAAAAACCAGAATAGATGCGGCGAATATACCCAGGGCGATGAATAGTTGTTTGCCGGATTTCCGCATGGGTGGCAATTTGGCGAGAAGCAGTCCCATGACAACGCCGCCCAGTGCGGGCATGGCTCGCAATAATCCAAGTGTTTCCGGCCCCACTTTAAGCACATCAATGGTGTACACCGGCAGTAGTGCCATCACACTGCCGACAAGAACGATTAATAAATCCAGCGAAATGCTGGGCAGTACAATAGGGTTATCCATCACATAGCGGATGCCATTTAATAGCGGCTTTAAGCCCCGCCCCAGCGGTTTGCTGGTGGGCAGAGTCGGAAGTAGAAAAAACATGCAGGCACCGGAAGTAGATAAGACAACCAGTGCCCAGTATGTTTTGAAATCAATCAGGGCAATGAGCAGGCCGGCTGCAAACGGACCAATGGTCTGGGCGGTGGTCCATACCGAACTGGTAATGGCTACTGCCCGGGATAAATAACTACTGCTGACAATATTTGGCAAGATAGCTTGTGAGGCTGGAGAGTAGAACGCACGCGCACAGCCATGGAGAAAAATTAAGGAAAATATAACGGGTCGATTAAGCTCGTCACTGTTCATGCTGATGGCAAGCCCAACGTAAACAATCGCTTCGACAAAGGCACAGCTAATCAGGATTTTTTTGCGAGGGAAATGATCTACCGCCCAGCCGCTAAAGATAAACAGCAGGATCATCGGCACTATCTGCATCAGGCCTACCAGCGCCAGGTCAAACGGATTGCCGGTAAGAAAATAGATATGATAGCCAATGGCGACTGATAGCATGCTGCTACACAGGGCAATCAATACTCTGGCAGACAGATAGAAAACAAAAGTGCGCTTAGCCATCCAGAGCTGTCTCTTTGATTAAATATTTAACTAAAAGGGTTGCGGCTGAAATTATTTTGCAGCGGTGACTTCCATTTCTATCAGGGCGCTCGGAGATGCCAGGCCAGTAACGCCCAAAAGACAACCGGTATGTTGGCAGCCTCGCTGTTTCAGATTGTTGCTCATATGATCGTGAGCGGCCATCATTTTTTCCATATCTACAGTGTAGATATTCAGCCGCATCACATTGGAAAAATCCATGCCGCCCTGTTCCAGGATGGTCGCAATATTGTCCAGCACGACATCAATCTGCTTTTCCATATCGCCCGGGAAAAGGGTGGCACCGTTTGCATCACAGGCAGTTTGTCCCGCCAGGAAAAAAGTAGATTCTGCATCGCTTACTTTATTGCCATGAACAAAGCCCAGCGCTTCCTGCCAGGTCCATGGATTAATGATTTCGCGCTTCATTGAAAATTATCCTTATTGTCTGAAAGGGTCCGGGTTTTTTGTGCCGGCTTTATTCCGGTTAGGGATACCCTCGTTATAAATAGCACGGCGGGTAAACAGCCATTCACCATTGACCTTTTCCAGTTCGTCTACATAGTTACCAAACATACCCAGAGTCATGGTGCCGCGATCCGCATTATTGTTTGCCTGAAACCAGTAGGTAATAGCAGACGCTTTATTGCCATCGACCTTGATCACCTGATTCATGATGAAGTGTCTGGATGCAGCAGGCCAATCGGCTTCTGCTGCGCCTCTAGCCGGATTGTATCGACCACTGGCCATAAAGGCGCGAATCGCTTCGCGGCCCGTAATTACTCCGCCGGCCCAGTCCATCACGCCGTCTTCGGTGAACACTTCGGCATAGGCGTCAGCATCGAGAAAATCCATGGCCAGCAAATATCTTGCCTGCAGGTTTTCAATTTCTGCGCGGTCATCTCCGTAACCTTCAGCCCAGACAGGCTGCGTGAGAAGAGCAATGAGCAACAGCATAAATATTTTCAGGTGAAGAAATTGTTTCATGGTTTTCCCCGGATTAATGTTAGACATTTTCTTAGGCTGCAGAGCCTTAGTGAGCATCTGTGATTATTTCTTTTCTCAGCATCTGGTTGATGCCCCTGGTCAGAATTTCATCCTGATTGTTTTTTTTCTCCAGGTAGTAAGTCAGCGGCGTATACATAATCAATTCCAGCACACTTAATATATAGAAATAGCAGGCACCAAAAGGAATCGCCGTGCCAGTGTTTTTCCACACACTGATATCGCTCTCAAGATTGAAGGATAGTTGTAAGGTGACATACAGAAAAATTCCCAGAGACCATCTCAATAGCGAAAGAAAAGTACGTGTGGTACCGGCATACCAGTCAAAAACCAGCAAGGTTCCGCCACCATAGGAAACAAAAATCAGCAGTGTGTAAAACACCATTCCCTCTGGGCCGCCTATTTCATGGGCCAGCCAGGCAAAGCCAAGTGCAAGACAGGCAAATACAGCAAACAGAAACCATCGTATATATCTGGAACTTGCCTGGACCAACAAGGGAATAAGAACCAGAATGCCGCTGGCTACTGCGAGAAATTCTGCCTGGATAATATAACCCAGAATCTCCTGGCTGGTACCAAACAGATAGTAGCCGTCGCCGCGCAGCAAGCTGTAATTAAAAAGTGAGGCAACAAGGAACAGGGGGAGGGCCGCAGCCAGGCAGTAAAACATCAGTCTCTGTTTTAGCGGCGCATGTATCAAAGGACTTCTCCTGATTTTCCGCATGTTTAAAGTAATCTTTGTTGTCGCAAGCATTTAATTCTGCGGCAATTTTCAATTATGTAGAAGGGTTGCGGTGTTGTACAGTTTGTTTTGGTTAATGAGTGAAGGTTAACAATGGGATAGGGTCAAAATTTGCGCAATGATGCCCGGATCCACGAGGCTATGCTCAGTGAGATTAGTGCACTATTAAAAAAATAGGGGAAGAAAAAATAGAGGTAGAAAAAAATTAGGGGCAGGAAAAGGAGGGGATGTTGATGGGGTCCTGCCCCTGGTTCTATAAACAGCCGAACCTGGTTAGTTTTAAAGCTTGCTTCCTACATCATAGGGTTGGGAAAATAAGCGACCCAGGCCTACTTGATGGCCCAGGGCAGATAGAGCATGCCGACAAAGGCGCCAATCTGCGAAATATCAAGACATTACCTGCGCATGCAGGCGGCTATAAGGGTGGCCGTAAAACCAAGCGGAATGCCTTCAGCGATATAGACAGTGCTAAAAGTGAAAAGCCGACCGTTGCGGGGTGAGAGTGCGTTATGGAACAAGCTGCTGCCTGTTTGTTCTTATTATCTTAATGACAGTTCTCTGTGAGTGTAGACGTTCTGAATGACAAAGGCCTGTAGCGGAAGAATTCATCTGTCAATTTAGGGAAGCGAATGAAGAGTTTATACCAAACGTTGGCTTTAGAACCTTAGCGGACATGGGGGGTGTTTATAGTATATTCTTTGGTCTGCCGGAAGGAACATTATATGAAGAAAAGCAAGACAGAACTTTCGCGTCGGGATATCCTGAGCGCATTTACTTTACTTGCCATGCCCGGTCTGGCTGGGTCGATCCCTGGTGCTATGGCCCAGGAAAACAATAGCAATACGTCCGATCTGCCGATGCTGGTAGAGTTCCGGCGCCTGATTGCAGCGAACCGGATTCTGGCCAATGAAAGAGTTGTCGATGCTTTTGGTCATGTCAGCGTTCGTGATCCCAGAAATCCGCAACGCTTTGTCATGTCGCGCTCACGCAGCCCCGCGCTGGTAGAGTTCGACGATCTGATGGAGTTTGATCTCAATGGCAATGCCATGGATGCACGTGGCCGTACACCTTATGGTGAGCGCATGATTCATGCCGCTATTTACGACACGCGACCTGAAGTCAATTCGGTGGTGCACCACCATGCCTACGCGGTGCTTCCCTTTACCATTACTGATGTGCCGCTCAAACCTGTGGTCCATGCTGCTTCCGTGATCGGCGCCGAAATCCCGGTATGGGATATCCGTGAACGTTATGGTGATACCGATATGCTGGTGCGCCGGATTGAACAGGGCAGAGACCTGGCTGCAACTCTCGCAGACAATACCTGCTTGCTGATGCGTGGACATGGCGCAGTTGTCGTTGGAACGAGTATTGAACGCGCCGTGCTCACCGCTGTGTACCTGCAGGTAAATGCAGATGTATTATTGAATGCACTCTCTCTGGGTGAGCCGATTCCGCTGACTGATGAAGAAATCAGACTGTCTTCCGCCACCCAGTTTTCTCCCCTCGCCATACCCCGCGCCTGGGAATACTTCTGCCAACGTGCCGGTGTTGATCCTGTTTGATTTCCTCGGCACTGTCATGGGTTCAAGTAGCGTATTTTTCAGAATTTTTAGCTAGTATTGGTACTTAATTAACGCCTGGAGTGGGTCACATGTTTTTTGTAAAATCCTGTTTCGGTTCGATCAGCGTATTTGCTCTGGGAGTAATCGTCAGCTTTTCTGCCCTGGCCCATCATTCGACGGCCGAGTACGACAACGACACGATTACCGAAGCCCAGGGCACGGTGGTGGATGTCCTCTGGTTTAATCCCCATGTGCGCCTGACGATAAGCACCGAGTCCTTTGATGGCGTAACCGAACTGTGGGAACTCGAAGGGATGGGCGTCATGCGCCTGGATCGCGCCGGCATTCCCAGAGATCTCGTCAGTGTAGGCACAAGCGTACGCTTTGCAGGCAACCCATCGACACGGCGTAGCCGTCATATGTATGTTACCAACGTGCTCATGCCTGATGGACAGGAAATACTCTTGCGCACCACCTCGGAGCCACGCTGGTCTGATGAGATCATCAGTATCCGTAATGGATCGGAAATCGATCCCGTTCTTGTTGCGGCGGATCAGCCTGAAGGTCTGTTTCGTGTTTGGGTTCCTGACGGTAATCAGGCGCCGGACTGGGCGACAAGCCCACCCCTTACACCTGCAGCGCGCGTTGCACGCGATGCCTACGACCCCACCCGCGACGATCCGCTTCTTGACTGTACGCCGCCCGGCATGCCACGACTGATTTCTCGTGCCGGGGGACACCCGCTGCGTTTCGTCATGCGTGATGGCGATATTATTCTGCAAAATGAATATTTCGGTATTGAACGTCTGATACGAATGGATGGCAATCCGGCTCCGGCCGGACTCGAAGCAAGCCCCCTGGGATATTCGACCGGTCGCTGGGACGATGGCGATTTACTCATAACAACAACAGATATTGACTGGCCCTTCTTCCAGCTCTATGGTCTTGAGGGCGTGCCCCAGAGTATTGCTGTCGAGATTGGTGAACGCTTCAGCCTGGATGAGCTCAGCAATGAACTACGCTATAGCATTACCGTGAACGATCCTGCGACTTTTACGCAGACATTAACTGCGCAAGACTATATCTGGTTTCGCTGGGAACCGGGTCTGGATTTCCTGCCCTATGAATGTGTAATGCAACGCTAATGCGAACGAAAGGGACAGTGACTTTAATTTCAAAGTTCAAAGTTTACATAAGATGCAAATATTAAATAAAGTCACTGTCCCTGAAGCGCAATAGCCACGCCCTGGCCAACGCCTACACACATTGCCGCAATCCCTTTTTTTGCCCCGCTTTCACTCATCTGCATTGCCAGAGTCCCCGTTATGCGTGCGCCTGAGGCACCAAGCGGATGACCAAAAGCGATAGCACCACCATTGGGGTTTATGAAGTCGGCATCATCGGGCAGACCCAATGCGCGAATCGAGGCCAGCACCTGACAGGCAAAGGCTTCGTTGAATTCGAACAGGTCAATATCGTTGATGTTCAGGTTTAAAAGTGCACATAGCTTGTTTGTTGCAGGAGCGGGACCATACCCCATGATTCTGGGCGCTAGTCCTGCACTGGCACCACCGAGTATTTTCACCAGTGGTGTCAGTCCATGTTGTTTAACCGCTTGTTCTGATGCAACGATCAAGGCTGCCGCCCCGTCATTAATGCCCGACGCATTACCGGCAGTAACAGAGCCACCAGCGCGAAAGGGCGTTCTTAATTTTTCAAGTGCTGCTAAAGTAGTCTCAGGGCGAGGATGCTCATCGTGCTCTACGATGAGTGGATTACCTTTTCTTTGATGAATAAATACAGGGCAAATTTCTTTTGCCAGGCGGCCGCTGGCAGAGGCGGCCGCAGCACGTTGTTGCGAGCGCAAGGCGAAAGCATCCTGATCCTGGCGCTGGATATTAAATTCCTGTGCTACATTTTCTGCCGTTTCGCCCATGGAGTCTGTGCCATATTGTTCCTCCATCTTTGGATTGATAAAACGCCAGCCCAGCGAGGTTTCATAAATTTCTGCATTGCGGCTGAAAGGCGTTTCTGCCTTTGGCATCACCAGTGGTGCGCGGGACATGCTTTCCACACCACCGCAGATAAACAGATTGCCTTCTCCGGCTTTAATCTGTCTTGCTGCCATAAGGATGGCGTCCATGCTGGAGGCGCATAATCGATTAACCGTGATACCTGGCACTTCTTGCGGCAGGCCGGCAAGCAGTAAGGCCATGCGTGCCACATTGCGATTGTCTTCACCGGCCTGATTGGTGCAGCCCAGAATAACGTCATCCAGCGCAGACCAATCCAGCGCTGCATGGCGCGCCATTAAAGCCTTGATGGGTTCCGCGGCAAGATCGTCAGTGCGCACTGAAGAAAGGGCGCCGCCGTAACGGCCGATGGGGGTGCGAAGGTAATCGCAGATATAGACATTGGTCATGTTGGTCTCTGTTTTAATTTTTGTGCTGGATTCATTCGCGGTTAAAACCGCTCCTACAAGGTTCAGTTGTCCAGCGTAGGAACGATTTAAATCACGAAGAACATTTACTTAAGCTCTGTTTTTTCAAATATCTTCAAAATAATTCGCTTCGGTTGAATCAGCGATCTCTTTTCTGGTACAGCCATCCATTACGCGCTTCAATACCATGCCCTTTTCAGTAAAATGAAATACAGCACGATCGGTAATTAATACATCAACGACACCTTTTGCTGTTAGCGGTAAAGTGCATTGTTTTTTAATCTTTGAATGTCCCTCACGGTCGCAATGGGTCATGGTCACGATCAGACGTTTGGCGCCCGTTGCCAGATCCATAGCGCCGCCTACACCCAGCAGAGGTTTGCCTGGCACTGCCCAGTTGGCAAGATTGCCTTGTTCATCAACTTGCAGGCCGCCCATCACCGCAACATCCACGTGTCCACCGCGAATCATGTTGAAAGAGGCGGCGCTGTCAAAATAGGACGCACCTTTCAGGGCGGTCACAGGAACTTTGCCGGCATTGACCGGGTAGTCCATGGCGCCACCACTTTCCGGTGCGGGACCAACACCGAGCATGCCGTTTTCGGTATGCATGATGATGCCGTCATCTGCTGAAATTAAATCTGCGACCAGGGTAGGGATGCCTATACCGAGATTCACTACCTCACCAGCATGAAGCTCGACCAATACAGCGCGTGCCATGGCCATGCGGCTGTCATTGCCCTTTTTTTGACTGGAGGATACTGACGCGGAAGAACCCAGATCGGCTTCACTGGTATGTGCTTGCACCAGGTAGTCGATAAAGCAACCTGGTGTATGAATGGCATTAGGATCAAGTTCGCCCACAGGCACAATTTCTTCCACTTCTGCGATAACCAGTTTGGAGGCAGTCGCTGCGGCCTGATTGAAATTGTTTTCGGTCATGCGATATTGCAGATTGCCTGCGGTATCAGCTTTCCAGGCACGAATCAGGCTGACATCGCCCTTGATGGGTTCGATAAACACCATTTCCTTGCCATCAATGATCCGGGTCTCCCGTCCTTCAGCCAAAGGGGTGCCTGCTGAGGTGGGTGTAAAAAAACCGCCCAGTCCGGCACCGCCAGCACGCATTGCTTCCCCCAAAGTCCCTTGCGGCAGAAGAGTTACTGCCATGCGACCTTCCTGCGCTGCGGCAACAGCTTCCGGATTACTGGTAAAGAACGAGCCAATGGCTTTGCTGATTTGGCCATTGCGCAACAGCCTGCCACCGCCTAGACCTGGCTCGCCGACATTGTTACCAATATAAGTGAGATCGTTAACATCGGTTTCCGCAATGGCGTGGAGCAGATGCACTGGATTACCTGTCATGCCAAAACCGCCAACAAGAAGCGTGTCACCACTGTTTATATATTTGGCGGCTTCACTGGCTGATATCTGTGGGACTGTTTTCATTTTGTATTCCAGACTAAACGGGTAATTGTACAGAAGCCCTCGAAGCAGACAAATGCCTTGCAGGGCTTAATGACAGGTTAACCAGTAGAAAGAACAGGGTCTTACTTATTCTCCATCTCGGCCTGCTGCATACGGCGGCGCTGATCTGCCCGTTGCAAGGCAACGCGGATTGAAGGTTGTTTTTCCATGACCTCTTCCACATCTTTTCGTTCGAGTACATATAAGGTACAGGGCGTCACGCTACTTACTGTCGCGGTCCGCACTTCATCATGCAGCAGCGCCATTTCACCAAAAAAATCGCCGGCAAACAGTGATGTTAATTCTTTGCTTTTACCGTCTTTTTCCTTGGATATTCTTACTACGCCACGGGCGATAAGGCAAAGGGTGTCACCCCTGGTTCCCTGCTGAATAACAATTTCTCTGGCACCAACACTAAGGCGTTTCATTTTTTTACTGAGCAACAAAAAATCATTTTCGCTGGTCTCCTTGAAGAAGGGAACCTTGCGCAATAGTTCATCGGGCTCTACCCGTAGACGGGTAATTTCCTGACCACGTAATTCCCACAGTCTCTGGTAAAGCTCATCTTCCAGTTGCTCGCCCATGGCGTGGGGAATGGTACCGTGAGTAACTTCATCACGAATTGCCTGAGCTTCGGCCAGAATAATCAGACGCATCCCCAGGCGCTCCTGCATGGCGCTGACAAACTCAGGGTATTGCTCGGACATATTGTTAATGGATTCCTCGGCATGACTTTTCCATGATTGATACTGTTGCGTTACTTTTCCGGTGATCTCTTTTTTAATGCCAGTTTGTGATTCCAGATTTTCAAGTTCTTTCAATACGGCATTGCAGGCATGGAAATGCCCCCAGGCTTCTTCATAAGTGATCACAATATATTCAAGACGCAGATGCTCCAGAAAATTGGCATTGCCCAGATACTTGCCCATAAAATTATGCAGTGCTTTCTGGAAGCGGCGGCCAGGCAGAGTGTTATGCAAGATGGCTTGGTATTCGCCCAGAGAACGTACAGATTCAATTTGTACGCTCAGCACACCCAGTAAACTGCGCAATGCGGCTTCACTTAAATGGCCTTTGTTGTACAGGTCGTTGTACTGCGCCTGTTCATTGGCATAGGAACGTAAATAAAGCAGGATAACTTCCTGTTGACTGTCCAGTTCATCACTGCGCATATGCAGCAAGGCATCCTGCTGTTCGTGCAGAGCCTTATTACAATACTGTTGCAGCCTGTTGGCAATGGTGCCGGAAAATAAACCACCATGCTGGAGTTCGGGAAGACGTGAGATGGCCAGCTGCAATGCATTAACTGTCCCTTCAGCTTTGGCAATTCGGTCCGATAAGGGCGGCTTGTTAAGCTCAAGTTTTCCTACCAGCCATTCGATACTCAAACCCTGCACCAGCAGTGTGAATAAAACCGCTCCCATTACCAGAGCGATGAACTCATCGTGGAAAGGGAAGTCCGGCAAACTGAGAGCAATGGCCAGTGCAATGGCGCCGCGCAGGCCGCCCCAGAACATCACATGCTGGTAATCCCTTTCAGTGTTCAGGCTGCCTGGAATCTTGTTGCTCAGGGGAATCAAACCATAGATAACAATAGCACGCGACAAAATCATGCCCAGAATTACCCAGCCGAGGACGTCGGCAGATTCCCATAATCCAGCAGGATTAACGCGCATGCCGACCATCAGGAAAATCAAGGCAGTGGCGACGTAGGCCATGTATTCCCAGAAGTGGTCAATGTACTGACGCACATGTGGAGAAATTTTAATGCGCCCCCAATTGCCTAGAGTAAGGCCAGCCAGTACCACAGCCACAACACCGCTAACATGGAAAACCTGCTCGGCAAGAATAAAGGAGGCGTAAGCGAGAATCGTGGTCAGGGTGGTTTCGATATAGACGTCCGTTCTCACCAGACCGAGAATGAAAGATGTCACCATGCCCATGGTCCATCCGACCAGCATACCGCCAACGAATACTGTCAGGAATTCAAGCGTAGCGCCTGCAAAGGTAAACGACTCAGTTGCGGCTTCAGTCCCCACAATACCAATCAGGATAGTTGCCAGCACAATGGCAGTGGCATCGTTAAACAGGCTTTCCCCTTCTACCATGATGGTGAGCCGTTGCGGCGCGCCAAGGCGTTTAAACAGAGCGATTACCGCCACAGGATCTGTGGCACTGAGTATTGCGCCCAGTAACAGGGCGGCAGTAAAAGGGATGGCGGTTGTCATGGCGACTATGCCGGCAATAATACCGGTTGAAATTAACAGCCCGGGCACGGCCAGAGTGAGCACCGGCAGAATATTGCGCCACAGTTGTCTGGCATCAAGATTAAAAGCGGATTCAAATACCAGAGTAGGTAAAAAGATATAGAGAATCATATCCGGCGACAGGCTCAAACTGTGCAAAATACTCAGCAGTGGAAAAGTGTTGGCTGCCATGGTGATGAGCACGCCAACAACAACCAGCATCACCGTAAAAGGAAGGCGTACCCGTTTGCCAATGGCCGTGATAGCCGCAGCAATAATCAGTAAGATTATTATGCCGCTAACGACATCAACTAGTGCGGAGGGTTCATGCATATATTTGCCTGAAGGTAAAAAGGTACAAGGTACAAGATACAAGATCCAAGAGATTCAGGTAAGAGGATTGCATTTAATGATCTCTATTTTTACTGTAATAATTACTTTTTTACTTGACTTAACATAGCGCGAAAACAAAAATTTTTTGTAACTTGTAACTTGTAACTTGTAACTTGTAACTTGTAACTTGTAACTTGTAACTTGTAACTTGTAACTTGTAACTTGTAACTTGTAACTTGTAACTTGTAACTTGTAACTTGTAACTTGTAACTTGT
>CAWUSW010000092.1:0-15514 GCA_963925675.1 uncultured Pseudomonadales bacterium
GAATCATCACTTCCATGGTCATGGTTTGCGGGGCTTCTGCCTCCTCCTGAAAGACATCAGGATTCGGCAAAGGAGTAGGCTCACCAAAACCGGGAATCTCCACTTCACGCATCACTTCGTTACCGCCGATGATATCGGTAATTTCTATAACTACAACAGGCTCCGCATTAAGTTGCGTGAGCCCTGTCGCCTCGCCAATTCCGGTGGGATCAATGCCGTATTCAGCTGGCAGAACAACAAGTACCAGGATAACCGCTGCAGCCACAATAGAGATCAGGGTCGCTTTTAGCAGGCTGGCTTTGGAAGGGGGATCAATATTATTCATGTCAGACTCTCGCGTTAAAAATACAATTAAGAGATAAAATTAAGAAATAAAGTAGCCGGTCATCTGGTAACCAAACAACACAAACCCGGCCATCATAATGACAAGATTGGTCGAAAAGGCTCCCTTCAGAAAACTGGGACTCTGGCGCCAGAACTGAAACGCCAACAGCATAATGGTCAGCGCCGCCAGTTGGCCCAACTCAACACCCACATTAAAAGCAAGCATGTTGGGCACCAGGCCTTCGCTGGAAATAGTCAGATCCTGCAACTTGGTGGATAAACCAAAACCATGGGCAAGGCCGAAAAGAAAAACCGCATGGCGCGTATCAATAGTGACACCGAGGCGTTGAAAGCCTCCCATATTTTCAAAGGCTTTGTAGACGACAGAAAGACCAATGATCGCATCGACAATATAGGCATCCGCTTTAATACCACCCAGCACACCCAGCAGCAGCGTCACACTGTGACCAACGGCAAACAGACTTACATAAAGTGCCACGTCTTTCATTTTATAGAGAAAGAAAATTACCCCTGCCAGAAATAGCAGGTGATCATAACCAGTAAACATATGCTTGGCGCCCAGGTAGATATACGGGATTATTGCCATGCCACTGATACGCTGAATATAGTCTGCATCACCGGCTGCCACACCGTGACTAAATGCCGGCAAGGCTGCCAGTAATAAACCGGCAAACATCGCTAGTGAAATAAGTGCTTTATTCATATTCATGGTGTGTCGACCATCAGTAAAAATAGTTTTTATATTTTATTAGTGTAACGGAAGTTAGGTGTCTTTATCCACAGTTGTAAATTCACCCCATAATTATCCATTCATTGCTTCAATCTATCTCATGCAGGCTGAGAAGGTTTGATAAAAATCAAATACGTTGCAACTTTGATTTCACAAAACTCACCAGGCCAAACGTGCTTAAACAGGCAACACCAATACCACACAAGGTCAGGAAAAATTTATAAAACAAACTGCCGGTTTTCCCTGTATGTAATGGATAACCCGTATTAAAAACGCGTTCAATCCTTGGGAAGCCTTTGGAGTCGATACGCAAATCCATATAGCCCTGCTCTTCATCAATATAGGTCATGCTGGTGCCATTGCGATTCCAGTCGCCAGCTTGCTGCACAGTAATGACGCGATGAATGGAAAAACCACTGGGCACAGTGGCCGAGCGGATAATTGAATCCGGGAACACTGCCAGTGTCCGTTCCATGGCTGGCAACCAGTCACCGCTTCCCGCTCCAGTAATATCATCAATTCCTACTACCATGTTGTCACTGTATTCCTCGCTGCTGCGATGTTCTTCCAGTAACAGCTCTTCTGCCTGAAAAGGAAAAGCCAGTATCACGCCGGTCACCAGGGTAAGTAGCAAAGGCAAGGTCAGCACAATACCCAGATTACGGTGACTGAGAAGCAGTTCAGTGCGATTAGTGCCCGCAGGAATACAGCCGCGGGAAAAATGTCGGCGCAAAGGAATAAAAGTAATCACGCCCAGTAACACCAGAATGATCAGCGCCATTGCGGCAAGCCCGGTGATGGTAAGTCCAAGGTCATCCAACAATAATCTGTGGTGCAGGTCATACAGCCACTCTTCTATCCGATCATTCATATGCCATTGGTCGACGACCTCACCATTGATATCCACATAGGCATAGTTGGTGTCATAAAGGGTGACTTTGGTCAGCGGAAATTCGGCGGTAGCAAACTGAACATTAAGAATATCGTTATTCTCAAAATGAGCTTCGACAGCTTCAGCAATGCGTGCCAATGCGGCAGGGTCAGGGGTGAAATCTACGCGTGCAGCGGGCGTGGTAAGTTTAACGTAATCATCCTTCCAGATAAGCAGGGTCCCGGTGGTGCTGCTCAAAATCAGTAACAATGCCAGTGTCACACCTCCCCAGGCGTGGAGAGTTCTGATGAGTTTAAGAATCATTGCTGTGGGAGACTTTTAACACTGAACGATAACTCACCCTGGATTACATGAGTATCCGTGCCTTCTGCAGACCAGATCGCGGTGTATGAACCACTTTTCAGGGATGGCAGTGAAATACTTAAGCGCCTTGCCAGCGCTTCCGGCAAACGACTTGTCAGGGGGACTACTTCGCCCTGCTCATCTATCAGGCTAATCGAATTAAGATAAGCCTCATCACTGAATCTTAAAATAATTTCTTTTGGCGACTCACTCAACACAGCTCCATTTTTAGGAACAGTTATTGTCACAGCAGTATGAGCAATAACAAGTGATGAAATGAGCACAAAGCCCATTGAAATGATTAGTAGAAAAACCTGTTTATATATTTTCATGTTCAAGTCCTATGACTTTGATTGATTCCAGCATGTTCAGGTAGTTTTTCCTGAGCGACTAAATACTCACTATTATGCAGGTTTTCTGTCTCCAATACTTTTCCAGTTTTCACTACTACAGAGTTTATAAAACCTAACGTGACTGACAATGCCCAGCAAATTCTGTCAGAGCTTTGTTGTTGGTGATGGGAATGATGATGTAATTCAGTCATTGCAATATTCTACTGAAATTTTCGCACAACAAATTTTTCTGCTTCGACAATAAATAATATCGGTAAGGCTGCTGCCAGGCAAAGCAACCATGCATGACTATCCAGACTCTCCAGCCCGAAAATATTTTGTGAAAGAGGTAAATAGGTAAACATCATCTGCATCAGTACAACACTGACAATAGCAAGAAAGGATGGCATTGCTCCTGCGAAAATACGCCGCGTAAATATCCCCTGTTTCATGAATCGGCAATTAATCAGATAAACCGTTTCGATCAACACCAGTGTATTTATTGCCACGGTTCTGGCGAATTCAATGCTGGCTCCCTGCGCCAAAGTCCAGGTAAAGAGCTGGAATATTATTGTCGCTGCAATACTCACCACCAGCACCATACGCAGCAAGAGGGTACCCGTTATCAGACCCTGACCAGTCGACCTGGGTGCCTGTTCCATGAGCTTTGGTTCCGGTGGTTCAAAAGCCAGGGCCAGCGCCAGTGTCACGGTAGTAATCATATTTATCCACAGTATTTGAGCCGGAGTAATAGGCAACAGTGTACCCATCATGATCGCGGTAATAATGACCACCGCTTCCGCCAGACTAGTGGGCAAGATAAACAAAATTGATTTCACAATATTGTCATACACCGTCCTGCCTTCCAGCACCGCCAGAGCAATGGTGCTGAACTGATCATCGGTCAAGACAATGTCCGAGGCTTCCCTGGCCGCATCTGTGCCTTTCATGCCCATGGCGACACCAATATCAGCCTGACGTAGTGCCGGTGCATCGTTGACCCCATCACCGGTCATTGCCACCACGTGATTACGACTGCGCAGACTCTTTACCAGAGCTAGCTTGTTAGCCGGACTGGTACGTGCATAAATGTGAACCTGTTCTGCCACATCGGCCAGCGCTTCATCATCCAGCTTATCCAGATCACTGCCGCTCAAGACCTTATCAGCATCCAAACCAAGTTCTCTGCCGATAGCCTCGGCAGTAACCTGACTATCACCGGTGATCATTTTTACCCTGATGCCTGCTGCATGGCAGGCCCTGATACTGGAGATAGCTTCTGGACGCGGCGGATCATTAATTCCCGCCAGGGCAACCATGGTCAGTCCTGTGGAAACTTTGTCATGAGTAAGTGTTGCCACTTCCTCTTTTTGCACCAGCGCCATGACCCGCATGCCTTTCGCTGCCAGCTCAAACATCTGTTTTTCCCAATATTCAATATCCAGTGTTTGTTTACCTTCCGCTGTCAGCTGATCACTGCAACAGCTTAAAAGCACATCGGGAGAGCCTTTCATAGCCACAAGAGAAGAACCAGAGTTCTCCAGATGCTTGGCACCAGTGTGCAATGTGGCCATGTAGCGTCGTTCACTTTCAAAAGGTAATTCATCTGTTTTCGGAAAGTCCTTTAACAAATCCTTCTGCACCAATCCGGCTTTCAAACCGAACACAAGCAAGGCACCTTCAGTGGGGTCTCCTGCCAGGAGCCATTGTCCATCTTCCCTGCTGACGCTGGCATCATTGCACAACATCGCAATCTCGGCCGCGCGCTTTACCTGCTTATCATTCTCAAGCAGGATTTTTTCAGCACTGTTTTTCTCTGAAATTACACCTTCCGGTTTATACCCTTCACCACTGATTATGAAATGCCTCGCACTGCAAACCAGTTCTCTCACCGTCATTTCATTGGTAGTCAGTGTGCCGGTTTTATCGGTACAAATAACATCAACTGAGCCCAGTACTTCCACAATGGGTAGCCGTCTCACCAGCGCATTTTTTTGCGACATGCGCTGTACACCGATTGCCAGGGCAATGGTCACAATGGCGGGCAAGCCTTCAGGAATAGTGGCAACGGCAATACTAATTGCCGCCTGAAACATGTCAGCAAAGGCATAATCCCGAACCAGCATGCCAAAGGCCATGCATAGCAGCGATACCGCGACGATTAAAAAACTGAGTTGCCGTGCAAATTGCGCCAACTGGCGCTGCAGTGGAGTTTGGGGCAATGACGTGTGCTGCACCATCTCACTAATTGTGCCAATTTCCGTATTCACCCCGGTATTGCAAACAATGCCACGTGCCACACCAAAAGTGACCATGGTGCCCATGTAGACCATGTTTTCCCGTTCCGCCAGAATCGTGTGCTCTGCAACGGGGTCTGCATGTTTGTTGACCGGTTGCGATTCTCCGGTTAACGCTGATTCATCACAGCGCAGGTTTTTACAATAGAACAGGCGCAGATCGGCTGGTACGCGGTCACCGGCCTGGATGATGACCACGTCACCAGGCACCAGCTCTGCACTGTCGATACTTTCCTGCACACCGTCCCTGAACACCAAACAGTGGGTACGCGCCATCGACATAATGGCATCAAGCGCCCGCACTGCCTTTCCTTCCTGAACAAAACCAACGATGGCATTCACAACGACCACCAGCAGAATGACACCACTATCGACCAAGTGTCCAAGCAAAAGGCTGATAATGGCACTGGCAATAAGGACATAAATCAGCACATTACTGAACTGATTCAAAAAACGTTTCCAGCCAGGCTCTAAAGGCTGCATCGGTAACTCATTGCGACCATAGCGTTGCCGCAAGGAAATCAGCAATTCCTTATCCAGTCCGTTTTCCGAAGTCTCATAGGCGGAAAAAACTTCACTCGAAGTGAAAGCATAGGGAGAAAGCTTCACTGTTGGAGAATGCTTTATTGCGGCAGATGGCTTTGAAGGATCATTCATACGATGTTAAACATTGAGAAAGTCCGAAAAAAATATTGTTACTGTTTAATGAAATATTTTCATCCGTTTCGATTGATACAGATCTACTTCACTGCAATCAGATCAGTATTAGTATGGCTTACTATTTTTTCCTCATGGTAGCATTCAGATAAATTCTTTAACGGAATATTCCAATGGCCTCTTTACGTTTTTTAGGTGCAGCACAGCAGGTAACCGGTTCCTGTTATCTTTTGGAAACCGAAGACCTTGGCCGAGTACTGCTCGACTGCGGTATGCATCAGGGTGGCGATGCCGTAAAACGCTTACGTCAGGAATCGTTTGCTTTCGAACCTGCCAGTATTGATGCGCTGTTTCTGTCCCATGCCCACCTCGATCACAGTGGCCTGATTCCCCTGCTTGTCCACGGCGGCTTTTCCGGAAGGATTTATTGCACCCATGGCTCGGCAAAACTGTTACCTGTGATGCTAAATGATGCCGCCGGGCTTTATGAGAGAGACCTGAAATTTGAGAATCGTCGCAGGCTGCGCAAAGGTAAAGAAATGCTTGAACCAATTTATACCAAGAAAGATGTGGAGACCGCGCTTGGTCTTTGTTATCCGGTATCCTACGGCCAGGCACTGCCCATTGGCACGGCAGGAAAAGCATCCCTGACCTTCTATGACGCCGGGCATATTCTTGGCTCTGCGATTACCGAGATATCCTTTAATGAAGAAGGACGCACCAAGAAGCTGGTTTTTTCCGGCGATCTGGGCAAAAGGGTCTCAGTGTTGATGAATGAACCCAGCACAGTTGCCGAGGCCGATGTGGTGTTGATGGAAGGCACATATGGCAATCGCTGCCACCGCAACCAGCAGGAAACTGTAGACCAGCTGGCACAGGTCTTGAAGGAAACCTGGGAAAACAAAGGTATCGTGATGATTCCGTCCTTTGCTGTTGGCAGAACCCAGGAAATTCTTTTTCACCTGGGCCTGCTGCATTACGAAGGCAAGCTCGATCCCTGGAAGGTGTATCTGGACAGTCCCATGGCCATAGCCGTGACTGATATCTATGATGAATGTCTGAATGTTCTGGACCGTAAAGATGCCGCCAAGATTCGGGAAATGCACAAAGGTTCTCTGAAGCATTTTCTTCCTAGCCTTAACTATGTGCACTCGCCTGAAGAGTCCATGGCTTTAAACGATATCCCTCATGGCGCCATCATCATTGCCGGCAGCGGCATGTGTACCGGTGGACGCATTCGTCATCATCTGAAACAGCGCATCTGGAACGAAAAAAACACACTGATTTTTATCGGCTTCCAGGCCGGTGGTACCTTGGGAAGAATTCTTGTTGACGGTGCGAAAAATATTCGCCTGTTTGGTGAAGAGATGGTGGTTAAAACACGCATAGAAACCCTTAACGGATTTTCTGCCCATGCTGATCAGGGTGAACTCATCCAGTGGCTACAGGCAATACAGGGACAACCCAGAATGATGCTTGTCCATGGTGAACTCACTTCCCTTGATGCTCTTTCCATGAAGTTGTGGCAGGATCATAAACTGTCTACTGAAATTCCTTACCTTGGACAGCAGATCTACTTTTAACTTTATATATAGCTTTTATAAATAGACCTGATAAAAAAAGCCCGTGATAATACCCGCACTTCTTCACGCCCTGGAAGGTAATTTAACTACTAGTTAATGTGGCTAGCCATTGTTCCAGATCAAGCCAATCAAGGGCAAAGGTGTGGCCCACTCCCTGCAATAAACGCGCATCAAGTATTATACCGGCGTTTTCCAGCAGCTGGACGGTGGCATCATAGCGCTTAGCCCAGCCGAGACGGTCCTCGCTGCCAATGCGCAAAAATACCGGGAAATCTTTTAAAGGGCTGATGGTAGCGGCATTCGATGCCAGGGCAGGTACTGCGATTACGCCGCGATACTGTTGCGGATTGCGGGAAGCGATATCCAGTGCGGAAATACCTCCATTGGATACTCCCATCAGCAATACCGCACCGCCTTGAATGTCCTCGCGCTGTTGAATAATGGCAATGAGCTCACGCACTTTTGCCGCATTATCGCCCCAAAAAGATTGTCCATTGGGAGATACAGGCGCGATCACTGCCCAGCCGCGGTCGATAAATTCTTCACCATGACTGCGAAATGCACTGCTGGCAATACCGGCATCACCGGAGCCACCGCCCATGATAACTACCAATGGATGGCCGGAATCCTCACTTACGGTGTCCGGGGTATCCAGATAAGCCCTGATTTGTGAGCCATCAGCGAGTTGAAACTCAGTTTGTGTAAATGCAGTTATGGGCATCAATAGAAAAAGTATCAGTAAGCATTTCATCAACATATTCCCCTCTCTTTCTTCTATCTGGCTGTAATAAATTACAGCAAGTGGTGAGGTATTCAATCCTCCCATACTTTACCCTGCACCAAAAGGCATGCCGGAATAGGGATAACATCCATATTATTTCCACATGTGGGTGTTGGACAATCACTAACTGGCACTTTATTCTCCAATCTCTTATTTGGAGAGTAAAATGAAGAATCGCTGTTTTCCTGGCCTGTCATTACTTTTGACCTGCCTTTCCCTATTACCCCTGACAGCATTTGGACAGGAAATACCCCGTACGGATGCAGGTCTGCCCTTTCTGCAAGGTATCTGGCAGGCGCAGACCAGAGCGGCCTATAACCTGGAAGATCATGTCGCCCGTGCTGATATGCAAGCAGGCACAAGCGTGGTGCTCGGCGGTTCCATTCCCTATAGAGATTCGGCTCTGGCGAAGCGCCAGAATAATTTTGAAAATCGTGCTGAACTTGATCCTCTGAAGAAATGCTTTTTGCCAGGACCAACCAGAATCATGGCAATGCCTTTTCCTTTTCAGATATTCCAGAACGATGAGCATGTCGCCATCACCTTTGAATGGACCCAGGTCTATCGCCTGATTTATACCGCTGGTCAGGAACACCTGTATCCCGGTTTTGAATTCTGGATGGGCGATGCCCGAGGCCAATGGGAAGGTGACACACTGGTTGTCGAAATCAACGACCTTAATGACCGCACCTGGCTTGATGCAGCGGGTAATTACCACAGCCTCGCCGCCCATATTACTGAACGCTATACCCTGGTGGATGAAAACACTATCCAGTATCAGGCTACTATTGATGACCCGGAAATATTCAGCGAACTCTGGACCATCGAGTTTCCCCTGCTACGACAAACAGCAATGCCCCGTCTTCTTGAATATCAATGTCAGGCAGAGGCCGAAGAAGTCAGCGGAGATTTTGAGCGTGTAGAAAAACAGTGGTACCCGGCGCCCATCCCTGCTGAAAATATTCCTTTTGATACCGATGCGGGTGCTGATCTGCCCTTGCCTGAAGTGATTTCAGCTTTCAATCGTCGTGATGATGGCTCACCTGACATCAGTGGTTATTTTGTCTCTGATGGCGGTGGCGCCAATTATGGTCTGGAGGTACGGGAAAATATTGCCATGTTTCCTCCAGCAAGAGGCGTAGTAGTAGACCCCGCCGATGGCGTGTTGCCTTATCAGGACTGGGCCAGAGCAGAGCAACTGGAACGTCGGGAAGCCTGGCGTGGCTATGATGACCCAACTGCCCATTGCTTTGTGGCAGGCATTCCCCGCTCCCATTATGTGCCTTCACCCTTTTATATATTGCAGACACCTGGTTACGTGGTGATCCTACACGAGCGTATGTCCTATCGTGTTATCCCTCTGGATGGCCGTGAACATTTATCAGAGAGTATTCGTTTATGGATGGGAGATGCTGTCGGTCACTGGCAAGGCGATACGCTGGTTGTGGAATCTTCAAACTACAACGGCAAAGCCTGGTTGAATGAACTTGGCGATGTCACCAGCCATGCGCAAACTGTTGTTGAAACCTATACTCCTGTGTCTGATTCACAAATTATTTATCGAGCCACCATCGCAGATCCCATTCCTTATTCCAGACCCTGGACCATAGAAATGCCATTTAATAAACAATCAGAAGAATTGCTTGAAGTGGCCTGCCTTGAAGACAATAATGATCTTGAACACCTGAGAGATGTCCGCGACGAACACCGCGCCCAAATGCAATAAGTTGACTGAAACTCACCAATTATGAGAACCAAAATGAAACATAAAATTTTACTTACCATAGCAAGCCTTCTATTTAGCCAGTTATTTGTCAGCTCTGCACTGGCACATCATTCTTTTTCTGCGGAATTTGATATTGATAAACCCGTTTCCCTTAGCGGTAAAGTGACTCGCATGCAGTGGTCGAACCCCCATGGCTGGATCTATATCGATGTGGAAAACGAAGACGGCAGCCTCACCAACTGGGCGCTGGAAACCAGTGCCGCCAACAACCTGATTCGTCGCGGCTGGAAACGCACTCACCTGGTAGCTGGCACAGTGATCCAGGTACAGGGCTTTCAGGCAAGAAATGGCTCAACTACAGCCAATATCCGTGGCATCATTCTGGAAGATGGCTCACGCCTGTTTTCCGGTAATGCGGATGAGCTGAGTAAGTAGTTCCTCCCTCTTCACATCGAATGAAGCGTTCCCTCCAGTGGAGACTTACAGTACTCTTTGTATATATGCCTCACTGAAAACAATAACAAGGGAATTTTGAAGTCCTGATGTCTTCTGCAAATACCTACGACCTGATTGTTATCGGTACTGGTCCGGCCGGTGAGAAAGCCGCTGTTAAAGCGGCTTATTTCGGCAAAAAAGTGGCCATTATTGAAAAAGAAAAATGCTACGGCGGTGCTGGTATCAATACAGGCACCATTCCCTCCAAAACCCTGAAAGAATCCGCGCTTTATTATTCCGGCAAATATGACACTGGCATCTACGGTCACGACCGGGTGCTGGATGGCCAAACCACAATTCAGGATTTTCTGTTCAGAAAAAATGTCGTTATTGAATCACTGGAACAAGAGGTGCTGAAAAATCTGGAACGTCATGATGTTAAGTTATTCCATGGCATAGCCTCTTTTGAAGATAAAAATACCGTGCTTATTGACGGGGATGATGGCGAAATTCGGATCACCAGTGACTATGTTCTAATTGCCACCGGCTCTTATCCCTTTCACCCCGAGAATATCGACTTCGACGGTATCATTGTCCATGATTCCGACAGCATCCTGAATATCATGCGCATCCCGGATTCCCTGTGCATTGTTGGCGCAGGCGTAATCGGCTGTGAATATGCCACCATCTTCGGCGTCATGGGTTGCAAGGTTTACCTGGTGAACAACAGCGACAAAATATTACCCTTCCTGGATGATGAAATAGCCCAGGCCCTGATCGCTCAGATGCATGAAGACGGCGTCAATATTCTCTTTAATGCCTCAATCGACGAAATGATTATTCCTGAACATGTAGGAGGCGACATTCAGATCCGTCTGAAAGACGGCATGGTCTTTGATGTAGACATGTTCCTGTTTGCCGCCGGACGCAGCGGCTCAACCAAGGCCCTGAATTGCGAGCAAGTGGGTATTGATTTAGGGAAACGCGAAGCAATTGTGGTTAACGAACAATACCAGACCTCCCAGAAAAATATTTATGCAGCTGGCGACGTCATTGGCTTTCCCGCGCTGGCCTCAACCAGCATGGATCAGGGCCGTGTTGCGGTATCGCATATTTTTGACATCCATGATTCGGATGCCCTGCCTAAAATATTCCCCTATGGTATTTACACCATTCCGGAAGTCTCCATGGTAGGAATAACGGAAGAACAAGCCATTGCCGAAGGCATGAACTACCTGGTGGGATGCGCCCATCATTCCAAAGTTCCGCGCGGCAGAATCATGGGGGCAAAATTCGGGGTGTTAAAAATAATCGTGTCCAAAGATGACATGGTCATTCGTGGTGTTCACATCATGGGTCGCCTTGCCAGTGAACTGATTCATTACGGACTGGCAGTCGTTGAAGCTGAAAAGACCGTCAATGAAATCGTCTCCACAGTATTTAACTACCCTACCCTGCATGATCTATACAAGTACGCCTGCTTCGATGCCCTGGGGAATCTGAGCGGCCACAAAATCAAGGATTTTTGATTCAGTGCTGAAATTTTCGCGGTTGAAACCGCTCCTACATCCGCCCATTTTTCCTTGTGCCTTGTACCTTGCACCTTGTAACTATACCCCTTGATTCATATCGCTCTACATTTTCTCGTCCCTGCACTCCTTGCAGGAATTCTCTATTTAAAAAAGTGGCTGAAGAGTTTTGCCTTGTTAATGTGCGGCCTGCTGATTGACGTGGACCATCTGCTTGCTGATCCGATATATGCCCCTGATCGTTGTAGTATCGGCTTTCATCCCTTGCACACAACGATTCCAATCGTGCTTTACAGCTTATTACTTATCCATCCCAAAACTCGCCTGGTAGGCATAGGCCTTTATATTCACATTCTGCTGGATATCAGTGACTGCTATATTTAAGGCGACATATAAAGGCGATATAAAATAACGGGAGTTGCCAGGATTATAGAAAGTGATATAAACCTGACTAATCAATCTACTGAACTAATGTTTGAAACAGAGGGCGACACCACAAGTGGACACCAAGAAAATAAAATTTGTATCAAACAGGCTTTGGCTAAACGAGGAGAGTGCCTCAAAACCGGAACCCATTAGCAAAACTATACCTGACTGGTATCGTAATGCGGATCGCTTTGCCAGGGATCCGGCGACAGGAAAACACTGGGAAATGCCAGACACTGGCGGCAAGATCCCCACCTGGAAATCCTGCCCGGCCATTTTTGATGTGATGGGTAGCGGATACACCTACAAGACCCCTTGTGACATCCAGTTTTATGAAGATACCGCGGGCAATATCCAGGCGAAGGTGCTGGATGCACAACATCAAAGCTTTCTAATGGACCGGGTACCTTTGGCACAGTTCCCCCATCCCCCCGGATATCACCACAAGCATTTCGCCTGGTGGTCTGACTGGGCAGTAGAACTCCCGGAAGGATACAGCGCGCTTTACACCCAACCAATGAACCGCTTTGAACTGCCTTTCCTGACCACCAGTGGCATTGTCGACAACGACAAGGTGCATATACCTGGCACCATGCCATTCTTTTTACGCAAAGGTGTACAAGGCATCCTTCCTGCCGGGACACCCTATGCACAGATAATCCCCTTCAAGAGAGAGCATTGGGAGTCAGAAATTGATGTCTCATTGTCGCAGGAGGAAATGATCGCGAAGAATAAAGACAACAGCGCAAAATATCGCAAGCCAGACGGCGGCGTTTATCTCAAAGAAGTCTGGGAGAGAAGAAAGTACCAATAATACCAAGTGCTTATCGGGCCGGTGAAAAGCTCATTAGACCTGAAGGCTTAAAGATTGATTACGGGCCAAAGAATATCCAGGTTCAAATAGCTTATTTTTGCCATTTTTTGCTAGTATGATCCATTAAGGGCCTATTAAACGTTTATAAAAAAAGCCCAAAACGATATCTTTATTCTTCGTTTATTCATCAAAGCATGATCCAAGTGGGGGTGATCATATGAATAAATCTCAATCTAAATACGCAATCCTGATTTTGATCCTGGCCTTTTGCCTGCCGGTTCTTGCCCATCATTCTCACTCGACAATTGACCGCAACGACGTGCGTGTCCTGCGCGGCACTGTAACCAAGTATGGCTGGAGCATGCCCCATGTGTATCTGAAAGTGGAGGCCCCTAACCTGGACGGAAAAATTGTCGAATACAGTATTGAGATGAACCATCCCGCAGCCATGACCGAAGTGGGCTGGTCAAAAGACAGTTTCAAGCCAGGTGATATTATTACCTGGGAAGGAGCACACCACAGGAACAAGGCACGCGCTTACAGCTCTATGAGCTGGGTTGAGAAAAATGGCGTCAGGGTTGGCAATGCCGATCAATTCGATGGCCAGATAACACCTTCTACTGATTTTACCGGTCTCTGGGATCGGGCACCGGGTCAGCCTACCTACAACCCACCAAAAGGATGGCCGCTCAGCCCTCTGGGCCAGGATCTGGTGGCGAACTTTAGTGAAGATCAAAACCCCGTATTAACCTGCGGTGATCCTGGACCACCAAAATCAATGACCCTGCCCTACTCTCATCAAATTTCACGCCTGGATGGAAACACTCTGACAATCGGGCGCGATCTCATGGAAGGCCAACGTGTGGTCCACCTTGACGTTAAACCCCCGGCAGGTCCCCCTTCCAAACTTGGTCATTCCATTGGCTGGTTCGAAGATGGCGATTTGATTATCGAGACCAGCAACTTCACAGCAGATGTCTGGGGTGGCCATACAGGCATAGATTCCAGTGCACAGAAACATCTGATCGAAAGATTCAGCTTGAGCGATGATGGGCTTGGTATTGATCTGACTATCACACTCACCGATCCGGTTTACCTGAGCCAAGCAGTCACCTTTACTCATAAGTGGATCAAAACGGCCGACCGCGAGCTTGTACAGACTCCCTGTACACAGGAATCCGCACAGCTGTGGATAGAAGCCGGCTTTAATGAATAAACTGAAAAAATAATGAAACTATTTACGGCATGGAGAAAAATATGAAACCAATAATCTATAGCGCTATTGTCGCATTAGTGGCAAGCGTACTGACCACCTTGATAATGAGTAGTAGCAACCAGGCAGGTGTAACGAACTCCGCCCCGATGTCTGCACCGGAAATCAATTACGAAGAGATTCTTGACCGCATCGATATCAAGCAGCTCAGCGTCAGCATGGAGCCAGCCGCAGCAGCATGGATCAGGCTCAATACTGGCACGGAATCTTCAGAACAGAAGATACTTGCCAATGCGGCCAATTCTGCCTGCTTTCTTACTCATGTGGAGATTAACGGCATACAAAGCGCGCAAGATAAAAATGCCTGCTCTATAACGCTCGATGATTTTACCGGCTACTGGCAAGTGAATGCCTCAATCGGTGAAGGCACTCAATCGGAACTTTATTGCAACGCCAGATGTGTTGTTTGGGAATAGGAGAAAAACATGAACCGATCATTATTATTAAAAACCATATGCTCTACTTTTATTGCAGTAGCCCTGTTGTTTGCCGGCTCGCTGTTTGCTCATCATAGTTCTCAAGCTCAATTTGGCGAGTTTGGTTCCAACACCAAAAACTTTGAAGGAAGAATTGCCAAAATCAGCTGGGGCAATCCGCATATCACCATGGACATTGAGATCACTGGTGGCGATATTCCGGCAGGAGAAAAATGGCGCCTGCTCAGTCACCCTACTGGCGTACAGGAAGCCTATGGTTTTGCAAAATCCGATTTTGCAGTGGGCGATACTATTTCAATAATTGGCTGGCTGGGTCTGCGCGATCAGCCTGTATTCTGGCCACGGGCTATTAAGGTCAATGATGGCCCTATGCGTTCCAACCTGCGTTTTACCGACATGATTGATATCGCCAATGGTACCTTTGAAGCGATGAATATCCAGGCGCCAGCGAATTTAAATGGCTCACCCCCGGTACGCGCCGGCGAAGAAGTCACAGCAAAGCTGGCAGAAATGGGATTGCTGGATGAGAACGGTAATGTGATCTGGCCGCCGCGCTAATGGCAGATTAAACCTCAATGAAAACGAATTAGTTTTATTCAATTTTTGCGTTTCATATCATTAAACCTGGCGTCAACCTTGCTCTGGCGCCTTCTGTCTTTACGTAATACAGTGCAAATTCAGGAATAATTAGGGTCAGAGTAAAAATTCAGTAGTTATAAGGCCCTCTTCTGGCCGAAAGAGGATCCTCAAGCAAAAAATTAACTCCTTCAATATGAATAACTACTTTCGACCAAAACAAAATTTCAGAGATTTACAGAAGCAATGATGTGTTGCAGATAAACTTGAGGATAGTTGAATGAACACCCAAAAAATCGAAAATCGACGACAATTCCTTGCGGGCTTCGCTGCTGTTAC
>CAWUSW010000093.1:0-16961 GCA_963925675.1 uncultured Pseudomonadales bacterium
AACCAATCCTGTCGAATAACCTAATATCAGTATGACTGACAAATTCTTTTCAATCAGCGTCGGTTGGTCAACTTTTTCAAGTTTTGGGCCCAGTGGAGCGAAGTATAGGTAAGCAAAGCCTGCTATGAAGCCTCCGATGTGGCTGTAATAATCTACATTTTCTAGCCAAAATATTTCAAGCAGCAACTCTCCAACTAAAAGAAACACAAGCCTGCCATTAGGCAGAATATTTATACTCCCCGGAAGAAATTTTTCATACTTATACTTTAAACATGCATATGCACCCCACAAACCGAATATGCCACCAGAAGCCCCTATGCTTGCATCAAATGATGAAAACTGGCTACTCGTTAAAACCGAAATAATACCTGAAAAAAAGACTATATTTATTAACCTAATACATGAAAACACCTTTTCAAGGCATTGTCCCAACAGACCTAAGACCAAAACATTTAAAATCAAATGATATGGTCTTGTATGAAACCAAAAAGACGAAAATATTCTATAAATCTCAGAATTTAGAAATATTTCTTTTGTATTTGCCGCGAGTAATAAAAACTCTTCACTTGGAGAAGAATCTGCAGACGCAAGCAAACCAAGAAAATAACAGGCAATTAGAATCAAAGCTAAAACATTTGTACCAGTACTTTTTTTATTTACTTGCCCTTTGGCAAGCACTTCATATACGTCTAAAATCTCTTTATTATTTTTCTTATTGACTTCATTTTTTAAAAAAATGTAAAATTTTTCAAAATCCTCGTTATTAAGAAATATACTTTTATCAACAAGAAATCTTGCCCTGTTTTTTATTCCCAATACTAGACCCAGATTTTTATTCATTCCACACAAGAACTCTACTGAAAATATATTTTCTATAGAATATTTTTTTACACCTAAGAAAATATTTGGAATTGATATAGAAACCTCTGTTGCCTCAATTTTCATTTCTTTCTTGCTAAACCGGTACATTCGGAACAGAAAGACAAATTGAATAAATATAAATGTCGATAAAAAATATAATTCAAATATGAATTGCTCTTCAAAAAAAACAGAAACTTTATTATCGGAGAGTAAAATAATGAACAATAAGATAAATGAAAGACACATAGTCGATAAAATACTATGCATAGCTTTTTTAATATTAAATTCCAGTTCCATATGGTTTTTTTAAATATTAATAAATAAACTTATAAAAACGAGAAACACTTTATTGTTAAAAAGTATTTCTCGTTTTTTTATAAAATGCTTACCTGAAAAGCTGATAGCCTCCAGCTACAGTTAAAATTCCTATACCTAGCAAACCTATGGGGCTTACTCCCAAAGCAGATACAGCAGCCATTGACGCCCATCCTGAGCCAAACACCCCTTGCGCTAACACGGCTGCACTCCCCCAATACTTGGCAGCATCAGCAATATTACCGCCACTCACCTCACCCAACTCATCCATTGTCAGTTCTCTCATCTTTCTTACCTCCATGTAATTAACTATCCAGTATTGCACTACCCGTTTTAGTACAGGTTTCTGCAATCTGCCAATAAATAGTTAAAATCAGGGCAAGGTATGGCTGCTTAAAAACGCCCAGATCAGCTCGCTGGCTTGCACATCATTATTGCTACTACTCGGCCAGGTGTGACCCCCGACTTGCCTTAAGTAAAACATTATTTCGGCGGAACCATTGCAGTCAGTCCAGGAATAGTGATTCACATTCAGCGACAGTTTGTTGTCCTCATTACTTAAAGAGCATCCATTCGCCTGGCGCCATTTGTCCAGTGCCGTTTCTACGCCCATGCGCCAGTAAGGCCGGGAATTCTCACTGACCGTGTACTGGTTCGTTCGATCATCCAGGGCATGAAAGGCAATAATCGGGATCGGACGTTTCAAGGTGCAACCATCGGGATACTGCAGGCCAGCTACTGGTGCAGCCGCAGCCAGTACATCAGAGAGTTCACAGGCCAGTCGGCTACTCATCCGGGCTCCACCAGAAAAACCGGAGGTATAAATGCGCCGGCGATCAATATTTACCCTTCCTGCGATATCTTCAATCATGTCACGGACAAACTGAACATCGTCAACCCCGCTATCGATATTGGCATTCCAGCTACGTTGCGAGATGGTGTTGCTATAGGCTCCTGCGGGAAACACGACGACAAAGCCATGCTGGTCTGCCAGAGAATCAAAATCACTGGTATCCACCTGATTTTGCGGCACGCCACCTGAACCATGCAGACTAAACAGTAAAGGCACAGACTCACCGGCATACCCTTCAGGGATATAGAGCAAATATTCTCGCTCCGCGCCAGCAGAAACCAGGCTATGCGTTGAAAAGCCCTGATCAACCTGCGATAAAGCCACTGAACAATTCAGCCAAAACAATAGTAATAGCACTCGTTTGATGACGATCTTTTGCATACTCCTTCCCCTTTGAATTTATCAACTGCAAGCATAATACGTTGGAAAAATAATTTTCAGCAAGCATACATATGTTCAGCGGGCTTGATGCACCCACTGCAAGCTGGCAAGATGCCCGCACATGACACTGTCGACTCTTTTTTTCACACCTGCCAAACACAGCCTGAGTACCGCCCAGATCATGCTGCTGGTGTTTATTGCCTGCATTCCCGGTATCGCAGCCATGAGCTGGTTTTTTGGTGCAGGCGTACTGTTGAACATCGTGTGGCTAATGCTATGCGCATTGGCTATTGAAGCGGCCATTTTGTTAATACGCAAAAAGCCTGTCCTTCATTCACTGGGGGATTTCAGTGCTCTGGTTACCGCCCTGTTGCTTGCCCTGTCCATGCCGCCCGCCTCGCCCTGGTGGCTAGGTCTCATCGGAATATTTTTCGCCATCGCTGTTGCCAAACATTTATATGGTGGCCTTGGTTACAATCCTTTCAATCCAGCTATGGTGGGATACGCTGTACTGCTGATCGCCTATCCCCTTGAAATGACGCGCTGGCTGCTACCCGAAAATGTAAACCAAACACTTCCTGAACTCATAACTGTAATAAAGCAGTTTTTGGGAAACAGCCCGGAAACCATGGATGCCTTCGTGGGTGCTACGGCTCTGGACCAATTCAAACTGGATCGGGGCGGATTAACGATTACTGAATACTGGCAAGATAATCCTTTGTTTGGTTCTCTGTCCGGTGCAGGCTGGGAATGGGCCAATGCCGGCTTTTTGCTCGGCGGCCTTTACATGCTTTATCGAAAAATTATCACCTGGCATATTCCTGCCGCAGTGCTTGGCACAATGGCAATTATGGCACTGTTTTTTTATGACGGCGGTAGTTCAGCTAGCCATGGCTCACCGACATTCCATCTCTTTGGTGGCGCCGCCATGCTGGGTGCGTTTTTTATTGCCACTGATCCGGTATCCGGACCTGCAACCAACAAGGGAAAAGTATTTTACGGAATTCTGATTGGCATGCTTATATACAGCATTCGTGTTTGGGGTGCCTATCCTGACGGGGTTGCCTTTGCCGTTCTATTGGGTAACTTCGCCGCACCTGCCATTGATTATTTGCTGCATCAGCAACGACAAGAAGACAATACCCATGTCGAATAATACGGCCACCGCCGTGCCAGCCTCAATTGTGAAAACCAGTATTACTCTTGGCATCTTTGCCTTGCTGGCCGCTTTACTTCTCGGGATAGTCAATTTATCAACGGCAGAGAAAATCCAGGAACAACAGCTGGCCGCAGAACGTCGTGCTCTTGGCGAAGTTCTACCATCCTCCTTTCATGACAATGACTTACTGAGCAAACCACTGCCACTATCTCCCCTTACGAGCTCGACTCCCCTGGCAAACAACTATGTAGCAATAGAATTACTTGAACTGTCGGTCGAGCGCCAGGCCTATATTGCTCTTATGGGGAACACCTTCAGCGGCGCTATCCTGCCAGTAGAAGCGCATGATGCTTACAGTGGAGATATTAACCTGCTAGTGGCTATCCTCGCCGACGGGACTGTCAGTGGGGTACGTGTCCTGGCACATCGAGAGACCCCGGGGCTGGGCGATAAAATTGACATCCAGGTGTCCAACTGGATACTCGGCTTTGATGGTAAATCTCTGGCAAACCCCTCACTACCACAATGGAAAGTTATCAAGGATGGCGGTGAGTTTGATCAATTGGTCGGCGCTACCATTACCCCAAGAGCCGTCATTAATGCCGTTCAAAGGGCACTGCAGTTTTTTCAATTAAACCGCAGCACACTGGAAAGTTCCAAAAACTAAATTAGCGTTAAATATATATAAATAAATTTTGAGCTATTAACTATTAAATAATGACGCAATCATCTCAATCAGTAAAAGAAATCACTCTCCAGGGACTCTGGGGCAACAACGCCGCACTGGTACAGCTTCTCGGTTTATGCCCGCTGCTGGCAGTCAGTAATTCAGTGGTGAATGCACTGGGTCTTGGTCTGGCGACTGTACTTGTGTTGCTGGGTTCCAACGGCATGGTCTCCTTATGTCGGCACTACCTGACACCTGCAATCCGTCTGCCTGTATTTGTACTGATCATTGCTACGTTCACTACTTGTGCCGAATTACTGTTACGCGCCTTTGCCATTGAGCTCTACCAGGCTCTGGGAATCTTCATCCCCCTGATAGTAACCAACTGCACCATATTGGGCCGTGCAGAAAGTTTTGCCTCGAAACACTCCTTACTGCCTTCTCTTTTGGATGGCCTGATGACTGGACTTGGCTTTGCCCTGGTGTTATTTGTGCTGGGACTATTAAGGGAGCTGCTTGGTACCGGATTGATATTTGCCAACATGGATCGACTGCTTCCTTTTGCCGGTAACTGGACACTGGAAGTATTTTCAAACTACACGCCCTTCCTGCTCGCGATCCTGCCTCCCGGGGCTTTCTTTTTTATGGGCTGCCTGATTGCCTTGAAAAATATTCTGGATAAACACTTTGCCTTACCCGAAGTTGAAAGCGAAACACCCGCAACAGCCAGTCAACGAGTCAGAGTCACTGGATGAACAAAAAAAAACGTACAGACATTTTTACGCGCCTGCGTAATGAAAACCCCAACCCAACCACTGAACTAAAATTTGATTCAACTTTTGAGTTACTCATTGCAGTGATGTTATCTGCTCAGGCGACAGATGTGGGGGTTAATAAAGCCACCGCAAAGCTTTTTCCGGTGGCCAATACACCAGAGACTATTTACGCTCTGGGCGAGGAAAAACTGAAGGACTACATCAAGACCATCGGGCTTTTTAATACCAAGGGCAAGAATGTCATTCTTACCTGCAAGCTACTGATGGATAAACATGCCTCACAAGTCCCCAACACACGAGAAGAACTTGAAGCCTTACCGGGAGTCGGACGTAAAACTGCCAACGTGGTTTTAAATACCGCCTTCCGCGAACACACCATGGCCGTTGACACCCATATCTTCCGCATCTCCAATCGCACCGGCATAGCCCCGGGGAAAAATGTACTGGAAGTCGAAAAAAGATTAATGAAATTTATTCCGGAAGAGTTTTTACTGGATGCGCATCACTGGTTAATTCTGCACGGCAGATATACATGCATAGCAAGGAAGCCCAGATGTGGCTCTTGCGTAATTTCGGATTTGTGTGAGTACAGGAAAAAAGAATTGGACTAAATCTGGCATCTCAGGCTTCTGCAGATTAGCTAACGACCTACCAACAAACTGTCTCTTATCTTTTGACTTTTGTCAGCTACCTCTTGTCGCTACAGTAGAGTTTCCATCCCATCCACCCCACTGAACCAACCACCTTCAGCTTTTAGCTTTTAGCCTGTCTCGTGTCCCTTATTTCTTTCGCTTGCTGGCAATTGTTCGTAAGCGCAAGGCATTGAGTTTAATGAAGCCTTCAGCATCTTTCTGATTATAAGCGCCTTCATCGTCTTCAAAGGATGCGACCATATCATCATAAAGTGATTCGTCCGACTTGCGTCCAACAACAATGACATTGCCTTTGTAAAGCTTCAAGCGCACAGAACCATTCACGTGTATTTGGGTCTGATCAATAAGCGCCTGCAATGCTTCCCGCTCTGGTGACCACCAGTAACCGTTGTAAATCAGCGAGGCATAACGCGGCATCAATTCATCTTTCAAATGTGCAGATTCCCGATCCAGGGTCAAGGATTCGATAGCTCGATGCGCTTTCAGAATAATTGTGCCGCCTGGCGTTTCATAACACCCTCTGGCTTTCATGCCAACGTAGCGATTTTCTACAATATCGGTACGACCAATACCATTGTCACCACCAACCTGGTTAAGCTCTTCAAGAATAGTCGCGGCTGATTTCTTTTCACCATTAATTGCGACCACATCCCCTTTTTCAAAGTCCAGTTCAATATATGTCGGCGCATCCGGTGCGTTTTCCGGAGACACTGACCACATCCACATACTTTCCTCAGGCTCTGCCGCAGGATCTTCAAGAATGCCTCCTTCATAAGAAATATGAAGCAGGTTTGCATCCATGGAATAAGGCGATTCATTGCCACGTTTTTGCTCCACAGGAATATTGTGTTCGGCACAATATTCCATGAGCTTCTCTCGCGAATTCAAATCCCACTCACGCCAGGGCGCAATAATCTTGATACCAGGTTTCAAGGCATAGGCACCCAATTCAAAACGCACCTGGTCATTACCTTTACCGGTAGCCCCATGCGCAATAGCATCAGCACCGGTTTCTTCGGCAATTTCAACCAGACGTTTGGCTATTAGGGGTCTGGCAATGGACGTGCCGAGCAGGTATTCGCCTTCATAAATAGTGTTCGCCCTAAACATGGGAAAAACATAGTCGCGCACGAATTCTTCACGGATATCGTCGATATAGATTTCCTTAACCCCCAGGGCTTCAGCCTTGGCACGCGCTGGCTCAACTTCCTTGCCCTGACCCACGTCAGCAGTAAAGGTCACAACTTCACACTGATAAACATCCACTAACCATTTAACGATTACCGAGGTATCCAGACCGCCTGAATAGGCAAGCACGACTTTTTTGATATCCGACATCAATTTCTCCTGTTGCGAGCTTTTAATTCGGGTGCGCAATTCACCCCTGATGTAAAAAAGGCGGGTATTGTAACGCTGGTACTGGAAATTGCGAAATTAAAGCGTGACTGTTCATGAATTACCGCCAGAATTGCCATATCCTGCTATAATTGCTAATCAACACAGACCTGACAAAAGCCATCGCACAAGGAACCCCGTTTTAATGCAGGAAATTACCCTGGTCAGGCCAGATGACTGGCATCTCCATCTTCGTGACGGTTCCGCACTTTCAGACACAGTCGCTCAAACGGCCCGTTATATGGGACGGGCAATCGTTATGCCAAATCTTTCTCCGCCAGCAATAAGCACTTCCGATGCCCTTGCCTACCGGGAAAGAATACTCGCCCATGTGCCGGATGGTAGCTCTTTTGACCCTTTGATGACCCTTTATCTCACCGACAATACGGCCCCTGAAGAAATTATTCGTGCGAAAGAAAGCGGGCGTGTATTTGGTATCAAGCTTTATCCCGCAGGTGCAACAACAAATTCTGATCAGGGTGTTACCGACATCACCAGCACTTATGCAGCACTTGAAAAAATGAGTGAGCTGCAAATCCCCTTGCTAATCCATGGAGAAGTCACCCGGGATGAGATCGATATTTTCGATCGGGAACGGGTTTTCATCGACGAAATCCTTCACCCTTTGCATAGGCGTTTTCCAGACTTAAAAATAGTCTTTGAGCACATCACGACAAAAGATGCTGTGGATTTTGTGCTTTCCGCAGACAACAATATCGGCGCCACTGTTACCCCACAACATCTGATGTATAACCGTAATCATTTACTGGTAGGTGGAATCCGTCCTCATTTTTATTGCCTGCCAATACTCAAACGTAATATTCATCAGCAGGCCTTGCTGGATGCGGTCACAAGTGGCACTGCAAAGATTTTCCTGGGGACCGATTCTGCACCCCACGCTATCAATCAAAAGGAAAACGCCTGTGGTTGCGCTGGCTGCTTCTCGGCTCATGCTGCTCTGGAACTTTATGCAGAAGTTTTTGAGAGCCTGAATATTCTCGACAAGCTTGAAGCCTTTGCCAGTTTCCATGGCCCTGATTTTTACGGCCTGAAAAGAAATGAAGATCATATTACCCTGCGCAAGGAAAGCTGGACGGTACCGTCAAGCTATAACATGGGCAATGAGCAGGTGGTGCCGCTGTATGCTGGCAACGATCTGACATGGTCAGTAGTGGATAAATAAAAAATGACCAGCCCTGAATCTAAAGAAACAAAACCAACTTCCCTGCTTGCAGGTCGTTTTCGTGGCTACCTGCCAGTTGTCGTTGATATTGAATGCGGCGGTTTTAATAAAGACACAGATGCCATCCTGGAAATTGCTGCCGTCACTGTCGGCATGGATGAAAACGGCATTCTGAAACCGGAAGACACCTGGTTCTTTCGCGTTGAGCCCTTCCCTGGTGCCAACCTGGAAGAATCTGCATTGAAGTTCACCGGCATTGATCCATATCACCCACTGCGCATCGCGCACAAGGAACCGGACGTCTTTAAAGAAATTTTCAAAAATATTCGCAATAAAATGAAAGATGAATATTGCACGCGCGCCATTCTGGTCGGGCACAATGCTCATTTCGACCATGGCTTTGTGAATGCCGCTGCAGAGCGTAACAAGCTTAAACGCAATCCCTTCCATCCTTTTTCGAGTCTGGATACCGCATCCATCAGTGCACTGGCTTTTGGACAAACAGTGTTGTCACGAGCCTGTGAATGTGCCGAAATCGACTTCAATAATGAAGAAGCTCACTCTGCACGATATGATGCCGAAAAAACGGCTGAACTATTTTGTACCATCATCAATCGCTGGCAAAATTTGGGCGGTTGGCCTCTTTAAATTTACTGCACCAATCACTTAATTAATACTTGATTAAGGTCAAGGTGATTGCCTGCCCTATCTCTATAGTTATTCCTGTCACAATTAATTGAATTTGTTCAGGAGTAAAAAATGGCAGATGGAAGAAAGGTATTAGTTATTATTGAAGCGACACAAGAGCAACATCTTGCTCTGGAGCGCGCTGTTATTACCTCAGAAATTAAGGACCCTGGATCTCATGTCCACCTGTTCATCAGTGTTGATGCTGAAAAGACCAATCTGGGTGCGGACAATGAAAATATTTACCGGGATGACAAGTGGCTCAACTCAATAACAGACAAACTCAAAAAGGCGGGCGCATCTTTCAGTTTTGAATTGTGCTGGTCCAATGAATGGCAAAAAGCTGTTCTGGCAAGTGCTCAACGCTTTCAGCCTGACCATATCTTTATGCCAGATTCGCGCGATGAGAAAAAATCACTGTTCAGCAATCAGCAATGGGCCTTGTTAAGAACTTCAGTAGCACCGGTGACTATTGTTCGCTCAAGCGAAGTTAAACCACGCAAAAAAATTCTTGCCGCAATTAATATTCAGAAGCATGACATTCCTGAATATGCCCGTCTCAATGAGAAGATTCTGATTGATGGTCAGAATATTGCAAAACATTACAATGCTGATTTCCATGTGGTCAATGCTTATAAAGACAGCATGCATTTCCCTGACCGGCAAAAAATCATGGAAATTTCTGGTCTGCCCAGTGATCGTGTGCACGCTGAAGAAGGCGATCCGGCTTCTGTCATTTCACGCTATGCCAAGGAAATTGAAGCAGACACCGTGTTGATAGGCACTTTGGCAAGACAAGGTGCCAAAGCACTGATGAAAGGCAATACTTCAGAAAAGGTCTTAAGCAAAGTCGATGTAGATGTTATCGCTTATTCCTGAGTTACTTTTCTGATTCAGTCCAAAAAAACCGGGCAGGCTCTCTCAGCTTTCCCGGTTGTTCAATTTGCGACTTTTATGAAGTCCGCTCCCTGATTCAGCAAGGCATTTTTCTTCGCCTATTAACTGGCACCCGCACCACCTTACGGTCTATTATTGTATCTTTCTGCTTTCTGTTATTGCCATTGGCTAGCCAGAAAGACCTCAAGATAAAATAATTACAAATAATTACGCTGTATAAATGACTGACTTTCCTGAAGACAATTCAATAAACACATGGATGGAATATCTCGATACCCTACCCTCTCTCGGTGAGCATTGGGTAGAGACATCAATGCGTCGTGGAAATCCAGTTGTTTTGTCAGACACCCTGGGGGCAAACCTGAAAGCCCGCACAGCATTGACCGGCTCCTTGCTCCTGTCTAAACGCATAGCCAGCATCAATGAACAGCAAAATGTCGGCTTGCTTCTTCCCACTACTGCTGGAGGATTACTGGCTAGCATGGCCGTGATGCTGTTGGGTAAAACGCTTGTCACGCTAAATTACACGGCCCCTCTGGACGGCATATTGTCCGCCATTGAACAGGCAGGACTGAAAACAGTATTTACCTCTTCCAGGTTTCTGGAAAAATGTAAAACTCGAGGCATCCATTTAGAGCCCCTGGGCGAAAAAGTGACTCTTGTGATGCTGGAAGATATACAGGCAGGCATTTCATCCTGGGAAAAGCTAAGCACACTGCTGTGCTGTAAATTATTGCCTGTATCCTGGATCAAGAAAAAGTATTGCGCCAGTCCGGCACTGGACAGCACCGCAGTAATTCTTTTTTCCAGCGGCAGCGAAGGCCCTCCCAAAGGCGTCATGCTGAGCCATAAAAATATCCTCGCTAACGTTAAACAGGTAAACCATATACTTAACGCCAAAGCCAACGATGTCATCCTGGCTAATTTACCAATATTTCATTCCTTTGGCATGACAGCCTGTCTCTTCCTGCCCCTGTTAGAGCGTATCAAGGTAGTATGTCATGCGGATCCTACTGATGTAGTCATCATTGCGAGAACTATCAGGGAACAAAAGGCCACCTTGTTTTTCGGAACGTCCAGCTTTTTCCGCCTTTATATTAAAAACAACAAAGTGTCAAAACAGGACCTTTCCTCACTCAGATTAACTGTCGCCGGTGCAGAAAAACTTCAGTCAGAAGTCAGTGCCGGGTTTAAAAAACGCTTCAATAAAATCATCTATGAGGGTTTTGGCTGTACCGAATTATCACCCGTTGCTACCGTTAACACGCCCTTTCCCAATCTGGAAAATCCAGGTTTAAAGGACAACTCCAAGCCCGGCACTGTCGGTAAGCCAATCCCTGGTACCCTTGTTCAGATCGCCGATCCTGATACTCTGGAGCCACTTGCCCAGGGTACTGCCGGCATGGTTTTGGTCGCTGGGCCGCAAGTAATGCAGGGCTATTTGAAAAACCAAAAGCTTACCGATCAGGTTGTTAAAGAACGAGAAGGTCAGCGCTGGTATGTCACTGGCGATAAGGGTTCAATTGATGAAGATGGCTTCCTCAGCATTGAAGACCGCTATGCCCGCTTCGCCAAAATCAGTGGTGAAATGATTGGTTTGGGGACAGTCGAACAGGTCCTGCGTAAATCAGTGAACAATGATGAAGTCGAATTGCTGGCAATCAATATCCCCGATCCGAAAAAGGGAGAGATGATTGTTATTTTATCCACTCAGGATCTCGAAGAAAGTGCATTGCGCCCTAAACTTCTGGCAGGCGGATTAAACAATCTATCTTTACCTGCAGCCTATATAACGGTAGACGATTTACCAAAACTGGGTTCTGGCAAGTCTGATTTCGCTACTGCCAAAGAAGTTGCCAGACAAGCCATGTTCAACCGAACATCCTGATTTACGCAGTGCTTTAATACAGATCATACACCCCCCCTTCAAAAGCCAGCGAGAATGCCCCTTCCAAAAGATTCAGGGTATGCAAGTTTTACAGATAAGCTGTTTGACAATGATTCTCATTTAGCTTAGCATTCTCATTGTACCCCAGAAACTTTAGAAGAGATCGATCAATAGCCATGTATGTTTGTCTTTGCAAATCTGTAACTGACCGCCAGATCAAGGAATTTGTGAATGGTGGTGCGGGATCATTTGAAGATGTCTGCAAGGAACTGGGCGTAGCAAGCCAATGCGGTAAATGCAGTCAACTTGCTCAAAACATCGTTGAAACAGCGGTTAAAAATGCCCATTTTGAGCCCGCTGCCTAATTCCCTCCTTCCGATAAACCAGCTGAAAATACAATAAATATAAATACGAGCAATAAGCATTCGTATTTACCTTTGTTGTTATAAATTAAGCACTTATACAAGCTTCAAGCTGGACTTTTATACGCTACCCCGCCACAATGACAGCGCATAAGCAGCGCTAAATGACTGCCATTTTAACTCCAGGGAAATATCTTTTATGAAAGGTGACAGCAAAGTAATTGAACATTTAAACACCATACTGGGTAATGAGCTTGTTGCCATTAACCAGTACTTTCTGCATGCAAAAATGTTTGACGACTGGGGCCTGAAGGAGCTGGCCGAATTTACCAAGCATGAATCCATTGATGAAATGAAACATGCCGATAAAATCATTGAACGGATACTATTCCTGGAAGGCCTGCCCAATCTTCAGAAACTGGATAAACTCCATATCGGTGAGCACACTGAAGAAATGCTGCGTTGCGACCTGGACCTGGAGCTGCGTGCTATTCCTGACTTACGCGTGGCCATTGCCCATGCCGAATCCGTACAAGACTATGTTAGCCGTGACCTTTTCCGTGTAATTCTGGACGATGAGGAAGCGCATGTAGACTGGCTGGAAGCCCAGATATACCTGATAGAAAACATGGGCATCCAGAATTATCTGGCAGAGAAAATGGATAAAGGCGGAAATTAGTCCATTTTTATCTGTTCCTGACATGTAAAAGGCAGCTTATATGGCTGCCTTTTTTTTATTTTCCCGCTCCGTCTGCAAATATATTTTGCGCCACTGCATGTAGCCATAAATCACCAGAATCACATACCCTGCAAACAAACAGGCTGTCAGATAAAGCTCCCGATCTATATATAATATGATTGAAATACTGTCTATAACCAACCAGTACAACCAGTTTTCAAGAATTTTCCACACTACCATGAAGGTGGTAACGACACTTGCCCAGGTGGTAAATGCATCTAGATAGGGCCAGGCAGCATTAGTATTTTTCTGCATCAACCAGCCGTTTATGGAGGCAGCAATTAACAGGGAAGAAACTATCAAAGCGTGCTGCCAGAGTTTTAATGTCCGTATAGGAACACCTTCATGCCTGGTCCCGCCATACCGCCATTCAAACCACCCTGCCACTGCCATCACTACGTAAAAGCCATTCAACATTGACTCCATAAGCAAGCTGACATCCCAGAAAATGAGGGTATAGAGGGCAGAGCTGACAAAAGCAAAATACCAGCATGCGATATGTTCACGTGTTGCCAGGATCAGGTAAGCAACGGCCAGGACAACGGCAACAACTTCAGCGACTTCAAGTAATAACATTAATCGTTCAGGTCATGGCCAGGAATAAATTTAGTGACAAATACCGCCCGCCCATGGGTTTGGTAACTCCAGGCAATCATTTCCTTCACACTGTCCATAAGACGATCATATTCGCCATGCACCATTGTGGAGGTCTCTGAAGTTTTGATTATCAGTCCCTCACATTTGTTCAGCTGAGCAATAAAGCCCTTGATGAGGGGTTTATAGTCCTCGTTAAAAGGATACATACTGATTTCTACGGTTAACTGCATAAGGTTTCCTTTCATTTTCATAAAATTTATCACTTTTAACTTTGAATTCATTCGGGGTTAAAGCTTCCGCTCCTGCTCACGCCCCTTACCTACATCCATGTAGGCAAAACCCCTCCTACATACTTTTAATTTGCACCTTATTCAGGCGGACGCTGTCCACCATGTCGGATGACGTACCTGCGGTTCTTTTCCGACCTACGTTCTTTCCACTTTTAACTTGTAACTTTTAACTTGTAACTTGTAACTACTTGGGCCTGCCGCTAAAACCAGGTGTTTCCATCTCGATGGTATAAATGGTCATGGCAATATTGCGAATTCCTGCCGGGGTAGTCCATTGCTTACCGTCAAAGCCAATTGCTCCCAAGGCTGGTGCATAAAGGGTCTTTTTATCTGGCCCGGAAAAAGCCACCGTAATAGCCCGTCTCGGCGTAGGGATCATACCCAGGTACTCACCATCTTCAGCAATCACATGAATACCAAGATTTCCTGTCACATATAGACGACCTTCTGCATCAATGGCCATGCCGTCACCGCCATTATCGCCATCAAGTGTTGCCAGGACACGGCGATTGCGAGTACTGCCATCACGTCTGACGTCAAAAGCCAGCACTTCAGTATTATTGGTGACATAAAGCACAGATCCATCACGATTCAACATTATGCCGTTGGAGGATATGTTTTCGTCAGCCACCGTCTTGATCTCACCTTCAGCATTCACATGCCAGGCACCCCGGGCGGTAAAAAAGGCCCCGCCGCTGCCATCGGCAATCAGATCATTCACTCGGCCCAATGAGGAACCATCAGCAAAACTGTTAGCCAGCAAACGATATTCAGGGGCAATTTGCGCAATCCGGTTAAGTTCATTACAACCCGCCAGTTCATCGTTCAAGGGTTCAGTACAGGTGCGCTCGGCAATAAAGATTCTCCCCTGCGCATCCATGGATACAGCACCTCCGCCATTGGTGTTCTCAAACAGGGTGTATTCATTACCATTGAGTAATTTCTTTACAGTGTCGGTTTGCTCCTGGGCAAACATCAGCCCGCCATCATCAGTCCCAACCACGCCGTCAGCAGTAAATTCAGCCGCCCAGATGCTTTGCCATCTGCTGCCTTCACTAACTACGTTGGGGATGGCTGTAATACGAACCGGCCTTTCTCCGGCAAGCTGGCCTTTCGCCTTGAAAAGGAAATAAGTAATCTCCTGACCATCTCCTACAAGAACATAATGTGGTACACCCGCTGGTATGTGCATAACATCGCCAGCGCTGATTGTGCGTTCCACACCGCCGTCAATTCTACTGCCACGGATTTCCCCGGGAGCAAATTGCTCCGCATCCACAATCCTGCCTCCGGTAAAAATAGTGGCACTACCGGCAGTAACAAAATACAGGTCTGCCGATTCCGCGTGCTGCTCGGAAAACCCGGGGCCGGCTTCGCGATGCACCAGGAGCGCGTCATATCCACCTTCATTGATGATGTTAAAAAGAATAGCGGCATTATCGGAGCCAACTTGTTCTGAAAGTGAATCGCCAAGATTATCCAGGTCTTGCGCACTCCAGTAGTCCTGAGCCAGGACAGCTTTGGTACAAAGTAAAATCAGTGTAAAAGTCAGTATTTTCTTCATTGTTATATCCCCATGAGCTAGCTTGCAGTTGGATTGTAGAGAGTCGACCGGAAATCTGCAAAAGCAAACTAAAGTCAGCGAAAGGACACTACCAGCTTATTCAAATACACTTTGTTCACTCACTGGTTTCTACAGTGGGCGATGCTTGAGTCTCAAGCCGGCTCTATTCAGGAAATTTTAAAAAACAGGTGATTCACCCCAATGACTCTCGAATCTGAATCAAATAATAGGGTTAGTGTGCGTAAAAATTGCGGGAACTCAGTATCGCAGAAAAACTATTGCACCTCTTACGGTCAGAAATCAGATACCCATATACTTTCTTTTCGTGAACTGCTGCATGAATTGGCTGACGGTCTTTCGACCTTGACTCGCGAATATGGCGATCCCTCCTCCCCCTGGCATTTCAACCTGGCAAACTGACGGCACAATACCTTGCAGGAAAACGCATGCGTTTCCTGCCGCCATTCAGGCTTTACCTGATTCCCAACCTGGTGCTTTTCTTTATCCCCTTAACAATCTTAATCTTGACCAGGCTTTTGATGAGGACGGAAAGCAGCAATTTGATGCATCAAATAGTCCCGCGCTTAATCTTGAGCAACCGGGCGAGAATGGACTTGTCACAGAAATCCGTGAAGAGGTGCGGCAGGAATTGGGAAATATCGGACAAGAGGCAAGGGAAGAAGACCGCTTAATTAATGATGGCACATGTGATCTTTCCGATTTTAATCAAGAGGCACTTTTTACAGCCATGGACTGGCTACGCATCATTGGTGCTTTTAACATCCCGATTTATATTTTCTATGCCTTGAAAAATGTCTATCGGGAATCAAGCCTCAAGACTTTTATTAAAGCGTTCTTTTTACTGGTGGGAAACTTCATCTGCATTGGCATGGTCATAGCCTTTGGTTCATTATTTGCAACCATGGCTGTATAAAGCCATTATTCCAAAGCCGCTTCCCTTAATAACGTTCCAGACACTGGTAGTCATGTACTGACATTTCCGGATACCAGACGAAATACCTGGTAAGCGTAAAAGGTTCAGAAAAGTATTCTGCATCAGTCACTGTCAGCTCGTAATCAAGACGATCATATTCTGTGTTGGGAATAAACCGCTCTACCAAGGCTATTTGATCACTCTGCCGCGCACCCATATGATCAAAATATCCGGCCGCCACGTGGTCCGTTTCGACTACCAATGCGTTGCCTTCCCAATGTCCACGAGAAAATCCAAACTGTGTATGTACATCAGGCGCCAGGGCATCCGCTGACATATGAATAAGACGTCTGACATCATATTCTTCCATGCGCAGAAGAATATCCTCACCCTGATGAACAAAATCAACGGGGATAGGCGAAATCATAATCAGCGGCATGCCCTTGTTGCCACATTCAAACAATTCGTTGTTATTGGGGTCCCAGACTGCCAGAGCCTGTTGCCCAGCTGCATTTAATGGATAATCGCCCTTGTACATGGGAAAGGCGGCAGGATCACTCATGATTGTGCTCCACACCCGGAACAGCCCATCGGCTTCGTCGATAGCACGCTGGGTATCAATATCAGGGGCAGCCCTGCCAATTAGCTGCCCACTTTTGCCGGCTTCAAAATAGGCAATCCCGGAACCAAAGTCGAATTCGTCACCACTGGGCAGCAAAATATTATTGCCCAGCATAAACGGCCTGCTTCTTCGCGAGGG
>CAWUSW010000094.1:0-8373 GCA_963925675.1 uncultured Pseudomonadales bacterium
GGCACCGTTACCAACACCAAAAAGCAGCAGGTTGGTTTCTGCATCATAGGTAATACCGTCCCAGGTAGACCCACCACCACCGAGTTCCCACCAGTTACCATTCCAGGTTTCAGCGGCCATTCGCATGGCTTCATTTTCAAAACCCAGCTCAGGGTTGCCCGGTACGGTGTGAAAACGCCAGACCACTTCGCCCGTCTCGGCATCCAGTGCTGACACATAGCCACGGGTGCGGAATTCAGCACCCCCGTTACCAATGAATATCTTGCCGTTAGCGACACGCACGGCACCGGTTGATGTGTAGTTCAGGCTGTCATCAACAGTTTGAGTTTCCCAAAGCACTGCGCCAGTGGCTGCATCAAGTGAGAACATACGACCATCATAGGCAGTGACAAATACTTTACCTTCATAGACAGCTGCACCACGGTTGTTAACACCACAGCAGCCTTTGCCTGCAACATTGCCGGGCACTTCCGGATCAAAACGCCAGAGGGTTTCACCGGATGAGGCATCTATAGCATTCACCTGGCCCCAGGACTCAGTCAGGTAAAGGACACCATCAACATATAAAGGCGTGGACTGTTGTCCCTGGTTAGCCTGGATATCGTGATACCAGGCCAGCCCAAGCTGATCGGCATTGTCAGTATTAATCTGGTCCAGCGCGCTATAGCGTTGTTCATTGTAGGTACCACCATAGGTCAACCACTGTTCAGGTTCACTTCCGGCATTCGCCAGGCGTTCCTGATCAACATTGGCGAAGGCCGATGATAGTTGTGCACTGCCCGCCGCTGATAAAGATTGTGCTACCGGGGCATTCGCTGCGGGCTCTTCACCACCGCCACATGCAGCAAGCATTGTGCTGATGACGGTAAGTGCCAGAATTTTTATTTTCGACATAACAATTTTCCTGTGATTGAAGCTCTTTAAAAATTGACGCTTTTTAAAATCTTATTTGTATATTCAAGCTTTGGATTGGAGATAAATTTTCAGGGTTAACTCGTTATTATTTTTATTTTTATAGCTTGCTCAGGCCCTGACATGACCGTGGCAATCGATAAGTATCGCGCAGCTTGAAAAAGGATGCACCTTTAATTAGCCGTGCCTTACCGGTGAATTGCTGAGCAATAACTGATGATTTCCTGATCTCCTAAACCTTACCGAATTACGCTGAATGCATCATACGTTTAATGACCGGTGAGATAATCAGCATCACTATCGCAATTCCCATAGCGATATAACCTACCTGCAAATAGACCTCGGCATAAGTCGCTTTGGCCGCCGCAGTGTCAGAAAGCTGCCCGCCAATGGTTTCTGCTCCAGTTGTTGAGGCAATCACACCTGCCAGATAGTTGGAAAGCCCGCTGTAAAGAAACCAGGCCCCCATGGTCATGCCCACAGCTTGTGGTGGTGCCAGTTTGGTGACCGCGGATAAACCCACTGGCGACACCATCAGCTCACCCATAGTATGAACCCAGTAAATCAGAAAGATAAAGTACACCGCCGTCATACCGTCATCCCCGGACGCTCGCATGCCGGCAACCAGAGATAGAAAACCGAGACCGGCCAGAAAAACGCCCATGGCAAACTTCACCGGAGTAGAAGGATTCAGGTTTCTTTTTGCCAGGGTTATCCACAACCAGGCCAGTATAGGTGCAAACAAGACGATAAACATGGCGTTAAGAGACTGGAATACCGGTGCTGGCACTGACCAGCCAAACATGGTGCGATCAACCAACCTGTCGGTGAACAGGTTCAGTGAAGAACCCGCCTGCTCAAATAAAGCCCAGAACGGGATCTGGGCCAGGATAAAATAGATACCCGCGAACATCCTGTCGCGCTCTACTCCCTCGCAACGAACAAAGGCATAAGTAATCAGTAGCACAAAGATGATAATGCCAAGCAAACCGACATAGCTCTCATCGACAAGATGCGCATTCATCACCAGTAGCAATGAAATGATAATTATCCCCAGACCAGTGAGATAGCACATATGCTCTACATTGATAGGACCCAACACCTTTTCCTTCAACTTTTCCATGCTGGGAGGTTCAGCCTTGCCTTCAAGCCAGTCCTGATAGATCAAAAAGATAACCAGACCGAACAACATGCCTATTCCCGCCAAGCCGAAGCCGTATTTCCAGCCATAGGCAATGCCCAGATAACCGCACAGAATTGAAGACAGAAATGCCCCCAGATTAATTCCCATATAAAAAATCGTAAAACCGGAATCTCGCCGGGCATCGCCGAAACCATACAGAGAGCCTACGATGGTCGATATATTGGCTTTAAGAAATCCCACACCAGCGATAATAAGCGCCAGGGACAAGTACAGAATATTCAGATAAAAGGTATCGGTTTCAATATGAAGGGAATAACTGTCAGTGGGGATGGATCCCGGCAAACCCACCACAACAGGATTGGCAATCAACAAATTAGTCGCACCCTCGCTAAAACTGATCAGGGATTCTCCCAGGTCAGAAATAATAATCTGGTCTGCATCGCCTCCCCTGCCGTTTAGAGTGAGCTGATATTCTTCCCCTTCATAAGTCATTATCTGGCGCGAGCCGTTGCCTTCAAAGGCCATCCCAAAATGCCCCAGCACCAACAAAATGGCACCGAAAGTAACTGCCTTTCTGGATCCCAGATACCTGTCTGCCAAAGTGCCGCCGATGATGGTCATGACGTAGACCAGGGCAGTATAGGCACCGTACATAATGGTGGAACGTTCATCGGAAAACAGGAAATGCTGAGTCAAATAAAGAATCAGCAAGCCTCGCATCCCGTAATAGGAAAAGCGTTCCCACATTTCGGTAAAAAATAAAATGATCAGGCCGCGAGGATGGCCCAGAAAAGAATTGTCAGATCCTGATTTTGAAGTGCTCTGATCCGGAGTAATTGAACTATCTGTCATGGCTAGGTCTGGGAGTAGAAAATCAGCTTAGGAAGGTAGTCGTAATCTGCCGGATTTTCAAGGGCATGAAACCCCAAAAAAATAACGAACCCGGAAACCCATTGTTGTTTAGGCTTCCGGGTGCGTTGTCTAGATATGCTGTAGTCAAATCAGACATACAACAGCTCAGTATTTGTTTTATTTTTTCCTAAACCTTGTCAATAAGACCGGTTAAAAAGAATAAAGATTCTTAATTATAATTCAAGCAGTATATTCTGATTCACCAGGATTGGTAATGCTATGGACGTTCTGCGACCAAAGACCTTGAGGGTGCATAACTAACAATCAGCAACAATCCCCAATTGCCGGAATTCAATAAATTAGCCAATTACAGACTAAAATACACACTATTCGACAACAAGTGTCTTTTTCGCTTTAATTGCCCCGCTTTAGGAAAAATTGCCTATAACCACTTTGGATCAGATTTTAAATAATAAGAATTTGAATTCTATTTTAAGGATGTGTTTTGAAAAAACCAGTCACACCAACCCATGGCCGCAAGATTAAACAACAACGGGGACATCGTACTTATGATGCCCTGATTGCAACCGGTTTCAAACTTCTTGAAAAACAGGATCTGGAAAAAATTTCTGTCGCGGAACTGGCCAGGGTTGCCGGTTACTCTGTAGGCGCTTTTTATGCCAGATTTCACAGCAAAGACGAGTATTTTTCAGCACTGGTGGATCAGCACCTGACTAACCGGACCGAAACACTTAACGCTTTGTATTCTGAAGTTCCTGCCAATACTCTAGTGAAAGACCTGATTGAAAACATGATCAAGTATTATTGGGAACATCGCCAATTCTGGCGCGCTGTGCTGGTAAAAAGTATCAGAGATACTAACTTCTGGGATCCGTTTCATGAACACTTCCTGTCATCATGCAAGCGCTTGATTGAGAGACTTTATCAGGAAATTAGTCGTCCCCTGACGCAAAAAGAAGAAGCCGATATTTATTTCGCTTTTCAGGTAGTACTTGGCACAATCAATAACACGATTATCAATCAGTCCGGTCCAATTATAATTGGCCAGAAACTGTTTATTGAAGAGCTGACCAGAACATTCAGTCTGGTGTCTGATTTTGATAATATTTTGAAAAAGGCGTGAACATCCCATACAAAGTAGTTAAAAGTAATAATTTAAATCTGATTTTTGAGGCAAATATATATGCCAGGTAAATTGCGAAACAGTTTATTTATACTCACTTTCTTTTTGCTGCTGCAAGCTTGCAACAGCGAGACCGCTCAGGAGCAAGAACCCGGACAAGGACAACCAAATATCCTTTTGATCATGGCAGATGATCTGGGATATTCAGATTTAGGCATCTATGGTAGCGAAATTCCTACTCCCAATTTAGATGCTTTGGCAAAAAATGGAATGCTGCTGACCGAGTTTTATGCCAATGCTACCTGCTCCCCCACCCGCTCAATGCTGATGTCAGGAATGGACAATCATCTGGCAGGGCTTGGCGGCATGAGACAACCCCCGGGTGAAGCCTATGAAAATCAGCCTGGCTATTTTGCCTATTTAAATTTTCGTGTGGCAAGCCTTGCAGACCTTATGACTGATGCTGGCTATAACACTTACATGACAGGCAAATGGCATTTGGGCCGAGATGTTTATAATGGCCCCCGAGCCAGAGGTTTCAAGCGTTCATTTATATCTCTTGATGGGGCTGCTCATCTGGGCCCCTGGTCCTGGACCGGACCTGTCAACGCTGACTACCGAGACGGCGATGAACTGGTCAATGTGGGCGAAGATTTTTATTCCACGCGCTTTTATAGCAATCGCATGATCGACTACATTGAAGCTGACCGCGACGATGGCAAACCATTTTTTGCATGGCTCGCCTATACCGCCCCTCATTTCCCCATTCAGGCCCCCAAAGAATCCATTGCCCGATTTGATGGCTGGTACGATGATGGCTATGAAGCCCTTTATTTGAGCAGGTTTGAACGCCAGAAAGAACTCGGACTGATTGATGAAAACATGGAGCCTGATGAGCTTAAGATTTTTGCCACACGCTGGGATGAGCTCAGTGAAGAAGAAAAACAATTCTCTGCACAACGGATGCAGGTCTATGCCGGCATGGTCAGTGATCTGGATATTTATGTAGGGGAAGTCATCGACTATCTGAAAGAGATTGGTGAATTTGATAACACTTTCATCATGTTCATGTCGGATAACGGCGCAGAACCCGGACGCAGAGATCTCGCTGAAACCTATCAGCAGCATGTGGGGACAGCTTACGACCACAGCCTGGACAATATTGGCGCGGGTAACTCCTGGATCATGGTTGGCCCCGAATGGGCGACCGTCAGCTCATCACCTTCCCGAGATCACAAGTTCACCAGTTTTGAAGGCGGTTATCATGTTCCTGCTTTTGCGCATTATCCCGGACTGATAGATGGCGGAACGCGCAGTGATGGTCTGGGCACAGTGATGGATTTAATGCCCACCTTCCTTGCTCTTGCAGGCACGCAGCATCCTGGCACTCTGTATCGTGACCAGGAAATATTACCCATTACCAGCAAATCACTGCTTCCTATTCTTGAGAGTGAGGCCAGTAATGTGCATGATGAAAGTGAAGTGTTTGGCTGGGAAATCCATGGTTATGATGTCAGAGCCATAAGACAGGGAGACTGGAAAGTTGTCTGGGATCAGGATTATGAAGGCCCAATGCTTTTTGATCTGTCCGATAATAATCTCGAACGCAGTGACCTTGCTAATGAATTGCCACAAAAGCTCGAAGAAATGGTCAAACTCTGGGACCAGTATGTAGAAGATAATGACGTCATTTACCAGCAGTAAAAAAATATTAATTGTTGGTGCTGGTTCCGGCCTGGCTATTGTAATTGTCCTCGCCTGGCTGGCCGCAAAAACATCAGTACCCGGAATTAATATTAATGTTCTGGCCATGCAGTGTAATGAAATTCCGACGCTTGCTTCACCATACACAGGCATGATTTTGGTGAGCGGCGGAGAGTTCACCATGGGCGCTGAAGGAACCTATTTTGAAGAGAGCCCGGCATTTGCAACATCCGTAAATGATTTCTGGATGGCACAACATGAAGTCACCAATAGTGAGTTTGCCGAATTTATAGACGCCACCAGCTATGTCACGCTGGCAGAACGCGGCATTGAGAATTCATCCACCGGTGAATTCATTCCCGGTTCTGCAGTTTTCGCGCCCCATGTCCGCGATGAACCAGTGAATCCTTTTGCCGGTTGGTGGCAATTCATGAACGATGCCAACTGGCAACAGCCGGAAGGTCCAGGGTCAAATCTTGATGGCAGGTTGCTGCACCCGGTTGTCCATATCGCCTATGAAGATGCCCAGGCCTATGCTGCCTGGAAAGGACACTCCCTGCCCACAGAAGCACAGTTTGAATATGCCGCTCAGGGTAGTTTGCGCAGGGATTCAAGTGGGACCTATCAGTCCAACACCTGGCAAGGCCTGTTTCCTTTTCAGCATGATGCCCAGGACGGTTTTACCGGGACCGCCCCGGTAGGCTGCTATAGCGCAAATAATCTGGGATTGTATGATCTTATCGGTAATGTCTGGGAATGGACTCAAACCCCCTGGTTTTCAAATCATGGCTTTGTCGACAAGGAGAAATATCCGCAAGGCTATGACCCCTACCAACCCGGTGAGCCCGTTGCAGTCATCAAGGGCGGTTCCTATCTTTGTGCGCCTAACTACTGCATGCGTTATCGGCCTGAAGCAAGGCAAGCACAAAGCAAAGGACTGGGTACTTCTCATATTGGTTTCAGAACTGTGATCAATCCCTGAATTCATTCATTAAAATTTAACCATGACGACATGGGTTAATGACCCGTTAATTCGTACAATAATAAAAATACTTCTTGGAGAAAAACCCATGGCCAAGCGCGTATACCTTTTTAACGAAGGACATAAAGATGAACGGGATTTACTGGGAGGCAAAGGTGCCAACCTGTGTGAGATGACCAACCTTGGTCTTCCTGTTCCCTTTGGTTTCATCATTACTACTGCCACCTGCCGTGAATTCTTTGACAATGGTAACAAGCTACCCAATCGTCTCGAACAGGATTGCCGGGTTGCCCTTGACCTGGTAGAAAACAAAATGGGTGCCCGCTTTGGCGACTCAGAAAACCCCTTACTTTTATCTGTACGCTCTGGTGCGCCAGTGTCCATGCCAGGCATGATGGACACATTACTTAACCTGGGAATGAATGACGAAATTGTCGAAGGGCTTGCCAAAAAAACCGGCAATCCGCGCTTTGCCTATGATTCCTACCGCCGCTTCATTCAGATGTTTGCCAATGTGGTGATGGGAGTCGAAGGGGATAAATTTGAAACCGTCATCAATGAGTACAAGCAAGCTAATGGCAAGATTCTGGATATTGAAATGCTTGCTGACGACTGGCAACAGGTTATAAAAATATTCAAAACCCTGGTGGACTTGCCACAGGATCCATTTAAGCAATTATTTTTATCCATTGAAGCGGTTTTTCTTTCCTGGCATACACCACGGGCAATCGTCTATCGGGAAATGAATAATATTCCAGAATCTACTGGCACTGCAGTGGCCGTTCAGACCATGGTATTTGGAAATTTCAGTGATGATTCCGGTTCCGGTGTGGCCTTTACCCGTAATCCGTCTACCGGTGAAAAGGAGTTTTTCGGTGAAGTTTTATTTAATGCCGCCGGAGAAGATGTGGTAGCCGGCATTCGTACACCAGAACCCATTACTGCTCTGCAAGAAAAAATGCCGGACATTTACCAGCAACTTTTTGATACACAGGCTCTGCTGGAAAAACATTACCGGGATATGCAGGATATTGAATTTACCATTCAGGAAGGTCGCTTTTTCATTCTGCAAACCCGCAGTGGTAAACGTACCGGGCGGGCTTCCATTAAAATTGCCGTTGAAATGGTGAAAGAGGGAATGATTACGGAAAAGGAAGCCCTGCTGCGGGTCTCACCAGAACATGTGGAAGCCTTTCTTCATCCCATGGTTGATCCCGATGCGAAGACAGACATTGTCGCATCAGGATTGCCGGCCAGCCCGGGTGGAGCAACCGGCGCTGTGGTCTTTTCCGCTGATGAGGCTGTGGAAGTTGCCAGCAGCGGCAAGCAAGTCATCCTGGTAAGGCGTGAAACGACCGCGGAAGACATTCATGGCATGAAAGTCGCTGAAGGGATCCTCACTGAATTAGGAGGCATGACTTCTCATGCCGCCGTTGTTGCCAGGGGAATGGGCGTCTGCGCCATCACCGGCTGCAACAATCTCAGTATTGATTATGCCGCAGGAACTGCAACAACTGAGTCAGGCAAGGTCATCAAGCGCGGCGACATCATCACCCTGGACGGATTAGCGGGTGAAGTAATGCTGGGGGATATCCCGAAAATAGTAGCCAGTTCCAGTGATGATTTTCAGATGCT
>CAWUSW010000095.1:0-5849 GCA_963925675.1 uncultured Pseudomonadales bacterium
AGTAACCAGCGACGCCGCCAACATTCCTTGGATCAGAAACACCTTCAATAAAGTTCTCGCCGCGCATAACCGAGTTTGCATCACCAATCGGAAAACGTGAGCCATTAAGCCCGGCATGACCCATCGCTTCCAGTTCTCTGGCGACGTCATCACTGAACGCGCCAATTTCATAACGCACTACATCTGGCTGCCATTGGTGATGAAAGCGGGGGCTTGCCACAGCATCCTCAAGGGACATGCCATGATCAATAACATTCATAACAACATGTAACACCGTGTTAATAATTGTTGAGCCCCCTGGGGAGCCGGTTAACAGGACCGGGCTGTTATTTCGTGTCACGATAGTCGGAGTCATGGAACTTAACATGCGTTTACCTGGCTGAATTTCGTTGGCCACTCTGCCAATGAGGCCGTAGGCATTAGGGCTGTCGGGCTTGCTGGAAAAATCATCCATTTCATTGTTCAAAAGGAATCCGGCACCAGCAACTACGATCTTGTTGCCGTAAGAAGAGTTAAGCGTGGTAGTCACGGAGACTGCATTTCCTTCTCCATCCATGACTGAATAATGAGTGGTATCAGGGCTCTCATTTACCCAGCTACCGGCAGTAATTGTGGCGCTGTCACCAGATTGCTGCGGGTCAAAATTTGCAAAGCGCTGACGCGCATAATCTTTGGAAATTAAAATTTGAGAAGGTACTTCTACAAAATCAGGATCACCAAGGTATTCAGCCCTGTCTGCGTAAGCGCGACGCTGGGCTTCTATCATTTGATGCACTGTGTCTTTACTACCCCAGCCTTGAGCACCAATATCATAAGGCTCAAGCATATTAAGCATTTGTACCAGCAGTACACCGCCAGAAGAGGGGGCCGGCATTGACCAGATATCGTAAGCCCGGTAGGTACCGTGAATTGGCTCACGCCAGACTGGCTCATAATTTTCCAGATCAGCAAGACTAATCAGACCATTGTTAGCAGCCATATCACTGACTAAAAGCTCAGCAGTGTTCCCCTTGTAAAAACCGTCGCGTCCTTGGGCAGAAATATTCTGCAGCGTTTTGGCAAGATCTGGTTGGTACCAGCGTTCACCCGCGCTATAGGGAGCGCCATCCTTAGAAAATTTGCCAAGTGAAGCAGGGTGGTTTCTAAAGTTATTAAATTGCCCTCTGAACTGCCCGGCGAGATCGCTGTTGAGAATAAAACCCTCGGCTGCCAGGCGAATTGCTGGAGCCAGGACTTGCTCTGTGGACATGCTGCCATATTTTTCCAATGCCGCAAGCAGTCCGGCAACTGACCCTGGAACACCTGATGACTGGCGACTACTTCTGGACAGGTTTCTATCCACATTGCCGTCAGCGTCAAGGTACATATCGCGATGCGCTGCGGCGGGTGCCTTTTCCCTGAAATCCAGAGAAATAACTTCACCATCTGCCAGGGAAAGTATCATGAAACCACCCCCCCCCAGATTACCTGCAGAAGGGTAGGTGACGGCTAATGCAAAGCCGGTTGCAACTGCTGCATCAATAGCATTACCGCCTTGTTCAAGGATTTCCTTGCCCACTTCTGAAGCAATATCAGAACGCGATGAAACCATGCCATTATTAGCGCGCTGGTACTCCGCAAAAACGAAAGAAACAGGAAGTATAAAAAGCAAGAGGGTGACAAACAGTCGATTCACAAAGAGGTCCTTGTTATGGAGTTGATAATGGGCTTTTAATTAGCCCGCAAATAATTGAATTCATTGCTGGTAGAAATCCAGACAGGTGAAATCCTATCAAAAAACAGCCATGGAGTGTGCAGCAACCTGCTTTTCACTGCGAAATAGCTGTCAACCCAGAATCCTGCGAAATGTCAGATTGATCCTTCCGGTATCCACTTCAGCTTGTTTGGGCACCTGGTGTTGCCAATATTGCTGAACTCCTTTGCCCATCACCAGCAGGCTACCATTGCCAAGTTCGCAGGAAGATTTTAGATGTTTTTTTATTTTGTGTTTTAGCTGAAAGCGACGCGAAACACCCAGACTAAGAGACGCAATAATGGGTTCACTACCCAGTTCTTTTTCATCATCACTATGCCAGGCAACACTATCCCTGCCGTCCCGATAATAATTTAATAACACCGAATTGAATTCACTGTTGCAGGCTTTCTCTACCAGTTTTTTTAACTTCTCTAAAACTGGTGTCCAGGGCAGGGGGCTTAATGAAAGCCCTGAATAAGCATAGTGACTATGTTTATCTCCAACCCAGACCTGTAAGCGAGGTATAAGCACTGATTTACCACCAAAATTCAAACTGTCCTGCTGCCAGGGCATTTGTGTTTTGAATTCATCAAAATAGAGATCAGCCTTTGTTACCGATAGAAAGTGCGGGAAAAGCTGGATATCGGCATCAGCTATTTGCAACTTTTCCGAAGTCTGCGGGGACTGTTCCAGATGAAATGGCATTTGCAGATTTTGCATAAATAACAGGAAGTACAGTCAGTAGTTTGAATCAAGTCCGGTCAGAGAGACAGGGCGAAATAGTGCAGAATTATTTATACTTTGGCACGGCTTTATCAAACCGGCAGAAACATATAAAAAACTATTTAACGGATGTATTTTGCGTAATTATCCCAGCAACTCCAGCAAGGCCTGCTTTTTCTCTTCAGGCAGGTTTTCAAGCCTTTTTGTCAGTTCGCTGTTTGACGGTCTTTGAATGCCGGCACTATCTTCCAGGCTTTCCAGAGACATTGATGATGCACCAAGTTCCCCTGCATGATCAAGAAGATGTTGCTGAATGTGTTTTTCCAACACCATGATGATCTCTGGATTCATACTGCGACGATTTTGCTCAGAAAGATGTTTTATCTTTTTTCTCAAGCCATTAGGCAAGCGGATAACAAATTTTTCAATCAGTGCGGGTGAGGGTCTAAAATCAGAGGGTATGTTGTTTCCAGATGAGAGTTTATTTGTAGCATCCTGCTTGTCATCATTGTAATCAGACATTATCAATTCCTTACTGAATCAGTATTCCTAAGCACTTTTTATGGGTTTTTCGAGATCTTTCTCGATAATAAACGTTTCCAAAAGAAATGGGTATATTTTTAGCCTGAGCACTATGGGAATTACCCCCAATAAGGGGTAGCCTTAGCCTCGAAAATTTAACCTGCATTGCTATTGAATTGAGGGGTTTGGATGTTTGATTTTGATTTATTTGTCATAGGTGCTGGCTCAGGTGGAGTCAGGGCTGCGCGCATGTCTGCAGGCTATGGTGCCAAAGTCGCTATTGCCGAAGAACGCTATATGGGCGGAACCTGTGTCAATGTTGGTTGTGTACCCAAAAAACTCTATTCCTATGCCTCACACTTCAGTGCTGACTGCAAAGACAGCAGGGGCTTTGGCTGGGAAAATAATGTCCCGGGATTTGACTGGAATATACTGAGGGACAATAAAACAAACGAAATTTCACGCCTGAATGGAATTTATGATGATCTTCTTGGCAACTCAGATGTTACGGTTTATAACGATAAAGCCAGAATTACAGGAAAAAATACCGTAGAAATAGGCGGTAAACAGGTAAGTTGCAAAAATATCCTTATTGCAACAGGTGGCTGGCCATTTATTCCTGAATTCCCTGGCAGTGATCTGGCAGTAAGTTCCAACGAAGTCTTTGATCTGGCTGAATTCCCGGAAAGTATTCTTGTTGTAGGTGGTGGCTATATTGCACTGGAATTTGCCGGTATTTTTGCAGGTTTAGGGGCAAAAACCACATTATCCTACCGCGGCGATATCCCGCTCAAGCATTTCGACAAAGATGTCAGAGAGAAGCTTTTTCTGGAAAATCAGCGTCATATGACTATGTTAATGAATAGCAATGTCACAAATATAATCAAAGAAAACAATAGATTAAGAGTTGTTTTCAAAAAAGGAAATGAAATAACTGTTGACTGTGTTTTATACGCTACGGGTAGAAAACCCAATACCCAGGGACTTGGCCTGGAGAATATCTCAGTAAATACCCATGCTAATGGAACCATTGAGGTTGATAATCACTTCCAAACAGCCGAAGCAGGCATATATGCGCTTGGCGATGTAGTAGGAAAACTGGCTCTGACACCAGTGGCTATCGCAGAAGGAATGGTTCTGGCATCAAACCTCTTTAATGGCACACAAGAAAGCATGAATTACGACAATATTGCCACCGCAGTCTTTAGTCACCCCAATGTCGGCACTGTGGGACTCAGTGAAGAACAGGCCCAGGCGCAATTCCAGCAGATTGATGTCTATGAAAGCGATTTCCGTCACCTTAAACACACATTATCGGGAAATCCTGAACGTACTTATATGAAAGTCATAGTCGACAGGGAGACTGACAAGGTCCTTGGTATGCATATGATGGGTGCTGAAGCAGGAGAAATCATCCAGGGACTGGCTGTGGCTATGCAATGTGGTGTTACAAAAGCGCAACTGGACAGCACCGTTGGTATCCATCCAACAGCAGCAGAAGAATTTGTCACTTTACGCCAAGCCAGGGCTTAGCAGGTATTCATTCAAGCTCAAAAAGGGAGAGCTCTGTACTTGCTCCACTATTTCCGGTAATCTTTATTACCGGAAATAGTAGCATAGCTGATATAGTGCAATATATAGCTATATTAATATATTTATTAGTTATTTATAGATGCTTTATAATGTGTATTCTATATATAGGCATTACCGATAATATTGGCTTGACTCTAAACTGACAAATAACACTGGAATAAAAAACTAGATGTCATCACCAAAAACACCAGCCCCATTTTTTGACACACTTGAAGAAATGGCGAACCCTTACAAGAATCGCATTACGTCTGTGGAACACCTGCTCAATGACGAACCGGCGAATGCCATTGATGACTACCAATATGCCAGTGAGTTTCTCTATTCCTATCGTGGCAGTCCTGACACATTTTCAACTTATCGACGTGAAATTGAACATTTCCTGCACTGGTGCTGGTTAATCGCTAAAAAATCCCTGAAAAGCTGTCGTCGCGAAGATATTGAGGCTTATGTAGAATTTGCGAAGAATCCGCCCAAATCATGGATAGGTAATAAAAATGTCTCCAGATTTATGGATAAAGGCGGAAAAAGGGTGCCTAACCCTGAATGGCAGCCCTATGTATTGCAAAAGAACGCAACACAAGCGCCCTATTTCCTGTCTCAAAGCGGCATTCAGGGTATTTTTGCCGTGCTTAGCAGCTTCTGTAATTTTCTGATTCAAGAGGAATACCTGGAATTTAACCCTGTTGCCCAGATACGCCAGAAAGGCAAATTCTTGCGGAAAACCCAGTCCAGCAAGCCAATACGCCGACTTTCCCAGCTACAGTGGACCTATGTACTGGAAACTGCGGAAAATATGGCGCAAAAGCAGCAGATACACGAACGTACGCTGTTTATTATGAATGCCCTGTTTGGTATGTATTTAAGAATTTCGGAGCTTGTGGACACTGAGCGCTGGACCCCGAAAATGGGCGATTTTGAACGTGACCTTGAAGGTAACTGGTGGTTCAGAACTGTCGGAAAAGGCAATAAGGAACGTCAAATATCAGTCAGTGACTCAATGCTCGAAGCGCTTAAGCGCTATCGTCGAGCCCGAGGTTTGTCAGACTTGCCCTCGCCCGGTGAATACACACCACTAGTGCATAAAGCACGTGGACAAGGTGGCATCGCCAGTACCAGGCAAATTCGTGGAATCGTTCAATCCTGTTTCGATCAGGCTGAAATATCCATGCGCAATGATGGTTTTGTTGAAGAAGCTACCCAGCTTACTGCGGCGACGGTGCATTGGTTGCGTCATACCGGCATTTCAGAAGATGTAAAACATCGTCCACGAGAGCAT
>CAWUSW010000096.1:0-28068 GCA_963925675.1 uncultured Pseudomonadales bacterium
GTCAGGACGTGGCACCACTTTTACCCTCAACCTGGATGCCCAATTATCCTGCTAGTGCCTTGCCTAACGATCAGGTAAGCGACATCTATGCCTATATTCGTTCCATGCCCAGGAATAAGCCTGAAGTAGGCGATATACCAACGCTTCAGGCTATTCTGGAATCTGCAAGTCGATCTTATTCACCCTGATCTTCAGAATCTGGACCACGCCTTCCGCCGGGGCCAGGACCTTCTCTACGTCGCTCAACCCCGGGAGGGGAGCCCTCATCTCTACGGCCAGCCGCTTCAGGATGGTTTTCTCTGAACGCTGCGTGAGTGAGCTATTTATTCTGAAGAAGTTAATGAAATAGAGACATGTACCTCACCCAATTCTCCTTCGCCAGCATGCTCAATATTTTGACTGCCAGCCTTTAAGCTGAAAGGGATGCTTATGGTGTTATGGTCGCCATGCTCCCGCGATGCTTCGAGCATAAGCTGGTAATCTCCCTCAAGAATATTGTTGCCATTATCGTCATTACCATTCCAGCTTAATTGGTATTTGCCGGGCATTCTGGTTGGTCTTGTTACATTGCTTGCGGACACTACACCGCGCCTTCCTACACGACGCCACCACAGGGCATTAGTGCGAGCCCACTGACTTTCAGTGCCTAGCAAGAGCAGGTTTTTGATCGGTCTGCCTTGTGTATCACTCACCCAGATAGAGACATAGGGGCGCTCGTAATTTCTTGAGCGTAGATTGGGTATGGTGTAAGTCAAGGTCAGTTCAATATTGGAGTTCGCTTGTCTGAGTAAATCTCCGCCGTAATAGTCTTGCCAGTTATCTGAAAAATGGATGCTTCCGTTTTGTTCAATAAGTAATGCTTCTACATTGTCTGTGCTGTTAACAAATTTTAATGCCGGACCGAGGTATTGCGAGGCAAGTGTTGTAGACATGGCATCCGCAGTCATTGCGTCGGGAGCAATAACGACGACATACAGTCCATTGACAACCGGCCAGCCGCGTCGGGTATCAAGAATCTGACTGAATTCCAGATCGTCAAATTTCCAGGTTCGTGTGTTGTGTCCGCTTGTTGCGACAGCCAGGCCGTTAAGACTCAATGTGGAAATGAAGTTGCTATTGTCAGCCATGGCATTCGGGTCAGCTATATTCACCAGCCAGTTGTCAGTGCCATCAGGTTGTCCCCAGTAACTGGCATCACCACCGATATCCACCTTTATTGCAGTGGCTTCAGGTAGCTCTTGCCTGAGCAATGTCATCACCCGATCAATGATGTAGCCTTTAGCCAGGCCAGTGGGCTCAAGATTTATTGACTCTCCTAATTCAACACGGCGTTGAAGCGGGTCTATGACAAGAGGGTTTTGCTGAGCAGCACGGGCTATGGGCAAGGTGTCCGGGACCATTGGGCGTATCTGTTGTGCTTCAGCAGTATTCCAAAAATCTATTACCTGGCCCATTCGGCAACTAAACTTACTATTGCTGGTGAGTAGCCAGGTCTCGCAGGCAGCAAGGACTTTTAGTAAGTCATCAGAGGCTTCTGTAGTTTGGCGTTGACGATTGAGTGTCATGATCTCGCTGTCTTCTCGCCATGTGGAAAAAATCTGCTCCAGTTTTTCTATTTCCAGCAGGGCGGTATCGACTGCCTGTTCCTGTCGTGACGCATCACCTCCATAAATGGTTACGTCAAACGAAGTGCCCAGGACATTGTCATAATGCCGACTCAGGGGAGGTAAGGGTTCTGCCGCTGTGCTCAGCACAGATGCTGTAAGAATGAAAATAGAGGATAATCCCTTTAAGGCCAAAAAATGAGCTTTGGCACCAGTCAGGACAGGTAAAAATAACTGATCAGAATTCATAAAATTGATTTTATCAGGATTGATGATTTAATTTTCCAGGCAGAATTATAGTGGGTGATTATGGCAATAAATCGTAAACTCGTAAATTGGTCGCGAACAATTCACATCTATCTGTCAATTGCATTATTGATAATTCTGGTGTTTTTTTCCATCACTGGAATAACGCTCAATCATACAGAATTCTTCTCTTCTGAACCTGAAGTAACTGAAATATTTGTTGATGAATTGCCTGTCTTTGCTTTGGATGAGAATGGACTTATTGCGGACTCGTCAGAATTTCAAAACTACCTGCGTAATGAGTTTGGCGTATCGCTGCAGAAAACGTCTATCACTGACGACGGGGATTTTCTATTGGTAGATTACCGAGCCCCTGGACTGACTATTTTTATTGAGTTTGATCTGATTCAGATGCAGGCTGCAGGCGAAATTATTGACTATGGCCTGATCGCTAAACTTAATGATTTACATAAAGCCAGGGATACTGAAACGCTCTGGATATGGTTTCTGGATATAGCGTCAATACTGCTGGTGATTTTTTCTTTGGCGGGACTTGTTTTACTCTTGCCAAATAACTATCGATTAAAACGGGTTGCCGGCTACACCCTTGTTGCTGGCGTTTTAATTTCCATAGGCTATTGGCTAGGGACTTTTTAAACCAGATTTTAGACCAGATTCACAGGATGTCTCTTTGTCAGGAAATTCAACATTTAATTGCTATGCCTTCAACAAAGAGGCTTCCCATTGATTTTTACTTTTACTCAGCAAGATCCTGATCTTCAGATCTGCGTCTGCCGCCAGGACCGGGGCCAGGACCGCGACCTCTGCCTTCAAAACCAGGGGGTGGGCCTCCACCATTTCGCATGCGTTCCCGGCGCTGTTCACGCCGAGCTTCTGCTTCTTCAGGATTGTTTTCTCTAAACTCTTCACGTCGAGCCGCGGCTTCCGGATTATTTTCCCGAAACGCTTCCCGGCGTTGTTGCATTGCTTCCTGTCTTTCTGCCCTGCGTGCCTCACGATCTTCATTGCCATCCTGAGCGAGTAGCGGGGCGGCAAGGAAAGCAGACATTAATAAGCTGCCTATTACAGCCAGGCACATTTTGTTCACTAAAAACTTTTTCATGGTGTTCTCCAACTCTGATGCAGTTAGTACAATTAACGCAAGAAAAGCAATTGCGTTGACAGGTTTCTGGCTTAGTATTAGAAATAAACCAATAAAGAATCAGGAAATAGGGCATGGCATGTTAGATACCCTGGTAAGTGTCAGTGAGCTGGCAAAAAATCTGGATAATCCCGATTGGCGCATTATGGATTGCCGCTTCTCCCTGGCGGACGTTCAGGCTGGCCAGCGCTCCTATGTAGAATCGCATATTCCTGATGCTCATTATATAAGCCTGGATGCAGATCTGAGCAATCCACATATACCGGGTAAGACCGGTCGCCATCCCTTGCCGAAAAAAAGTGACTGGATCGCAAGCGTTCAGGCCTTGGGCCTTACACCACAAACCCAGGTCATCCTCTATGATGATGCGGGTGGTGCAATAGCGGCACGCATGTGGTGGATGCTACGCTGGGTAGGTCATGAAAATGTCGCTGTACTCAATGGCGGCTGGCAAGCCTGGCAGCGTTCAGGTCTGGCGGTAAACAATATTATCCCTCAGGCTCCAGCACAAAGTCAGGCAGACTATTCCAGTTTGCCAACACAGGTCAAAATAGTAGCGGCAGATGCTCTGGATAGTGAGCAACAGCTAATACTGGATGCACGGGAACTACCACGCTATCGCGGCGATACGGAACCACTGGATCCCGTCGCAGGGCATATACCGGGAGCACAGTGTTCACCTTTTTCCGGAAATCTGGATAGCCAGGGATGCTTCCTGTCTCCTGAAGCATTGCAGACCAAATTCAGTTTCGGTAATACCTCATACAAGAGCTTAGACAAACCAGTTGTTTGTTATTGTGGCTCCGGTGTTACTGCCGCACATAATATTCTGTCCATGAAGATTGCCGGTTTTGATGAGCCGGCTCTTTACCCTGGCTCCTGGAGTGAATGGATTACTGACCCTTCGCGCGCAGTAAGCACCGGCGATGAAGAATAATTCTTTGTCACTATGATCTAATGCCTGTCTTGAGTTGCTATTGAATCACCATTCAGGTAATTGTGATTTCTACACTCACTCTTGGGAAGGCCATAATTAAGGCAGTAATGATGAAGACACTGGTGATCCAGTCCTGTAGCGAAGAAAATATCCCCTCGTGGATCGAGGCCTGTCTTGATTCTGTCCGGATGTGGACTGAGCAGCAGGGATATCAGCGTTGTTTTGTGGGTGATGAAATTTTTAACCTTGTGCCGGACTGGTATTTGGCTAAAACCGGCAGGGGACCTGTTGCTACCGATTATGCGCGGCTGGTACTGATTAGAGAGGCTTTGGCTAACCAGGGCTATGATCAGGCAATTTGGCTGGACGCAGATATGTTTGTGCTGGATCCCAGCATGACTCTGGATAGTGCCGGCAGTTGCGCCTTTGGGCAGGAGATCTGGATTCAGCAAGAGTCTGGCAAGCTTAAGGCCAGAAAAAATGTTCATAACGCGGTATGCCAGTTTCGCCGTGGCTGTGTTGTACTGCCATTCCTCATTGAAACCGTGGCTTCAATTATTCGTCGTGCCAATCCAGACAAGATCGCTCCGCAGATGGTAGGGCCAAAATTGCTCTCTGCCCTGCATTCCCTGCATGATTTCGATCTGCTCCCCCAGGTGGGTGCAATCAGCCCTGAGGTAGCCCGGGATATTGTTGCCGGTGGTGGCGCTGCCTTATCCCTGTTGCAGGAAAAATTAAGGTCTCCTTTGCAGGCAGTAAATCTGTGTGCCTCACTCATGGATGATGAGCAGGGGCCACTGGTTGTTGCCGGTTTACCGCTGCTTACTTGCCATTGAAGCCTGGTCCAACTTTCGTTCGGCATTGAGGTCCCTCCAGCAAAATATAGCTGCTCTTTGTAGGAGCAGTTTCAACCGCGAAGATGCGAGGCCTTTTCTTTCGGGATTGAAATCCCTCCTACACAGTTTCGCTGTTCTTTGTAGGAGCGGTTTCAACCGCGAAGATGCGAGCCCTTTTCTTTCGGGACTGAAGTCCCTCCTACACAGTTTAGTTGTTCTTTGTAGGAGCGGTTTTGTCTGTATGGCTGAAGGTAAGAGGTGTGAGCAGGAGAGGAAGTTTCAACCGCGAAGAAAGATCGGGCTATGGTTCGGGACTGAAGTCCCGCTACAAAGAATCGATAAATCTTGAAAAACAGCAGCTCTTTTGATCCTGAACAATAAACACAGCCTGCTGTGTGCTGGATAAATTTAAATTAAGAGGTATTATGCTTTTTCAGCCGGCAGAGCCTTGATTATTCCGGCACAAAAATTATTACACGAATTAACTGCATTAATAGAAAGGGGAAACAGACCATGTCTGCAATTAATCTAGAAAATATCACTGAAGCTGTCATCAATCATGGCGATGGTGGCCAAAAGAATCCTCGTTTACATGAGATTTATTCCAGTCTGGTTAAACATTTGCATGCCTTTCAAAAGGAAGTGAATCTGACTACCGAAGAGCTGGAAATTGGCCGCCAGTTTATCTTTAATCTGGCTCAACCCAATCAGGATTTCCCTATGGGAGAAGTGCACCTGATGTCGGATTGTCTCGGTATTTCTGAAATAGCTATTCTTCTTGAAGATCAAAACAATACAACAACGACAGAGATGAATGTGGAAGGGCCGTTATATATTCCAGGTCTGCCGGAAAGAACCTCTGGAGAGCTGATTGGAAAAATTGAGGACGTTGATGATCCCTTGTTTATACATTTCAACGTTGAAGATGCAAATGGCAACCCTGTTGCGGGTGCGAAAGTGGATCTCTGGCAGCCCAATGGTGAAGGTTACTATTTCGTACAAAGGGAGAATCTTGAAGAATGGAATTTCTACGGCCGTTTCACTACTGACGAAAACGGGGAATTTGATGCAGCAACGGTAGCGCCAGGAGATTACCCTGTGCCATTAACTGGTCCAACTGGCACTATGCTTGATCAGCTGGGACGCCATGGTTTCCGTGCAGCCCATATTCATTTTAAAATCCATGCCCCGGGCCATGATGAATTTACTACCATGATGTACTTCAACCGCTCCCCCTATGTTGATTCTGACACTATTTTTTCTGTGAAAGATTTCCGTGTTGATCTGGTAGAACATGCTGACCCTGCAGAAATTGCAGAGAAAGGGCTGGAGAAGACTTTTTATACGCTGGATTACACTTTCGTTCTTCCCTGAGCAGAGAATTTAAATAGCGTGTTTGAATTACATCAGCACAACTTGCAGGCCCTTTACTTCAAGCCTTCCTACCACAGACTTGAGGAAAGAATAAAAAAAGCTGCCCGGAAACTCGATATTTATCTGATCGATGAAGAGGGGCAGTTCTCTCATGAAGGACAGCCTGTATCCCGGGAGGATATTCATCCTGATTATTTCTGGATTCATTCAGAGTTGCTTCATTCCCCGGTCCTGAAAACTTATTTTACCTTGATGCAGGAATGCCAAAATGTGAAATGGTTGCATACCATCAATACCGGTTTGGACAAAGGTCCTTATCTGGAATTGCTGAGAAGCGGAATCAGAATTAGTAACAACCATTCCCAAGCCATTGCCATTGCCGAATTTGTTATGGGTAATGTGCTTTCCCATTTCCAGAACCTGCCTGACTATGCGAATAAACAGCAGCAGGGCATTTGGAAATATCGCCCTTTTCGTGAAATCTATCATTCGCGCTGGTTGATTATTGGCTTTGGCCATATCGGGCAGCAGATTGCTCGTCGCGCAAAAACCTTTGGTGTACATCTCACTGCCGTCAGGCGCAGTAAAAAAGATGAAGGGCTTGCAGATCAGGTGCTGTCACTTGATTCTATGGCGGATGCGCTCAAAGCAGCTGATGTTGTAGTGTTGGCCTGTGGTTCAAATGAAAGTACGCACAATTTGGTGGATAAAAACTTCCTCGCTCAAATGAAAGATGATTCTGTCCTGGTCAATATTGCCCGGGGCGATCTGGTCGTAGAGAAAGACTTGCGTGAGGCTCTGGATCAAGGCAAACCTGCTCACGCCATACTTGATGTCTTTAATGAAGAGCCATTACCTGAAGAATCCTGGGTATGGCAGCATCCGCGCGTGAGTATGACATCTCATTGCTCAAATGGTGGCAGTGGCATGCGCGCGCGCAGCGATGATTTGTTCATAGAAAACTTAAACCGTATGGTTGTTGGCCAGTTGCTACTTAATGAAGTCAGTGAAAAGGATATTATTTAGTGGCTGTTATCCATGAAAAAGTGATCACGGTTAATGTCCTGGCTAATGAGTCGCAAAGCACTTCACAACGTACTTCTCAAAGCAGCATGGAAGTTTTTCTGTTTATGCCGGATGGGGCAGGTCCGCATCCTGGTATCGTGCTGGCGCAACATATTCCTGTAGGTCATACAGGCATTGAAAACGATGCTTTTACACTGGCCACAGCTCGACGTTTAGCTGAAAACGGCTATGCGGTTGCGGTGCCCTTTATCTTTCACTGGTGGCCAAAACATGAGTCCATGGAAAAGAAAAAGGATGAAAGTCGGGATGACTGGATGGTATTGGACATCAAAGCCGCCTTCACTTTACTTACTCAGCAGGCGTCGGTTAATGCCGAAAAAATCGCTATGGTAGGACATTGCTGGGGAGGCAGAGTTGCCTGGCTGGCGGCGTGTCACATTAATCGCTTGCAGGGGCTTGCCGTTTTTTATGGCGGTAATATAAAGAAGGGTTTGGGGGAGGGGGCTGCGGCACCCATCACTCTGGCGGGGAATATTTCCTGCCCGATCATTGGCTTCTTTGGTAATGATGATGGCAATCCATCTCCTGCTGATGTGGAGGATTACCATCAGGCGCTAGGTGAAGCTGGTATTGCTCATGAGTTTCACCAATACGATGGCGCTGGCCATGCTTTTCAGAACTTCCCTGCACCTGATCGTTACAATGCAGCGGCCAGTGATGATGCCTGGGTGAAGCTTATTGAGTTCCTGGATGAGATATTGAAGTAAGCAAGAATTTTATATGACATGTAATCGCCGGACATCGCTACGCTCTTCCGGCCGACATGGTTTCGAAAAATATAATGTAGGCCGGAAGAGCGTAGCGATGTCCGGCAACTTACCCAGGTAAACCGAAATTTAATCGAAAGTTATTCCAGCGCTGATGACTTATTCAAGCCTGCTGGTAATACTCTCCGGCCGGTTGGCCGCTATGATCAAGTTCGGCTTCCAGTTTCGGCGGGCTGATCAATGACATCATGGCAGGCACCAGCGCTAACAGGATGCCGGTGCCAAACAACACACCAAAGCCGACACTCAAGGCTACCGGAATCATAAATTGCGCCTCCACACTGGTCTCAAACACCAGCGGGGCAACCCCAAGGAAGGTGGTGAGAGAGGTGAGGAAGATAGGTCGAAAACGATTTTTCGCACCTTCCACGATAGCTTTGTGATAGTCCATACCATTTTTAACCTCTTCATTGATAAAATCGATCATCACCAGGGCGCCGTTTACAATTACCCCGGACAAACCAATGATGCCGAAGATGCTGAGCAGGGACAGATTCATGCCCATGATCAGGTGGCCCATAATGGCGCCAAATATGCCAAAGGGGATGGTCGCCATCACGATCAAAGGCTGGATATAGGATTTGAAAGCAATCGCCAGCATGGCGTAGATAGCTATCAAGGCATAGAAAAAATTAAGCACAATAGCAGGGCCTGTTCTGGCTTGTTCGCGTTGTTCTCCGCCAAAGTCATGTGTAAGGTCAGGATAGCTTTGCTGCACTGATGGCATCAGGGTGCTGCTGATATAAGCGTTTACTTCATTGCTGGTGATGATTTCTGAATCCACATTGGCAGTGACGGCAATAATGCGTCGACCGTTACGACGCTGGATGGTGGTAGGGCTGGTACCTTCTTCCAGGGCCGCGACTTCACCCAGAGGCACAAAACCTTCGGGGGTTTTTATTCGATATGCTTTAAGATCATCCAGTGAATTACGTTCTTCGCCCGGCAGACGGATATAGACCCTGACATCTTCCCGACCGCGTTGTACGCGAAGAGATTCATCGCCAAAAAAGGCGGCTCGCACCTGTAAGGCGAGAGACTGAAGCGTGAGACCATAGGTGCGTGCTTCCGGTTTCAGACTAAAAGTCACTTCACGCTTACCCGTATCCCGATCGTTTTTCACATCAAACACCCCGTTTAATTGACGCAGGGATGCTTCCACTTCATTGACGACTGCATCGAGTGTTTCATCACTTGCCGCAGTGAGTTCAACACGAACCGGATCACCAAAGCTCATTTGTTCAGATGAATAGGTCAACTTGCGCGCTTCAGGTACCAGGCCAACAGCCTCACGCCAGCGATCTTCAAAGTCACTTGCGGCAAAACTCCTGGTCTCAGGAGCAGACAATTCCAACACGATGGTGGCAACGTTTGGGCTTTCACCACCGCCTGCTGAAGCCAAAGGCGAGGGCTGTCCGCTGTCCTGTGCACCGACAAGAATATTCAGGGATTTAATGGCAGGTTCACCCGTTTCTACCAGAGCGTTGTATTCCTCGCCAAGACGAATGGCTTCTGCCTCCAGGCGATCAACGACTACCCGGGTCCTTTCTACTGTCGCCCCGGCAGGGAGCTCAATGCTTGCGATGACATTGTCGCCTTCGATTTCCGGGAAAAAAGTGAATTTCACATAGCCTCCGGCGAGGATGCCGGCAGTAATAAACAATAAACTAATGGAGGAGCAGATGGCGACCCAGGGATGATGGGTCACAAATTCAAGGGAGCGGTGCAAAGGACCGTTAACAAACCATTTAAAGCCTTTGCCGACTTTTTTGTGCAGATTGTCCAGAGACCTGGTAACACGGTTGCCTGTTTTTACTTTTTTGCTCGGATGCGAAAGATGGTAGGGCAGTACCAGAAGAGCTTCGGTAACCGACAGGAATAACACGCCTATGACTACCATGGGGATGTCGCCCAATAATCCACCCAGGGTACCAGGCAAGGTCAACAGTGAACTGAATGTTGCGATGGTGGTCGCCACGGCGAATGTCACTGGTATAGAAATACGTTGGGCGCCTTCGATGGCTGCCCTGAGGGGGTGAATGCCGGTTTCCTGGCGTGCAAAAATATTCTCTCCCACCACGATGGCGTCATCCACCACGATCCCGATGGCCAGTAGAAAACCAATGGTAGAAAGAACATTTATGGACGTGCCAAAGAAGCGCATTACGGCAAAGACGCCAACAAAGGAAATTAAAATGCCCAGACTGGTCCAGGCTGCCACGCGGAAATCGAGAAAAATGGTGAGAGTAATAACCACCAGGATGAGTCCCATAATGCCATTTTTAACCAGCAGTCCAAGACGACCTTTGATCACGGAAGCCTCATTTCTACCCACTACGGCAAATACACCCAGCGGCAAGGTGGGCTGTAATTCTTCGGTCAGGTATTGTTCAACGATTTTGGCAATGTCCAGAATCTGTTCATCACCTACACGCATCACATTGATCATGACCGCAGGAATGCCGTCATACAGGTTAATCAGGTCGGTATCAGTAAAGCCGTCAGATACTGTGGCAACATCACCAAGAACGATACGGCCACCGTTCTCGCCAGAGCGCAGAACTATTTCTTCGAAGTCCTGCTGATTATAGTTACGCCCAAGGGTACGCAGTACCAATTCTTCGCTGGGGGTTTCAATTTCGCCACCGGGTAGCTCCAGGCTTTCCTGACGTACCGCTGTGGAAATATCTGTCAGTGTAAGCCCTTGACTGCGCAGGTCATCATTGGAGGCTTCGATGGAAATCTCGTAGTCACGAGCGCCAGAAATAGTGGCGATGGAAATGCCTTCCTTGAAGATCAGTTCATCCTTGACCCGGTTGGCAAGTTCTTTAAGTTCCCGTTCGCTGGTATTGCCGCCAACCACAACCTGCATGGCACGTTGCGAACTACTTAACAGGCTGATCTGGGGTTCTTCTGCATCAATCGGGAAAGTGGTTATCTGATCCACTTCAGATTTAATTTCGTCCATGCGTAGCTGGGTATCAGCACCGCGCACCAGCTCAACAGTAACGGTACCCATGCCTTCTGCTGCGATAGCAGTGATGTCCTGGATTTCTTCAACACTTTCGACTTTTTCCTCGATGCGTCGGATGATTGACTCTTCTACTTCAGTGGGGGAGGCGCCGGGATACATTACGCGAATCGTAATCTGGTCCAGGTTTACTTCCGGGAATAATTTCACAGTGATTTGGAAAAAGCTGGTAACACCTGCCACCAGCATAAAAACCATCAACAGATTCGCGGCAACGCCATTGCGGGCCATCCATGAAATAATGCCATTCATCAGTGAATCGCTCCTTGTGAGGAGGCTTCTATAGCTTCGCTCACAGGCTCGATGACAGGCTCGATATTTTCAACCTTGATGCGCATACCGTCGCTCATAAGTGCGATGTCGCTGACGATGATTGGAGTTCCTTCCGGCAGACCAGGAGCCAGAAGCACGGCCTGATTACCTTCTTGGCGCACAAATTCCACAGATTCCTGTTTCAGCGTTCCTTCTGACATGCTGGTCCAGATTGTATTGTTCGGTCGCATTGCGCTTACCGGAATGACGAAATGGCCGGGCAAGCTCATTCCTTCTATAGCGATATTGGTATACATGCCCACCAGCAGAGGAGGGGCTTCGAATTCGACAGATGAGCTGGGTTTGCCAACAAGCGTGCCGGCTGTAAAGGGGGAGGGTATACGCACTACCACGTCCACAGTCCGGGTCACACGGTCCAGATCGGACTCAACCCGATGTACATAACCGGGCCATTGGTAAGTATTGCCACCATGATCGACATTGACCCAGGCACTGCGCTGCTGAGTAGTTTGTTGCTGCCAGAGACCCGGGATGAAGGAGGAATCATCAGTATTCAGCGCGACGACTACTTCGACTTCATTGCTGGCATAAAAGCGGGCCAGCTCCCGGCCTGGTGAAACTATGTCACCAACATCGACACTTTCTTCATAGACGCGGCCATCAAAGGGCGCCTGGATACTGGTTCTTTCCAGATCCAGTTGGCGATTCTGGATGATGGCATCCCCACGGGCAATCGCCGCAAGGCTCTGGTCACGTCTGCTGATGGCATCATCAAGGGTTTCTTCACCGATAAAGCCCTGTTCCATCAAAGATTCCAGGCGGGTGAGTTGTTTGTTGATAAATTCAAGAGTACTTTGATTGGCTCTCTGGTTTGCCTCTGCTTCTTTCAGGTTCGCTTCAAAGGTACGTGGGTCCACCTGTACAAGAGTTTCCCCTTTTTTAAATGCACCACCACTGACCAGATTTGGATGCAGGCTGATCACTTCGCCATTTACCTGAGAAGAAACAGAAATGGCTGCAATAGGGACTACCATGCCATTGCCATCTATCAATAATGGCGATTGCCGATGTTGCAATGGGGTGGTCTGAACCGTAGGGATCAGTAAGGCAGAATCTTTCTGTTCCGGGGCTGGTTTCAGTGTCTTAAGCAAAATAAAGCTGAAGAAGCCAATTCCGAGAATGGCGGCACAAACAAAAAACCATAATGATTTCTGTGAGTTAGAGGGGTTATTTAAAGTAGAATTCATTTGATCTCCAGACCACAGACTTATATTGACTGACCGGTCAGTCAGTTTTATAATTTTTATACATTTTGTCAAGAAATATTTGGGAATATAGCTCTTGGAAGCACAACAACTTCAGTCACCAAGCAAGCGTGAACAGCAAAAAGAAGCGCGTCGCAATGCCATTATTGATGCGGGTTATCAGGAATTTGCCTTGCAAGGGTTTACCGCCACGAAACTGGACGATGTCGCGGTACGGGCAGGAATTGGCAAGGGCACTATCTATTTATATTTTGATAGCAAGGAAACCCTGTTTCAGGAAGTGATTCGTAAAAACCTGTTTCCCATCAGGGATGAGGCACAAAGTTATGCGGCTGAATTCAAGGGGTCTGCGACAGAGCATTTGACCAGTCATTTCCGGCGCATGTATCAAGCGCTGCATCAGGACAGAATGCCGGAGCTGGTGCAGTTAGTGATGGGGGAGGGTTTACGTTTTCCTGAAATCGCTGACTTCTTTTTTCGCGAGATAATCAGCAGTAATCAGGAATTGATACAGGGCATTATTCAAAAGGGTGTTGATGATGGCGAGTTCAGGGCATCTTTCAATGCGGAATTCATCCAGATACTGATTGCGCCGGCCATGGTCAGTGCCTTGTGGCGTTTGCAGTTAGAAAAACAATCCCCGCTGGATATAGAGGCCTATGCTGATACCCACATTGAGTTTATTTTGCGTGGTTTAAAAACCTGATTATTCCTGTCGACACTATTCTTGCTAAACAGGGTCAGTAATAAACCCCTGGCAGCTTACTTGCTCTGAGCCCCCACAATGTTGGCATCATTCTCTGGTAACGAGGAAAATTGTCATTTGCTACAGGCAATGACAATTCGCCCGGCAGGGATTTGTAACTGCGCAATCAAATATTCCTTGAAGGATTCTTCATAAGCTTGTTGATCAACAGCTTTTTGCATACACAGCATCCAGGCGTCGCTTTCCTGCTGGCCAATCTTGAGATGGCGGTGGGCGTAAGGAATGCTTATTTCACCAAAATGTTCCTGATAGATGCGCGGGCCACCAAGCCAACCTGACAAGAAATAGGCCAGTTTCTTGCTGGGACCGGATAGCTTTTTTGGATATAGATCCCGAGCACATTTTGCCTCTGGCAGCGTGTCCATTGATTCAAAGAATGCATTCACCAGCTTGATAAGACCGGATAATTCCCCTGCGGATTTGTAAGAGTAGTCGCCTTCACCAAATTGTCTGGCTTTAATGTTCATAAAGGTTTTCGTTAGATAAAAGCATAGTTTATTGAACGTTGATATTGACCAGCACTATGTCTGCGATAACAGCAATCAGTATTAATAAAACCAAATATTATATTGTTTATCTGAACACATAATATTTGCTGAATCAAAATGCAACAGCAAGTGAAAAGCCCCCAGTGTCCCGCAGAGCAACATTCTTTGTGAGGCAGGACTGGCGCCTCTGATCTTTCCTTTGCACTGATACTAATTCCACGGGTACTATTGATGACTGAATTTTGACAAGGTGTTATTTACGCTTACTTTCTTTGTAAAAGGATCCAACCATGCATTTGATAAAACCCATTCTATTTATACTGGCCCTGGCCACAGTGCTTGCAGGCTGCAGTGAGGCTGATGTTGAAACCGCCCAGGTTGAGCAGGCCGCCAGAGTTGAACCTGTTGGACCAGCGATTTCAGCGACCGATATCGGTGAGCAGTGGGCCTCTTATGGCGCTAATTACAGTGAGCAGCGCTACAGCCCGCTTACCCAGGTTACTGCAGACAATATCAGTGAACTGGAACTAGCCTGGTATGGCGATCTGGCTGAACGCGGCGGTTCTTATGAAACCACTCCCGTAGTTGCCGATGGACGTATTTATGTTTCTTCCCCCTGGAGTAAGGTCTACGCCTTTGACGCCAAAAATGGCGCACTGTTGTGGAAGTATGACCCCAAGGTGCCAGGGGAGTGGGCAGTAAACCTGTGCTGCGGTATTGTTAATCGCGGCGTATCCACCTGGGATGGCATGGTGATCTGGGGCACCCTCGACGGGCGCCTGGTCGCTGTTGATGCCGCAAGTGGTGAGCTGATCTGGGAAAAACAGGCCACTGATCGAGAGAAACAACTTTCCATTACCGGGGCACCAAGAATTGCCAATGGCACGATCTTTATTGGAGAAGCCGGTTCCGAATTCCATATGCGCGGTTATCTGGCGGCTTATGATGCTACTAACGGGGAAGAGTTGTGGCGCTGGTGGGCAGTGCCCGGCAATCCTGAATTGGGATTTGAACAACCGGAACTGGAATGGGCTGCACAGACCTGGAATGGGGACTGGTGGGAAACCGGTGGTGGTGGTACGCCCTGGGATGCGATCACCTATGACCCTGAAACGGACCTGGTCATCATCGGTACCGGCAATGGTGCGCCATGGCCTGCTGAAGTGCGTTCTCCGGGCGGCGGCGACAACCTGTTTACCGCGTCCATAGTGGCGCTGGACGCCAAAACCGGCGAATACCGCTGGCACTACCAGGCGACGCCGGAAGACAGCTGGGACTTTGATAATACCCAGCAATTGGTTACTGCCGATCTCATGATAAATGGGGAGTCCCGGCATGTAGTGATGCAGGCCCCAAAAAATGGCGTGTTCTACGTGATTGATGTTGCTACCGGTGAAGTAATTTCGGCTGACTTGTTTGTACCGACAGCGAACTGGATGCTGGGCTTCGATGAAAGCTTTAAACCAATCATTAATCCGGACGCCAATTACGGCGCTTTCGGTGACCGTGGTTTTCACGTTGTGCCTTCTGCCGGCGGAGCCCACAGTTGGCACCCCATGGCGTTTAATCCAGATACCGGACTGATGTATATCCCTACCAATTACGGCAGCTTTCCATTGGTCGCCGAGGCTGGTGCCAAAATGGGCAACCAGTTGTTGTCGATTAACGTGGGCAAACGTCCTCAGGATCCGGCGCCAGTACTTGAAGGGGCCGGTTCTTATTTATTAGCCTGGGACCCCATAGCGAAAGAGCCTGTGTGGGAGCAGCGTCTGGGCGGTTCGCGCGCGGGGGTACTGACTACCGCAGGCAACCTGGTATTCCAGGGCACCTCTGATGCGACTTTTTCCGCTTTCCGTGCTGATACCGGTGAACAGGTTTGGACTACAGAAACCCAGTCAGGCATTGTTGGTGGTGCAGCAAGTTACGAAGTGGATGGTGAGCAATATATCGCCGTAGTGGCGGGGCAGAGTCGTCGCGGCGCTGGTTACTGGGCGCCCAACTATGCGCGTCTGTTGGTATACAAACTGGGTGCTGATGCAGCTTTACCAGAGATGATCACTTATACCCCACCTGAATTGAATCCACCGGCCAACTTTGGCGATACTGAATTACTTGCTGATGGCGAAACCCATTACAACGAACATTGCGCCAGCTGCCATGGTAATAATGGTCGGGTGAGTAGTTTGTTTCCTGATCTCAAATTGGCCGCGGCCTTGAATAATTCTGCCTTGTTTAACGCTATCGTTATCGACGGTGCCTTGCAGAACAATGGCATGGTGTCATTTAGAGAATTCCTGACAGCGGAAGATGCAGATGCAGTAAGGGCTTATGTGGTGAGTCTGGCGAATGAAGCCAAGAACAATCCACCGGTGGGCTTTGGGGCACCGCCTGCACCGGCTCCGGCGCCTGCAGAAGAGGCAGAGACAGACACTGAATTACACGAATAATTTTAAAGTGTGTGGTAAATAATCAGGGTAGCGTAAGCGGGGTTGTTGTTGCTGTATCAATTTAATTTATCCCTTTTTTTATTAACCCGACAGAGTAGTGATAGTTCGAGCTGATTTATGGAATTTAAAGATTACTATGACATTCTTGGGGTAAAGCCGGAAGACGATAAAAAGGCTATTAAAATCGCCTATCGTCGTCTGGCTCGTAAATACCATCCTGATGTCAGTAAGGAACATGATGCTGAAAAACAGTTCAAGCTGGTAGCAGAAGCCTACGAAGTTCTCGGCAGTGATGAAAAACGCGCTGAATATGATCAGCTGCGTAAATATGGGGGCCAGGGTGAAGCCTTCACACCGCCACCGGGTTACCAGCAGGGCGGGAAAAGCTTTGAGTACAGTGGCGGTGATTATTCCGATTTTTTTGAATCTGTTTTCGGTGCTAATCATGGCCATGGTCGGGCCCAAACCAGCAGTGAGGATATGTATTCCAGCCGTGGTCGGGATGTGGAGATCGACATGCCGATATTTCTTGAAGATACACTGAAAGATGAATCAAAAACCATTGCCTATAATTTGCCGCATTATGGTGAGGCGGGACGTTTGGAAGACATCAAGAAAACTCTGAAAGTGAAAATACCGAAAGGGGTCATGGATGGTGAGCGTATCCGTCTCAAAGGTCAGGGTGCACCAGGTTTCGGTAAGGCTTCACCCGGTGATTTATACCTCAAAATAAAACTGGTGCCGCATCCTCTTTTTGATGTTATCGGAAATGATTTGTCTATAACCGTTCCGTTAACGCCTTGGGAAGCTGCACTGGGTACCTCTCTGGAAGTTCCTGTTTTGGGGGGGCAGATCAAAGTCACTGTTGCCCCTGATAGCCAAACTGGAAAACGACTCCGCATAAAAGGCAAGGGCTTGGCTGGAATGAAAGTACAGGGCGATCTGTATGTCATTCTGAAGGTGGTCATGCCGGAAAAAAATGACACTGAAAGTAAAAAATTGTGGCAACAACTGGCAAGCAAGGCTGACTTTAATCCCCGTGCCGGTTTGAAAACCTGATTCAGGAAATACTGACTATGAATGATCACTGTGTTGAATTGAACCTTGCGGATATTTGTGAAGCAGTAGAACTACCGCAACAAACTGTCATAAAACTGGTGCAATATGGCATTGTTCAGCCCAGGGGGCCGGAGCCTGCAAAATGGTCCTTTGATCTGACTATGGTGAGTGTCGCCAAACGCGCTACACGTTTGCGTCGGGATCTGAAACTGAACTGGGCGGCTGTTGCAGTGGTGGTGGATCTGATCGAGGAACGTGAACAGTTGCAAGTAGAAAATGAATTACTGAGCCAACAGTTACAGCGCTTTATAGATGACTAGTGGTAGTGGGGCATGGGTTTTCAAGCGGGTTATTAAGCATCAGATCAGCCCTGCTGCTTAAAATCATAAAGGGCTTGGAGTCACCAGAAACCAGATGGCTCTAAGCCTTTTGATTTTAGAAATAGGCATCTACCTGAAGCGTAAAGCGGTCATCATTCGAGACTGGCCCTTCTCCACGTCGATCTGAATACTCCGATCTTAACTTGATGTTCTCATGAATAAAGTTTGATACGCCGAAAGTCCATGCATCAACTTGGTACATGCCATTATTTACTTCGTAGTTGTCGTATCGTATTACCGGGGAGATAAAAACTTCACCGTCTTTCAAAAAGTTATAGAAGCCCTGAATATAAAAAGCATCATTGCTCTCTTCGCCAATACCGTCCACCAGGTCATCATCTGCACTCATATATACGGCATTTAAGGTCAGAGAGTCATTCAGGGCTGTCCATTGCGCATCAATCGCCATTCGTGAATATTCCCGGTCTGCAAGAAAACATGGGTCGCCGGCACCGCCACCACCACTTTCCCTGCTGCAGTTACCATTTACCATCATGCCACCAAGCATCAGGGTAGGACTGAATTCATAAGCCAGTCTGGTCACAAAAGTGTCAGCATCTTTTCCTTCGTTATCATTGGCAACGCCGCTATAACTCAGGCCATAAAAGAAATTTTCAATGCGACCAAAAGCCGTCAGGTTTTGGCGCTTGCTGCGCAGGTTGGCATTATTGTCTGCGCCACCAAAACTCTGATCGATGACGGCATTACGATTGATAGTTGAACGTCTTGAATTGGTATAACTGTTGAACGGATCAAAATAAAAGGTAGGCGCTCTGGAAAACTGAATATTGATGGCTGGATTAACAGAATAGGTGCCTTGGGCAACAGAGGCAAATATTTCAAAATCGTCCTCATCTTCTGCTTCCAGTTCAAGAAAACCGGAAATATTTTCCGCAATAGTGCCGGCAATCATCAACTCTATTTCATGAACGACACGGTTTTTGGCAACACCACTGCCTTTTTTATCATAAGGGCGCAAGATGATTCCCGCGCTGATCGGGAATAGACTTGCTGGATCGATGGTGTTGGCACTCCGAGGTGTCGGCCGCGTTGGTCGGGTCGGTTCATTAATGCGATAACCACTGAGTTTGTAATTTCTGCCATAGCCATTTAATGCAGGTAATGCACTATGGCATGACGAACAATTAAGGCTTTCTTTTTTGCCGAATGCCGGGATCCCATAGGAAATCGGAGATCCTGCAATTAATCCAACGATAAGTAGTGCGAGTGGTATACGAACAAATAGTTTCATTATGCTTTCCTTAAAATATCAATTGGAGAACTAATAAATTCAGGTTTAAATTTTAAAGTGCCAATAAAAACTGAATGAGAATTTCTCTGGCATCTCCTGGTGCCTGTCAACATCAGCGAATACTTAAAAACCCATAGAGCGATTATAGATAGTGACAGACAAGGCCTTGATAGAAACCATGTCCAGCCTTGTACTCCATGCCGGGCAGGATTCTGTTCTGCCATTAGAAATGACATCGAGTATCTGCTCCCGGCTATCACCGAATAACCAGATGTTGTCAGTCAGATCCGGGCCGCCAAAGGGTTTATAGCCATAGCCGTCATCGCCATGACATTCGCTACAGATTTCCCAGTCGTTCTGAACCCTGATAACCGCGTTCTCATCAGCTTCCCTGCCACTGATAAATAACACGTACTCTGTAAAGTCATTAATTTTGGATTGACTGAAATCCAGTGAAGTATATGCAGGCATTTCTGAAAAACGGGTATCTGGACAAGCGCCGTAGCGCTTTGTCTGTTCAGAACAATCTGTATCCCTCACGCCATAAAGAATGGTCTGCATAATTTCCATGACAGCCTCGGTGGCAGTCATTTCAAAACCAGTCACGCCCCATAGCCAGTCAAAGTCTACAAGGCTGGGAACGCCAATGTGTCCGGTCAGGTCAGTACCATGACAAGCCGCACAATGTTCGCTGATTGCCGCTTCTGCAATAGTGTTCATATGGGCGCTGAGTTCAGGATTAGCGGCGATGGTGCCAGGTGATGCCAGTAATAAGGATTCGTTCAAATCTGCTTGAGAAAAGGCTGGATTGATACTTAACAGCGTACCCAGAATGAGCAGTGATATTCTCGGTAAATTTAGTCGAGCCATAAGACGCGTCTGTCAAGATTCAGCACTTAATTTAAGTACAACGGAGATATTCTGGATTAAATCGTGACTCTGTGAAAGGGCTAAAAATGCTTTGCTTGACGAATATCAAATAGGGAATAGGGACGCTTGCAACTTAGCAACTTTAGTATTGTTAAGTTGCTAAGTTGCAAGCGTCCCTAAGTCTGTGGTCTTTCAGTTGAGTGTTTCAGCGTCTATGCGCTTAACCTTTTTGTGCTGCTCTTCACTAAGCCCACGCTTCCAGTAACTGGATACATAAACTGCATTTTTCTCTACAGCTTTCTCCTGCTTAAAGTACCTGCGTAGAGCACGCATATTGTTAAATTCACAAGCAGCCCAGATCGAAGGGATTCCTTCCAGCCAGGGTAATTGCATCACCTTATCCAGTAGTAGAGTATTTTCTTGTTCAGGTCTTGGGTTGATGACCCAATGAATTTCAAATGCTTCTGGAATTGGCAATGTCTGAATATCACTTTCATGGAGTATTTCAATAACCGCATAGCCTCGGGCATGTGCCGGTAATTGCTCTATGTTTACACTGATAGCGGGCAGTGCGGTCATATCTCCGGCCAGCACAAACCAGTCTGCGGAAAAATCAAGTAATTTTTTGCCACCGGGACCGGCTACAACGAGTGCGTCGCCTGGCTGTACACGGGATGCCCAGGCAGAAGCAGGTCCACTGTCACCATGTACGACGAAATCAACATCCAGTTCATGAAGTTCCTCTCTGTAATTACGCACAGTATAAGTGCGTGTCACGAAAGAGCCCTGATTGCCATCAGGTACTTGTAACTTTAGATAGGCGCTTTCCTGATTTGGTGGAAAACCTTCAAGTTCAGAGCCACCAAGGGTGATACGTTTCATGTTGGGCGTGATCTGGAGACAGCGGATTACAGTCAGTTGACGAGGTAAGGATTTGGGCATATAAATTTATTCTTGCTTGTTTTTGTTTAGAAGGACTGAAGAGCTTATTTTATCGGGCTATATGAGCGATCAGGTTTAGAGAATGCTATATTAACACCCTTCTTGATAGAGGGGTGTTGCAAGCGAAGTCGCAACTCGAAGGATGAGGTTGTAGAGTTTGATATGTGTTTTCACTTTGTCGTTTTTGATAAAACGTCGAATTCTCTTGTTTTGGACTCAACCCATTTATTCATTGCATCAGGATCTTTCATCAGGTTCTGCATTTTTTGCATTGCTTGAAGATGCGCTGATTCCTGCTTTTGAAACATATCCATACGGTGCTGCTTGCTTAATTCAGCGATTTCCTCAAAAGGTCTCTGCATGAAACTCCAGATCGCATGCCCCGCTCACTTGCTGACAATTCATTGTTTTCATAAAGACCTCGTAATCGTTGATGTTCGACACAGAAAACTTTTTAATAATGTCGATGCGTTTTATTCATGCGATCTAAAATCACTTTTTTCATACTGCCTATTGACTAATAGCTCTCACAACAAAATCGACTTTGCGAAAATAAAATGTGCATTTATTGCGTCTTGAAGCTTCATTGCACAATCTCATTGTGCAACATATCATCAGGCTCTTCGTAATGGGGGAAAATACAATGATTGTTTATGGTGTAGCACTGCTTTCGGTCTGCTTGATTGCCGGCATGCTGGTTGGTGAATCCCTTGGTGTGCTGCTTGATGTGGATGCCAATGTGGGGGGGGTGGGGATTGCCATGCTGTTTCTGGTAATGGCCAGTAACACGGATAAATTCAAATCTCTTTCTACGGGGGCTGCCGGTGAGGGCATCAAGTTCTGGAGTGCAATGTATATCCCCATCGTGGTGGCGATGGCGGCGCGGCAAAATGTGGCGGCGGCCATTGATGGTGGCTTGCTGGCATTGGTAGCAGGTGTTGCAGCAGTGGTAGTGAGCTTTGCTCTGGTACCGATTTTAAGCAGGATCGGGCGCTCCAATACCGAAAAGGCATCCCTGTAATGGATATTCTCGAAACCGTTTTTGTCCGCAACAATCTAATTGTCGCCTTTGCAGTGATTGGCGTCATTATGTGGGTTTCCTATTTTCTGGCAAATAAACTCACTGCCGGACGTATTCACGGTTCTGCTATCGCCATCGCTCTTGGTCTGCTTGCTGCTTACTGGGGTGGTGTGACTACTGGTGGTAGCACTGGAGTTGCTGATGTGGCCTTGCTGGGAGGTATAGGCTTGATGGGTGGCGGCATGATGCGTGATTTTGCCATTGTTGCCACGGCTTTCGGCGTGCATCTCAGTGAATTAAAAAAGGCAGGAATAGCCGGCGTGATTTCCATTTTCGCCGGCGTTATTGTGTCTTTTATTGTCGGCGCCGCGGTTGCGGTAATGTTTGGTTATACCGATGCTGTGGCTATTACGACAATCGGTGCGGGTGCGGTGACTTATATCGTAGGCCCTGTAACCGGTGACGCACTGGGAGCCACAGATGCAGTGATCACATTGAGTGTTGCCGCAGGACTGGTGAAATCTATTCTGGTAATGATAGGGACACCTTTAGTGGCGAAGAGTATTGGCCTGGATAATCCGCAATCGGCCATGGTGTTTGGTGGTTTGATGGGCACTACCAGTGGTGTCGCCGCAGGTCTGGCTGCCACCGATCCGAAACTGGTGCCTTACGGTGCTATGACGGCAACCTTCTATACTGGCGTTGGTTGTTTACTGGGGCCATCCATTCTGTTTTTTTTCGTTAGCGCAATTTACTAGATATTTCCTTATGACTCGTTCTGCATTTCCAGCCCTGAATAATAGTAATCAAAAAACCGCCCTGATCGATGGCGATAATTCCTGTTCCTATGCGGAACTCAATCAGCGCATTGATCGTTTTGCTACGGGTTTATTGCAAGGCAAAGACGACCTGATGGAAGAGCGTATCGCCTTTTTTATTCCAGCCAGTATGGATTACGTGACTACCTTGCATGGCATCTGGCGGGCAGGGGGAATAGCCATTCCATTGAATGTGGCTTCTGCTGTTTCTGAACTGGATCACTACCTGAGCTCCGCCGGAGTAACCCGGATGATCGCGAATGGGGAATACAAGGAGTCATTAGCTCAGCTGTGTACACAGTCAGGGATTGAACTGCTGTCAGTATCAGAGCTTATTGCCAGTGAAGTGGGAAGCTTGCCGGAACTGGCTGCGGAACGACGTGCCATGATCCTGTTTACCAGTGGCACCACTAATTTACCCAAAGGCGTTGTTAGCACACACAAAACCATCGCCGCACAGATTACCACCTTGATTGATGCCTGGTGCTGGACTGATGATGATGTGATTCCGTTGTTTCTACCAGTTCACCATATTCACGGCATTATCAATATTTTAAGCTGCGGCTTGTGGGCCGGGGCAACGGTGCATTGTTATGCGAAATTTGATATTCCTAAAATCACTGCCCGGATCGCGGCCGGCACTTACAACGTGTTTATGGCAGTGCCAACTATCTATGTAAAATTGCTTCAGTATTTTGAAACGCTCAATGTTGATGAGGTAACAGCAATTTGTGATGGCTTTAAGGCCATGCGTTTGAATATTTCCGGCTCTGCTGCCTGTCCGGTAAAACTCTTCAATCAATGGCGGGACTTAACAGGACAGGTATTACTGGAGCGCTATGGCATGACTGAAATAGGCATGGGTTTATCCAATCCATATCATGGTGAGCGCCGGGCCGGGCATGTCGGGCAAGCATTGCCGGGTGTAGAGGCGGTATTGTTTGATGAAGATAATAATCAGGTGACGCAAGACAATACTCCTGGTGAAATCAGAATCAAGGGAGACAATGTGTTTCTGGAATACTGGAACAATGCGCAGCCTACCCGGGAAAGTTTTGTTCAGGAATGGTTTTGCACGGGTGACGTCGCGGTTGTCGATGACGGCTACTATCGCATCATGGGCAGGTCCTCCATTGATATTATTAAATCAGGAGGCTATAAACTTTCCGCATTGGAGATTGAAGATGTCCTGCTTACTCACCATGACATTGTCGAAGTCGCGGTGATTGGAGTGGAGGATGAAACCTGGGGAGAATCTGTGGCAGCATTTGTTGTAATACAAGAAGGCGCCAGCCTGGCCTATGATGATCTTAAAGCCTGGTGCAAAGACAAAATGTCTTCTTACAAGATTCCCAAACTTCTGAAACTTGTTGATGCACTGCCAAGAAATGCGATGGGTAAAGTAACGAAACCCGATTTAAAAAAACAACTTTGACTGAATGCATCGAACGCTGTCTAGGATTCACTTTCTTCAATATGGGTAACGTGAACCTCATAGGTTGTAGGAAATACTGCGGGTCCAAACTGATTGTAGATAGCAACATCGGCAGCATCGCGACCATATCCGACAGCGACATATCCTCCGCTAAGCTCTTCCTGAGTTGCATCAAAAGTGTACCAGCGACCCCCTACATAGGCCTCGAACCAGGCATGAAGTTCCATAGGCTCAAGATCATGCAGATATCCCACCACCAGACGTGCGGGAATACTCAGGCTACGACATAAGGCGATACCAAGATGGGAGAGATCCCGGCAAACACCATTGCCCTTAATATTGACGGCAATGGCTGACAGTGAAATGTTGCTACTGCCAGGAATATACTGAATATTTTTGCGTAGCCAGGTTTCGATAGCTTTTACCTGATCGTAACCCATTAGATGTCCTGCGGTGATTTCTGTGGCCATTTGGCCAAAACTGTCCGACTCGCAATAACGGCTGGGTAATAGATAGCTGAGGACCCCATCGGGCAGATACTCAATATCCACAAACGGAGCGCCAGGCTCCTGATCTACCAGATCGGCAGTAACAACATCTGCTTCCGTATAAATTGCGAAGGGTCCCGGTGGTGCCACCAGACGCTGGCAAAGGTTGCCAAAAACATCAGTGAATTCATACACCGGAACGCTGGGTTTAATTTTATACTCTTCTCGGGCAATCCATTGTTGTGCACCGCTGCGCAGGCGCAGCATTAAAATGAAAGGTGTCGATATCTCAATATTGAAAGTCATTTTACAGCTTGTGCGTAACCACATAGTTCAGATCCTTAAAATAGTTACCGCTTACAAATTAAGATTTAGAATCATAATTATTTTACATGAATGTATAGGTAAGAAAGACGTCAAAAAAATTTATAAAGCCTATCCGGGGCGAGTCCAGGGTCTTGTGAAACTGCTTACCTGTGTCATTAAACCTGTAATTCTTTGGCGGTCGATTACCAGCTCAGTATCTCACTGTATTCACGTGTATCCTAGAAACATTGATCCGCCTGAATTGCTTGCTGACTTGCGTCTTGACTCTGTTTGGCGAGCAACATAGTCTGCGGACTTTATTGTTATGTGTGTCAGTCTGAAACGTATGGAAAAACTTGTTACGACTCTCGTATGCTTTGTGGCCATTATTGCGCTAATAGCTTCTCTGTATTTTCATACACCGTCTTCTGAAGGATTTGCCCCCGAGCTTATTGCGAAAATTACCGCTGAGCCGCTTGATGAAATTAGTGGCATGGTGAAAAGCCGCTCCTACGCGAATACTTTTTGGGTAGTCAATGACAGTGGTGCCGAGGCCAGAATTTTTGCTATTAACCGTGAGGGTATCAATATCCTGCCGACCTATTCACGCTTTTCCTATTACGGTGAAGTGGAGGAAGAGGGCAAAAAACAATGGCCTGGTTTTAATGTCCTGTACACAAAGAATGTTGACTGGGAGTCCATGACCGCGGATGACAATTTTATTTATGTAGCAGATACCGGCAACAATTTTAATATGCGTAAGGACCTGGGTATCTATATGCTTAGTGAAATTGATCCTACAGCATCCACCCAGTCTGCGGCGATCAAGCATCTGCCAGTACGCTATCCGGAGCAAACAGAATTCCCGGGTACAGGTAAGCGACATTTTGACAGTGAGGCCTTGTTCCACGCCGATGGCAGTTTATATCTGATTACCAAAAACCGTTCTTTTGCTGGCGCTTTTGAAGCAGGGGCTAACCTTCATCGTCTGGATACTGAGTTCACCGATGAGGATAATCTGTTAACACTCATTGATAGTCATGAACAGATGATGACTGTTACAGGAGCTGAGCTTTCACCCAATGGCCAGACTCTGGCTGTGATTACCTATGATGCCTTATGGCTGTTTGATCGACCTGCCGAAGGAGATGCCTGGTTATCATCCACTTTCAAGCGACATGCTCTGGACACTGATGTAGTCAAGCAAATGGAAACGGTGGTTTGGGATGATGACTCAACGCTGCTGCTAACTAATGAGGAGCGCGACCTGTTGCGCGTGAATCTTGCTGATCTTCCTCCACTCCCTCAGCAAGCCCAATAAATCATAGTAAAATCAAGGACTTTTAGGTGTTTTATTCCTGTTCATGTGATGGTATGATTCGCCGCTTTTCTGATGAAAAGTCCCCAGAGGGCTACTCATGAAGGCGTTTTACCAGGACTTCAAACTAGGCATACTCGGTGGCGGCCAACTTGGCCGAATGCTGATTCAGGCCTGCACAAATTTCGACATCCATTCCAGTGTCCTTGATAAGGATGCTAATGCTCCCTGCAGCCAGCTCGCCAGTACTTTTACGGCCGGAGATATCACTGATTACGATACGGTTTATGCCTTTGGTAAAACTGTTGACCTGCTCACTATTGAAATCGAAAACGTCAATGTGGACGCGCTGATAAAACTGGAAGAGGAAGGTCTTCAGGTCTATCCGCAACCCGCTATTATCGGCATTATCAAAGACAAGCGCCGGCAGAAAACCTTCTACCAGGAACATGGTATTCCCACCGCTGAGTTCGTGCTGGTCGACGATGCGCAGGCAATCAGGCAGCACCTGGATTTTCTACCTGCCTTCAACAAACTTGGGACAGGTGGCTATGACGGTGGTGGCGTACAACGTCTGCGTAGTGAAGAAGATCTTGATAAAGCTTTTGATGCGCCGGGATTGCTGGAGACTTTGGTAGATTTTGAGCAGGAAATTTCAGTCATCGCTGCCAGAAACAGCAAGGGCGAGATCAGTGTTTTCCCTGCGGTGGAGTGTGTTTTTCATCCCCAGCATAATCTGGTGGATTATCTGTTTGCACCCAGTGAAGTGTCGCGGGAAATAGAACAGGCTGCAGAAGCCATTGCCCGGCAGGTAATTGAAAGTTTTGGGCTTGTCGGTATTCTGGCGGTAGAGATGTTTGTCACCAAAGAAGGCGAGGTGCTGGTGAATGAAGTTGCACCGCGTCCCCATAACAGCGGCCATCAGACAATCAATGCCAATGTAACATCGCAATATGAACAACACCTGCGCGCCATCCTTGATTTGCCGCTTGGCGATACGACTATCACCATACCTTCTGCCATGGTCAATCTGTTGGGAGAAGAGGGTTATACTGGTCCAGTTCGCTATGAAGGACTGGATGCCTTGCTCAATATCGAGGGCGCCAGTATTTTTCTCTATGGGAAAAAAGAAACACGCGCCCAGCGCAAAATGGGACATGTCACTATTGTGGATGAAGACATGGCCACCCTGAAACGAAAAGTGGAAGAAGTGAAAAAGGTAATAAAGGTAATCACATGAGTACAGCTCAGAGTTCGCACAAAGTAGGCATTATCATGGGCAGTAGTTCTGACCTTGAGGTGATGAAAAAAGCCGCTAATGCATTGTCCATGTTCGGCATTGAAAGTGAGATTGCGGTGGTTTCTGCACATCGCACACCGGAGGCTATGGTGGATTATGCGAAAACTGCTGTCAGTAATGGCTTGCGTGTGATTATTGCCGGCGCGGGCGGGGCAGCACATCTGCCCGGGATGGTGGCATCACTTACCACCTTGCCAGTGATCGGTGTGCCTATCAAATCTTCCAATTCGATTGATGGATGGGATTCAGTGCTCTCAATTCTGCAGATGCCCAATGGGGTTCCTGTAGCGACTGTTGCCTTGGATGGTGCTAAAAATGCGGGCATTCTGGCCGCTGAAATAATCGGTGCCTTTGATGAAGAGGTTGCCGCTAAACTGGTGGCTTATAAGGAAGAGCTGAAAGATCAGGTTCGCAAGATGAACGAAGAGCTAGAATAGTGTCAAGTTACAAGTTACAAGTTACAAGTTACAAGTTACAAGTTACAAGTTACAAGTTACAAGTTACAAGTTACAAGTTACAAGTTACAAGTTACAAGTTACAAGTTACAAAAAAGGCGACCTGTGGCCGCCTTGCCGGACATCGCTTTGCTCTTCCGGC
>CAWUSW010000097.1:0-4487 GCA_963925675.1 uncultured Pseudomonadales bacterium
CGCAAGTCGCAAGTCGCAAGTCGCAAGTCGCAAGTCGCAAGTCGCAAGTCGCAAGTCGCAAGTCGCAAGTCGCAAGTCGCAAGTCGCAAGTCGCAAGTCGCAAGTCGCAAGTCGCAAAATTTAGATAAGGCTTTTCTGGAAAGTTCCCTGATTTCTACTAAATTGAATTAGAGAATAGTTTTTTTAAATTCAGAGGAGGGCTTGTGACTCGTTTTGAATCATTGGATGCCTGGCTAAGGTCTGCGGCTTTGTCTGTGAATGTCTTTAGAGAATTGAATGAGTTAAGAGACTTTGGTTTTCGGGATCAGATTACTCGATCAAGCCTGTCCATTTCTTCAAACATTGCCGAAGGATTTGAGCGGGCAAGCCAAAAAGAAATAGCGAACTTCCTCAATTATGCCAAAGGCTCAGCAGGCGAGCTTAGATCGCAAATCTATGTAGGCATAAAAATTGGATACATAGAAAATGAAACCGGAAAAGCCTGGTTAAAAGAAGCCAATGAAATATCTAAAATGCTCTATGCATTAATAAAATCAGTAAGAAGCAATTAACCCCTCAAAACATTAAGAGCGACAAGGTCCAACGAGTCGTCCCTTGCGACTGATCAGTAGCCTCCGGCTACTGATCAATCCCCCCCATACACAAATACTTAATCTCTAAATAATCCTCAATCCCGTACTTGGACCCTTCACGTCCCAGTCCGGATTGTTTGACACCGCCAAAGGGCGCCATTTCGTTGGAGATAATGCCATCGTTAATGCCCACCATGCCGTATTCCAAAGCTTCTGAAACACGCCACACGCGGCCAATGTCGCGGGTGTATATATAAGATGCCAGTCCAAACACCGTGTCGTTGGCAATACGGATAGCTTCTTCTTCAGTGCTGAATTTGATCAGCGGGGCAATAGGGCCAAAGATTTCATGGGCAGCGACGTCCATCGCCATGGTGACGTTGGTCAGTACTGTGGGCTCAAAGAAACATTCACCCAGCTCGCTGCGCTTTCCTCCCAGGTCAATCCTGGCACCGGAATCCACCGCGTCTTGTACCAGTTTTTCCATGGCAGCAACCGCAGGGGCGTTGACCAACGGCCCAATGTTCACATCTTCATCCGTGCCATTGCCCTGGTGTAATTCTTTCGCCTTGGCGGTGAGTTTTTCGGCAAATTCATCATAGATGCCTTCCTGCACCAGGATGCGGTTACTGCACACACAAGTCTGGCCGGCATTGCGGAACTTGGACACCATTGCGCCCTCAATGGCGGAGTCGATATCGGCATCGTCAAAAACAATAAACGGGGCATTGCCACCAAGCTCCATGCTGGTTTTCTTAATGGTGCTGGCACATTGCTCAAGCAGTTTGCCACCGACAGCGGTTGAGCCGGTAAAGGAGACTTTAGCGATACGTTCATCGGCGCAAATAATATTGCCCACTTCGCGTGAGCGGCTGGTGATCACCATATTAAAGACACCGGCAGGAATGCCAGCCTCTTCAGCCAACACTACCAGGGCAATAGCGGATAACGGCGTTTCCTTGGCAGGCTTGCTAATCACCGTACAGCCAGCTGCCAGAGCGGGGGCCACCTTGCGGGTAATCATCGAGCTGGGAAAATTCCACGGGGTGATGGTGGCAACCACACCCACCGGCTGTTTGATCACTACAATACGTTTGTCAGGGGAGGGGCCGGGGATGGTGTCGCCATAAATGCGCTTGGCTTCTTCGGCAAACCACTCAATATAGTTGGCGCCATAGGCAATCTCCCCACGTGCTTCCGCCAATGGCTTGCCCTGTTCCATGGTCATGATCAGGGCTAGCTCTTCCTGATATTCCATGATCAGCTCATACCAGTGGCGCAGAATATTCGCGCGTTCCTTGGCAGTCCTGGCGCGCCAGGCAGGTAATGCGGCATCAGCAGCGGCAATAGCATCGAGCATGTCTTCATCGCTGGCATCAGTCAGCATCATGATATTGCTGCCATCAGCCGGGTTGAATACATCAAAAGTGGCCGAGCTTTTACTCTGCCATTTGCCATTGATATAGCTGCCGTTCTTGATCAGGAAACTGTCGAAGATAGTCATAATATGCGCTTGGATGAGTGAATTATCAGCTTATATTGCGTCGCAGAATATTTAAAATCAATGGAAATTGAGTGGAACTAAATATGAGGTTAATTTCGCCCTTAAAATGCAGGATTAAATTCCCCCCACCCATAGGAGCGGTTTCAACCGCGAAGAACGCAGCCCCTTTCTTCGGGACTGAAGTCCCTCCTACAATGGTGCAGGTATTGCCGGATATCGCTGCGCTTATCGGGCCTACGTGTGGTTGGTCATGGGGTTGATGGCATGGACCACCACGCCTTCAATTAATAAATCCATATCTTCATCCAGGGACACTGAGGGGTAGCTGGGGTTGGCTGCGCGTAGCAGGCGGTGTTCTATATCCAGAATTTTGCAGGTTAGCTCGCCGTTGATGGCGGCAATCACGGTGTGTCCGCTTTTTGGGGTGATGGATTTATCTACTACCAGCAGGGCGCCGTCGAGGATGCCGGCGCCGGTCATGGAGTCACCTGAGGCGCGGGCCAGGAAGGTGGCACTGGGATGTTTTACCAGATATTCATTCATATCCAGACTAGCTTCAATATAGTCATCTGCGGGCGAAGGGAAGCCCGCTGCGACACTGGAGGAGAAGAAGGGGATGTGGAGGGGTTCCCGGGCTTCTTGGATTGGGAATGGGATGATTTTCATTATTTTTCCGGAATGCGGGGGGGCAGTTTACAGAACTGAATAGGGGAGGGGCAAGAGACAAGATGCATCCTGCTTCCGATTTTACCACTTCCCACTATCAGCCCGGTCCCAATCCCTTTTCCATTCATCTGACATGGTGGCGTCACTGAGTAAGAATCCTGATTCCATTTCCGGATAAATATCTGCGTAGGTTTGGACTGAATGTTGATTGATGCGCCGGTTGATGTGCCAGGGTTTAACATCTGTCAGGGAAGTCACGCCCAGCAGACCGACCAATTCAGCCAACATTTTCACAGTGGCCTGATGATAGTTAAACACTCTGACGCCCTTGTCGGTAACATCGAGCCTTTTATAGCGTGCGGGATCTTGGGTAGTAATGCCGGTAGGGCACTTATCTGTATTACATTGTCGGGCCTGAATGCAGCCCAGGGCAAACATCATGCCGCGGGCAGAATTTACGGCATCGGCGCCAAGGGCTGCCAGGCGCAACATATGAAATGCAGAAATCAGTTTTCCTGCTGCAATAATTTTTATCCGATCCCGCAAACCAATACCGAGCAGAGAGTTATGAATAAATGAAAGGCCTTCACGAACCGGAGTGCCAACAGAATTGGTCAGTTCAATAGGTGAGGCACCTGTCCCTCCTTCGCCGCCATCAACCGTGATGAAGTCAGGGGTAATACCGGTTTCCAGCATGGCTTTGCAAATAGACAGAAATTCTGATTTTTTACCCAGACAAAGTTTGAATCCTACCGGTTTTCCGCCAGAAAGCTCTCTGAGCTGAACAATGTAATTCATCAATTCCATAGGACTGGAAAAGGCGGAATGATAGGGCGGTGAAATGACATCCTTGCCAATTTCTACATGGCGAATAAGCGCCACTTCTTCTGATACTTTCGCCCCTGGAAGCATTCCGCCATGCCCGGGCTTGGCGCCCTGGGAGATTTTAATTTCAATCATTTTGACCTGATCTTCACAGGCTTTTTGAGCAAACAGCTCAGGGTCAAATTGTCCCAGGTCATTGCGGCAGCCAAAATAGCCGGTGCCAATTTGCCAGACGATGTCACCGCTATATTTGCGGTGATAGTCGGTTAATCCACCCTCTCCGGTGTTCTGAAAAAAACTGCCCAGGCTGGCACCGCGATTCAAAGCCATCACTGCATTTTTACTCAGAGAGCCGTAACTCATGGCTGATATATTCAGGGGGGATGCGGAGTAGGGTTTGCTGCAGTGTATTTCGCCAAAATCCTGGCGCAGGGTTTCAGGTTCCAGATGCAGGGGCACCATGGCATGACTAATCCATTCATAGCCACTTTTATAGGTATCCATAATGGTACCAAAGGGACGCGTGTCGGTTTGTCTCTTGGCGCGTTGATAAACCAGGCTGCGAAATTCACGGGGGATCGGCGTGCCATTAAGATCTGACTCGACAAAATATTGCTGTATTTCCGGACGGATATACTCAAACAGATAGCGAATGTGACCTATTACCGGATAAATGCGCAGGATAGTGCGTTTTTTTTGCGCAATATCGTATATACCAACACAAATATAAGGCCCCAATAATACGAATAACCACAAAACGGGAGGCCAGTACCTGGATAAAACCAGTGTTAGTAGTGGTCCAACAAAGCAGGAAATCACAAAAAACTGACGCACTGTCATTTAAAAATACTCCATATTTATTCGCAATATCGGCATGTCCCGATTAAAACATAAATGCTGATATAGAAAACTGAAATCAT
>CAWUSW010000098.1:0-3601 GCA_963925675.1 uncultured Pseudomonadales bacterium
TGTGTGCTTTTTTGTGTGCTTTTTTGCAAAATCTGCATTTAATGCCTTATTCAACAGGCTCATTAAACTTTATTGCACCGCTTATTTGTCTAACCAGCAACAATAAGGGTAACCAGGCCGCTATTGTCAGCAATAAGCCCCATTGTGGCCGCGTATGCGATAACCATGCCAAGGGTAATAACCAGCAACAATTAACACAGCTTAGCAGCAAAACTACTTTACCGTGGCTTTGAAGATGACGAGCGAGTAATTGATAAGCATGGGTTCGATGTGCGTAATACCAGACTTCCCTTTTACCCACTCTATTGAACAGGGTGTAAGTCGCATCAATAATGAAAGCGCCAGCAAGAATGCACCATACCCAAATATTCGTGGCTCCCTGAGCAGTACTGGCCAAGGCTGAAACACCTAGAATAAAGGCCAGAAAATAACTCCCAGTATCCCCCATGAATATTCTTGCCGGAGAAAAGTTTAATAACAAAAAGCCGCTAACACTTGCCGCCAGAATGAGCAGCATCGTCGTTACCCCGGTCCCGTTAATCGCGCCATCGTCAAACAAAGTAAGCAGCAGGAAAGCCAGACAAATAAACAGTGTTTCAGATGCGGCAAAGCCATCAATCCCATCCATAAAATTAAATAAATTGATAAACCAAAGAAAGGCCAGACTCAATAAAAGATATCCAGGCCAGCCCAAATCAAGATTAATACTGAACACAGGAATAACTGGTACACCAAAAATTGCCAGCACTACAAATACTCCGACAAACTGGGAAATAATTCTTGGAGCAATACCTAGCTGAACAATGTCATCAGCCAATCCCATCACTGCAATACAAAATGCTAAAAATAAAATTGCGAGGTAATTAAAGCCTGGATCAAGCTCATTAAAACGTATCAGGCTAGCCACTAAAAAAACCACAACAAAAGCTGCTCCACCAGCTGTAGGCGTTGGCGCGGTGTGAGAACTTCTATCGTTCGGGATATCCAGCCAGTGGCGGCCTTTTGACAGGCATATAATCCCCCATGTCCCCAAAAAAGAGAGAACAAAAACAAGCGGTAAAAAAAAGTAATCATTCATGCAGAGTGGCTTTTAGGTTTTCTGTTAATTAATTATTGGTTCAGAGTTACTGACAGTTAGCCAATAATTATGCAAAGCAAGATTGCTGATTGTTACATAAAAAAAGGCGCCCTTGGACGCCTTTTTTCAGTATCTGAAAACGCTAGTCAAAACTAATCCTGTCCTGATTATTCCGAAGAGTGACCTCCCCCAAGCCTCTAACCAGAAGCAAATCTTCAACATCAACAAAATCTCCATACTCTTCCCGGAAATTTACAATAGCTTCAGCCCTGCTTAGCCCAACGCCGTCCAGCACACGGGCAATAGTGTTTGCATCCGCATGGTTGATATTAACCTGCTCTACTTCCACACTCACCGGACCTGTTGAATCACTATTCTCTTGACCAAAACTGGACAAGGATACTGCCATTAACAGGCTAAAGATTACTGATGTTGTGAGATTTAATAAGCGTCTGAATTCGCAATATTTCATTGCTATGCCTCCTTTGCATTGGGGACTTTGATCCCCTTCCATTATTCCAAATTTAATCGCAGCAAAATGCTGCTGGAATCAATGTAGCAGAGAATTCAATTATTGCCGTTAATTTCATCCATGATCATATGAAGTTTTGCTGTCGGGTCTTGCGCCTGCGTTACCGGGCGGCCAATAACCAGATAATTACTACCACTTTGAATCGCCTCAGCAGGCGTCATTACCCGTTTCTGATCATCAAGACTATCCCCTGCTGGTCTGATTCCTGGTGTTACCAGGAGAAAATCATCACCCAGGTCCTGGTGGAGAACTGCCGTTTCCCTGGCAGAACAAACTACACCATCAAGGCCGCAATCAGCACTTAATCTTGCCAGTGTCTTAACCTGCTCATCAGGACTAACGGGTATATTTATCTCACGCAGGTCTTCTTCCCCCATACTGGTGAGAACAGTGACAGCAATAAGCAATGTATCCCCATTTTGCGGCAAGGCCTTACGTGCGGCCTCAAGCATTGCTCTGCCACCACTTGCATGCACATTAACCATCCACACGCCTAACTCAGCAGCGGCAGCTACCGCACCGGCAACAGTATTGGGTATATCGTGATACTTAAGATCCAGGAATACATCAAATTTCTGTGATATCAGCCCACGTACGAAATCTGGTCCAGTGCGAGTAAACAACTCCTTACCCACTTTTACTCGACAAAGTGCGGGATCGAGTTTTTCTACCAAGGCGCTGGCGGCCCGTGCATCTGAAAAATCCAGTGCAACAATTACCGGTTTTTCTATCCGGCTTACACCCTGTGTATCATTTGCCATATTGTTAATACTCCTCACTCGTCATGCTATTCACCAAGAATACCTTTCACATGCTTCACTGTTCCCCAGTGTGAGCAGCTCGGGCACAGCCAGTGCAGGCTTTTTAATTCGAACCCGCAATTGCCGCACTGATATTGCGCTTTACTCTCCACATATTCAGCTAAAACCTGTCGCGGTAACTGCGCATCGCTTTTACTTGCTGCGTCATCTACACCTTCCTCATTATCGGAAAGTTCAGCGCCATAATTCATGGATTGCAATAAAAGTCGCAGTGAAGGTTTTCGATTTAGCTTTTCAAGAATGAATTTTCTGGCAGCCAGATCGCCTTGTTCATGTTGCAAATATTCTGCCAGGCCAAGCAAAACTGATATATTGGTTTCTTCTGTGATACTGGCTTTAATAAACTTTTTAAGGCTTTTCTCTTTGCCTGCTTTTATATAGCACGCAATCAATGGCTGAAAAACATCCGCCATAAAACCAGAGTCCTGTTTTTTTACCTGTAAATAACTTTTAATTGCTTGTGAATAATTTCCACAAAGGTCTTCAAGTTTACCTCGCAACATGCTGACTCTTACATTGTTTTTATCCATGCCAGAAGCCAGCTGCAGAAACTCTCTGGAGCGAGATAAATGTTCTTTTGCCAGGGTTTCTTCTGCCAATTCGCAATAAAAATGTGACGCGAGGTTTTGGTATTTAAGGCGCTGTTTAGGAGCACAAACCCTTAACAATTCGGACAGCACCTTCACTCCCTCGAGCCAGTCTTTTTCAATTTGATAAACATTGGCAGAATGCATTAATGCCTCTACCTTGATCCCACCTTTTTCCTGCCTGAGTTCTTCAAGCAGGTTTTCTGCGCGATCCAACAATCCTGCAGCAATATAACTTTGCACCAGATTAATTTTGATTTTGTTCATTTCAACATTAGAAAAACTATTTTGTCCAAGCAAGTCCTGATAGACAGCAATGGATCGATCTACCTTTCCTCTCCGACGCAGTAAGGTTCCTAATGCCATGTGGGTTTCCAGAGTTCCTGAATTAACTTCCAGGGCGTCCATAAAAAGATCAATCGCATCATCTGGCTCATCATTGAGTAAATAATTTAAACCAATGAAATAATCCTCTGCAGGCAGATTTCTGTAAGGCCCTGAAGATTTTGGCGCAGAATTGAATCGGGCACGCCTGCCCAGACCCCAGCCAAGGCCTAACGCTACCAGCAAAAGCAGATAGAGA
>CAWUSW010000099.1:0-11349 GCA_963925675.1 uncultured Pseudomonadales bacterium
CATCAGCAAAAATCCCAGATAGCCCAACACTGCTCCGGCGATGGTTCCCGCAATCGCCTTCACGTAATTTGGTCGAGCAAACGTCTGTTCAGTTTGGTTCATGGTGGTTATTAAGTGGATGCCCCCTTATTAAGGCAGGAAGCCAGCAATGGTGAGCGCTATGTGGTGGTCTCGACAGAAGGTAAAACAGCTCTGACTCACTTTGCCATACTCGAACGATTTGCAGATGCTACATTAATCAAGGCAAGCCCGAGTACAGGGAGAACGCATCAAATCCGTGTCCACACGCAATTAACCGGCTGTCCCATCATCGGTGATGCAAAATATTCTCGGGATACATCAAGAAAACAGTTTGCAGACAGGGGAATTAAAAGACTTTGCCTCCATGCTGCGCAATTAAGCCTTGCACATCCTGAAAGCGGGCAGCAACTTACTGTATCCGCGCCCTGGGATACCCAGTTTTCCGCAGCTGTCAGTCTCTTGCGGCAAGCAGGGGATTAAGCCCTTCCTTTCTCAGCAGGCTTACCAGGGCAATCAGTGGCAAACCCAGCAAGGTATTGTAATCACTGCCATCAAGAGCCTCGAACAGGGTAATACCGGCTTCTTCAAGCTTGAAACAGCCGGCACAATCCAGCGGTTGGTCCAGGCGAATATAGGCCGTTATCTCTTCATCGCTTAAGGATCGAAATTTGACCCGGTATGACTCCACGGTGGCGTGTTCCTTGCCATTTGCGGAATTAATAAGCGCAAGCCCAGTTTGGAATTCTACCCAGTTCCCGGAACACATTTTCAAATGCTTAAAGGCAGCTTCTGCATTAGGGGGTTTACCCAGAATCAAACCCTGTAGTGAACAGGCCTGATCAGAGCCAATTATCAGGCTATCGGGGAATTTTGTAGCTACGGCGCGTGCCTTTTCTACAGACAATCGTGCAACAAAATCTACTATTGATTCGTCGCTTAAGGGGCTTTCATCTATTCCAGGAGTGCAGCTGGTAAATGGCAGACGCAGCTGCTTGAGAATTTTAATACGGGTAGGGGAGGAAGATGCCAAAACAAGATTCATAACAATCCAAGTATAATCAATGAGTTTCAGGGGAAAAATGGTTAATTTCTTTGACAGGAAGGCCCTTCATGCCTATCATGCGCGCCTATGTCAATTGAGCCGTTTCCAGAGCGTGTGTTGCCGCGCAAATTGTGTAACAGGAATGCTTCAATTAATAGCACTTTACCTCTAGGTAAACTCCTGCGCTTAAGTGAGTACCTGTATGATGATCAAGGACAGGTTGAGGTAAGTTTAAGCTTTGACAGGGATGAGGCGGGATTTTGCTCAATCTCCGGCAGCGTAAAGGCAGACGTCAATATGGCATGCCAGCGCTGTCTTGAAGCAACTGCGATAAATCTTTTATCCGAGATCGCAGTTAAAGTCGCTGACAGCGATTCGGATGCAGAGAAGATTTCAGAATCCAGCTCTGATCCGCTTGAGAAACTTGAAGTGATCCTGTGTGACGAAGGTGAACTGGACTTGTTGTCGCTGATAGAGGATGAGCTGATACTGAGCTTGCCCATTGTTGCCAGTCATGGCAATGAAGATTGCAGCAAGGATTTGAACATCATTCATGATCAGGCCCGGGAAGAGCAGAAGTCAACTGACAGCTCACTTGGCAATCAGTCTTCAATTAAAGGGCTGGAAGCACTGGAAAAGCTTAAACAAGAGCTTAAAAAGAATACTGAACAAAACGACTAACAGAATACAACCGAGGTAAGAACCATGGCCGTACAAAAAAGCAAAGTTTCACGATCCAGACGCGGCATGCGTCGCAGTCACGATTCACTTGGCACAGCGACTATTTCAACTGATGCCGAAACGGGTGAAAGACATCTGCGTCATAACATGACTCCTGATGGCTTTTACAAAGGCAGACAGATCGTTCGAAATAACGAAGACTGAACCTTTTCCCTGCTGCACTAGCTGCGGAAAGTGGAAGATATAGTTATAGGTATTATAGAAAGCAGCCCCATTAAGGCTGCTTTCTGTTTTTATAGTCCGGGGAACCTCTGATTAGTTACCCACAAGGGGAATAAACCCAATGAATCCAAGTCACACAGGTTTTATTTTTCCAGGACAAGGTTCCCAGAAAGTCGGCATGCTTGCTGATCTTGCAGCGGGACATGCTCAGGTCATTGAGACTTTTACCCAGGCAAGTGATGTGCTTGGTTATGACCTCTGGGCCCTGATACAAGGCGGCCCTGAAGGCGATCTTGCCAAGACTGACATCCAACAACCCGCTATTTTAACTGCCTCAGTCGCTATCTGGCAGCTCTGGAAGGCAAAGGGTGGCTTTGATCCGGCGATCATGGCAGGCCATAGTCTGGGCGAATATTCTGCACTGACATGTGCAGGAGTACTTTCCTTTACCGACGCTGTTGGCCTGGTTCAGAAAAGAGGTCAGTATATGCAGACTACCGTGCCGATCGGCGAAGGGGGTATGGCTGCTATTGTTGGACTCGATGATGAAAAAGTAGTCTTTGCCTGTGCACAGGCAAAAGAAGGTGAAGAAGTAGCCGCAGTTAATTTCAACTCACCGGGACAGGTCGTTATTTCAGGGCACACCAATGCTGTTGCCAGAGCCAGTGAGCTTTGCAAGGAAGCCGGTGCCAAAAGGGTACTGCCTTTACCGGTAAGCGCACCATTTCACTCAATTCTGATGAAACCAGCTGCTGAGAAGTTCTCTCTCGATCTGAAGGCCGTTCAATTCAATTCTCCTCAAATACCCGTTATACAGAATTATGGTCTGGAAAGTGTCTCTGACCCCGATCAGATTCGGCAGAATCTGGTTTCCCAGATCTACAATTGCGTCCCTTGGGTGGACACCATCAATAAATTTTCGGATCTCGGTATCACGCAGGTAGCTGAATTTGGGCCAGGACGAGTACTGGCTGGACTTAATAAGCGGATTCAACCGGAAATGGCTGTCATGACGGTTAATGATTGTGCCAGCCTGCTGGATGCTTTGGCTTAGTCCACGCCCCTAACATTAAAAGGACAGTTCCCATGAATGATGAAACAAAAAAAATAGCCCTGGTGACAGGTGCAAGCAGGGGTATTGGTAAAGCAATCGCCCTTGAACTGGGTAAAACTACCATTGTCCTGGGAACAGCAACATCCGAGGCGGGCGCAGAAAAAATTACTGCCTATCTGTCTGAAGCAGGTATTACCGGTAAAGGTTACTGCCTGGATGTCTCTTCAGAAGAGTCTGTTGCCGAGTTTACCAAAAAGGTCCAGGACGAGTACGGCAGTGTCAATATTCTGGTCAACAACGCCGGTATTACCCGAGACAACATACTGATGCGTATGAAGACCGATGAGTGGGATCAGGTTATTAATACTAATCTGAGTTCAATTTTCCGCATGACTAAAGCAATGGTCCGGGGTATGACCAAAGCCCGGTGGGGACGCATAATAAGCATCAGCTCCGTAGTAGGTTCCAGCGGTAACGTAGGCCAGTCCAACTATGCTGCAGCGAAAGCGGGACTTGAAGGCTTTTCCAGGGCATTGGCTATGGAAATAGGATCCAGAGGAATTACCGTGAATGCGGTTGCTCCGGGATTTATAGACACTGATATGACCCGTGAATTATCAGAGGAACAAACAGAAAACCTGCTCAGCAAAATCCCACTGAGTCGCTATGGGAAGCCAGAAGAAATAGCATCTGTAGTGGCATTTCTTGCGTCAGATCAAGCCGGCTACATAAGTGGTGAGACAGTCCATGTAAACGGTGGTATGTATATGAACTAAAAGCCGTTAATATCAAACCGGAGCGGGAAAAACAAGGATTTTCCCTAGGTTAAAATTAAAGGTTTTTTAACATTACATAATTAATTAAGTTACGGTAAACTGCGCTCAACATCGGTTCATAAACCATTAACAAATTGTCCATTTATTGAGTTTATTGCTTTTTTATTATTTTAAAATATTCATTATTTACTTATAAAAATAACTATTGTTACCAGGAGCTAGGAATAATATGAGTAGCGTTGAAGAACGAGTAAAGAAGATTGTCGCCGAACAGCTTGGAGTTAAAGAAGAAGAAGTAAATATTGGATCATCTTTTGTTGAAGATCTGGGAGCTGACTCTCTTGATACTGTAGAACTTGTAATGGCCCTGGAAGAAGAGTTTGAAACTGAAATTCCTGACGAGGAAGCTGAAAAAATTACAACAGTTCAACTGGCTATAAGCTATATAAACGATCACCTGTAATTCAAGGTTTTAGTTTAAGGTTCTGAGAATAATTAAAGCTACTTCCGGTATGCCCGGGAGTAGCTTTTTTATTGGGCGGATTTTAGATAAGGTATATTTTAATAATCTATCTTCGTCGTTGTTTAAACACAAAATAATTCAGTATAGTTAACCGTCAGGCATTTAGTTCCAGAGGATTTCCAATTGTCCAAAAGAAGAGTAGTAATTACCGGGATGGGGGCAATAACCCCATTAGGCAACAGTGTCCAGGAAACCTGGGAAGGCTTGAAAGCTGGTAAAAGTGGTATTTCTGAAATAGATCAATTTGATGTTTCCGCCTACAGCACGCGGTTCGGCGGCCTGATCAAAAATTTTAACGTCGAAGATTATATGCCTTTAAAAGAAGCCCGCCGCATGGATGAATTTATTCATTACGGCATTGCAGCCGGAAAGCAGGCAATAATTGACGCCGGATTAGCCGATGCAGGTTACGCACCTTTACGCGTCGGAGTCGCCATTGGCTCCGGTATCGGTGGCATCACAAACATTGAAAACACTGTTGAGTTAATTAGAACCAGCGGACCGCGTAAGGTGTCCCCATTTTTCGTGCCTGGCTCAATAATCAATATGATCTCCGGCTCTCTGTCTATTGAGTTTAATCTTCAGGGGCCAAATATTGCCATCTCCACAGCCTGCACAACAGGGACACATTGTATTGGCATGGCAGCCAGGATGATTGCCTATGGCGATGCTGATGCCATGGTTGCCGGCGGCGCAGAAAAATCAGTTGCCAAGGCCGGCCTGGCGGGCTTCTGTGCAGCTCGCGCTTTGTCTACACGCAATGATGATCCACAACGAGCCAGCAGACCCTGGGATGCTGATCGGGACGGTTTCGTTTTAAGCGATGGCGCCGGCATCCTGGTGCTTGAAGAATATGAAGCAGCTAAAAAACGAGGAGCCAATATACTCGCTGAAGTAGCAGGTTTTGGTATGAGCGGGGATGCCTACCATATTACCTCACCTTCGGAAAATGGAGCTGGGGCAGCTGCCTGCATGAAACATGCTCTGGCCGATGCTGGTCTCAATGGTGATCAGCTTCAGTATATTAATGCACATGGCACTTCCACTAATGCCGGTGACCAGGCTGAAACCATGGCAATCAAGAGTGTCTTTGTCGAACACAGCAAGCATCTTGCCATTAGCTCAATCAAATCCATGCTTGGTCATTCTCTGGGGGCCACAGGTGCCATTGAAGCTATCTTCTCCATCAAGAGCTTATTGGAAAACATTGCGCCACCAACCATTAATCTTGAACAGCCTGGTGAAGGCTGTGATCTGGATTATGTACCTAATGTCGCCCGAGACATTCCAATGGATGCGGTCATGAGCAATTCCTTCGGCTTCGGCGGTACCAACGGCAGCCTCATCTTTAGCAGAATCTGAGGAAATAATAATGTCTGTCAATGGCTCAGACCAGGACACCATTGCCATCAATGATCGAGGCTTTGCCTACGGTGATGGGGTTTTTGAAACTATTCTCATCCATGGGCATCAGCCGGTTCTGATTAATGCACACCTTGATCGACTTGAGCACGGTGCAGAAAGATTAAAGATCCCGTTAAATCGCAAGTTGCTAGAGCAAGAAATTTCACAACGCTCCACCGATTTCCCTGTTCAGGGAGTGTTAAAAATTATAGTAAGCAGGGGACTTGGCGGAAGGGGATATCGCCCCGCTAATAATAATGACACAACCCGCGTTCTCAGTTTTCACATCATGCCTGATTATGGCGACCAGTCTGCTGAGGCAGGTGTGGATGTTTTTGTTTGTCAGCAGCGCCTGGCAATCCAGCCCTCCCTGGCAGGTATTAAACACCTGAATCGACTTGAACAGGTGCTGGCTTCACAGGAATGGCCAGAAGGTAATTTCATGGAAGGCATAATGCTCGATATGAATGACAATGTTATTGAAGGGACCCGCAGCAATATATTCTGGGCGGAGTCCGGACAACTTTATACTCCTTCTCTGGATCAGTGTGGTGTTGCCGGAATTATGCGTAATTATTTGAGCGAACATATTGATGGCGTTCTTGAGACTGGAGAGTGTTCGCTGACCAGGCTTTTAAATGCGGATGAAGTTTTTCTCTGTAACAGTGTTTTTGGTGTCTGGCCGGTGAAAAATATATTCTCTGCTGGCGTGGTTTCCATGTTTGCTGTTGAGCCGGACAATCGAGTTTTTTACCACCGTGCCAACAATCTATTCACTGATTTGCTGAAGAACCCTGATGCAGCTAAATAAAAAACGCATACTCCTGTGGGTTTACATTTTAGTGGCCTGCACGCTTGTACGCGGAATATTTTTTATCCAGCATATCAATGCACCCTTGCAGTTTACTGCCGAAATGAATGAGCAGCTGAATGAGCAATTGGAAAATGAATATCGCATTGAGGTGGAAGCCGGTTCTACTTTTAACCGGATAGTAAACAGTTTGGCCGCGGATGGACTTATTGAATATCCTTTTGACCTGAGGCTGTACGGCAGGTTGTCAGGGAAAGCAAATACCATCAAGGCAGGGGATTACCAGTTGACTGAAGGGATGAGCGCTCTGGACCTGCTGGAAAAAATGATTGCAGGACAGGTCATTGTTTATCAGGTGGTACTTGTAGAGGGCTGGACACTGATTCAGGCTCTTGATGCTATACAGAGCCATCCAATGGTGACCAGTACTCTTGCATCAGACAATCAATCCGAACTTAAATCTGCCCTACAGTCCCTGCTGCAATCGGAAAAATATCCTGAGGGTCTGATTTTTCCCGATACGTATAATTTCAGCAGAGGGGCAACGGACCGGGCACTAATTGAGCGAGCCGCTGAAACAATGCAAGACGTTCTTGCTGAAGAGTGGCCGGGACGGGATGTAGGACTGCCATACAACAACCCATATGATGCGCTGATTATGGCGTCAATTATAGAAAAAGAAACAGGGCTTGCTTCAGAAAGGGAACAGATAGCGGGCGTTTTTATTCGTCGCTTAAATCAGGGTATGCGTTTGCAAACTGATCCAACGGTGATTTATGGCCTGGGAGAATCCTATGACGGGGATTTAACCCGTACAGATTTACGCACAGCCACCCCTTATAATACATATATGAACTCCGGGTTACCGCCAACGCCTATTGCCTTGCCCGGCAGGGAAGCGATTGCTGCCAGCCTCCATCCGGGGCAGGGTGATACACTGTATTTCGTTGCCCGCGGAGACGGAAGTCATTATTTTTCCAGTACTCTGCAAGAGCATGAACAGGCAGTGCAACAGTATCAGTTGAGTAATACGCAGTAGAGAATTTAAAAGGTGCACTATGGTGTCTGAAAACAACAATGCCGGCTTTGTCGTATTGGAAGGAGTTGATGGTGCCGGTAAAGGCGTACAAAGCCAATTGCTTTTAAAAGCCATGCAAGATGCCGGACTTGATGTAATCCTGACTCGGGAGCCAGGAGGGTCGCCAGGCGCTGAAGAAATCAGACGCTTGATTGTCGAAGGAGAAGTAAATCGCTGGGATGACATGACTGAGCTTTTGCTGATCTATGCCGCCCGCCGTTCGCACCTGGTAGAGACAATCTGGCCCGCCCTGAAAAGAGGAACCTGGGTAATATCGGACCGTTTTGCAGATTCCTCAAGAGCCTTCCAGGGTGTTGCTGGCAAGCTTGGACTTGATCTTGTGGAAAGAGTTCATCAGGAAGTACTGGGTGATTTCTGTCCGGATCTGACCATAATCCTCGATTTGGATCCCGGGATTTCATTGGTCAGGGCTGGTGCCCGCGGTGGTAAAGAAGACAGATTTGAGCAGAAAGGTCTGGAATATCAATCTCTGGTAAGAGAAGGATTCAGGCAGCTTGCCAAAATGACCCCTGATTCAAGAAAGCTTATTAATGCCTCAGGCAGCATTGACGAAGTGAGCCGCCAAATAATAAACGCATTTAATTCACATTTTGATTCCATGTTAAGTACACCGAAATGAGCCTGGCTGAGAACACAAGCGAATTACTTCCGTGGATGAAGGACGATTTCAGGCAACTGGTCGCTCTAAAAGAGTCGAATAAACTTGCCCATGCTTATCTGTTTGGCGGACAACAGGGACTGGGTAAACTTCTCCTTGCGAAGCATTTTTCCCATTACCTGCTCTGTACCAATACTCGTGGTAACGATGTCTGTGGTGAATGTCGTGAATGCCAGCTGCTGTCGGCAGGAACGCATCCTGATCTGAAATTGATTCAACCAGAAGATTCCAGTGAAATTAAAATCCAGCAGATTCGTGAGACGATAAATTTTATTTCCAAAACATCCTCACGGGGAGGGTATAAAATTATTATCATAGAACCTGCCGAGGCACTAAATACCAACAGCGCTAATGCTTTATTAAAAGTACTGGAAGAACCCTCGGACAATACTTTGTTAATTCTTGTTTCGCATCAGCCTGCACTTTTAATGGCAACCATTCGCAGTCGCTGTCATTTGAAAAAATTCAACCGTCCTTCGCCAGAGCTCTCAATACCCTGGCTTGAATCAAAAAATGTCAGAGCATCTGCCGCCGAACTATTACGCATCGCCAATAACATTCCTTTACGTGCACTTCATTTTGCCGATGACGATGCTCTACATGATCGAAGCGTTTTACATACTGTACTGGAGAAACTGCTACAGGGAAAAATGAACATTGCCGAAGCAGCAAGCCAATGTGAACATTACAGCCTTGAAGACAATATTGAAGCGTTGATGCTTTGCTCTTCAGACATTGTGATCCACAATCAAATGGGGCCAGCAAATAGTGAATCTCCTTTGCATGACCATGACCTGCAATCACTTGCTGCTTTTTTTGAGAGTGGTACTAGACTGAAGGCATTGCATGAATTTTATCAGGAGCTGTTAACAGCACGCCGCGTAATAAACAGCACATCCAACCCGAACAGAATGCTTGTGCTGGAATCATTATTTTTCAACTGGGCATCGATGGCGCGTTGATAAATAATAGAACTCACAGGGAAAGTGTTTTATGTCTGAAGGTCATCGTACGCAATCAAAGAAAAACATTTTCCGCCTGCATATCAGGGATACTCATACCCTTGAAAAAATCTATATGCCCTACATAAAAAACGGGGGATTGTTCGTCCCTGGGGATGCTGATGCAGCAATTGGTGATCAGGTGTTTTTAATGATTACCCTGTTCGATCATGCCTCCAAAATGGCCATAGATGCCACGATAATCTGGATAACACCAAAGCATACTCAGGAAAACAAAGTACAGGGTTTTGGTGTACGTTTTAATGACAATGACAATAAATATAAAAACAGGCTGAAAAGCGCCTTGCCTGCCAAGGAAAATCCATGCCGCCAGGTTTTTGCCATGTAATCTGTGGCAAGTCGTTAAGCAGCGCGTCTATGACAGGCTGTGCTGGATTACCGGTATAAAATTTCTGTTACTGCATCACCGATTGCAAGACTGGCAGTAAGTCCCGGCGACTCAATACCGAACAATTGTACAAGACCATCATAAGCAAACGTTTTGCCATCCTGGATAACAAAATCTGCGGCGCCATTTTTCGAGATGAGCTTGGGCCTGATGCCAGAGTAGGCAGGCTGTAGAGTGTGCTTACTAATTGCTGGATAGTATTGCGCAATAGCTGCTCTGAATTTTTCTTCCTTGCCCGGGTTAATGGAATAATCAATGCTGGTAAGCGCTTCAGTATCGGGGCCGAATTTTACCTGCCCAGCCATATCCAGGGTGACATGGATGCCCAGGCCTTTAAAATTTTGTTCGGGAACCGGATAAATCAAATGTTGGAAAGGAGACTTACCCTGGAGAGTGAAATAACTTCCTTTTACCAGGGCCTGGGTGGGTATTTCTGATTCAGGAAAAGCCGCTATTTTAGTGGCGACTTCCTGCGCATTCAGGCCTGCAGCATTAACCAATTGTGAACAGGTAAATTGATAAGCGCTATCCTGACACTGACTCTCTACAAGAAAACCATTGCTATGACGTTCAATTCTGCCTGCTGTGGTTAATGGGGCAAAAATCAAACCGCTGTTTTCTGCCTGGTGCAACAGGGATTGCATATAGGCATGACTGTCTATAATTCCGCTTTCAGGAGAATACAAGGCATGATGCGCGTGTATATGAGGTTCTCTGAGTTTGATCTGACGCGCAGAAATGAGTTCAAGATTTTTCACATCATTGCCAAGTGCCCTCTGGTGTAATTTCTGTAATGCCTGCTCCTGATTTTCGCCTGCAATAATTAATTTGCCAGTTTTACGAAAGGGGATCCGATTAGTTTCGCAGTAGTGATAAAGCTGCTCACGTCCACTTACACACATGGAAGCTTTTAGAGAGCCTGCTGGATAATATATGCCCGCATGAATAACTTCACTATTTCTACTACTGGTTTCCTGGCCGAATTGCCTATGCTGCTCCAGTAACACGACTGTTTTATTTTTGAATGCAGGGTGAGCGGTAATTTTATGTGCAACAGCAAGACCTATAACGCCGGCACCAATGATACAAATATCATGATGATCCACATCAGCTGCCATTTAATAAAAATGTTATTAAAACAAGTATTACAACATGTCTTGCAACACGTCTTATAACAAAAGAGTTGCGCAACAATCAGTAACCAGCGACGCCGCCAACATTCCTTGGATCAGAAACACCTTCAATAAAGTTCTCACCGCGCATAACTGAGTTTGCATCACCGATCGGAAAGCGTGAGCCATTGAGCCCGGCATGCCCCATCGCTTCCAGCTCTCTGGCGACATCATCACTGAACGCGCCAATTTCATAACGTACTACATCTGGCTGCCATTGGTGATGAAAGCGGGGACTTGCCACAGCATCTTCAAGGGACATGCCATGATCAATAACGTTCATAACAACATGTAACACCGTGTTAATAATTGTTGAGCCCCCTGGGGAGCCGGTTAACAGAACCGGGCTGTTATTTCGTGTCACGATAGTCGGCGTCATGGAACTTAACATGCGTTTACCTGGTTGAATTTCGTTGGCCACTCTGCCAATGAGGCCGTAGGCATTAGGGCTGTCGGGCTTGCTGGAAAAATCATCC